>NZ_JARYGI010000031.1:0-42331 GCF_033795625.1 Sphingobium sp. | reverse complement strand
CGGCATCAGCCCACTCGCGTTCGAAGCCAAGGTGGCATAATGAGATAGGTGACCGGCACAAAACCGTTACAAGTCCAAATATCCTTTCCGCAGAGGTCGAGGAGGAAACAGACGCCGCGCGGCGCGACAACGCGCGGGCGGCGGACGCCGATGCCGTGTCCACGCCCCCTGTCCATGCCGCCGACAGGGCGCAGGGCGAACGTGCCGCCGAGGGAGAGCAGCCGACCGCGCCGCGTGATCGCGACGGCCGCGCAGAGCCCGCGCGGGCGCCACAGGTCGAAGATCTGACGCTCGTCGAATTGCGCCAGGCGTTCCATCCTGGCCGCGGCTCCGATGACATGGACATGGGGATCTGATCCATGCTGTCGGTGGCCGCCGTCCGTTCCGCCTCGGGTGCCGCGAACTATTTTGCGAAGGACGACTATTATACGGTCGAAGGCGCGTCCGAAATCACCGCATGGGCAGGGGACGGCGCCGAGGAGCTTGGCCTCTCCGGCGAGGTTTCGAAAGACGCCTTCGAAGGCGTCCTCAATGGGGTCCTTCCTAGCGGCGAAGCGGTCGCCCAGGTCGAGAACCGTCGCGCCGGCGTCGACCTCACTTTCTCGATGCCCAAGTCAGCCTCGGTGATGGCCTATGTCGCCGGCGACAAGCGGGTGCTCGGCGCGAACTTGACCGCTGTGCAGAAGACGATGAATTGGGTGGAAGCCAACCTCGCCGAAGGCCGGCGCGACGTCGAAGGACGCAAGGTTCCCGTCCAGACCGGCAACCTCGTCTATGCGCTCTTCCAGCACGACACCAGTCGGGCACTCGACCCGCAAGCGCATATCCACGCCGTGATCGCCAACCTGACCCGCATGCCCGACGGCAAATGGCGGGCGCTTCATGCCGACAAGATCTGGAGCCACAACAGCATCATCGGTTCGATCTATCATGCACATCTGCGCGTCGAACTCGAGAAGCTGGGGTACACGCTCGATCTCAAGGGTAAGCACGGCACGTTCGAGATTGCCGGCGTTCCCAAAGCGGTCACCGCCGAGTTCAGCCAGCGTCGCGAAGAGATATTGGAGCGGGCAACCAGGCTCGGCATCACCTCGCCCGAGGGGCTGCGCGAAATCACCACGCGATCACGCGATCCCAAGCTTGGGGTGGAAGATCGCGCGGCGCTCCGGCAGGACTGGATCGATCGTGCCGGCGCGCTTGGTTTTGACGGCAAGGACCTCGTTCTGGCCGCGCAAGCCCGGACAGGACTGACGCATTCGCCAAGCGCGATCGAGCGCGGCTACCGCGCAATCGCGGCCACGATCGACGCGACGCGCGAGCGGCTGGGAAGCGTGCTGCGACCCCGCGACCCGCTCGTCGACAATGCGCTCGCTCGCGTGGTCAAAGCGCCAGCCGAAGCGCGCACGCAGCTTGCCGTCGCTTCCGCCGTCCGCATCCTTTCCGAGCGTGAAGCTGCCTATCCCGCTCACCTCGTCGCCAAGACCGCGCTCGATCTGGGGCTGAAAGATGTCACAATCGACGGCATCGAAAAGCGCATCGGTCAGCTTGTCCAGAACCGGCAGCTCATCCCCGGCGTGGCCAGCGCCGCCGACCGGACCGGGCGCATGATGACGACCCCCGAGGCGCTGCGAACCGAAGAGAAAATCCTGTCTGCGATAGATGCAGGCAGAGGCCTCGCCACCCCGATCGTGCCGGCCGATACCGCTCCCGCACGCCTGCAGGACGCCGCTGCCCGACCGCTCAATCCGGGACAGCTGGCCGCCGCTACCATGATCCTGTCCTCGAGTGACCGGACGATTTCGATCCAGGGTGTGGCCGGCGCCGGCAAATCGACCATGCTGCAGGCAGTCGCCCGGGTCGCGGAGGCCGAAGATCGGTCGATCATCGGCCTTGCCTTCCAGAACAAGATGGTCGCCGATCTTAGCGAAGGCGCGGGCATAAAGGCGCAAACCATTGCCTCGTTCGTGATGGCGCATGAACGCTTCATCGCCGAACGCGATACGCCAGCTCACGAGGCGGCGCGTGGACGGCTTGGCGGCACCATGCTGCTGGTGGACGAGACCTCCATGGTGTCGAGCGAGGACATGCTCAAGCTGCACCAGATCAGCGACGCGCTTGGGATCGACAAGCTGGTGCTCGTTGGCGATCGTCAGCAGCTTTCTTCGATCGATGCCGGCAAGGCCTTCGCCATGATCCAGGCAGGCGGCGGCACCATGGCGCGGATGGATGAGAATATTCGCCAGCGCACAGATCAGCTGCGCACGGTCGCTGCGCTCGCCAATATCGGGAAAGCCGGAGAGGCGCTGAAGGTGCTCGGCGACCGCGTGATCGAATCCAGCGAGCCGGCGGCGGCCGCAGCCGATATGTGGCTGGCGCTTGCATCCGCCGAGCGCGATGAAACCGCGCTGTTCGCGTCCGGTCGCGCGGCCCGCGCCATCATCAACCAGCGCATCCAGAATGGGCTGGTGGCCGAGGGCAAGGTCAAGGGACCGGCCATCCATCTCACGGTTTACGAACGCGTCAATATGACGCGCGAGGAGCTGCGCTATGCCTCGACCTACCGGCCCGGCCAGACGCTCGAGGTCGGCCGCGGCGGAGTACGGGACATCGGCCTGGCGGCAGGCCGCTACGATGTTCTCAAAGTGCACGCCAATGGCAAGGTCGAACTTGCCGATGGCCGCCGCAAGATCCGCTTCGATCCGCAGAAACTGTCGCCGACCGAGCAGCGCGAACGGCTTCAATTGTCGGAAAAGAAGGATCTCCAGCTGCGCGAGGGCGATCGCATCCGCTGGACAGCAAACGACAGGCCGCGCGGGCTTCACAACGCGGCGCTCGCCCGCGTCGTCAGCGTCGGACCGACCGGGGTGACCGTGGAAGCTGGGGATCGCAGCCGCCTGACGCTCGATCTCGGCGACCCGATGCTGTCCCGTCTGGATCTCGCCTACAGCCTCAACATGCATATGGCGCAGGGCATCACCAGCGACAAGGCGATCACCGTCATGTCGGCCCAGGAGCGCAACCTCGCCAACCAGCGTCTCTTCAATGTCGGCGTGACCCGGGTGCGCGACGAGCTCACCATGATCGTCGATAACCGGGAGAAGCTCGAGCGGCAGCTCGACATGAATCCCGGCAACAAGACGTCCGCGCTCGAAACGCTCGGGCGGCTTGATATCAACGGCAAAAAGGGGCCTGCGCCGCGCGAGAAATTCGACCCCGGTCCGATCGATGGCGTCGATCTCTCGAAGTTGCCGGACCTGCCGGGCGATCTTCCGCCCTTGCCCAAAGGGGGCTCATCGGCGCCGCCTGTGAGGGATCCCAAATCGCCGCCCGAGCTGAAGCCCGAGCGCGGCGATGCCCTGCCGCCGCTCCCCGAACGGAGCCTTGGCCTCGATCTTTGACGAGAAACCGGCGGCAGCGGGCCGCGGTCAATTTGGAAGGAGTGCTCAAATGGGATGGGAATTCGAACAGGCCGGCAAGTTCGGCAGCGAGCGGGCAGCGGAAGCTTATGCGAGGGCCAACACCCTCGATCCGCAAGATGTCCACGTCACCCGCAAGGGCGATGAGGTCGAGCTCAATATCCGCCGCTCCGCGCTCGATCGGCGCAACATGCGCGACAATGGCGAGGGCCGGCGCGACGCTTGGAGCTGAGGGAGGCGATCATGGATACACTGAATTTTTCGGGACGTTTGATCGATACGCTCCTGCCCGTGCTCATTCTCGCGGGATGCGTGCTGATCGTCTCCGCACTGCTGCGTGGGTTGCAGGCCCTGTCCGGTCCGCCGGCGCCGGTGGCAAAGCCGTTCATGACCCGTCGCGAACGGGCCGTGCTCGCAGCGCTCGAGCAGGTGCTGCCCATGTACCGGATTCATGCCCAGGTCGCGATGGGCGCGCTGCTGAAGGCATCGGCTTCGGCGGGCCGCCGGTCCAATCCGGCGGACCGGAACGCCTTCTCCCAGAAAATCGTCGACTTCGTGGTCGAGGATCCGACCACCGGCAAGGTTGTCGCCCTGGTCGAGGTCGACGATCATACGCATAGCCGGGCCAAAGACCGGCTACGCGATGCCATGACGGCAAAGGCGGGTTACCGAACTGTGCGCATTCCCCCGTCGGCCCGGCCATCGGCCGCGGACATGCTCGCAGCCGTCGGCCACCTGCGCGGCGTCGTCTCGAACTCCCACGCGTGAGGGCCACCATGGGACTCGACGATCGAGACTATATGCGCGCGCGCTATCGCGACCGGGGACATGGTGTGAAGTGGAACGACCGGGCAGGGCGTGTCGAGGGAGCCTGGTTCGACCCCGCCAATCGCGGCTTCGATTATCAAGGAGGGCGCTATCGCCATGCGAGCCGCGGAAGAAGCGCGCTACGTTGGCTGCCATTCGTGCTCGGCCTTTTCCTGGTCGCCATTCCCGCCTTCCAATCGATCAAACGCGATGGCTGGTTGCCCAACAGTGACGCGGTGCTGCCATTTCCGGAAACCGGCAGTGTCACGGTCAGGGCTTCGCTCAATGCCGCCGGGGCGACCTCGCGCATGACAGTGGTCACCGCCGATGCCCATGCT
The DNA here is from genome assembly GCF_033795625.1 of Sphingobium sp. Classification (GTDB taxonomy): domain Bacteria; phylum Pseudomonadota; class Alphaproteobacteria; order Sphingomonadales; family Sphingomonadaceae; genus Sphingobium. The sequence goes on along the minus strand of NZ_JARYGI010000031.1, from coordinate 37,770 downwards.
GTCGTCCAACTCTTCGAACCTCGAAGCGGACGCCATGTACTATCGGTCTATGTTCGCAAGAATGACCGCACGACGATTGCGGTTCCCCCAGGGTTCTACCGAATGAAGATTGCGGAGGGTCAAGCTTGGCACGGTCCGCAAAAGTTCTTCGGAGCGTCAACGGCCTATGAAACGGTGGTTCGCCCAATGATCTTCACGCCCGAACAGGGTAGCGGCATCGATCTCCACCGCCGTCCCGACGGCAGGTTGCGGACGCGCCCCAACTGGAGCGGGCCGAAGCCGCTCTAGCACGGGAATAGGTAGGAGATAGGCTCGCTCCGGCGCGACTCTCACGAGAATGTCACATGGTGCGGGTAGACACCGATTAAAGTGGGAGTTGCATATGTCAAGCGATCGCCGTCTACAGGAAGCCGTATTGGATGAACTGCGCTGGGAGCCGAGGCTTGAGGCGGGCCATGTCGGCGTGACCGCTGCTGACGGCGTTGTGATGCTGACCGGTCATGTGGAAGACTATGCGCAAAAGCATGCCGCCGAGCTTGCCGCGCGCCGAGTCAAGGGCGTGCGCGCGGTTGCGCAGGAGCTCGTAGTGCGTTTGCCCGTCGATGAGCAGCGGGACGACGATGATATCGCTGCTGCGGCGCTTACCCGCCTCGACTGGGACGTCACAATCCCGCGCAGATCGATCCAGGTGACGGTCGAGGATGGCTGGATAACGCTCAGCGGTGAGGTCGACTGGCATTATCAGCGGGAGCAGGTCGAGCATGATCTTCAGAAGCTTCCCGGTGTGACGGGAATGACAAACGCGATCGCAATCAGAAAGACGGTCGATCCGCAATTTGTATGCGACGATATCGTCCATGCCCTGCACCGATCATGGTTTTTCGATCCCAAGACGATCGATGTGCGAGTCAAGGACGGCGCTGTCCATCTGACGGGAACCGTGAGAACGCCGCACGAACGGCAGGTGGCCGCTGCTACCGCATGGGCCGCACCCGGCGTCGTCGATGTTCGAAATGAACTCGAGGTGGCGGGTACGGTAGGCTAGGGCTTGAAGAACATTTCGACTGCGCTTTAGGCTCCGTGCGGACTTTTTCTAGGCTGCACGCCTTTCTTCCGCCTTGGCGCACGTGATGCACAGCCGGCATGCCGGCAACGCTTCCAGACGTTTCTGCATAATGTCTTCACCGCAGGCGGTGCACACGCCATAGGAACCGGCCTCCAGCCGCGCGATAGCCTCCTCGATCAGTTCAATTTCGGCGAGAGCGGCCAGTTCGATGGCATCCTGCGCCTGATCGTCCTCGCGATCGACGGCCTGCTCACCGAAGTCATCATCGAGCGGCTGCTGAAATTCCGCCTCGATATGAGCGACGCGCGTGCGGAGTTCCGCCAGGCGCGCGTCAAGGCCCACTCGGATTTGCGCAACGTCCTGCATCAGGCGTCCTGCTTGTCCGCGATAAGCGAAGCGACCTGGTCGAGCGTCGCCAGCCGCTGCTTCTTGAGATCCTCGAGCCGTTGGTCGGAAGCAGGTTCGATGCCGTTCTCGATGCGATGAATTTCCTGCGCCACCGCGTGATAGCGGTCGGAGACGTCGCGAAACGCTGCATCTTCAACCTTGAGTCTATGCAGGATCTCGCGGTGCGCCGGGAACTCGGCGTGCAGATCATGACCGTTTTCACTCATTCCAAATCCCCTTTTCACGAATAGGCGCGAAGAGTTGCAGAGCAGCGCGACCCTGTCGCTACGGAATATTCCCGATGCGCGAAGTCGCAGACCGCCGGTGTCGAGATCAGCGCTCAGGCGAGCAGTGACCACATCAGCTGTGTCCCAAGAACGAGTGTCAGCAGACCCATGCCGACGCCAGCGCGTATCTGGGCCTCAGTGGGTTTGCTCCGCCCCAGAGTAATCGAACCGTGAATGGCTGCCCGCATCTGCACCTCCTGAATGCCATGCCCTTTTCGCCAGAAGCAGAACGCTGTCCCATTGGGAATTATACGGAAGTCGACTGCTTTTCAGGAGCGGCGGGCAATCGCCGTTCGTGCGCGGAGTGGACGCACGACCGCAGGCGGCCCAATCGAAGCGCTCTGCGATCGGTGCCCGCCAGCAAGGCGCGCATCGCCGATCTCGCGCGACGGCGAAGAGCTATCGTTCCGTTATCGTCTGTTGCGCGCCGCAACAATGCGGCGAGACCAATCAGCTATTGTCGACGATCTCCGCGCACGGACCATTTTTGAGGATCGACTCAATGGCATTCTTGGCGGAGGCCTTGCTCGAATACCCTTCCGTCGAGAACATGGTCTCGCTGTTATACCTGAACCGGACGCGATACTCACCCTTCTTGTCCTTGGTGATCTCGAAACTATACGCCATCGCCTGCCCTCCGTCGCTGCTCGAAACCATGCTAATCGAGACGGCACCGTTATGACAACAACGCGGGTGTAAAGAGATGTAGCGGCTCGCTACCGCAAGGCTGCGTGCCGGTTACCTGGCAGCTGATACATGGAGGTGTCAGGGGCGCCAGCCCCTGCCAGCTTCGATACCCCCGTTCGCGCGCAGCATATCGCCGACCGATCTTGCTCCGAGCCGACAATAGGCGATGACACGGTCATAGCTGCGCCGGCCGGCCCGACAAGCGACAGGACGGCCGAGCGTCAGCCGCTGCAACAGGGACTTTGCCGCCGTTCCACCCGGCTCATCGAGTTCAGGCGCAAAAAAACGCCAAGCCGGACCTCGATCCACCGATCCGGCTGACCCGCGGGACCGACACACAGACTGTCCCCGTCGCCGACATAGCGAACCCCGCTGAAGCTCGTGCCTTCTTTCGGCAATCGTCCTTCGCAAGGATCGGCGTGGGCGGGCGTCGCCCACAGCATAACGGGCAGCGCAGCAGCCATCACCATGGCGAGGAATCTGGAACGTCCTTTGCTCGACATGTCTGTTGTTCTCACTTTGCCGGATACCCCATATTCGCGAAATGCCGGTCAGTGGAAGGCATGCTGGTGATCCGCTGCATCGGCTCTTGCCAGTGTCGGTGCTCCGATCGCCGCCAGCGCGCACGCGGCTTCGCTGCGGAGCGTGCGACCGAGGAGCCCCTCTGACATCCGCAAACAATCGCAAGGATAGAACTATTACGGATGTTTTGATGGCACGCGTCGGCGCAGATGATGGAGGTCATGTCCCCGCTTTGGGAGCAAGGCGCTTTTTTCGGGAGATCAACATGAAGGGCTTTGTGGGAGATATCGAGCAGCTGACCGAGGATAACGGCGACTTTCGCCGCGTCCTTTATACCGGGCACAACCTTCAGCTCGTTCTCATGTCGATCGAACCTGGCGAAGAGATTGGCGAGGAAGTTCACGGCGATCGCGACCAGTTCTTCCGAATCGAAGCGGGCGAGGGCGAAATCGTGATCGATGGCGTGACGCACCAGGTAAAAGCGGACGATGGTGTGATCGTCCCGCAAGGCACACGCCACAACGTCCGCAGCGTCGGTAAGGAAGCTTTGGAGCTCTATACCATCTATGGGCCGCCCGAACATGTCGATGGCACGGTTCACAAGACCTGTTCAGACGCGCAGGCCGCGCACGAACATTTTGACGGCCGCACGACGGAGTGAGCGAGAGGCGCTGTCGCCGGAGCTCAGGCTCCGGCGACAGTCAGGGCGCCGCCAGGCTCGGTGCGAGCGCTGCGCGCCGAGGTCGGTAGAGTCTTGAGGCCGCAAGCAATATCTCACGCGCCCAGATGATCGAACTGGCGACTGCGGCGCAGGCAAGCCAGTCGGACAGGCCCAGTGGCACCGTCGAAAATGCTGCCTGCAGAACGGGAAGCTCCACAACGGCGAGCTGAAGGAGGAGCGACAGGGCGAGGGCGATCCACAGCCATCGGTTCGACAAGAGATGCGGGCTAAGGATGCTCCTGCTGCCGGCATGCGTGGCGACCGCGTTGAGCAGCTGGAACAGCACCAGGGTCGTGAATGCCATCGTCTGCGCATAAGCAAGCGACCCCGACCCTGCGATCAGGCCATCCGGCAGGGAGGCGTCGAAGATCGCCAGCGTACCGATCGCCATCAACAGCCCGGTGGCTCCGATTCTCGTCCACATGACAGGGGTAATGACGTTCTCGTCGGCGCGCCGCGGCGGCATGTGCATCACCGAGCTTCCGACGCGGTCGAGCCCAAGCGCGAGCGCCGGAGCGCCGTCTGTGATAAGGTTGATCCAGAGAATCTGGACTGCGAGCAGCGGTAGCGCGAACGTCCCTTCCGCATGGGCTGTCAGCCCGATCAGCCCGGCCAGGAGAACTCCGAAGAACATCGTGATGACCTCGGCGATGTTCGACGACAACAGATAGGACAGGAACTTGCGGATATTGGCGAAGATACCGCGCCCTTCTTCGATGGCGGCGATGATCGTTGCGAAATTGTCGTCCGCCAACACCATGTCCGAAGCCTCCTTCGCCACGTCCGTGCCGGTAATCCCCATAGCGATTCCGATGTCGGCCGTCTTGAGCGCAGGTGCGTCGTTGACCCCATCGCCTGTCATGGCCACGACATTGCCGCCGCGCCGCAGCGCCTGAACGATCCTGAGCTTGTGCTCCGGAGCCACCCGCGCATAGACCGATGTCGTCAGGACCAGCGTATCCAGATCCCGGTCCGTTGCCGAGCCGATCTCACTGCCGGTCGCAACCGCAAGGTTCGAGCCGATGCCCAATTCGGTCGCGATAGCGCGCGCGGTCGCCGGATGGTCGCCAGTGATCATGATTGGCCGAATGCCAGCGCGATGGGTGGCGGCGACGGCCAGCTTCGCTTCTTCTCGCGGAGGGTCCATGATCCCGACCAGCCCAAGAAAGACCAGATTTCGTTCAAGGTCACAGCCTCGCTGGACATTGACCGCTATATCGGTTTTCCTGGCTAGCCCCAGCGGCCTCAGCCCGCGCGCTGCCATTTCGTCGACAGCCTCGAGAATGGCTTTCCTCCGATCGACACCGAGCGGCCGCTCTTGCCCCCCCTTGAGCTCGGCGGTGCACAGGCCAATCAGGACATCGGGTGCGCCCTTGGTGAAGACACAAGCCTCGGCGCCCGCATCCAGCATCTTGTGCACGGTGCTCATCAGCTTGCGCTCGGACGAGAAGGGCTCCTCTCCGCGGCGGGGTAGCCTCCTTTCAAGCACCTCCTGTCGGAGACCTGCCTTCTGTGCGGCGACGATGAGGGCGCCCTCGGTCGGGTCTCCCTTGATCGTCCACCGTCCATCGCTTTCAAGCACGGTTGCATTGTTGGCGCAGACACCCGCCGTCAGAAGGGCATGCAGATCAGCGGCCAAGGCCTCGTTCGGCGCCTCGCCCTGGGACGTGGTGACCTCGCCAGAGGGGGCATAGCCAGTTCCGGTCAGGACCGCGCTACCACTCGCGGTTTGAATGAAGCGGACCGTCATCTCGTTGCGGGTGAGCGTTCCGGTCTTGTCCGTGGCGACGACTGTCGCGGACCCCAGTGTTTCGACGGCCGCGAGGGATCGCACGATAGCCTTGCGCTTGGCCATGCGCTGTACCCCGATCGACAGGACAGCGGTCACAATCGCCGGCAAGCCCTCGGGGACTGCCGCTACGGCAAGCGCCACGCCCAAGATAAAGATCTCGAAGACCGCGGACATGCCGGCTACGTCCCGGGTCAGGAAAAGCGTCGCCACCATGATGACAGCGATGATGATGACAGCGACGCCCAGCCACTTCCCGATCCGATCCAGTTCCAGCTGCAGCGGCGTGCGCGTGTCCCGCGTGGAAGCGAGCAACCCGGCGATGCGGCCGATCTCTGTCCGACTCCCGGTCGCAGTCACCACCGCCGTGCCGTGCCCGCAGGTTACCGCCGTGCCGCTGAAAAGCATGTCGGTTCGGTCGCCGAGCGCGGCTTCCTGCGGCGCTGGATCGAGCGCTTTGGGGACCGGCAGGCTTTCGCCCGTCAGCGCTGCCTCTGCGATTTGCAGGCCTGCCACCTCCACCAATCTGCCATCGGCAGGAACCGTTTCACCTTCCTCTACAAAGAGGATGTCACCCGGCACCAGTTCGGCGGCGTCGATCTGTACCAACTGGCCGTCGCGTTTCACGCTCGCATATTTGGCGGTCATCTGTCGCAGCGCTGCCGCCGCCCTGTCCGCCCGCTCCTGCTGCACATAACCCATCAGCGCATTGAGAATGATGATCGCGAGGATTGCGAAGGCTTCATAGGGCGCGGGCGCTTCGCGCTCGATCCACCAGAGCAACGCGGAGATTGCCGCTGCGGCGATCAGCAGGAGGACAAGGCGATCGCTGAACTGCGCGACAAGCTTGGTGAAGCGAGACGCTTCCTTGCGAGGTTCCAGCGTGTTCGGCCCATGGGCCGCGAGGCGAAGCCCGGCGTCCGCGCTACTCAACCCGCGGGCTGCGTCCGACTGGAACGTCTGGACGACCGCTTGCGCGCTCAGCGCATGAGGATAATCAGCCGTGTGCTTGCCGTTCATTGTCCGGTGCCTCTTTGATACGTTCTGTCGAGGACGCCGGCTAAGCCAGATCAAGCGCCTTTCGAACCCGGGACGCACTCTCGATGCGATCCCCTCCCGCATCAACCCTGCGCCATTGTCCAAGTTCACCGATATCGTAATCTGCTTGAAGCTGCGCGACGGCGGCATCTGCATCGGATGCGTCGTTCTTCCGCTTCCCAACGCGGCTTGCCAGGACGGGCAACGGCGCCTCCAGCCAAACTCCCGTGAACGGCGCGCCCTGTCGCGAGGCCAGCCTTTCGGCCGATTCTCGCTCCGCTTCCTTGGCGAAGACGGCATCCAACAGCACCGAATGCCCACATTCGAGGGCCGAGGCGGCAAGGCTTTCGACCGCCTTATAAACCGCCATACTCGCCTCGGGCGTGTAAGCGCTTTTCGGCAGCGGCATTTCCGGCCTGAGTTCGTGAAGACGCTTGCGGATAACGTCGGAGCGAATGATCCGTGCGCCTGGTGGCTGACCTATCTCATGGGCGATCATCCGGGCGATCGTTGATTTGCCGGTGCCAGACAAGCCGCCCACCGCGATCAGCCGTGGAGCGGCAGGCTTCAGGAGTTCGCCGGCCGCCAGCAGATAGGCGCGTGCGCGCTCGCGCGCGGCGGAGTCCGGCCCCTGGCGTTCGGCCAGCGCCGCCAGCGCGTGGGCACGAATTGTGGCGCGCACCGACATCAAAAGCGGCATCAGCGCTAGCCCGCCTTCGTCCGGGGTGGACAGATCGAGATAGCGGTTGAGCAGCAAATTGGCTTCGCAGCCGAGCTGGCGCTGCCAAAGATCCATCAGCAGAAAGGCGAGGTCATAGAGGACGTCGCTCGTGGCAAGTCGTTCATCGAACTCGAGACAATCGAACAGGACCGGTTCGCCGTCGATGACGGCGATGTTGGCCAGGTGGAGATCCCCGTGCCCATGCCGAATCCTGCCTTCACGCGCGCGGCGGTCGAGCAATGCCGCGTGGCGCGCCGCTAGCGCGACCTGACGATCAATCAATTGTCGTACGTCCGTTGCCGGCAGGATGCTCGGGTAGCGCGCCATGCTTTCGGCATTGCCGCTGATGACCCTGGAGAGACGCGCGTGCCCTTCCGCGTCGGCGCTGCGCTCGGCTGCCTGATGAAACGTTGCAATCTTATCGGCGAGTTCGATGGTCAGGGCTTCCGTAAGCCGCCCATTCAAGGTCTGGTGTTCGAGCAACGCTTCGTCGGGAAAGCGCCGCATCTCGAGCAGCCAGTCGACAGGCTTGCCAATGCCGTCCAGGCCGAGGCAGCCACGTGCGTCACGGCAAAGCGGGTGGACGGCCAGGTAGAGGTCGGGCGCCGTCCTGCTGTTCAGCGCAAGCTCAGCCTCAAGCGCGCTTCGGCGCCGGTCCGGCGTGGAGAAATCCAGATAGCCGAGCTGAACGGCCCGTTTCATCTTCCATGCCCGATCGCCGGCCAGAAAGATATGAGCCGCGTGAGTATCGATCCGGCGTGCGCGCTCGCCCGGCCACAGGACGCCGTCGGCCTCAAGAAAGGCGACGGAGCTGGCCTGGGAATCCGTCGCGTCGACCAGCTCCGTCATCTAAGCGCCTAACCCTTTCCGATCTCGATCTTGCGACTGCGCGACGGCACATTCTCATCCTTCGCGAGCGTGACATGGAGAACGCCGTCCTTGAACTCGGCGCTGATCGCCTGCTGGTCAACGTCGGCCGGCAAGGCGACCTGTCGTTGAAACGATCCGTAGCACCGCTCGCTGATCAGAACGCCCTTTTCCTCGCGCTCGCTTTTCTCCTTCTTCTCGCCCTTGATCGTGAGCGCGTCGCCGGCAACGCTGAGCTCGATGTCCTGCTCGGTGAGACCAGGAAGCTCGGCGGTGAGCTTATAACTCTTCTCGTCTTCGACAAATTCGATGGCAGGGGATGGCACCGTGTTGTCTTGGCGGCCGAAGTTGAAAAAGCTGGGGCTGGTCGGGCCAAAATTCTCGAATAGCTGATCAATTTCCGAGCGCAGCCATTCCATGGGCGCGCCGAAGGCGGAAGCGTTCCGGATCGGTGCCGGCGACGCTGCGTTCCTGCTTTGGACAGAGGTCGGTTCGTTCATTGCACATCTCCTCAGAAGCGAGCTACAGGGTCTTGCAGCGTGACGATCCGGCCATTCAGCCGTGTCTGGCGGATCACATCGCCCGGCCCCGAAGCATCCAGACTCCTATGACCGCCCACATGCGGGCGCCATCAAGAAGTCTACGAAGGAAACATCGTTGCGGCCGGCCTGATCCCGGACCATCAACATTTTGCCCTAGTCAGTGCACCCTTGGCGTCGGCTTCGCGATCAGCCTTAGCGGGACGCTGCATACTTCCTACCTGCGCTAGTCCGCATAGTTGTTCATGACGTCGTTCGCGGGATGTGCTTGAATGTGAATTCGACCCATTCACAAGGAACTTTCCCATGGCGACTCAGCCCGGCGCTCCCGAGCCCGATATCATTCAGCCGCAGTCACCACCCGAGACGCCTGCGCCGCTGCAACCCGACGAAATGCCGCTGCCTGGCGATCCGATGATCCCGGCCGAGCAGCCCGACTTCGACCAACCCGACATCTCTCCACCGGAGTTCCCTCAGATCCCGTGATCACAGGAGCGATGAAGCCGCGCCGATCCCGATGGCTGAGGCGAGGACGGAGGCAAGGAGCGGCGCTGCCGCTTTCCAACCTTGATTACGCGGGCCAGCGATGACCAGAGCTAACACGGCCTTGAACGCGGTGTTGGCAAGCACCGGCACTGCCAGCACCAGTCCCGCGGTCCGGGCATCAAGCGTCTCCTTCGGCATCCCGGCAAGCGTCAACACCGCGGCATCGACATCCATGAGCCCTGTCAGCCCCAGGGCGACAATGATTCCTTCATCACCAAACCGGTCGAGCGCCCAGCGTGCGATAACCGCCATGACGGCGACCAATCCCGCCAGCAGGACCGCGGGACGAAAATCCAGAGGGTTGCCGAGCGAAAGCTCGCTCGCCTCATTTGGCTTCCGTCCGGCCCGAACTGCCAGCAAAGTCGTGAGGGCACCGACCAGGAAGGCCGGGATCATTGCTATCGCCAGTGACCGGCCCGCCGAGGACACGAGCATCATCGTCAAGACCTGCACGCGCAGAAACATTACCAAGGAGGCAAGCGCGATCCCCGCGATCAACGCGCCGGCAGGGCCGTCTCCATCCCGCAGGCGCCGCGCATACGCGGCTGTCACCGCCGTGGAGGAAACGAGTGCGCCGCACAGCGCCGTTATCATGATGCCCCGCTCCGGCCCCAGACGGCGCGACGCGACATAGCCCAGAAAGGAGAGGCCAAGGACGACGACAACCACCATCCAGATCTGGCGCGGGTTCCAAGCGTCGAACGGGCCGTAGCTTTGGTCCGGCAGCAGGGGCAGGACGACCAGCGCGACCAGCGCGAATCTTGCGATCGATTCCACCTCGGCCTCGCTCATGCCCTTGAGCATGGCGTGGGCCTTTCCACGCATCGTCAGCACCAGCGTGGTCACGGCGCCAAGCGCCAGGGCCTCGCTGACCATATTCCTGGTCGCCAGAAAACCGAGCGCAAGCGTGATCACGGCAACGAGCGTACCGGTAACCGAAAGGCTCGACTGCCGCTGCAGCGCGCTTCGATAGCCCAGCACCAGGCTGGCGAGAATCGCAAGACAGAAGACCGCCGCCATCAGTTCGGGAAGCAGTCCAGCGAGGCCGCCCGCCAATCCCAGTAACGCGAATGTGCGCAGTCCGCTCACCCGGCCGCCGTCGGACGCCTGACGCTGGCGCCATCCTCGCTCGATGCCGATCAAGATGCCGACGGCGAGCGATGCGGCTAGACCGCGAACTATTGTGGCATCAAGCAGGATCATGCGCCCGGCTTTTTACCAATGCCGACCGCACCATCTTCTCGCGGTTTGTCCCCGTGCTGTACAATCGTCATCTTCAACCGATCAGTTCCATTGTAGGCGGGACCTGGCGCGAGCCTTCCCGTCGCGGCGCAAGGCCGCAAAAGATACGCGCCCGAAGCTGCCTGCCTAACTGATCGCCGCAAGAGGAGCGAGCCTCAAGCGCAGGTGGCCGATCGCATGCGGACTTGCTATGCCATCGGGAAAGCCGCGAAGCTCATCGAATTTCGCAGCATCAATTAGCAGATCGGGCCAAGTGGTGCGGGTATCGGATATTATCGTCAGGCGAATTTGCCGCGCCAGTGCGTCGAAGCGGGTGAGGGGGCGCGATGATGACTCTCGACCCTAAAGGCTTCGTGGCCGGTACGCGAGGTTCTTTGAAGGTCGTTGTTCCATGACGGCCGAGGAGCTGATCCTGCTCATAGATGGCGTCCAGGATTACGCCATCTGCATGCTCGATCCGGAGGGACGGGTCGTGATCTGGAACGAAGGCGCGCGGCAGCTCATGGGGTGGACGGCGGCTGAAGTTGCCGGCCAGCCGATCGCCTTCTGCTATCCCGCCGACGCCCAGGAACTCGGCCGCCCTGCGGCCGAGCGCGAAGCCGCGCGCGAGAACGGACGCGCCGAGTTCGACGATTGGCGGGTTCGTCGGGACGGAAGCGAATTCCTGGCACATAGCTCGATCACCGCGCTTTCCAGCGGCGCCGGCGAATTGCACGGCTTTGCCATGGTCACACGCGACATCACGGATCAGCGGGCCAACGAAGCGGCCTTGCGAACCAGCGAAAACCACCTTCGCTCGATCCTCTCGACGGTTCCCGACGCCATGATCGTGATCGATGAGCAGGGGCTTATCCTCTCCTTCAGCGCCGCAGCGGAGCGGCTGTTCGGATATGATCAGGCAGAGGTGGTCGGCGCGAACGTCAGCATGCTCATGCCCTCGCCTGATCGTGAACGCCATGACGGTTATCTCACACGCTATCTCACCACCGGCGAACGGCGCATCATCGGGATTGGCCGCGTCGTCTTTGCCCAGCGCAAGGACGGCTCGACCTTCCCGATGGAGCTTGCCGTCGGTGAGGCGACGGGTGAGGGGCAGAGGCTCTTCACTGGATTTATTCGGGATCTGACCGACCGCCAGCGGACCCAGGAGAAGCTGGAAGAGCTGCAGTCGGAGCTGATCCACGTCGCGCGGGTAAGCGCGATGGGCACCATGGCGTCGACACTGGCCCACGAGCTCAATCAGCCGATCACCGCAGTCGCCAATTATGTCGAGGCGATCAGGGACCTGCTTGGGGATCTGGATCCCGCCGATTTGCCGATGATCCGGGAAGCCTTGCAGGACGCCGCAGGCGAGGCGATGCGGGCCGGCCACATCGTGCGGCGCCTCCGCGACTTCGTGGCGAGAGGCGAGGTGGAAAAGACGGTCGAGAAGCTGCCGCTCTTGATCACTGAGGCAGCTGCGTTCGGCCTCATGGGCGCCAGCGAAAAGTCGATCGATACCCGCTTCGATATCGATCATGACGCCGCGGACGTCCTTGTCGACAAGATCCAGATCCAGCAGGTGCTGGTCAACCTCATCCGCAACGCCGTCGACGCGATGAGCCAGTCTCCCGAGCGGGTCTTGACCGTGTCGACGGGCCCGGAGCAGGCCGGGTTCGTTCGTGTGTGCGTGGCCGACACCGGCCCAGGCGTCGCTCCTGAAGTCGCTCCCCAGCTTTTCACGGCCTTTGTCAGTACGAAGAGCGAGGGGATGGGCCTGGGCCTCTCCATCTGCCGCACCATCGTCGAGGCCAATGGCGGCCGCATCTGGATGGAGCCCAACGCCAAGGGAGGTACAAGTTTTTGTTTCACATTGCTAAGAGCGGAGCCGGAGAAGCTGGATGGTCGATAATCGCGTAATTCACATAGTCGATGACGAAGACGCCATACGGCGCTCGGCGGGCTTCATGCTCAAGACGTCCGGTTTTTCGGTGACGACCTGGGCTTCGGGCATCGAGTTCCTCAAGAATGTGAAGCATGCGGAGACCGGGTGTATTCTTCTGGACGTCCGGATGCCCGAGATGGACGGGCTGGAAGTGCAGCAGACACTGGCAGAGCGGGGCGTCGCGATGCCGATCGTGGTCCTGACCGGGCATGGCGACGTATCGATCGCGGTTCGCGCGATGAAAGCCGGTGCGGTCGACTTCATCGAGAAGCCGTTTGAAAAGGCGGTCCTGCTGGGTGCCATCGAGAGAGCCTTCGAGCGACTCAACGACGCCGAGGGCCGCGCCAGCCGCGCAGCCGACGCAGCGGTGCTCATCTCCGGGCTAACCGCACGTGAGCAGGATGTTCTCAAGGGCCTCGCCCAGGGCCTCCCCAACAAGACGATTGCTTATGATCTCGGCATATCGCCGCGCACGGTCGAGGTGCATCGCGCCAACCTCATGACCAAGCTCAATGTGCGCAGCTTGTCCGAAGCGCTGCGCATCGCCTTCGCCGCCGGCATCGAGGCCTGAGCCTCAGGACGATTACGTAGCGACGGCCAATACGATTGATGACATCTGCTGACGACCAGCAATCGCGCTGGATAAATGGTGTCTCATGACTGGCGAGATCAAGCCAAATTCTGCTCAGCAGCAACGGCGGCTGCTCCTGGTCGAAGACGATCCCGGCGTGCGGCGATCGCTTCAGCTTCTGCTCCGCGCACGCGGCTTTGACGTGCGCGCGTATGCCGCCGGCGCGGCTCTGCTTGCCGATCCCTTGGCGAACCAGGCCTGCTGCTTTGTGGCGGATTACAGCATGGATGAGCTTGACGGCTTGGAGGTGCTGACACGGCTTAAGTCGCGGGGATGGGCCGGGCCGGCGATCCTGATCACCGCCTTTCCTACCCCAGCGCTCAAGAACCGGGCCATGGCAGCGGGCTTCAGCGTGGTGCTCGAGAAACCGTTTCGAGAGCATGTGCTTGCCGACACAGTCACCAGATTGACCGGTCAAACCGGGACGTTCGTATGATCGCGTGCGGTCGTGACGCCGCAGCCGCCCAGCCTGCGCTCTTGATCGGCATCGGACCCGATACTGCGTTCGATGTCGCGCGTCAGATCCGTTCCGACCTGATCACATGGCAAGGCAACTACCCAAGCTTTACCGCGCTGGATCAGGCACCTGCGTTCAGCGGGCCTGTCATTCTCCTTGCTGATGTGGACGGCGGATTCGACGCCCTGGATCATGTCCTGGAAGAGCATCAGCGAGGCGCCCCTCGCCCGCCGATGATCATCCAGATCAGCAAACCTGCCGTCCGCGCCGCCGTCACGGCCATGCAGCGCGGCGCGATCGATGTTCTAGTGAAACCCTACACGATCCCGCGATTAGCTTCGGCGCTCAGGGACGCCGTACAGCTTCGCCGGGTGCTTCGCTTTTCATAGCGTTCGATTGAGCGTCCCTGCCAAGCTGAGCAGGGTCAGCGTCAACTTGGTTTCCGCCAGACTGAAGAGTTGATACGTAGTGGCGGCCCAATGAGGACGCCTGCATGGTTATGGACGTTATTGCTTCCGCGCAAGTCATTCGCAAGCGGCCTCTTTGGGGCTTCGCTATAGCAGCGCTGTTGACGTTTCTGGCCTTCCTGCTGCGGATAATCTTCGGCGCGTCCCTGGATCAGTCTCCCTATCTCGCATTTCTTGCCGCCGTTGGCCTGGCGACGCTGGTGGGAGGCCGCGGAACTGGGATATTCGCGACTGTTCTTGCCGCGCTTCTGGCGCAATGCTTTCATGGGTCGAGCCTGTCATGGCCAACCTGGCCTGACGAATGGGTGCCGCTGTTCGTCTTCGCGCTCACCGCGGCCGCGATCATTGCCGTGATCCACGTGATGCAAAGCGCTCATGAAATTCGCCGCCAGAGCGAGACGGCGCTGCAGCGCATGAACGAAGAGCTCGAGCAGCGCGTCGCCGAGCGTACGGCTGCGCTTCAGACCGAGATCAGCGAACACACAGCGGCACAGGCTCAGCTGCGGCAGATGCAGAAGATGGAATCGATCGGTCAGCTGACCGGCGGCATCGCGCACGATTTCAACAATATGTTGGCGATCATCATGGGCTCGCTCGATATCGCGCGCAGGCGTCTTAAAGGCGATGAACACCCGAAGGTCGCCGAATGCCTCGATCACGCGTCCGAGGGAGCGCGCCGGGCGGCCGATCTTACCGCCCGATTGCTCGCCTTTTCCCGCCAGCAAGCGCTCGAACCGCAGGCGCTCAATCTCAACAAGCTTGTCGGCAACATGTCAGAGATGCTCCGCCGTACATTGGGGGAGCATATCCGAATCGAGACCGTTCTGGCGGGCGGCCTCTGGCATGCCTTCGCGGATGCCGGTCAGCTCGAAAACGCGATCGTCAACCTGGCAGTCAATGCCCGCGATGCCATGGAAGGCGGCGGGCGGCTGACGATCGAAACTGCCAACGCCGACCTCGATGACCGCTATGCGCTGCTGCATGACGAGGTCGCTCCCGGTCAGTATGTGCTCGTTAGCATTAGCGACACCGGGACGGGCATGCCGGTCGAGGTGATCGAGCGCGCTTTTGAACCCTTCTTCACCACCAAGGGGGTAGGCAAGGGAACCGGTCTCGGCCTCAGCCAGGTGTTCGGCTATATAAAGCAGTCTGGCGGCCATGTGAAAATCTACTCCGAGATTGGTCAGGGCACGACCATCAAGCTTTACCTGCCGCGGCATCTTGGCGCTTCGGTCCCGCCGGAAGGGGCAGGGGACCGCGCCATCCTTCCCTTTGCTGCCGAGGGGCAAAACAATATTCTCGTGGTGGAGGATGACGACGAAGTCAGGCGCATGACCGTCGCGGCTCTTGAAGAGCTTGGCTACAAGATCCTGGAGGCTTCCAGTGCGCGTCAGGCTCTCGACATCGTGAAAGAGGGTCATGCGATCGATCTTCTCTTCACCGATATCGTGATGCCGGAGATGAACGGCCGCGAGCTTGCCGACCAGGCGCGCGCGCTCAAGCCCGACCTTCGAGTGCTGTTCACGACCGGCTACACGCGCAACGCGGTCGTCCATAACGGCATGCTGGATGCCGGCGTGGTGCTGCTGAGCAAGCCGTTCACGCTTGAGCAACTCGCCCTCAAGGTACGATCTTTGCTCACGCCGGCTGCGGGCTGAAGATTTGGCGCCTTTGATCGTGATCAAATCTGCGAGCCGCCGCGACCGCTAGTCTGGCGTGACAGTGCGCCCAGGGCTGAAGCCCCTCGAGACGGCGGCCCAGGAGGATGAATGGCGACGAGCGCGAGCGACGTAAGAGAAACACCGTTCGACATGGTGGGCGGCGCGACGGTCGTGCGGCAGGTCGTCGATCTCTTCTATGATCTCATGGACCGCGACCCGGCCTATGCTGCGCTCCGCTCGCTGCATGCCCCCGACCTGGCGCTGATGCGTGAGTCCCTGGCCGGATTCCTCAATGCCTGGCTTGGAGGACCGCGCGACTGGTTTACAGAGCATCCGGGGGTGTGCGTGATGTCAGCGCATGCCAAGATCCGTGTAGACCGGGAAACCGCCGACCAGTGGATCGACGCCATGGGCCGGTCAATCGCCGATAGTCCGATTGACCCGCAATTGGGCGCGCGAATGATCGAAGCCCTGTCAGGCATGGCGAGCGGGATGGTCCGCTCGCCAAGCTAGGCAGGGCTCCGGAGGCGATTGCATTGACCTGGTTGGCTCGTCAGTTCATTTCTTGCCGTTCGTGCCGGCGATCCCCGCTTCGCGCTTCGGTTTCACCTGTTTCGAATCTAACGCCGATCGAGGGCGTCAGCGATGGACACATAATTGACCACTAGGGTGAAGAGGGCAAACGCGCCCAGCACGAGATACAGGAAATTGTCGCCGAAAAATCCGAGCATGAATGGCCTCCTTGTCGGAAGACTTCATCGGCCTGATCGGACACGCGATGGTTTGATCGAAATCAAAAACTGTCCTCCGCGTCGAAAACCGAAGCGGTATGTAGCCCAATTGGTCTCTTTACCGCTCGTCCGTGCTCTGGAGGCGTTACGGCGTTGACCTCGTCGTTGCCGCGACCTTCGCCGGGCAAGTGGGCGATACTACGCGTTTCGAAAACCCACGCCAGCTATCTCGGCCTGGTGCAGACCCAGCCAGCGATCGACTGGCGCATCTGTAAAGCGAGGCAGCATCCCCAAGGCCGGTAACAGCCGCGTCCGTCACATGTCCGTAGAAAATGCATGGACCTATCGCCACCCCCCTCCGAAGATCGACGTGAAGACACTCTGCATCCATGAGCAGATCGCACCAGCGCTGCGGGCCCTGTCCCCACCTCTGCGCGATCATCTGCAAAGCCCCGCTATCCGGCCGCCCAGGCCCTCACCTCAGGCGTTGACAGTGGACATCAGAGCGGTGTTCTCAGGTCAAAGCCATTCAAGGCATGATGCTGGCTCGCCCCACCCGCTTTGGATCATGTGTTTGTCTGATGGTCAGCAGGCCGCAGGGCTATCTCCTAGCTTCGACTGAAAAGCTTCAGTTCGGCCAATCTCGGCTAGCTAGCCGCATAGTGTCAGCGGGGCGAGCGAAGTGACATAATGTAAGCTGTGGCCATATCAGCCTCCTCCTCGGTGAGATGGATCGACATCGCTAATGGTGTATCGTGTCCGTCAAGAAAAAACTCGCGTAGCGTGTCGCGCTTGAACCCCATATCGTTCGCGACCGCCACAAAACTGGGGGCCTGCGGATTGGGCGGCTCCACTCCCGGTCGGAGCGCATGACAGCCGCTGCATTGCGCTTCGACGAAAGAAAGCGCGCGCGCATCTGGCGTTTGCGGGGTAGTAGGAAGGGCGGCGATTGAACTTGAGGTAGAAAGTTCCTTCCCGGCGGGTAGGCACGCGTTCAACAGGACCGGGGTCAGTACAATAGCCCATCGGGGAAATGGCATGGCGATCCTTTCTGGGGCGAGGGAGCGAAACACTGTACTCATTCTTCGGCCTTATTGCCAAGCTGCCAGCGTGAATGCTGTTAGCAAAGCTCAGGAATGGCGCATGTCGTTCAGGCAGCCGTCACTGTGCCTTTATATCGAACGCGCTCACGATCTGCCTGCAGCACCGACTTTGATCCGGTCCCGTATGCCTGCACCGACCAAGGTGTTGTGCACGAAGGGCAGCCACTTTCGGATCGGCGCTCCCCAATGACCAGTTGTCGGAAGCCATCATCGGCCGGGTGGGACAAAAATGGCTTGGTCGAAATCAATAATCGTCCGCTGCGCAGAGAAGCGCAGCGGTATGCAGCGCGATCATTCGCTCCTCGTCGGTGGGGATGACGTAGATCGCGACCGCGCTTTCGGACGTGCTTATGCGCATCTCGTTCCGCGCGTTCGCCGCCGCGTCGATCTTGAGGCCACACCGGCGGCGTCGGCCCCACCCAGGAAAGTCAGCTGCTTGGCCAGCATGTTTCCGGCTTCAAGATTGGGGACGACCAGTATCTCAGCCTTGCCTGCAACCGGTGAAACGATCCCCTTCTCGCGCGCGGCCGCTTCGCTGATGGCATTGTCGAGCGCAAGCGGTCCGTCGAGGATGCCGCCGACAATCTGTCCGCGATCGGCCATCTTGCACAAGGCAGCTGCATCGAGCGTGGAGGGCAGGTCGGGATTGACGGTTTCGACGGCCGACAGAATGGCGACCTTCGGGACCTCGATGCCGATCACATGGGCAAGATCGATGGCGTTGCGGATGATGTCGGCCTTGTCCTTGAGCGAAGGCAGGATATTGACGGCCGCATCGGTGATGATGAGGGGGGATGAGCGACCCGCAACGTCCATGACATAGGCGTGGCTGATGCGTCGTTCTGTCCTGAGGCCAGTGGTGGCCGAGATGACGGCGGCCATGAGCTCGTCGGTATGCAGCGACCCCTTCATCAAGAGCTTGGCCTCACCGGCGCGCACCAGCGCGACGGCCTTCGCCGCCGCGTCATGGCTATGGTCGGCCGCAACAAGCCGGAAAGCGGAAATGTCGCAGCCCGCCTCCGCAGCCGCCGCACGAAGCTTCTTTTCCGGACCCACGAGGATCGGCTCAATCAATCCGGCTTTCGCCGCCTCGATAGCTGCGGCGATGGCATGCGCGCTCGAGGGATGTGCAATGGCCGTCGGCAGCGGCGCCTGGCCCTGCGTCCTCTCGATGAGTTGCCGGTATCGATCGTGGGTCGATATGCTGACGTCGGGTAATGCAGATCGTACATAGCGCAGCTTGGTTTCCGGCGCTTCGACCTCCGCCCGGCCGAGCACGACGTCCTCGCCATTCTGGTTCTGGCATCGGCATTCGAAGACGATCACGCCGTGCTCGGGATGCTTTTCGACAACCCTTACCGAGGCGGTGATCGTGTCTCCCAGTCGCACCGGGAGAACAAATTGGAGCGACTGGCTGCGATAAATCGCGCCTGCCCCCGGCAACTGCGTCCCGAGCACGGCGGCGATCAGTCCACCGCCCCACATCCCATTGGCAACCGCATCCGGGCCATCCGGATCGGCATCGCCCGTTGCGAGCCCAAAGAGCTGCATATCGCTGAGCGACAGGGTCCGGATCAGGCGTGCCTGATCGCCGACCGCGATCTCGTCGAATGTTCGGTTTTCGATGAAGTCGTCGCCCATCATGCCTCGCTGCTCCGACGGCGGTAGCGTGCTCGCTTCTCAACCGCCCCGTCGTTTCCGACTCTTCTACACAGCTTGCGCGGCGATGCCTCCCATTGAGACGCGGCTGGGTGCAACTTTGCACTCGGGTCATCTCTTTTCCGTTCCGCCTCGACCTTAAGCTCAGGCTTCACATGGCGGAACTTGCCCTTCTGCGGTACATTACGGATCGGCGTTCCTGCACAAAGCTGGCAGACTCCAGGTTCGGGTCAATGTCCGCGGGGGTAGCGTAGGCCTGAGCGGCGACCGGAAGCGCTAGCAGAATTGGAGTGTGTACAATGTCCGAAAGCCAAGGGTCGGTGTCGCTGGTGACACTCTCGGGTTTGAGTCTTTCCGTCCGGCCCGTTCGCGCGGACGACGGTCCGCTGCTCAAGGCTTTTTATGCGCGGGTGACAACGGATGATCTGCGCTTCCGCTTCCTGTCGGGCGTAAACCAGGTCTCCGACGACCAGATAATGCTCATGACCAATGTCGATCACAAGCAGACCGAGGATTTCCTGGCCTTTGCCGGCGACGAACTGGCGGCGACTGCCATGGTGGCAAAGGATCCTTCTGGTGAGCGTGCGGAGGTGGCGATCTCGGTGAGAGCCGACTTCAAGCAAAAGGGCATTGGCTGGACCCTGCTCGACCATGCGGCACAATATGCCAAGGCGAGTGGCGCCAAGACGCTCGAGGCGGTGGAAAGCCGGCAGAACCAGCCGGCGATCAGTGTGGAAAGAGACTTCGGCTTCTCCATCAAGCCCTATGATGGGGATTCGACGCTGGTGATCGTCACCAAGCAGCTCAGCTAGAAATACGAGCGCTTGAGCGAAGTGGGTCAACCGCCAAGAGTGAGCATGGAGGCGATGGAGCTGGGCGCCGTCGGCGCCCCGTTGCAGCCCGTTACGCGCGCTGTTCCGCGGCCGGGAACTCGCGAGCTGCTGATCAGGGTAACGGCCTGCGGCATCTGCCGGACCGATCTGCACATCGTTGACGGCGAAGTCAGGGCGCATCTGCCGATCATCCCCGGTCACGAGATTGTTGGAGTGGTCGAACAGGTCGGAGCTGATGTTCACACGTTTCGACCTGGCGATCGCGTGGGCGTCCCCTGGCTGGGGCATAGCTGCGGTATTTGCGACTATTGCCGAGCTGGCCAGGAGAATCTGTGTGATACGCCTGGATTCACCGGCTGCACGTGCGACGGCGGCTATGCAACCCATGCCGTGGCGGATGCCGAATACTGCTTTGCGATTCCCGACTGCTTTTCTGATGCCGAGGCGGCCCCATTGCTCTGTGCTGGTCTCATCGGCTGGCGGGCGCTGCGGGCGGCGGGGGAGGGCAAGCGCATCGGCCTCTACGGCTTTGGGGCGGCGGCGCACATCATCGCACAGATCGCAGTTTGGCAGGGGAGGGACGTCTTTGCGTTCACCAAGCCCGAAGATCGTCATGGGCAGGACTTTGCCCGTTCGCTGGGGTGCATCTGGGCGGGCGCTTCCGACGACCCACCGCCTGTGAGGCTTGACGCGGCTATCCTTTTCGCTCCGGTCGGGGCGCTGGTGCCGCAGGCATTACAGGCGATCCGCAAGGGCGGAAGCGTCATCTGCGCGGGCATCCACATGAGCGACATACCGCAGTTTTCCTATCAGGACCTCTGGGGCGAACGCTCGATACGATCGATTGCCAACCTGACCAGGGAGGATGGCGAGAGCTTCTTCGCCATCGCGCAGCAGGCGCAAGTCAAGACCAGGACGACGAGCTTTCCCTTGCGGCAGGCCAATGCTGCTCTTGCAGCGCTGCGCGCGGGGACGCTGGACGGTGCAGCCGTGTTGATTCCGCTGCCCTGATGACCATCACCGCTTGTCCGGCATAGAAGCGGCAGCGGTTACATTGCGGCTTGCGGTCGGCGGCTAGATTGCCCGTTGACCAAGCTTTCGAATATGAGCGAGCCACCGCTCTCGCCGACCGGCATTCTCGACGGCACCTATGATCGAATGGCGAACCGGGCTGACGCCAGTGAAAGCCAGTATGTTCCGCTCGAGGCTCTTGAGGCTGTGGGCGCGATAGACCAGCCGATAGAAGAGCCCTGGCATACCCATCGTGACGATCACCCGGGCTGATCGGCCGCGCAGCAGCTTCTCAGGAAGCCCGTGGTCTTTGTACCGGAACGCGAAGCTGGGTCTCGCCACCTGTTCCAGAAAGGCCTTGAGCAGGGCAGGCATGTCACCCAGCCATAGCGGATAGAGGATCACCAGATGTTCGGCCCATCTGATAGCGGCCTGCGCGCGCTCGATATCGGCAGGCACGGGGCCGTCCTGCCATTGCGCCTGCGAGCGCAGCACAGGAAAGTCGAGCTCAGCGACTGTGATCCGCTGCACCTCATGGCCGGCCGCGCTCGCGCTCTGCTCATAGACTTGCGCCAGAGCATGGACGAAGCGTTCCGCACCAGGATCTGGATGGCCGTCGAGTATGGTGATGCGCGTCATAACTCCGAACTGCCTCTTCTCCCGCGCGCTTGCGATCCGTAACTGTCCTTAACGGTGTGCTGGCATTGTGGCAGTTCGCTTTTCGCCCAAACGCTCTTTTTCCGCGTCTGAGGGGTCAGAAGCCATTGGGTTAGCTCAAGCCCGACCTTAGGTCGTAACATTACGGAGTGAATGCCGGGTGGGCTTCGCGCATGGTCCGGCGCTCTGGACGGAAGCACGTTGAAGTCGTGCTTGTCCGAGGCGGGATTGCACCACGCGGAGCGCCCTCAAAATCGACGGAGAACAGCATGAAAGCGCTAGTGTATCACGGCCCCGGTCAGAAGAGCCTCGACGAACGGCCGATGCCGGCGGTTCAGGCGCCGGGCGACGCCATCGTGCGTATCACGAACACGACAATCTGCGGCACCGACCTTCATATCCTCAAGGGCGATGTTCCGACCTGCGAACCCGGACGGGTGCTCGGTCATGAAGGCGTCGGGATAGTCGAGTCCGTGGGTGACGCGGTTTCCCGCTTCGGGCCGGGTGATCATGTCCTCATTTCCTGCATCACGTCCTGCGCCCGGTGCGACTATTGCCGGCGCGGCATGTATTCGCACTGTGCCGATGGCGGCTGGATCCTTGGAAACGTGATCGACGGCACGCAGGCCGAGTTCGTCCGCATTCCGCACGCCGACAGCAGCCTGCATGCGATTCCCGCCGGCGGGGATGAGGAAGCACTCGTGATGCTCAGCGACATCCTTCCGACCGGCTTTGAATGTGGCGTGCTCAACGGGAAGATCGCGCCGGGCAGCACGGTGGCGATCGTCGGCGCCGGGCCGATCGGCCTGGCCACGCTTCTCACCGCCCAGTTCTACTCACCCTCGCGCATCATCATGATCGATCTGGACGACAATCGGCTTGCTGTGGCGCGCAAATTTGGTGCCACCGACACGCTCAACAGCGCACAGGATGATGTCGCCAACAAGGTGATGAGCCTCACCGAAGGACGGGGCGTCGACGCCGCGATCGAAGCGGTCGGCATCGCCGCGACGTTCGAGCTGTGCGCGCAGATCGTCGCCCCCGGCGGCGTCGTGGCAAATGTCGGTGTGCATGGCGCCAAGGCGGACCTGCATCTCGAACAGCTCTGGTCGCGCAACATCACCATCACCACGCGTCTGGTCGATACAGTCAGCACGCCGATGCTGCTCAAGACGGTTGCGGCTGAGCGTCTACGGCCCGAACAACTTGTGACCCACAGGTTCGACCTCGCTCATATCATCGATGCCTATGACACATTCTCGCGAGCTGCCGAGTCGCAGGCTCTCAAGGTAATCATCAAGCCCTGACGACCTGCGATTGCCTGCGAACGCGATCGTCCGCGAGAATGTCACGGTGCGCTTAAGCTGGCTCCGCAAGACTGGACACGAAACCACGGGAAGGACGACGAGATGGCGCTCACAGATCTATTGGCTGTCGTTGACACAGGCGATGCTGACAGCAATTTCATCAGTAACGCACTGCGCTTCGCTGAGCTTCACGATGCGCAGCTCACTTTCCTGATCATCTCGGTGATCCCGTCGGGCGACTATGCGGGCGTCTATGGGCCGCCGTACATTATTCTTTCCGATTTCACCGAAGCGGTCGCAGCCAAGCAAGAGAGGCTTGGCGAACTGACGCGTCGCGCAAAGGTGGAGGTCCGCACGATATCAGAATTGCCCGAGACGATCTTCGCAACAGCCAGCATCCAGGCGCGCTATGCCGATTTGGTGCTGTTCGGACCGGAGGCCAGCTTTGGTTATCCGCCCGTTCGTCGCGAGGTCCTCGAAACCATCCTTTTCGCGTCGGGCCGGCCGGTCCTGGTCCTGCCGGACCATTATGCGCCGAGAATAATCGCGCATTTTGCGGTCGGCTGGAATGCAACGCGTGAGGCAACGCTTGCGCTGCGCGACGCCATGAAGATCGCGGCACCGGGTGCGAAGGCGGACGTGCTCGTGCTCGCGGGCCGGCCGAGCAGCAAGGGACATGGCTCGGACCCCGGCGCCGACATAGGCCATCATCTCGCGCGGCACGGCTTTCTGTCCACGGTCTACCCGCTCGAGCGCAGCGAGGCGCCCGACGGCGAGGTTCTGGTCAACGCCGCCCGGCAACATGGTGCTCAACTGCTGGCGCTGGGTGCCTATGGCCATTCACGTTTTCGTGAAATGATCCTGGGCGGGGTCACTCGCGAGCTCCTCGGGGGCGGGCCCATCCCGATCCTATTTTCGCATTAGCTGCGTGTCCGTTTGCCTCTCTTGCGCTGTCAGCGGCCGCCACGCGGCTCAGGGTCTCTACGTATGAACACGTAGCGCCTCTGACGAGCGCGCCGCATACACTTCTCCACCTTGGTGAGGGGGAAGTGATGGAAACCGGTGAGCGGCCTGAGCAAGGTGCCAACCCGCCAGTCGTAGTCGAAGACGACCGGCACGAAGCGCAACGTCTGATCGCGGAATATGGTCGTCAGGCACCCCAATATCTCGTCGATCGGATGCAGAGTGCGCTGCGCGCCGACGACGATGCCGGGGCACGGCGCTTTGATCGAATTTCGAAGCTGATCCAGCTTGGGTAATCGTCGCTGAAACGGTGAGATGAACTGGCCGGCTAGCCTTGTCGACTGCGATGGGCGTGAAGAAGCCCATCCGTATAGTTCCTGATATTCTTCATAAGCGCACGAGACCACCAACAGATGAAAGCAAGGCATGAGTGGAGCGTGCGATGAAGAACATCCTGTTGCTGGTGCACGACGATGAAGGCCAGGAGGGCCGGCTTCAGGCGGCGCTCGACCTGACGCGAGCGGTTGACGGTCATCTCGCCTGCCTGGACATCGTGGCCATCCCGGCAACGGTGGGAGATCCGCATATGGCGAACGCCAGTGCGATCCTCCTGCAGGACGAGCGCGCGCGCGAGGATGACCACATCGCCAACATCGAGGCTCGGCTGCGCCATGAAGATGTGTCCTGGGATCTGTGCGCGGCAACCGGCGACTTTGCGCCGGCGGTGAAGGAAGCTTCCGACCTGGCCGATGTCATCGTCGTGAACTGCGCTCTCCCGACCAGCGCGCGCCGCGATCTGCGCGAACTGGCGACGGAGTTGATCCTGCGGTCCGGCAAGCCGATCCTGGCCGTTCCAGAAGAATGCCGATCGCTTAAGGTGACGGGCAAGGCAGTGGTGGCATGGAACGGTTCGGCCGCCAGCACCGCAGCACTCCAGGCCGCGATCCCCCTGCTGCAGTGCGCCGAATGCGTCATTCTCATCGAGATTGAGGACGGCCATGTCGAAACCTCGGCGCGAGACGCGGCAGCCTATCTGTCGCGCCATGACATCCATCCACTTATTCGCTTTGAAAGGCCGCGCGGCCGGTCGGTGGCCGACATTCTTTTGGCGGAGATCCGCGAGCGGCGAAGCGATTACCTCGTCATGGGCGGGTACGGGCGGTCGCGGCTGGCAGAAGCGCTGTTCGGAGGAACAACCCGCGCCCTGCTCAAGGAAAGTCCGGTGCCGCTATTCCTCGCGCACGGATAGCCAGGGCAGGCGGCAAGCTGAGCGTTCGGTAGACTCGAGACCGCACCGTTCAAACGATCAAGCATGACACTTTACCCTCGGGCAAAGTGTCATAGACGACAAAGTCGCATCCTTCTGGTGATCAGGGATTCACTTTTCGTTCTACCTGTGCATGATTCTCGACATGTATCAGGCTCCACTTCATTCCCACACCGCGGCCCGACTGGATATGCCGGGGCTCCTGGAAGTCCTGGCGCATAGCTCCTCGCGGCCGCGCTACGCGTTCATGGTGCTCAACCTGATCGCGCAGATCGCCGGGCCTACCGGACGCGCGGGGCCGATGGTTGTCCAGAACGGCACGGCAACATCAATCCGCGATTGGCTGTGCGACGCCCTCATGCCCATGGGTCATCGCGAGCCGCGTCGGGCCCTGCTTGCCGCGCGGGTTCGCGAGGAGCAGGCCGCTGCTCATGGCCTTCCCACTGACGCGCACGCAGCAGAGCAGGCGATCGACAGTGAAGTTCGAGCGCGCCTGCGCGCTTCCGGCAAGACGAATGTGAGCAGGGCCGTCTCCGATCTCGTGCGCGCCGGGCTGATCGTCCGGCATTATCAGGGTTATTGCGTGGATCACCACAACAGGGGCGCGCAACGTCAGGCAGTCTACACGCTGACGCCTGCCGCCTGGAGCCTGCTTCGAGGCGGTGGTTCGGTGACGCAGCAAAGCGGGGAAACGCCATCGCAGGGGGTCTTGTCCTTGGACTGACGCTCATGCGTCGCGCCACGACCTGCTGGGCTACAGGACCAGCCATTGCACCATTCCGAGATAAAGAAGGATACTCGCCAGATCTTGGACGATCGTCGCGAGCGGACCGGCTCCGAACGCCGGATCGAAGCCGCAGCGATCCAGGAGCCAGGGCAGAACGACCCCGAAGATGCTGGCAAAGGCGCTCGCGGCAAAAAGTGCGAACGCGACAGCCAGCGCCAGCGAAATCGAGCCGAATGCCAGGTTGACGCCGACAAAGGCGATCGTTCCGAGCAAAGCACCGATAAGCAATCCCGTGCCGGCCTCGCGAACGACGACATGTCCAAGGTTGCGATGCTCGAGCGAAAGGCCGCGAACTGCAATCGCCTCGCTTTGGGTGCCGACCGCGTCCGCCATGTAGACGATAGCCGGAATGAAGAAGGCGACGGTGACATTGACCGCCAGGGCCGCCTCGAAGCTCGCCATGATCGAGGTCGCAAGGGCGCTGCCGATCGCGCCCACGATCAGCCATGGAGCGCGTTTGCGGAGCCGCTGGAACGGGCTGTCGAAGAGGAATGCCTGCCGTGCGCCGCGCGTTTCTCGCTGCAGCCCGGCAAATCGGTGCAGATCTTCCGCATGCTCATGCCACAGGATGTTCATCAACGCAGAGGCGCGCAGGCATCCCACGAATATCCCGCCATCATCGATCACCGGAAGGGCGGGAACATCATGCCGGTGGGCCGTGAGTGCTGCCCGCTCGGGCGCACAGGCCAGCTTTATCACCGGCCAGGCGCCCCGCAGCGCCGACATCAGCTCCGACGAGTCCGCCATCAACAGCGCGCGCATGTCGACGACGCCCTCGAACCGACCGTCCTTGTCGGTGAGCACGACAATATCGACGAGATCCCAATGCTTGCCGATGATCGCCTGGCGGCTGTGGCCAGCGGTAGCATCGATCTGCGCCGTGGGCACCTGTTGGACGAGCTGACTGCCAAGGCCTTGCGGATCAACCTTGAGATCCGCGCTCGTGCGAGTTTCCGTGCGTGGCGAATTCAGCCGGCTATCGAAATTGGTCATCATCGGCTGATCCATCTCACTGGTTTGACGCGCAGCTGACGGCTTCGCGGCGGCGGTTGAAAACGCTCCGCGCATGCTGCGCCAATTGCAGAATAGAAACCTCAAATTTGTTGCAACGGATAGCCTTTGGCAATGAGTCGCTAACCATTTCCCGGCACAGCCGCGGCGTGTCAAAGTCAGCGTCCTCGAACAGTATTTTCGATCCACATCTCGGCCGATCCCATCTCGCTGGCCTGGCCTATTTCCTGCTGGCGACCGCCACGATCACGCTCACCGCCACCGGGAGCGGCATCGCCACTTTCTGGCCGGCGAACGCGGCGCTCGTGGCATTGCTGCTCACCGAGCAAAAGCCGCGCTGGGGAATGGTTCTAACCATCGGCATGCTCGCCAATATCGCTGCAAACCTCATGACGCGCGGCCTGCTGGTCTGCGGCGTCCTCTATGGCGCGACCAATCTCGTCGAGGTCGTGATCGCTACCCACGCGCTGCGGTCCAGGCTTGGCTCAGCCGATCCGACCCGCGAGCCGCGCGCGCTCGGCACGTTCATCCTCTGGGCTGGGCTGATCGCGCCTGGACTGAGCGCGATCGGCGGCGGCCTGACCTCCGCTGTCGTGTTCGACAAGCCTTTCCTTGATTCGGCGATCACCTGGTATCTGAGCGACGCACTCGGTCTGCTGATCTTCACGCCCGTGCTGGCGGCCTTGTTCAACGGCGATTATCGCCGCTGCTTCGCCGAAAAGTCCCGGTGGGAACGCTGCGAGGCGCTGGGCCTGCAGCTGGTCGTGACAGCGATGGCATCCCTTGTCTTCTTCGCCACGTTCAAGCCGTTTCTCTTCACGCTTTTCCCTGCGGTAATGCTCGTCAGCTTCAGGACCGGCCGCCTTGGCACGCAGGCATCCGTGCTCCTGATCGCCATTATCGGCGCGATTGCCACCCTGTCGTCCCATGGGCCGATCGTGACCCTTGCCGACACACAGGAACAGCAGCCGCTCTACTTCCAGTTTTTCCTCGCCATTTTGTTCTTCACCTGCCTGCCGGTCACCGCCGGGCTCAGCGCTCGCAATTCGCTCGCGAAGCGATTATTCGACGAACAGCGGGCGCTGGTGAAGGAAAAGCAGGTGCTGGCGTTCCGCGCGGCCACGGACCCGCTGACGGGTATCTTCAACCGCGCCGGCTTCATGGCGGCAGCCCAGCGCGCCCTGGTCGATCCGAAGAGCCTGCCGCTCTGGCTAATCGCCGTGGATGTCGACCATTTCAAACAGATCAATGACAAACATGGCCATCAGGCGGGCGATGAAGCGCTGATCTGGATCGCGTCGGTGCTGAGATCCGCCCTGCGCCAAGACGATGTGCTGGGCCGCCTCGGCGGGGACGAGTTTCTGGCGCTGCTGCCTGCCCGATCGGAGGCAGAGGTGCGGTCCATCTGCGAGCGCCTTGTCGACAGCGTCAGCGCTTCGCCGAAGCTTGTGGAGGGGCGTTTGGTCAGCCTGTCGATCAGTTGCGGTGGCGCGCGACTGGTCGGCGACATGTCGATCAAGGCGCTGATGCACGCTGCCGATGATGCGCTTTACAAGGCCAAGGCGGCGGGACGAAACCGCTCGCTGCTCGCCGCCTGAGGCCAAGTATCGCGCCGGGATTTCGCCGGCGGAAGAACATCACTTGTTCCAGTCCGCCTCCATCGTCAGGATGGCCTTAGAGCGATTCAGATCGGAACCATGACATGGTCGATAGTTCATCGAAGGCCCAAAAAATATTTCGGCATCTTCTGGTGCTCGCCAACCCCTCGGCCAACAGCTTCGACCACTCGATTGCTGCGGAATATGCAGGCGGGGTCAAGGACAATGGGCAACACATAGTCATTCGCGATCTGTACGCGACAGGGTTCGATCCGGTGCTCAAGGCAACGGAGCGCCCGGCCGCCGCTGGGTGGACGCCCGCCCCCGACGTGGTTGAGGAAATCGAGCTGCTCAGAACGGCCGACCTTCTGGTCTTCGTCTATCCGATCTGGTTCGGTCTGCCCCCTGCCATGCTCAAGGGCTATGTCGAGCGCGTGGTCGGTGCCGGCTACACCGTGAACGACCTTCAGGGCGCGGTCGGGCAGCCCGTGGTTCAGGGCAAGCCGCTCATTTCCTTCAGCACTTCGGGCGCTTCCTATGAGTGGCTCAACAGCCAGGACCAGGTACAGGCGCTCAAGACCATTTTCGATGTCTATCTGTGGCGCGGGCTGGCCATGAGCCGCGCGGAGCATTACCGGATCGATTCGGTGGGCTCAGCGATGGATCCCGCTTATGCAGCCGAGCAACTGGCCCATGTGAGAGAAGCAGCGCAAAATTGCTGCGCGCGGCTGGCGAGTGGCCAATATCGCAGCGAAGCAGAGGCGGAAGCCGCGCGGCGCGCGAGAAAATCGCCCGGCTGACGATTTCTGGATACATTTCCCCTGCCGGTGGGCGGACAGACTTATCTTCATGCTGGTCTGAAGCCGATCTTGAGTCAAAACGGGGAGGGATGCCGCCCTTGAGCTGATTTGAGTTGGATATAGCTCTCGGATAGCAAGCGATATTAGCAGCGGACGCTCACCTCGGCGATGGCGACCATCGGCCAGCTCCGCACTTGGCAGCCGCGCCGGACGACTGTGCGAGCTGATGCGGCGGGCGCTCGCGCTTGTCGCGCCCGCTGCATCCGGCATTCCCAGGCTGCGCGAGCTCCTTGCGGTGTGCGATCGGCCGGATCGCTTTACGGAGCAGTGTGCTTGATCTTGTCATGGTGGCAAACCCACATGATCGATCGAAAGGCCCTAGGCAATGAACGATCCTCACTCCCATTCTCATCAGGCGCACGCGGCTATTAAAGATCCGGTGTGCGGAATGATGATCGACCCCGCCAAACCAGCCCATCATGTCGAGCACGATGGTCATAAGTATCATTTTTGCAGCGCTGGCTGCCGGACCAAGTTCATCGCTGATCCTGAGGCATATCTCGGCGGCAAGCCCACGGTCGAGCATGAAGCTACGTCCGGTGCCATCTGGACATGTCCCATGCACTCGCAGGTTCGCCAGGAAGGCCCCGGCACATGTCCGCTCTGCGGCATGGCGCTTGAACCGGAGAAACCCTCGCTAGACGAGGCGCCGAATGCGGAGCTGGTCGATTTCACGCGCCGGCTGTGGATGGCGGCAGTGCTCGCGATTCCCCTGCTTGTCGTCTCGATGTTCGCTGAGATGTTGGGGCTCCACCTCGTCAGCCCGGCCGCCTCGCCTTGGGTTCAGCTCGTGCTCACGGCGCCGATCGTTCTGTGGGCTGGCCGGCCGTTCTTCGAGCGTGGCTGGACGTCGCTCCGAACGCGCCACCTAAACATGTTCACGCTGATTGCGACAGGCGTCGGCGCCGCCTTCCTCTACAGCCTAGTCGCGACAGTCGCCCCCGGCATTTTCCCGCCGACATTCCGCGGCCATGGCGGAACCGTGCCCGTCTATTACGAAGCCGCAGGTGTCGTGGTTGCGCTGGTGTTGCTCGGGCAGGTGCTGGAGCTGCGCGCAAGAGCCTCGACAGGGCGGGCAATACGCGCGCTTATGGACCTGACACCGAAAAGCGCGCGCCGGCTGCGCGCTGACGAGTCCGAGGAGGAGATCGCCCTTGCGTATGTCGCCCGCGGCGATCGGCTGCGCGTCCGGCCCGGGGAAGCCATTCCGGTCGACGGCGTCGTGGTGGAGGGGCGTTCGTCAGTCGACGAGTCCATGCTCACCGGCGAGCCGGCCCGGGTTCTCAAGGAAACCGATGATTCGGTCACCGGCGGAACCGTCAATGGCACCGGCAGCCTGATTATCGAGGCTCGTGCGGTGGGCGCCGACACGATGCTGGCGCGGATCGTTCGCATGGTCGCCGACGCACAGCGCAGCCGGGCACCGATCCAGGCGGTGGCGGATCGGGTGTCTGGCTGGTTCGTGCCGCTGGTCGTGTTGATTGCGGTCGCGACTTTCGTCATCTGGTCACTGCTCGGGCCCGAGCCGCGCATGGGCCACGCGCTGCTCAACGCCATCGCGGTGCTGGTGATCGCCTGCCCGTGCGCGCTTGGCCTTGCCACGCCGATGTCGATCATGGTCGGCACTGGACGTGGCGCCCGCGCAGGCGTGCTGGTCAAAAACGCCGAAGCGCTCCAGGCGCTGGAGAAGGTCGATACGCTGGTGATCGATAAGACCGGAACCTTGACCGAAGGCAAGCCCATGCTGCTCGATATCGAAACCGCGGGGTTGATTGGCGAAGATGAGTTGCTGGCGCTTGCCGCCACGGTCGAGGCCCAATCTGAACACCCGCTCGCTCATGCAATTGTGACAGCTGCGCGCGAGAAGGACCTGGCGCTCGGGCAAGTTCATGATTTCAGTTCGCAGACCGGCATGGGCGTCAGCGCGAGGATCAGCGGCCGTAACGTCGTAATCGGCAACGCCGCGCAGATGCGTCGAATTGGCGCCAATCCCGCTCCACTGAACAAAGCCGCCGACACGCACCGCCGCCAGGGCGCTGGCGTCATGCTGATCGCCGTCAATGGACAACTGGCCGGCCTGCTTGCCGTCGCCGACCCGATTCGCACGGGCGCCCGGGAGGCAATTGCCACGCTTCGGCAAGAGGGCATGCGCGTGGTTATGCTCACCGGCGACAACCAGACCACAGCTGATGCGGTGGCGGTCGCCGTTGGCGGCCTCGACGACGTCCGGGCCGATCTGCGCCCCGAGGACAAGGCGCGCATCGTAGCCGAACTGAAGGGGGGCGGTGCGCGTGTTGCCATGGCGGGTGACGGCATCAATGATGCGCCCGCGCTTGCCGCAGCAGATGTCGGCGTAGCCATGGGAACAGGCACTGACGTGGCAATCGAAAGCGCCGGTTTGACGCTAACCCGAGGCGATCTCTTAGCGATGGTCAGGGCGCGCCGGCTCGCGCGCGCGACGATGCGTAACATCCGCCAGAATCTGTTCTTCTCGTTCGTGTTCAACGGCCTCGGCGTGCCAATCGCAGCGGGCGCGCTTTACCCGATCGCTGGCATCCTGCTCTCGCCGATGCTGGCAGGTGCGGCGATGGCGTTTTCCTCCGTTACGGTCGTGCTGAACGCACTTCGGCTGAACGCGGTCAAGCTATGAACAACGACGCAGCGTTCGACGCGAGCAGCGTTCCCCGCGCATGATCCGCTTTCCAAAATGATTGGCCTTGTGCCCACGCTGCTGCCGCTCTGTTCCCGATGAAATCGCCGCAGCCGAAGATCGTAGTCAAGCAAACAGCTTACAAAGAACGGACTTGGCCAATTTGCCTGTGGCTACATCGTATTAGCGCCGCTAACGACCGAACAGTCGGAGGGGCACACCCGGCCTATGGTCAGTGCCCGCCGTTCCACATTGCCTGCCTCATCCCACAATCAGCACCGGCACGTCCGTTCGAGCGACAAGGTCCCGCGTGACGCTGCCAAAAACCACTTCGCGAATCCGGGAATGGGAAAAGCCGCCGATGACCAGAATGTCAGCCTCTGTTTCTTGCGTATAGGTGGTCAAGACGTCCGCCTCGATCTTCTCGTCGTTGACGATCCAGTGCCCTTCCGCCTTGAAACCGTGCCGCGCCAGGTGGCGTTTGACCTCGGCATGACTGTCCCGTTCGCGCTGGCACTCATCCAGGGTCGATCCGACCGTCACGACGTCGATCGCCGCGCCTGGCTCCGCGAAGGTCACCAGCGCGTGCAGTGCGCGCGTCGCTTCGGGTGAAGGCTTCCAGCCGAGGATCGCGCGCCTGATCGGCTTGAACGGATGATCGGCAGGAAGAATGAGAAGGGGGGTGCCGCTCGAGCGGACCAGCGTCTCCAGGACCCGACGATGGAGCGCTGGCGTGTTCCAAGTCTCGCGAGCTGCCACGATGATGATGTCGGCTACCTGTCGGCTGCGGTTCACATCTCCGGCCAGCCAGGCGAGATCATCATGGAAGCCATAAACCTGATGCTCGCATTTCGCGTCAGCAAGCGCCGTTTTGACTGCCGCGAGGTTCGCCGCATCGTCGCCCATCAGGATTACATCGGGGATGTAGAGGCCGCCGAATGGGGCGAGTGCCGGTGACGCCATCGGCGCAGGGGTCAGCACCGCGACCTCCAGCACCGCGCCCTTGTCCTCGGCCAGGCCGGCAGCCGCCTTAAGGAAAGGCGCCGCCAGCTCGCCATTGTCTACGACGGCCAATACATCCTTGATCATCTTGCCCACTCCCTGTCTGCCGTGCGTCCCGGCTTGCTCCTCACCGAATCATTGAGACTGCCATCATGCTGCCAATGCAGCGCGTGGTCGCAGTTCGAGACCTGCATCACCGGCGTCGACGACGAGCTGCGAGCCGTCGGCAATCTCTCCCCGGAGCAGTGCTTCGGCAAGCGGATCCTGAAGATGCTTCTGCACCGCCCGTTTGAGGGGCCGCGCGCCATAAACAGGGTCGTAGCCGACACGGCCGAGATAGGCCCGGGCTGCTTCGGTGAGCTCGAGGCTGATCTTGCGCTCCTTGAGGAGCTTGCCGACGCGGCTGACCTGTATATCGACGATCGGCCTCATATGTTCCTGGCCGAGCCGGTGGAACAGGATGATCTCATCGAGGCGATTAAGGAACTCAGGCCGGAAATGCGCGCGCACGATGTCCATGACCTGTGGCTCGACCGTTTCCACAGGCTCCCCGTCGGCAAGGTTGGCCAGATACTGGCTGCCCAGATTGGATGTCAGGACGATTATCGTGTTGGTGAAGTCGACTGTCCGCCCCTGACCGTCAGTCAGGCGCCCATCATCGAGCACCTGCAGGAGGACATTGAACACGTCGCCATGCGCTTTCTCCACCTCGTCGAACAACACGACTTGATAGGGCCTGCGCCGGACCGCCTCGGTGAGCACACCGCCTTCCTCATAACCGACATAGCCTGGAGGCGCGCCGATCAGCCGCGCGACGGAGTGCTTCTCCATGAATTCCGACATGTCGATCCGGACCATCGCATTGTCGTCGTCGAACAGGAATCCGGCGAGCGCCTTGGTGAGCTCGGTCTTGCCGACACCGGTCGGTCCGAGGAAGAGAAACGATCCGAGCGGTCGGTTTGGATCCTGAAGCCCCGCGCGGCTGCGGCGCACGGCGGTGGATACGGCCTTGACCGCATCGGCCTGACCGATCACGCGATTGCCCAGCACTGATTCCATGTTGAGAAGCTTCTCGCGTTCGCCCTCCAGCATGCGATCGACCGGAATGCCTGTCCAGCGCGAGACGACCGAAGCGATATCCTCCGAAGTGACTTCCTCGCGCAACATGGCTCCGGCGGATGCCGACTGCGCCTCGGCGAGTTGACGTTCGAGATCGGGGATGCGCCCGTAGGCAAGTTCCCCGGCCTTGGCGAGATCGCCCGAACGCTGTGCCTGGTCCAGTTCGAGCCGGGCACCATCAAGCTGTTCCTTAAGCTTGCTTTCGCCAGCGATCTTTTCCTTCTCGGCTTGCCAGCGCGTGGTGAGTTCGGCCGACTGCTGCTCGAAGTTGGCCAGATCCTGCTCGAGAGCGGCCAGCCGGTCCTTGGAGGCCCGGTCGTTTTCCTTCTTCAACGCCTCGCGCTCGATCTTGAGCTGGATGATGCGGCGATCCAAGGTTTCGATTTCCTCGGGCTTGGATTCCATTTCCATCCGCAGACGCGATGCCGCCTCATCCATGAGATCGATTGCCTTGTCAGGCAGGAAGCGGTCACTGATGTAGCGGTTGGAGAGAGTCGCGGCGGATACCAGGGCACCGTCGGTGATCCGCACCCCGTGGTGCAGCTCATATTTTTCTTTAAGCCCGCGCAGAATGCTGATCGTGTCCTCGACCGTGGGTTCACCGACGAACACCGGCTGGAACCGCCTTTGCAGCGCCGCATCCTTCTCGACATATTTGCGATATTCGTCGAGGGTGGTCGCGCCGATACAGTGCAGCTCGCCGCGCGCGAGGGCCGGCTTCAGGAGATTGCCCGCGTCCATCGCTCCTTCGGACTTGCCAGCACCGATGAGGGTGTGCATCTCGTCGATGAACAGCACGACCTGGCCTTCTGCGCCCTTCACTTCGTCGAGTACGCCCTTCAGCCGCTCCTCGAACTCGCCTCGATACTTCGCGCCTGCGATCAGCGAGCCCATGTCGAGCGCCATCAGAGTGCGATCCTTCAGAGTGTCAGGGACATCGCCGTTCACAATCCGCAGCGCCAGGCCTTCCGCAATCGCCGTCTTGCCCACACCGGGGTCGCCAATCAGAACAGGATTGTTCTTGGTGCGGCGCGCCAGGATCTGGATGGTCCGGCGAATCTCCTCGTCCCGCCCGATCACCGGATCGAGCTTGCCCTCACGGGCCGCCTCGGTCAGGTCTCGGGCGAACTTCTTGAGTGCGTCATACCGATCTTCGGCCGAAGCCGTATCGGCGGTCTTGCCTTTTCGAAGGTCGTTGATCGCGGCGTTGAGCGCATCCGCCTTCACCCCGGCGGCGGCGAGGGCCTTGCCGGCGGGCGTAGCGCTCGCGATGACCAGCGCGAGAAGAAGCCTTTCGACTGTCACATAGCTGTCGCCAGCCTTCTGCGCGGCCTGTTCGGCGGAATCGAGGACGCGCGCGGCATCATTGTCGAGAGCAGGCGAAGCCTGAGCGCCCGAACCGGATACGGCGGGGACTTTTGCAAGAGCCGCATCGGTTTCCCTAACTGCCGTCTCCGGCGCTCCCCCCGCAGTGCGGATGAGGCCCGCCGCCATGCCTTGCTCATCTTCAAGCAGTGCTTTTAGCAAATGCGCCGGACTGATCCGCTGATGATTCATGCGAATGGCGACGGTCTGCGCCGACTGCAGAAATCCTTTGGCGCGGTCGGTGAATTTCTCGATGTTCATGGCTTCAGGCTCTTCATGACATGTTGCACGATAGGCTCAAGCTGAGGTGCTAGCCGCGATTGATGGCGCGCGCCTTCGGGTTAACTACTTACCACAGCACACGGGAGAACCAACGGTCCGTGCCCACGCTCCTCGCGAGGCATAGTTTCTGAAGCGCATTCGCCGCGCTGTCGGGGCAAGCTGGCGCACAACGGGACGGCCAAACAAGCTTGGCGCCGAATCCGTCGCAACGACGGCCGTTATCGCGCCGCCCGCACGTCCACGCGGGGGGACGCCCGCCGCGAACTCTAGGAGCATTACTTAGCTTTTCGGCGCGCGGTTCTTGTTAGACTGGCAGCGAAAGGAGTCTCCAGATGGCGGATTTTAGGATTTGCTTTTACAATCACCTCCCAGATTCCACCGGCCATGACCACCATGTCTGTCAGCGAACCATTCTGATCCCTAACGCGGTGGACGAGGAACGGGCTATTGTTCAGGCCAAGCGGGAATTCGAGCGGCTCGAGCAGGTGACGCATTGGGACCTTCACGCTCGCACCATCGAATGCGCCCGCCTAGTCGGCGTCGGCCGCGTCAGCGCGTAGTCACCGCGGTCGGCTGTACGATTGGACGACAAGGGGCGTCAGTAAGCCTGATCGACGGAAATACCAATACACTCGTTGAATTGTAATCGCGCGTAGCGTCGGAGGTAATCATGAAGAGCATTCTTCTGTTGGTGCATGACGATGACGGACAGTCGGCAAGGCTGAACTCGGCGCTTGATCTGGCGCATGTGCTGGGTGCCCATCTGGGCTGCCTCGATGTGACGCCACCGCTGGTCTATGGCGGCAACAATCATGGCGGGTTCGGCGATCCGATCCTTCTTAACGACGAACGCGAAATTGAAGCCAGGAACAAGGCGCGCCTCACCGAACGGCTCAAACATGCAGGTGTTGCGTGGAGCTGGGAAGATGCCATGGGTGACATGGCCGATTGCGTGATCGACAGGGCCATGCTGGCGGATTTGATCGTTCTGAACTGCGCGCTCGAGGATACCGTTATTCCCGACATGCGGACGGTCGCAAGTCGCGTTCTTATGCATGCGCGCGCTCCGATCGTCGCTGTTCCCGAACAGGCAGAAGGCTTCAGCGCAGCCGGGCGAGCGCTGATCGCCTGGGATGGGCAAGGTGCAGCTGCGGCAACCATGCGCGCCTGCATTCCCCTGCTGCAGCGGGCTTGCGATGTTCACATTTTCATGGTGCGGAACGGCGCTGGAAAGGTCGATGCTGATGCCGCCGGCGCCTATCTGGCCCGCCACAATATCAGCGCTACCATCAAGATCATCGACGATGATGGTGTCGCCATTGATCACTTGATCGCGGCAGAGTCGCAGCGCTGGAATGCCGATTATGTCATGATGGGGGCGTACAGCCACGGGAGGCTGGCGGAGACCTTCGGTGGCGTGACAAAACGCATGCTCAAGGATAGCGCGCTACCGCTCGTGCTCGGCCACTAGGTCTCCATATGGCCGGGTATCATGAGCATGGCCGGGTATCATGAGCGATCATCGCGGCACGTCCATTTCCCGGGGGTTGCGGAGAAAGTCGGCCAGCAATGCGAGTAGGGGGAGCTGACTGGCGAGCATCATGATTGTGGTGTCGGGAATGGTGAACCAACGCGCGCGATCGACTTCAAGAAATGATTGTCTCTTGCCCGATCGCGGCGGCCATTCCTTCTCGAAAACGTTGCTCTTGATCATGTCCGCATCGATCTGCTGCTCGAGCGCGAAAGCCTCGACCAGCTTTCCACCAGCCTGCCGCACTTTTCCGAGCCGAAGAGGTTTTCCGTGAGTTCGTTTCAGCTGCTGAACCAGGTTCCCAAACCGCTATCGCATTGATCCTCTGCGCGACTGCGTAACTGCAACAGCCCTAGTTGCGACAGATGCACTTCCGCCCATCCGTGAGCAAACAAGATTTGGCATCAGATGGGGTGGTTGCCGCCCTCCCCAGACGGCATCGCAATGTGCCAAGATAGTGGTGTTGAAAGGCCACTGAGCGG
>NZ_JARYGI010000030.1:0-42630 GCF_033795625.1 Sphingobium sp. | reverse complement strand
GCATCCTCACCTCCCGTCAGCCGCAATGAATCAAATCACGCAGCCATTGGCTAGGGGTTTTTGGAGGTCCCCAGCTGCCCAGGCGAGGAACAGGCGAGGCCAGGTGACGGTAAGCGAACCGCCCGGCATAGCAGATGTGGCAGCAGGCAAACGAGCAATACGGCCGCAAGCGCAGCCAGTCGGCGGGCCTGCCGGAAGCGGGCAGCCAGCGACAAATGCGGCAAATCAGTTCTTTCGGTCGAGCGCGACGCCGTACAATTCCATGCGGTGATCCACCAACCGGAAGCCGAGCTTCGCCGCAATCATCCGCTGCAACTGCTCCAGTTCCGGATCGACGAATTCAATGACTTTCCCGGTCTCAACATCGATCAGATGATCGTGGTGCGACTCCGGCGCGGCTTCATATCGGGCGCGGCCGTCGCCGAAGTCATGCCGCTCCAATATGCCTGCCTCTTCGAACAGGCGAACCGTGCGATAGACGGTGGCGATCGAGATGCCTGGATCTATGGAGGAGGCGCGGGCGTGCAACTTTTCCACGTCCGGATGGTCCTCCGCTTCAGATAGCACTTGCGCGATGACGCGGCGCTGCTCCGTAATGCGCAGGCCCTTTTCGGCACATAAGGCTTCGACGTCGATTTTACGGTTCATGAGTGCCCTGTCTGAAAGTCTGTAAAATCGCGAAGGTCAAACTAGCCGTTCCGCATATATATGCGGGAAGGAGCGCCGCCTTTCAAGCCGCGCTCCCTCCAGTCATCGTATGTGCCAGCTTATTTCGCGGCAGTTCGGCGGCGGCGTTTCGTACCAAGACCGATTTTCTTGGCAAGCGTGCGCCGCTGTTCCGCGTAATTGGGCGCAACCATCGGATAGTCGGCGGGCAGGTTCCACTTTGTCCGGTAATCCTCGGGCGTCATCTTGTAGTGAGTCATCAGGTGCCGCTTGAGCATTTTCAGCTTTTTGCCGTCTTCCAGGCAGACGATATAATCGGGCTTGATGGACGAGCGCACAGAAACAGCAGGCTCCAGCTTAACTTCCGGAGGCGGGGGCGTAGTCGACAGTCCCGCCAAGGCACCGTACACGTTCTGAATAAGCACCGGCAAATCCGACACAGACACACTATTGTTGGACACATGTGCAGCTACAATGTCGGACGTTAATGTGATAAGCATTTCTGCCTGGGCGTTCTGTTCTTCCACGGCGGTACTCCTGGCCTTGATTGATCGAGCGACCCCTGTACAATCTTGATTTCGATCAGGGTTGGTGCGGACTATTCCAACATCGTCTACATTTCAAGAGAATACTTATAAGACTAAAGGTCCCTGCGGAAGCTCAATGCGTCATAAAGTCGATTATCATTACCGCGATAGTAATTGCAGCGGGTATTTACGTGGAGAAATCCCGAATTCTTGTAAAGATTGACCGCATTATTGCCTGAACGCACCTCCAGATGCATGGACTTGATGCCGCGCAGGCGAGCGGCAGCGATACTGTCATTCAATAACGCAGAGCCAATGCCGCGACCGCGCCATCCCGGATCGACTGCAAGAAGGAGCAGTTCGGCTTCGTCGAAGATCGATCGAACCAGCG
The DNA here is from genome assembly GCF_033795625.1 of Sphingobium sp. Lineage (GTDB taxonomy): Bacteria > Pseudomonadota > Alphaproteobacteria > Sphingomonadales > Sphingomonadaceae > Sphingobium. The sequence goes on along the minus strand of NZ_JARYGI010000030.1, from coordinate 41,046 downwards.
CAAATCCCAGCGTAGCGGCATCCAGCCTTGCCAATGTCAGCCATGTTCCATCCATGGTTGTCATGCCGGCGAGTTGCGGGGCAGTCCATGCCTCGCCAAAGGCCGGATCGAACGCACGCGCCATGACGGTCATTGCAGCCGCTTGTGCCTGAGCATCGAGGCGGTCGTGCCGTTGAAGAACGAGGCTATGAATCACGACGGAACGGGAATTGTCATCGGCTGGGCATCAGCCTCGCGCCCATAGAGCGGTTCGACGGGCAGCGAAGCGGCTTCGGAGCTAAGCAAAGGGAACAAGCTGCTATCCGGATAAAGATCTACGGCCGTGCCGGTGCCGCGGGCATCGACGAGCGCTTGCGCGCCGGTGCCATAAATCTCTTCGTCATTCAATATGTTGGCTAAAGTGGCGATCGGCGTCGATTTCAGATCGCTTAGGGCGGTCCCCGTCGGCGAGAACATCTGCCAGAAGAGTTCGCCATGCCCACCGGTAATAGCGACGGGGTAATCTCCTGCCGGTGATCGGTCCCGCGCAACTGCCGTGGCTATGACCGATAGTGCGCTGTAACCTGCTATTTCGCATTCCCAGGCGAAAGCGAGCGCGCGGGCCGCTGCCAGCCCAATGCGCACACCGGTAAAGCTGCCGGGGCCTACGTCGACCGCCACCTGGTCCGCGCGGCCGCCTCCTGGAAACGAGGCGATGGCTGGGAGCAGGCGTTCGGCATGTCCCCGGCCGACTCGCTCGTGATGATGGGCAATGCACACCGCCTCATCGAACAACGAGAGTGACAACATCTGCGTAGCTGTATCGATCACCAGAATACGCAATGTGCCGCCTCGCAAGACTCTAAAAGCCTGCGGTTAGGCGATTCGGTTGAATTTGCCAAATTCCGGGCGAGGCAGGCGATCGAAAATAGTTGCCGGGTCGCCATGACCGAGTGTGCAGATGAAATTCGATTTGACGCTCGGGGTGTCGGCGAAGAATGCGGCATCCACGGCGGCATTATCGAAACCTGACATAGGCCCGGTATCGAAACCAAGCGCTCGCGCCGCGATGATGAAATATGCGCCTTGCAAAGTGCTGTTGCGAAATGCGCTGGCGTGGCGAAGCGGCTCGTTGCCGTCGAACCATGATTTGGCGTCGGCAGGCGGAAACAATTCGGGAAGATGCTCGTGAAAGTTCTCGTCCATTCCGATTATTGCAGTGACGGGCGCCTTAAGTATTTTCGCCCCGTTTGTCCCCGACGATACCGCAGCAAGCTTTTCCTTCGCTTCCTGACTGACGCACCATATGATGCGGGCAGGCAATTGATTGGCGGAGGTCGGACCCCACTTCATAAGGTCCCAGATCGCGTGCAGATCTTGCTCGGCGACGGGAGTGTCCAGATAACCGTTGTACGAACGGGCTTTCACGAAAATCTGATCGAGCGCTTCCTGCGGCAAAGCCTTAGCCATGTCGATTACCCCCTTGGCAAATGTAGAATAGTTTTCCGCAGATCAGACTGCGCGAACCTCAGTCACTTCCGGAACATAATGTTTGAGCAGCGACTCGATCCCCTGCTTCAACGTGGCGGAGGATGAAGGGCAGCCTGCGCAGGCGCCCTGCATCTTCAGGAACACCTTGCCCTTGTCGAAGCCGCGATAGACGATATCGCCTCCGTCATTGGCGACGGCCGGACGAACCCGCGTCTCGATAAGATCCTTGATCTGCGCGACGATCTCCGCGTCCGCAGGATCGTCCTCATACGTTTCATCTTCGGGTATGAATATGTCGGAAGCCGAGCCGGATCGAAACAGCGGCATCCCGCCGGAAAAGTGATCCAGCAAAATGCCGATGACGTCAGGCTTTACTTCCGCCCAGTTTGCGCCCGGCACCAGTGTCACGGATACGAAGTCATAACCGAAGAACACGCCAGTCACATCGCCGAGAGAGAATAGCGCCTCCGCGAGCGGCGAAGCTTCAGCTTCTTCCGGCGTCGCGAAATCGCGCGTGCCAGACGTCATGACGGGCTGGCCAGGCAGGAACTTCAGCGTGGCGGGGTTGGGTGTGGTTTCGGTCTCGATCAACATGGCTGCTATGTGGGGAGATATGCAATCGAGATCAAGCGAGGAGGGGAACCCACGCTCGCTTTCGTCGCTTTACTCCTACGTTCGTTACCAAGAGGAGCTTAATATGAGCGACGAAGCCGACATCAAGGATCGTTTCTGGAAGGAACTGTCCGAAAGCCCCTTCCTCATGGTAGGGCTGGAGAACGGCCATCAGCATAGCCTCCCGATGACTGCGCAACTGGATAAGGACGCCAATTCGGCATTCTGGTTCTACACCACGCGCGATAATCGCCTTGCGTCCGGCGGCGCCGCCATGGCCCAGTTCGCTGGCAAGGATCATCACCTGTTCGCCTGTATCGCCGGGACATTGGTGGAGGAAACCGACCAGTCCGTCGTCGACGCGCATTGGTCGAACGAAGTGGCGGCCTGGTATCCCGGCGGGCGGCAGGACCCCAATCTGCTGATGCTGCGCTTCGACCTTGGAAATGCCGAGATCTGGCTGGCCGACATGTCGCTGAAGGGCGTGTTCAAGATGCTGGTCGGCGGCGACGTCCGGTCGGAGATGAAGAACAAGCATGTCGAGGTAAGTCTCTAAAGCCGTTTAGGCGTCCCGAGCCACAAAGGCGAAGGACGCCAAATACGTTTCCGAATGAAATGCTTGCCTTTCTTCTAAATTGCATCTATTTGCCTCGCAGCGCAGCAACCGGGCCATTTCGGCCCCGTAGCGATTGGTAGCGTGATCGTCCTCTAAATCCTCTTGGCGGAGCCGAGTGGAAGAACGGACCGGCCAATGACCTGCGCTTTGCTTGAGGCTTCCCTTTTCACGCGGGTCGTTTCGTAACCCGCCTTGTGCCCGGACTGCGTCTTGCAGTCTCCGGAGCGCAACGCTCCATTGTGAGTATATCATCTTGACTACCTTTAAAGAACTTGGCCTTGCCGAGCCCATTTTGCAGGCGCTCGCCGCCAAGAATTATGAAGTCCCGACACCAATCCAGGCGCAGGCTATTCCGGCGCTGATGGAAGGCCGCGACCTGTGCGGCATCGCCCAGACCGGCACCGGCAAGACGGCGGCGTTCGCGCTGCCCAGCCTCGACTATTTCCACAACAATCCCAAGCAGACGCCCCAGAAGGGCTGCCGCATGCTGGTTCTCTCGCCGACCCGGGAGCTTGCCGCGCAGATTGCAGACAGCTTCCGCGACTATGCGCGTTTCATGAAGCTGTCGGTTGCGACGGTCTTCGGCGGCGTGCCGATCAACAAGCAGATCAACCAGCTTCGCGGCGGCATCGACATCCTCGTCGCGACGCCTGGCCGTCTGCTCGACCTGATCGAGCAGCGGGCGCTGAGCCTTGGCCATGTCGAGATTTTCGTGCTCGACGAAGCCGACCAGATGATGGACCTGGGCTTCATTCAGCCGCTGAAGCGCATTGACAAGATGCTGCCCAAGCAGCGCCAGAGCCTGTTCTTCTCCGCGACGATGCCCAAGGCGATTGCGGACCTCGGCAGCCAGTTCCTTGTGGACCCGGTGAAGGTGTCGGTTGCGCCGCAATCCACGACCGCCGAGCGCGTAAAGCAATATGCAACCTACGTGAACCAGGCCGAGAAGCAGGCGCTGCTGACGATCACCGTCAAGAACGAGCCGATCGAACGCGCGCTGATCTTCACGCGCACCAAGCATGGTGCGGATCGCGTGGTGCGGTTCCTGGAAGGCGCGGGCATTCCGGCCGCCGCCATCCACGGCAACAAGAGCCAGGCGCAGCGGACAGCCGCCTTGCAGGCGTTCCGTGCGGGGCAGGTGAAGCTGCTGGTGGCGACTGATATCGCGGCGCGCGGTATCGACGTTTCAGGCGTCAGCCATGTCATCAACTTCGAGCTTCCCAATGTGGCGGAGCAATATGTCCATCGCATCGGTCGCACCGCACGCGCCGGGGCGGAGGGCATTGCGATCAGCTTCGTGGCGGATGATGAGCGGCAATATCTGAAGGCCATCGAGAAGGTAACGCGCGTGCGTTGCGAACTTCAGGTGCTGCCGGAGAATTTCTCCGAAGCCGTGCGCAACCTGCCCAAGGCCGCGCCGCCCAAGAAGGGCAATGAAGGCGGCAACGGGCGTGGCGGACCGGGCCGGGGCAACCCTGACCGTGCTCATCGTGGCCGCGACGGCGCTGCTGCCGATGGTGCCGCACCGGCCAAGCGTCCCTTCCGTCCGCGCAACCGCAACGGCGTCGGCGCACACAAGGGCGCCGTGCAGCGAGTCGGCGGCCGCTAAGGCAACCGCCTCCTACTGAAATATCGCCCGTCCCCGGTTCGACCGGGGGCGGGCGTTTTCATGTATTTCGTCGGTCGCTATGCATCGTCGCCCGCATTGTCAGTGGCCATTCCGCAAAATGCCGCTAGGCTGGCGCGATATGACATTCCCCCTCCGGCGCGCAGCCACTTCGCTTTCCGTCCTCGCTTTCCTGCTGACAGCTTTACCAGCGACGGTTCACGCCCAGAACGCCGCGCCCGCCGCGGCTTTGGGAGGGCAGAAGGATGCCGCGCAGAAGCGCCCGTGGCTCTACGAGAACAGCGACGTTCCCATCGATCCGGAATGGCATTTCGGAACGCTGCCCAACGGTGTGCGCTACGCCGTCCGTCGCAACGGGGTTCCGCCGGGCCAGGTCGCCATTCGCCTGCGCATCGATGCGGGGTCGCTGATGGAGCAGCCCGACGAACTCGGCTTTGCGCACTTCATGGAGCACCTGACCTTTCGCGGCTCCAAATATGTGCCCGATGGCGAGTCCAAGCGGATCTGGCAGCGGCTGGGCGTGACCTTCGGCAGCGACAGCAATGCGCAGACCACGCCGACTGGCACGACCTATGCGCTGGATTTGCCGCAGGCGACGCCGCAGGGTCTGGACGAGAGCATGAAGATCCTTTCGGGCATGATGACCGACCCGAACATCGTCGACAGCGCCGTCAATGCGGAACGATCTGTAGTGCTCGCGGAGAAGCGTGAGAGCGATGGTCCCGGCACGCGTGTCAGCGATGCCACTCGCGCATTCCTGTTCGCCGGCCAGAGGATGGAAAGCCGCTCGCCGATCGGCACGCTTCCGACGCTGAACGCCGCCACCGCCGCGCGTATGGAGGCGTTTCACCAACGCTGGTATAGGCCCGAAAACGCGGTCATCTCCATTGCGGGCGATATCGATCCGGTCGCTGCCGAAACGCTGATCAAGAAGCATTTTACGGCGTGGACTGCGGCGGGGAAGGCCGAGCCGCTTCCCGACTTTGGCGATCCGGACCCCGCGAAACCTGCGGCCTCTGTGATCGTCGAGCCCGGTGTGCCTACCGGATTGAACTATGCCTTCCTGCGCCCATGGCGGCCGCGGGCGGACACGATCATCTACAATCAGGACAAGCTGACCGACGCGCTGGCGCTACAGATCATCAACCGGCGGCTTGAGCAGGCAGCCCGCAGCGGCGGCAGCTTCCTGCAGGCCAATGTCGAGCAGCAGGATGTTGCGCGGTCGGTGGATGGCACTTTCGTCAGCATCATGCCGGTCGGGTCCGATTGGGCGAAGGCACTTACCGACGTCCGCTCTGTGATCGAGGACGCCCGGGCCACGCCGCCCAGCCAGGCGGAGATCAACCGCGAATATGCGCAATTCGACACCGCGCTCGCCATACAGGTGGAGAATGCGGGGACCGAAGCGGGCTCAAAGCAGGCATGGGATCTGGTGAACGCGGTAGATATTCGAGAGACTACAGTCAGCCCGCAAGCGGCGCTCGATATCTTCCGTGGCGGCAAGGCGGCGATGACGCCCGACAAGCTGCTCGCATCGACGCGGCGGCTGTTCACGGCGGATGTCTCGCGCGCATTGCTCATGCTCCCCGCACCTCAAGCGGATGCGCAGGCGAAGCTGACTGCCGCACTGAAGGCGCCTGTAGTCGCGGCGACCGGCGCGCGTCTGAGCGATGACGCCGTGACGATGGCCGACCTTCCCAAGCTAGGCGCGCCCGGAAAAGTGGTGTCGCGGGCACCTATGGGCGTTCTTGGGCTGGAGACGATAACTTTCGAGAACGGCGTCAAGCTGACGCTGTTCGCGAACGATGCCGAGCCGGGCAAGGTGCGCGTGAATGTGCGCTTCGGTCATGGCCAGCAGGATTTCTCGCCGAACAGGCCAGTGCCCAGTTGGGCCGGCGGCTATGCGCTGATGGCGGGCGGCATCGGGAAGCTCGGGCAGCGCGGTCTGGATGAGTTGACCAACGGCAGGCGTCTCGGGTTCGACTTTTCGGTCGATGATGACGCGTTCGAGTTGACGGCCGTGACTCGTCCCGCCGACTATGCCGACCAGTTGAAGCTGTTCGCCACGAAGCTCGCCTATCCGGGCTGGGATCCAGCGCCCATTGCGCGGGTGAAAGCGGGTATGGCGGCGGCGTACGATACGCTGTCCACGTCCGCCGACGCCGTTTTGGGGCGCGACCTCAATTGGCTGCTTCATGCCAAGGACGTCCGCTACCGGACACCTGATAAGGCCGAAATCGCGGCGCTGACGCCACAGGCGTTTCGCGCCGCCTGGGAGCCGGTGCTCGCGTCCGGACCGATAGAGATCCAGATCTTCGGCCAGGTCAAACCGGAGGATGCGATCACGCAGGTGGCCGCGACGTTCGGGTCCCTGCCTGCTCGCCCGGACAAGCCAGTGCCTGCCGCCAACCGTGTCATGCGCTTTCCCGCGCATATTGCGACGCCGCTAGTGCTGCGCCATCGCGGCGACAAGGATCAGGCGGCGGCGGTCATGGCTTGGCCGACTGCGGGCGGCTTTGCGAATTCACGGGAGAGCCGGCAGCTTGAGATACTGGCGCAGATATTCAACGATCGGCTGTTCGAGAAGCTGCGGTCGACGGACGGCGCGGCTTATTCGCCAAGCGTCCAGAACAACTGGCCTTTCTCGTCCGACAGCGGCGGATATATCTTGGTGAACAGTCAGGTGAAGCCGGAGAAAGTCGGCTACTTCTTCCAACTGATCAAGGACACGGCTGCCGACCTCGCCGCGCGGCCAGTCAGCGACGACGAACTGCAGCGCACGGTCGCGCCCATGCGGCAACTGCTGTCACGCGCCAGCACCGGCAATGCGTTCTGGATGCAGCAGACCGAGGGGGCGGCTCGCGATCCGCGCTACGTGGAGGTCGTCAACAATATGGGCCGCGACCTGCTGAGCGTCACGCCTGCCGATGTGCAGGCGCTGGCGAAGAAGTATCTGGTGGCTGGCAAGAGTTGGTCGGCGGTGGTCCTGCCGGAAGGCGTCGCCGCAGGGAAGTGATGGGGCAGGGGCGGCTGCCCCTGCCTTTCCTTACAGGATATATTTGCTGAGGTCGGTGTTGCGCGCGATCGAGTCCAGTTGGCTTGAAACGTAGCTGGCATCCACGACCAACGTTTGCCCCACGCGATCCTCGGCGTCGAAGCTGACTTCCTCCAGCAGCTTTTCCATGACGGTCTGCAAACGACGCGCGCCGATATTTTCAATCTGCTCGTTCACTTCGGCGGCCACTTTGGCGACGGCACGGATGCCGTCCGGCGTGAGGTCGATGGTCAGCCCTTCGGTCGCCAGCAGCGCCTTGTACTGTTCGGCAAGCGAAGCCTTGGTGTCGGAGAGGATCGCGACGAAATCATCTTCCGTCAGTGCCTTCAACTCGACGCGGATCGGCAGGCGACCCTGCAACTCCGGCAGCAGATCGCTGGGCTTGGCGACATGGAAAGCGCCAGACGCAATGAACAGGATATGGTCCGTCTTCAGCGGTCCATATTTGGTAGCGACCGTCGTGCCTTCGATCAGGGGTAGCAAGTCGCGCTGCACCCCCTCACGGCTGACCGAGCCGCCGCGCACGTCGCTGACGGCGATCTTGTCGATCTCGTCCAGGAAGACGATCCCGTTCTGCTCGGCATTGGTGAGCGCGACGCGGGCGACATCGTCCTGATCCAGCCGCTTGTCCTGTTCTTCCTCGACCAGTTTGTCCCATGCCTCGGGCACGCGCATCTTGCGACGCTTCTTCTGCTGCTGGCCGAATGCCTTGCTCATCATGTCGGACAGGTTGATCATGCCGACCTGTCCCCCCAAGCCGGGAATTTCCATCGGCATGGAAGGCGCGTCGGCGACCTCCACTTCGACTTCCGCTTCGTTCATCTGGTTGGATTCGATGCGGGAGCGATAGGAGAGCCGCGTGGCTTCACTCGCTTCCTTGCCGGTCAGTGCATCCAGCAGGCGGCCCATCGCCGCTTCGGACGCGGCTTCCCGCACGGACTCGCGGCGGCGATCGCGCTCAAGCCGCACGGCTTCCTCGACCAGGTCGCGGGCGATCTGCTCGACGTCGCGGCCGACATAGCCGACTTCGGTGAACTTGGTCGCCTCGACCTTGACGAACGGCGCATCGGCCAGCTTTGCAAGACGACGGCTGATCTCGGTCTTGCCGCAGCCGGTGGGGCCGATCATCAGGATGTTCTTGGGCGTGACTTCGTCGCGCAATGCGGCGTCCAGCTTCTGCCGGCGCCAGCGATTGCGCAGGGCGACCGCGACCGCGCGCTTGGCGTCGGTCTGGCCGATGATGTGCGCATCGAGCGCAGCCACGATGGCTTTGGGAGTAAGTGCGTCGTTCATTCTAATCTCCCCCCTCCTGGGCGGGAGGGGCAGGTTTTCAGGATAGGGATAGTGTCAGGTAGCGCTGTCCAGCGCTTCCAGTGTCAGTTGATCGTTCGTGTACACGCACACGTCCGCCGCAATGGCCATCGCCTTTCGGGCGAGCACCTCGGCATCGGCTTCATATTCCACCAGCGCGCGCGCGGCGGCGAGGGCGAAATTGCCGCCCGATCCGATGGCGGCGACACCGCCTACCGGCTCCAGCACGTCGCCATTCCCCGTCAGGATCAGCGTCACATCCTTGTCAGCGACGATCATCATCGCTTCCAGGTTGCGCAGATATTTGTCCGTCCGCCAGTCTTTCGCCAGTTCGACGGCGGCGCGCATCAGCTGTCCATTATGCCGCTCCAGCTTTGACTCGAGCCGCTCGAAGAGAGTTAAGGCATCAGCCGTCGCACCGGCAAAACCGCCGATCACCGAACCGTCATGCAGACGACGCACCTTCCGGGCGTTGGGCTTCATGACGGTCTGACCCATGCTCACCTGACCGTCGCCAACGACGATCACGCGACCATTTTTTCGAACCGACAGGATGGTGGTGCCATGCCACACCGGCATGCTGCTGTGATTATCTCCGCTCATGGCGGTGATATGGGTGGAGGGCAGGCCGGTCGCAAGAAGGTCCGCGCCACTGCATAACAATCTGTCGCAGTAGTAGCACATGTGAGGAACAAGCTCCGGCTGCGCGTGTTGACATGGTGCGTCGCAGCATAGAACTTGGTCGCTAAGGACCACGGATGCGAATCGTACGGGAGCCAAGCATGTCGCTGAAAGCCAGAGCGCAGGAAAAGATCGAACGCGCGGGAATTGCCAATTATTCCTTCGATGACGATAAGCTGATCCTGTGCGGCGTGCGCTACTCGATCGATGCCTGCACTTGCGGGGACGCCGATTGTGACGGTGTGCAGCTGCAGCGGCTGAGCGAAGCATCCGGACAGACGCTGCAATAATCCGCTTGGGCAACTCCGGCGTGCGCCTTATAGGCCGCGGATGGACAAAGAGGCTTCCAATTCCCGCGAGACTGGGCGGACACTTGACCCGAAATGGGGCGCGGCTGGCCTGATTACCGCGGTGGTCACTGACGCGGCGACCGGACAGGTGCTGATGCTCGCGCACATGAACGCCGACGCGTTGGCGTTGACTGTCGAGACCTCTGTCGCGCACTTCTGGTCGCGAAGTCGCAAGAGCCTTTGGAAAAAGGGTGAGACGTCAGGCAACATCCTCAAGGTCGTAGACATCAGGATTGACTGCGATCAGGACGCGGTGTGGATTATAGCACGTGCCGCCGGTCCGGCCTGCCACACCGGCGAGACGAGTTGCTTCTATCGGCGCGTCACAGCCGCCGGGCTGGAGCGTATAGACACCTAGGATCAGCCACTGAGGAAGCTTTTCAGGTCTGCGATCAGCTTGGCCTGATGCGTGACGAAGAGGCCGTGCGGCGCGCCCTCATATTCGACCAGTTGGGAGCGGGCGATGCCTGCAGCCGCAGGGCGGCCGGTCGCTTCTATGGGGACGGTCTTGTCGTCGGTGCCGTGGATGACCAGGGTCGGTACATCGAAGGCTGCCAGATCCGGGCGGAAATCAGTTGTCGCGAACGCGGCAGCGCAGTCGAGCGTGGGCTTGAGCCCCGCCTGCATCGCCAGACGCCACGCCCACTCGATAATCTCGTCGCTAACGGGATGGCTGATGATGCCCTGGCCGAAGAACTGCTTTAGGAAGGCACGCATGAAGGCCGGGCGGTCTGCCAATATACCCTGCGTCATATCGTCGAACGTCTTCTGCGACACGCCATTGGGGTTATCGCCGGTCTGCAGCATATACGGCACGACGGATGAAACCAGCGCGGCTGACACGAGGCCTGCGCCGTCGTGACGCGACATATATCTCGCGACTTCGCCGCCGCCCATGGAAAAGCCGATCAGCGTCGCATCTTCGGTAATGTCGGCGGCTTCCATGACATCGGCCAGATCGTCGGCGAGGGTGTCATAGTCATAGCCGTCCCAAGGCTGATCTGATCGCCCGAAGCCACGGCGGTCATAGGCAAGCACGCGGTATCCCTCCTCGGCTAGCGCATTGGCGACAGGGTCCCAGCTATCGCTCGACAGAGGCCAGCCGTGGATGAGGATCACCGGACGGCCTTCGCCCCAATCCTTCACATAGAGATCGACGTCGTCCCGCGTGGCGATGTAGGGCATGAAGCATCCGTTCGATTATTGGTGACGGCTGCTAAACGATGGACGGGCAGGGGAGTTGCATCATGCAGACATTGTCGCCCCAATTACGCGCGGCTCATCCGAGGGTGACGAAGCTGTCCATCACGCGTTTGCGGCCCGCGGTTTCGAAGTCGATTTCCAGCTTGTTGCCTTCGATTTCCGCCACTGTGCCGTAACCGAATTTCTGGTGGAACACGCGCAGACCCACGCTCATGTCGCTGCGGCCCTTGTTTCCAAGCGAGACGGCGGAGACGCGGGCCTCGACCACACGCGTCGGTTCGCGCGTGAACTGCCCGCCGGTGGCGGCGCGCTGCCAGCCGGGGCCGCGCCCGGCGCCCCGCACGACATCGGCGAACGGATCTTCCCGCTCGGACCAATTCGCGCGCCAGAGCGATGCGCCGCCGCTCATGCTGCTCTCTTCGGAAATGTGCGCCTTGGGCAATTCTCCGACGAAGCGGCTGGGAATGGAGCTGGTCCACTGCCCGTAGATACGCCGGTTGGCGGCATGCAGGATGATGCATTTGCGCCGCGCGCGGGTGATCGCGACATAAGCGAGGCGGCGTTCCTCCTCGAGCGAAGCGATGCCGCCTTCGTCGAGTGCGCGCTGCGAGGGGAAGATGCCCTCTTCCCAACCGACGAGGAACACGGTGTCATATTCGAGGCCCTTGGCGGCGTGGATGGTCATGATCGTGACCTTCTGGCTGTCCGCCTGCGCCTCGTTATCCATGACGAGGCTGACATGCTCCAGGAACGCTCCGAGAGTCTCATATTCCTCCATGGCGCGGACGAGTTCCGTAAGGTTCTCCAGACGTCCGGCCGCTTCGGTCGAGCGTTCGGCCTGCAACACGGCCGTATAGCCGCTCTCATCGAGAATCTGGCGGGCGAGTTCGGGATGCGGCAGTTGCGCCGCCTTGTCGCGCCAACGCGCCAGATCTCCAATGAAGTTCCCGAGCGCGCGGCGCGCCTGCGGGGTGAGTTCGTCGCTATCAAGGATGCGCGCGGCGGCAAGCGTCAGCGGAACGCCCTCGGCGCGGGCGAGGCGATGGAGCTTCTCGACTGCCTTGTCGCCAAGTCCCCGTTTGGGGACATTGACGATCCGCTCGAACGCCAGATCGTCTGATGGTTGATTGACGAGGCGCAGATAAGCGAGCGCGTCGCGGATTTCTGCGCGTTCGTAGAACCGAAACCCGCCGATGATCTTGTAAGGCAAGCCGATCTGGATGAACCGATCTTCGAACTCGCGCGTCTGGTGCTGGGCGCGGACAAGTATCGCGACATCGTCCAACGTGCCGCCCCGGCGTTGGTGGTTTTCGATCTCGTCACCGACGCGCCGTGCCTCCTCTGGGCCGTCCCACACGCCCATGACTTGCACCTTTTCGCCCTCAAGCTCGTCAGTCCAGAGCGTCTTGCCGAGGCGTCCGCCATTCTCGGCGATCACCCCCGAAGCGGCGGCCAGGATATGCGGCGTGGAGCGGTAATTCTGTTCGAGCTTGACGATCTTGGCGCCGGGAAAATCCTTTTCGAACTTCAGGATGTTTTCCACCTGCGCGCCGCGCCAGCTATAGATGCTTTGATCGTCATCGCCGACGCAGCAGATATTCTTGCGTTCCTGTGCAAGGAGGCGGAGCCAGAGATACTGGCTGGAATTGGTGTCCTGATATTCGTCCACCATGATGTAGCGAAAGCGTTGCTGATAGTGTTGAAGGACTTCGCGGTCCTTCTTCAGCAATGTCAACATGTGGAGCAGCAAGTCGCCGAAGTCGCAGGCATTGAGGGCAAGCAGCCGCGCCTGATAGGCGGCGTAAAGCTGTTGGCCCTTGCCGTTCGCATAGGCTTCGCTCTCGCCCGCGTCGATGTCCTGCGGCGTCAGGCCCTTGTTCTTCCATCGATCTATCAAGCCGCCCAGCTGACGCGCCGGCCAGCGCTTCTCGTCCAGCCCTTCTGCCTGGATCAACTGCTTCATCAATCGCAGCTGATCATCCGTATCGAGGATCGTGAAATTACTCTGAAGGCCCACCAGTTCGGCATGGCGGCGCAGCATTTTCGCGCCGATGGCGTGGAAGGTCCCCAGCCACGGAAGTCCCTCGACCGCACCGCCCATCATGCGGGCGACACGCTCCTTCATCTCGCGCGCGGCCTTGTTGGTGAAGGTCACGGCCAGGATCTCGGAAGGGTAAGCGCGGCGCGTGGCGATCAGATGCGTCAGGCGCGCCGTCAGGGCCGCGGTCTTTCCCGTACCGGCGCCTGCAAGCACCAGAACTGGCCCCTCCGTAGTCAGTACAGCCTCTCGCTGAGGCGCATTGAGGCCCCGCATATAGGGCGGATCTTGCGGGGACGGACTGTTGGGCAACGCGGAGGTCATGATGAACAATTAGGGAACGGACCGGGGCGGGGCAAGGGCCGATTGCCTGCATTCGGTTCATACCAACACAGGCACAGTTGGGCGCTGATACGGCACGGTAGCGGAACGAGCGATCCGCCCATGTGGTTAACGCTTCACTAATATAACAGCAGAGGATAATCCCATGAAACTCTCGATGCTGATGAGTGCCGCCGCCCTCGTGGTCGCGATGCCAGCGATTGCGCAGGACACCGGCCAGATGGCGCCGCCGCCCCCTCCGGCGGGTGAGGCCCAGCCGCAGCCGCCAGCGCCGCCGAACGACATGAGCGCGCAGCAGATGCCGCAAACAGGCCAGTTGCCGCCCGCCGATCCCGCCGCTCCACCAGCAGGCGAGGCTCCGGTGACCCCCGGCATGGCACCTGATCCTTCGGCGCCAGCACCTGGAGCTACGCCGCCAAGCCCCCCATCGGCCGCCCAGGCTACGCCTGCTCCAGCGGCACGTACGGACTACCCGGTGTGCAGCAAGACGGTTCAGGATAGCTGCATCAATCCGTCCGAGGCACGGAAGGCAAAGCGGAAACGCTAAGCCCCTGAATGGTTCACGAGGGAAGGAGGGTCGGGCCGTAAGGCTCGGCCCTTTCTTTTGCTTCTAAACGATGGTGGGGCGCAGAAGATGAATGCGCGCCTTGCCAATGTCGCGCACCGTCTCCGCCTCGAAACCTTTGACCTCAATGGCTTCCTTGCGATCAGTCTCGATGCTGATCCAGGTCGCGGGGCCAGTCCAGCCGAGCCGCGACAGCTTGTCCAGCGCCACGGCGCCCGCACCCGTGCCATAAGGCGGGTCCATCAGGATCAGATCCAAAGGGGCGGGGGCGCTGCCCAATGCCAGCGCGGAGGTCTGGCGCACATCGGCGCGGATACCCAACTTTTCGGCATTGGCGCGAATGGCATCTACGGCTGCCTTGTCATGCTCCACGAAGATGCAGCTTGCAGCACCGCGGGAAAGCGCCTCGAAGCCCAGTGCACCTGAGCCTGCGAAAAGATCGGCCACGGCGATATCTTCGAAACTGCCAAGACGGCTCGTCAGCATCGAGAACAGTGCTTCGCGCGTGCGATCTGCTGTGGGACGTGTCGTATCGCCCTTCGGAGCCACTAAAGCACGGCCCCGCCATTTACCGGAGATGACTCTCACTTCTTCAGTGTCTTGCGAAATTGCGCAAGGTCATGCTGCCGTACCTCGAACACCTCGCCGACGGGCAGATCCGTCAATTCGAAGATGCCGTAGCGTGTCCGGATCAGCCGATTCACTTCCAGCCCCAGATATTCCAGCACGCGGCGAACCTCGCGGTTCTTGCCCTCGGTCAGCGTCATTTCGATCCACTGGTTGGTCCCGGTGCGCCGCTCCAGATTGGCATGGATGCGGCCATAGCGGATGCCGTCGATCTCTACGCCCATCACCAGTTCTTCAAGCTGTGCCTGACTGACAGTGCCATGCGCCCGTGCGCGATAGCTGCGCTCCACACCCGTCGATGGCAGCTCCATCTGTCGCTTGAACTCGCCATCCGTTGTGAGAAGCAGAAGCCCCTCCGTGTTCATGTCGAGGCGGCCGATCGGCATGACGCGCGGCAGTTCCGCGGGTAGCCGGTCATAGATCGTCGGCCGCCCCTTCGGATCACGCTCGGCCGTAAGGTAGCCAGCAGGCTTGTGAAACAGGAACAGGCGAGTCGGTTCCGGCGCATCGACCGGCTTGCCATCGACCGTCACGCCCTGCAGCGATGCGAGCAGTGTAGCGGGGGTGGTCAGCACTTCACCGTTGAGGGCGATACGGCCCTCCGCTATCATCCGCTCGATCTCACGGCGGGAAGCCACACCCGCGCGAGCCAGCAGCTTTGCAATGCGTTGCGGCTCCTTGCTTCCTTCGCCGGCAGCCTTCGCCCTTGCGGGGTGCGGATTGGGCGGCGTCGGCGTCTTGAGCGCACCTACGCGAGGACGGCGAGGACCGCGTGCGGGACCGGCTGGCCGGAAGGTTTTTTTGGGCGGTTGCAGAAGAAGATTCCTTTCGCCGGAAGCGCCGACGTGCGAATTGGGTAAACAGTGCCAGCGTGCAGGCAGTGTGAAGATTCGGAAACGATCCGGCAAGCAACTGCGTAGGGTTGCCGAGCGTTCATACCTACTCGTCGCCAAGGCGGGCGTGATGGCGGAAATGGGACGAAACGGCAAATGTTTTTCGGCAGGGAGATATCAGGGAATACCGAAGAACCGATCCAGCGCGTGCTGGTGGTCGAAGACGAGGCTCTCGTCGCGTTCGACAACGAGAATTTTCTTGTTCACGCCGGTTATGTAGTGGTCGGAACCGTGGACAGCTACGATGCGGCAATAGGCTTGATCGAAAGCGAACAGATCGATCTTGTGATTGCGGATGTGACGCTGTCGGGCGACAAGGATGGAATAGCGGTCGCCGAGTTCGCCAGCGCGCGCGGCGTACCTGTGCTGTTCGTAACCGGTGCGTGCCCGATAAATGCCCGAAGTCTGGCAGTCGGCTGCCTTTCCAAGCCTTATTCGCAGCGGGACCTTCTTGCATCGATCAAGGTAGTGAACGCAGTAACCCGTTCAAAGCGCGTGCCTCGCTTGCCGAGCGGGCTCAGCCTGTTTCAGACTGGCCCCGATCAGGGCGAGCCTTAAGCGGGGTGATTTGCCTTGGGGGCTGGTCAGGATCGGGAAATTGGCTAGGGTCGCCGTGAAGAGACGGGGATCGCGGCATCATGGCAACACAGACTGAAGCTACTGGCTGGCGCACACATGTGCCCGAAGTGGTGCGTCCGTATACTCAGCGCGCTCCGGTCGCGGCTTTCTTCCTCGGGATTTCATCGGGCTTCCCCTATGCCATGATCGGCGCGACGCTGACTACGCGGCTGGCGCAGGACGGCATCGATAAAAAGGCAGTCACCGCCTTCACCCTGGCGTTCCTTGTCTACAATCTGAAGTGGCTGTGGGCCTGGGTGGTCGACGGCGTGCGGCTGCCTCTGATCGGATATCTCGGCAAGCGCGTGTCGTGGTTGTTGCTGGCGGGTGTGCTGGTGATGGCGGCTGTCGCCAATCTGGCGCTGGTCGATCCCAAAGCCAGCCTGCTCGCGACCGCTTATGCCGCGGTTCTCGTCGGCTTTGCCGGAGCGACGTTCGACATCGTCATCGACGCCTACCGCATCGAGATATTGAAGCCCGAGGAACTTGGCGTCGGCTCCGGCATGACGCAATATGGCTGGCGCATCGGGTCGGTTGCGGCGGGTGCGCTGGCGCTGGTGCTGGCCTCCCGCATCGGATGGAGCGGCGCCTATCTCGCTTGCGCGGTGTTCGCGCTCCCTGCGATGCTGACGGGTCTGCTCATGGGCGAGCCGGAACGGCATCGCGAGCCCCCTGCCAAACGCGCGGCGGGAGAGTTGTGGCAGTCCATCGTGGGTCCCTTGATCGAGTTCTTCCAGCGAAAAGGGGCGTTTCTCGTGCTACTCTTCATCCTGTTGCACAAGATCGGTGACACGCTGGCGAACCTGACCTTCCGCCTGCTCTTCGACGATCTGGGTTTCAGCAATGACGAGATCGCGATCTATGACGTCGGTATCGGCTTCTGGGCCTATCTGATCGGCATATTCGTCGGCGGCATCTTGTACGCCAGAATGGGAATGAAGCGGTCGGTCTTGTTGAGCCTGGTCCTGATGGGCGTGTCCAATTTCAGCTTTGCGGCGCTGGCGTCGGCTGGCCACAGCAACATCGGCATGGCGAGCGCCATTGGCTTCGAGAACTTCGCTAGCGGCATTGGTGGCGTGACCGTGATCGCCTACTTCTCCGCCTTGTGCGACTTGCGCTTCACTGCCGCGCAATATGCCCTGATCTCGGCCGCCGCCAGCATCGTCGGGCGTTTCCTTACAGGCACCAGCGCCGGGTCGCTGATCGAGCGCTTCGGCTATGTCGACTTCTACCTGTTGACGACAGCGCTCGCAGTGCCGGGCATATTGCTGTTCTGGCTGATGATGCGCGCCGGGCTGATCGACGCCAGCGTAGGCACCGCGGGCACGGAGGAGCCCGGCGCTCAGTCGGTGCCGTAAAGATCGATCGGGCATCCGAGATCGGCAAAGCTCTGAGCAACTGCCTGCGCGCAGGTGAGAGCGCCAAGAACAGCCGGGCTGGCCAGCAGCACTGACAGATCGTCATAAGTCTTTTGCGGTTCCCGCTGGCCGGTGCTGAGGGCACGAGTCAGCCGGGCCTCATCCGCCGTCATGCGGATGCAGCAGCAGGGCGCAATCAGGATCCTCCGGTTAGACACGCGCGAGATTTCCAGCATCATGGCCCGCATCAATATCAGCGGCCGACGATAGCTCTTGCCGAAGCTCCCCAGGAGCGCGTTGGCGGCATGCGCGTCATTGACGCCATCGGCCGCCATGCGGCGCATTGCGAACAGGAACAGGCGGCTGCCGTTGGTATGCGGCAAGGGGCGATCAGCCGACGGAGCGGTTGCACGATCGCTCGACGGCGCGGCTTGGCGGGGCAGATGATGAGACATGTGGCGTGCTCCTGTGGCTACAGCAGCAACGATAAAGATTAGCTATTGCGAGTCAATCGCAATAATTTCGGATTGACGGTTTAGTCTGGCAGTTGGTCGTTCCTTTGCAAAACATCCCCCGCCAGATACAGCGAGCCTGCGATCAATATTCTGGCCGGCTGACCGGCGGCGGCGATGGCGCCCATTGCCTGCGTCGCTTCCTCGTGAGCGGAAAAGTCTATGTTCCAACTGTGCGCCACCGCGCCGAAACGATCGGTGCCATGATGATCGTGGCCTGGCACCGGCAGCGCGTGAATGTGCGCTACCTTCCCCTTCAAAGGCGCAAGGAAAGCGTCCACATCCTTGTTCGCGAGCATCCCCACGATCAGGTGCAGCGGCTGCCCTGCTGGTGGCAGAGAATTAAGAAACTTGCCGAGCATCTCCCCGGCCGCAGCATTGTGCCCGCCGTCCAGCCAGACGGTACTGCCTTCGGGAAGCGCATCGACAAGCGGGCCACTGTCCAGGCGCTGGAGACGGGCAGGCCATTGTGCCCAGAGCGGTGCAACTTTAAGCGCCGCCTCCGTTACCGGCAGCGCGTCCTGATGCCGCAGCATGGCAATGGCAAGCGCCGCATTCATCGGCTGATGCGGGCCGGGAAGTCGGGGGAGGGGAAGGTCCAGCTTCCCGAGCGCGTCCCGATAATGCAGTCGTTCGCGGTAGACGGCAGCATCCCATTGCGACCCCATCGGCAGCCACTTCGCCTGCGCTGACGTGGCAGCGGCCTCTATGACCGGGGACAGGGAGGTGCTGTAGCGGGCTGTGACGAGAGGGACGCCCGGCTTTGCGATCCCTGCCTTCTCCGCCGCAATCTCCGAAAGCGTGTTGCCGAGGAATGCCTGGTGATCGATCCCGAGTTGCGCGATGCCGCACACGGCAGGGGAGCGCAGCACATTGGTCGCATCCAGCCGACCACCCAGGCCCACCTCGATGATGCATGCATCGGCGGGATGCTGCGCGAATGACAGAAACGCCACCGCCGTCGTGACTTCGAAGAAGCTCGCGCCAATGCCATCCGCGTGGTCAAGTACATGCTCAAGATAGTCCGCCAGCATCGCGTCGCTGATCAGCGCCCCATTGATGCGAATGCGTTCGTTGAAGCGGACCAGATGCGGGGACGTGAAGACGTGGACGCTTTTCCCATCCGCTTCCAAAGCCGCGCGCAGGAAGGCGCAGGTAGAACCCTTGCCGTTGGTGCCCGCGACGTGGAACACCGGCGGCAGGCTAAGATGCGGATTGCCGATCCGCTCCAGCAGCTGTGTGACGCGCTCCAGCCCCAGCACGTCCGCCCCCGGAGAGAGCGACCAGAGGCGGTCCAGCTGGGCTTGTACCGCAGGGTCAGTCGAGGTCGCGTTGTCGGGCATGGAACCCCTCGGTAGGCAGAAGGCTATGCGGCTTGTGCCGGCCTCAGATAATCCGCGACATTGGCCAAAGTCGCCCGCAGATCGCGACGATGCACGACCATATCGATCATGCCATGTGCCAGAAGATATTCTGCGCGCTGGAAGCCTTCGGGCAGCTTCTCGCGGATCGTGTTTTCGATCACGCGCTGTCCCGCGAAGCCGATAAGGGCATTGGGCTCCGCAATCTGGATATCGCCGAGCATCGCATAGCTTGCGGTGACGCCGCCGGTCGTCGGATCGGTGAGCACGACGATATAGGGCAGGCCCGCGGCATGGAGTTTCTGGATAGCGGCGGTTGCACGAGGCATCTGCATCAGCGACAAAATGCCCTCCTGCATCCGCGCACCACCTGCAGCAGTGCAGATGACATAGGGCGCATTATGGGCAATCGCTTCCTCGATTCCCTGCACGAAGGCGGCGCCGACACCCATGCCCATCGAGCCGCCCATATAGGCGAAGTCCTGAACGCCTAGCACGACTGGCTTGGCATCAATGGCGCCGCGTGCGTTGATGAGCGCATCCGTTTCGCCGGTGGCCGTGCGGGCAGCCTTAATGCGGTCGGTGTATTTTTTGGAATCGCGAAACTTCAAGGGGTCTTCACGAACCGTCGGCGTCGGCAGCACGACGAAGCCGGGGTCGAGCAGTTGGTCGAACCGCGCCTTGGGCCCGATCCGCCCATGATGATCGCACTTCGGGCAGACGGAGAGATTTTCTTCCCATTCGCGGGTGAAGATCATCTGGCCGCAGCTGCCGCACTTATGCCAAAGCGTGTCGGCGCCTTCGCTCCGCTTGGGGATGAAGGGAATGGCGTTGCGGACGCGATTGATCCAGCTCATGCGACGGGTTCTCGTGCTTGAAGCGCCGCGCGGAGCGACGCCACATATTCCTGAACGAAGGGCGGCGCGGCGCTGCCATGGGAGCCGACGACATCGATGATGGCGGAACCGACCACCACGCCGTCAGCCACGCGCCCGATAGCAGCGGCCTGTTCGGGCGTGCGCACGCCGAAGCCGACTGCAACCGGAATGTCGGTGGCGGCCTTCAGCTTGGCGACCGCATTTTCGATGCTCGCTTGCTGCGCCTGCTGCTTGCCGGTGATCCCCGCTACGGACACATAATAGAGGAAACCACTGGCGCCATCCAGCACTGCGGGAAGGCGGGCAGTGTCGGTCGTTGGCGTCGCCAGCCGGATAAGGTGCAGCCCGGCATTACGCAAAGCCGGACCGATTTCCTGATCCTCTTCGGGCGGAATATCGACACAGATCACGCCATCCACGCCTGCCTTCAACGCCTCGGCCGCGAACCAGCCGACGCCGCGACGCAACATGGGATTGGCATAGCCCATCAGGATCAGAGGCACATCGAGATGGCGCTGACGAAAAGCGGCGGCGATGCTTAAGATATCAGCGGTCTTCGTGCCAGCGCCCAGACTGCGCAGGTTGGCCAACTGGATCGCAGGCCCGTCCGCCATCGGATCAGTGAACGGCATGCCGAGTTCGATGATATCCGCGCCGCCCGACACCAGGGCATCGAGGATGGCGGCGCTATCGCCCGGTGTCGGATCGCCCGCGGTCACGAAAGTGATGAGAGCGGCGCGGTTTTCGCTGCGGCATTTTGCGAAACAGGCCGAGAGACGATCGGTGGCAGTCACATCTCGACTCCCAGGGCTTCGGCGACCGTGAAGATGTCCTTGTCGCCACGACCGCAGAGGTTCGCGAGGATGATCTGGTCGCGATCCATCTCCCGCGCCTTGCGCGCCACAGCGGCGATCGCGTGGCTGGGTTCCAGCGCGGGGATGATGCCTTCGGTCCGGCAAAGAAGCTGGAACGCGTCGAGCGCTTCGGTATCCGTCACCGACTCATACTGGACGCGGCCGATATCCTTCAGCCAGCTATGCTCCGGACCGATGCCGGGATAATCGAGCCCCGCCGAAATGCTGTGGGCTTCGGCGATCTGTCCGTCTTCGTCCTGTAGCAGGAACGTCTTGTTGCCGTGGAGAATGCCGGGCAGGCCGCCCGCCAGCGACGCGGCATGCTCGCCGCTGTCGATGCCATGTCCCGCCGCTTCGATGCCGAGCATTGCCACGCTCGCATCATCCAGAAACGGATGGAACAGCCCAATGGCATTGGAGCCACCGCCGATCGCTGCCACCAGCAAATCGGGCAAGCGGCCCGCGAGTTCCTGTATCTGCTCGCGCGCCTCCCGACCGATGACAGACTGAAACTCACGCACAAGTTCGGGATAAGGGTGCGGTCCGGCGGCGGTGCCGATGATGTAGAAGGTGTCGTGAACGTTGGCGACCCAGTCGCGCAGCGCCTCGTTCATCGCGTCCTTCAGCGTCCGCGCGCCGCTCTGCACGGCGATCACTTCCGCCCCCAAAAGCTTCATGCGGAACACATTGGGTTGCTGGCGTTCGATATCGCGCGCGCCCATGTAGATGACGCAAGGCAGGCCGAAGCGTGCCGCGACCGTAGCCGTAGCCACGCCATGCTGACCGGCGCCCGTCTCCGCGATGATCCGCGTCTTTCCCATCCGCTTGGCGAGCAGGATCTGGCCGATGCAGTTGTTGATCTTGTGCGCGCCGGTGTGATTGAGTTCGTCGCGCTTGAACCAGACCTGCGCGCCCTTGCCTTCAGGTGCGCTCTCCCGCAGCGTTTCCGTCAGCCGCTCCGCATAATAAAGCGGGCTTGGGCGGCCCACATAATGCTTCATCAGCCAGTCGAATTCCTCGTGGAACGCAGGATCCGACATCGCCGCGCGATAATGGCGGTCCAGGTCGAGGATCAGCGGCATCAATGTTTCGGCTACGTAACGACCGCCGAACTGGCCGAAGTGGCCAGTCTCGTCGGGCTGCGCGCGGAAGCTGTTTGCGAGGGGTGTTTGCTGGGTCATGATTGTGAAACCGCTTTGCAGAAGGCGGCGATCTTGTCCACATCCTTGATGCCCGGCGCGCTTTCCACTCCCGACGACACATCGACAAGCGGCGCGCCGGTAATCGCGATGGCTTCGGCAACGCTGTCGAGATCGAGCCCGCCCGAAAGGCCCCAGGACATGGGAGGCTGGAATCCGCTCAGCAGGCTCCAGTCGAAGCGCAAACCCATGCCTCCGGGAAGAGAAGCGCTATCCGGCGTCTTGGCGTCGTACAGCAGGAAGTCGGCTGCTCCAACATAATGCTGCCCTTCGTCGAGGTCTGCGCGGGTCTTGACGGAAATCGCCTTCCATATGGGCAGACCGAAACGCGCCCGGATAGCAGCCACGCGAACGGGCGTTTCCTTGCCATGGAGTTGAATGGCGCTGACCCCGGCATGCACCGCCTGGTCCACCACTTCGTTATCCGGATCGACCATCACACCCACTGCAGTCACATGCCGGGGAACCCGCGCTGCCAAACCAGCCGCTTGCTCGAAGGTTACGTGCCGCGGGCTCTTAGGAAAGAAGATGAAGCCGACATGCGTTGCGCCGGCCTTCAGCGCAGCATCAATCGTTTCCGGCGTCGAAAGGCCGCAGATCTTGGTGGCGAGTCGGGACATTCATGGGCTTTAGCCGCTGATGCTTCACCGGCAAAACGCTACTATAGCGTCGCTTCGATTTCTCGCGCCGCCAGATCGGGGTCGCGCGCCAATGTGATGGGGCGGCCGACGACCAACATGGATGCGCCGCGATCCAGCGCCTCGCGCGGCGTGACGGCACGCTTCTGGTCGCCCATTGCGCCTCCCGCCGGGCGAACACCCGGAACGACGAAATAGCCATCGTGCCAGGCGTGCTTGGCGATGGCGACCTCTTCGCCGGAGCAGACGATGCCATCACACCCGGCGCTGCGGGCAAGGTCGGCCAAACGTGCGACTTGATCCTCGGCGCGGGCGCTGACGCCGATGTCGGTGAGGTCGTTATCGTCCAGGCTGGTCAAGACCGTGACCGCCACGACTTTCGTGTTGAGCCCTGCGGCGGCCTTCGCATTCTCCAGCATGGCCCGACCACCAGCAGCATGCACAGTCAACACAGCTGGCTCCAGAACATGAAGCGCCTGAACGGCCTTGGCGACGGTGTTAGGGATGTCGTGAAGCTTGAGGTCGAGAAAGATCGGCAAACCAAGCTTGGCCATCTCATGAACGCCGTGATGACCATTGGCGCAGAAGAATTCCAGGCCCAGCTTCAGGCCCCCGACATGGCGTCGAACCTGCGAGGCGAGGCCCAGCGCCTTGTCGAGGTTAGGCGTGTCGACTGCAATATAGATCGGGCTGGTCATAGGATGCTTGGCTCGGCTGCGCCATTTCCGTGCGGAACGACCGCTACCGGAGGAGGGGGGGAAGCCGTTACAGCAGCCAATGCCTTTTCCGAAGCATCAAGACGCTTACGCAGGCTCCATCGCGTAGCTCGCAAGGCTATCCAAAAGGGAACGGCGCCCAGCAGGAACGCGAGGATCATCAGGATCGGCAACTTCACGTCCGCGACCAAGTCGCCCCACAGCTTGACCGGCACCGAACTCCAGTTCGCCTTGCAGAACAGAGCAATTGCGACGGCAACGACCACCCAGAACGCCGTTTTCAGGAATTGCATCCAGATCCCTCCTGCTCTTGGTGCGTCAGTCTAGGAGATTTTGCGCCAAGGTGCCACCCCTGCACGGCGAGTGGATCAGCTCTCGCCAAAAACCCGGGCGAAGATCGTGTCGACATGCTTGTAATGATAGTCGAGGTTGAACTTGTCCTCCAGCTCCTGCGCAGACAAAGCGGCGGTGACTTCGGGATCGGCCTTCAGCAGTTCCAGTAGCGACAAAGCCCCATCGGACTCCCATACCTTCATCGCATTACGCTGAACCATGCGATAGCTGTCTTCGCGGCTGACGCCCGCCTGCGTCAGGGCTAGCAGCACCCGTTGCGAGTGAACAAGGCCGCCCATCTTGTCGAGGTTCTTCATCATCCGCTCGGGATAGACGAGCAGCTTGTCCATGACGCCGGTGAGACGCGCCAACGCGAAGTCGAGCGTTATCGTGGCATCGGGAGCAATGTAGCGCTCGACGGACGAGTGACTGATGTCGCGTTCGTGCCAAAGCGCTACATTCTCCATCGCCGGAAGCGCATAGGCGCGCACCATGCGAGCGAGGCCGGTCAGGTTCTCCGTCAGCACCGGATTGCGCTTGTGCGGCATTGCCGACGAACCCTTCTGACCAGGTGAGAAATACTCCTCCGCCTCCAGCACTTCGGTGCGCTGCAGATGGCGGACTTCGACGGCCAGTCGCTCGACCGAAGAGGCGATGACGCCCAGCGTCGCGAAGTACATGGCATGACGGTCGCGAGGAATAACCTGGGTGGAGACGGGCTCTACCGACAGGCCAAGCTTGTCGGCAACATGGACTTCCACTTGCGGATCGATGTTCGCGAAAGTGCCGACCGCGCCGGAAATCGCACAAGTGGCGACATCCTCACGAGCCGCAACCAGACGCGCGCGGCACCGGGAGAACTCCGCATAAGCCTCAGCCATTTTCAGCCCGAAGGTGACGGGTTCCGCATGAATGCCGTGACTGCGGCCAATGGTAGGCGTCAACTTGTGCTCGAAGGCCCGGCGCTTGAGAACGGCCAGGAGCGCATCGATATCTGCGATGAGTATGTCACTCGCGCGGGTGAGTTGCACCGCCAGGCATGTGTCGAGCACATCGCTCGACGTCATGCCCTGATGCATGAAACGCGCTTCGTCTCCGACGTTCTCCGCAACCCAGGTGAGAAAAGCGATCACATCATGCTTCGTGACGGCCTCGATCGCGTCGATCGCTGCCACATCGATCGGTGGGTTCGTGGCCCACCAGTCCCATAGCGCCTTGGCAGCGGAAGGCGGCACAACGCCCAATTCAGCGAGCGCCTCTGTTGCATGCGCCTCAATCTCAAACCAGATACGAAAGCGGCTTTCCGGTTCCCAGATCTTAGTCATTTGTTGGCGGGCGTAACGCGGGATCATTGGCGAATCCTGTCTGGGAAGAAGTCGCAAGCCGCCTAGCAGTCAGGATGCAGACGAGCAATGCGGCACCGTTCGTCCTGCTTGCGTGCGGAATCGGGGACGAGGCGAACCATTACGGAGGCGGATGGCATGACGGGCGGGAACGATCCTTATGACCCTCGGTTGGTTCCTCGCAAATTGGACGCTTCTGAAAAGTGCTGGCTTTGGCCGCAGCGTCCAGACCGCAGCTATTTGGAGAGATTGATATGATTCGCACCCTTCTTTGCTCGACCGCTCTACTGATCGGCGCACCGTCCATCGCGCAGACTTCAAGCGTTCCGGCAAGTCCACAGCAGGCAGCGCCCGCCGCTCCGGCAGCTCCTGCGCAGGACCCGGCGCAAACAACGACTGATGCGCAGCCGGCGCAACCCGCTACCGGCGCGACCACGGTTGCGGCTATCGTAGACAGCGAATTCCCTGCCTATGACGCGGACAAGTCGGGACAGCTTGAAAAGGCGGAGTTCTCGAAATGGATCGTCGCCCTCAAGGATCAGGAGCTGAAATCCACTGGCAAGACGTTGCCGCCTGCCGAAGTGACGGCGTGGGCCGACGGTGCATTCGTTACCGCTGACGCCGACAAGAGCACGACGATCACCAAGGCTGAGTTGGTCACATATCTCAGCGGTGGAACGGCATAAGCCCCTTCAAAGGTCATGAAGGATAAGGCAGGCGGTCCGGATTACTCCGGGCCGCCCGTTTTCATATGCTTCAGGAAATGATCAGGCGTCGATCGCTTCTTCGTCGACCGCCGCAGCATTTTCCTGAATGAAGGCGAAGCGGTGTGCCGGGTTCGTGCCCATAAGGCGATCGACCAAGTCACGGACGCCCGTTCGCTCCTCATAATCTTGCGGCAGAGTGATGCGTATCATGCCACGAGTCTTGTGGTCCATGGTCGTTTCGCGCAACTGCATCGGGTTCATCTCACCCAGCCCCTTGAAGCGGCTGACTTCGACTTTCTTGCCCTTGAAATCCTTGGCCATCAGTTGCAGCCGGTGTGCATCGTCACGCGCGTAAAGGCTCTTGCCGCCAGAAACCAAACGGTAAAGTGGAGGTTGCGCGAGGTATAGGTGACCGCGACGGACCAACTCCGTCATCTCTTGGAAGAAGAAGGTCATCAGCAGCGTCGCAATGTGCGCGCCGTCCACGTCTGCATCCGTCATGATGACGATGCGCTCGTAACGGAGATGATCGGGATTGCAGTCCTTACGCGTGCCGCAGCCCAGCGCCTGGATCAGATCGGCGATTTCCTGATTGGCCAGGATCTTCGCGCTAGTGGCGGAGGCGACGTTCAGGATCTTGCCGCGGATCGGCAGGATCGCCTGCGTCTTGCGATCCCGCGCCTGCTTGGCTGATCCGCCGGCGCTGTCGCCCTCGACGATGAAGATTTCCGTGCCTTCGGGCGAGTCCGCCGAGCAGTCGGTCAGCTTGCCCGGCAGGCGCAGCTTGCGCGCGGACGTTGCCGTCTTGCGCTTGACGTCCTTCTCCTGCTTGCGGCGCAGGCGTTCGTCCATGCGGTCCAGCACATAAGCGAGCAGCGCCTTGCCCCGATCCATCTGGTCGGAAAGGAAATGGTCGAAATGATCGCGCACCGCGTTCTCGACGAGCCGCGCCGCTTCGGGGGACGTCAGACGGTCCTTGGTCTGGCTTTGAAACTGCGGATCGCGGATGAAGACGGACAGCATGACTTCGCAGCCGGACATGATGTCTTCGGCCTGGATATCCTTCGCCTTCTTCTGCCCCACCAAATCCCCGAAGGCTCGGATGCCCTTGACGATAGCCGCGCGCAGGCCAGCCTCATGGGTCCCGCCGTCGGGCGTCGGGATCGTGTTGCAGTACCAGCTATAGCTACCATCAGACCACAGCGGCCAGGCGACCGCCCATTCGACCCGGCCCGCTCCCGAGGGAAAATCCTGATTGCCGGTGAAAAAGCTGGTCGTGGCGCATTCACGGTCGCCGATCTGTTCGCGCAAATGGTCGGAGAGGCCGCCGGGAAACTGGAACACTGCCTCGGCAGGCGTATCGTCCGTCAGCAGCGCAGAATCGCATTTCCAGCGGATTTCAACTCCCGCAAACAAATAGGCCTTCGACCGCGCCAGGCGATGCAAGCGGGCGGGCTTGAACTTCATTTCACCGAAGATCTCAGTATCGGGCACGAAACTGACCGAAGTGCCGCGCCGGTTCGGCGCCGAGCCGACCTTCTGAAGAGGCGCGAGAGCCAGCCCCTGCGAAAAAGTCTGGCGATACAGTTCCTTGTTCCGCGCGACTTCCACAACCGTCTCGACGGACAACGCATTCACGACGCTGATGCCGACGCCGTGCAGCCCGCCAGACGTCGCATAAGCCTTGTCGCTGAACTTGCCGCCCGAATGGAGCGTGGTGAGGATGACTTCCAGAGCGGACTTGCCGGGAAATTTCGGATGAGGATCGACGGGGATACCCCGGCCGTTGTCAGTAATCGTCAGGCGATTGCCTGCTTCCAATTGAATTTCGATACGCGTCGCAAAACCCGCGACCGCTTCGTCCATTGCGTTGTCGAGCACTTCAGAAGCAAGATGATGGAAGGCGCGTTCGTCAGTGCCTCCGATATACATGCCGGGCCGACGGCGTACCGGCTCCAGCCCTTCAAGAACCTCAATTGCGGAAGCATCGTATGAGCCGGACGGGGAAGGAATGCCGCCGGCAAAAAGGTCATCTGCCATATGCCCGCTATAGGGCGCGAGGTTTGCGAAGCGCAATAGCTGTTGCCCTATTGCAACAGATTGGGGCGTTTATGTGAGGTTCATGAAACCGACTGCGACTGCCAATCGTATCTGTCGGGCAACCAAACATAAGTTAAATTCGAAGGACTATGTGTATGAAGAAGTTGATGACCACCTCGCTTGGTGTTCTGGCAATCGCTGTGGCCACTCCCGCTCTCGCGCAATCGGACGTGACCACCAACTGGACCGGCCCCTATGTCGGCGGATCGCTGGGATATAGCTGGCAGCCCAATTTCGACCGGGATACGCGCGAAGTCGTCGCCTTCGACACCAACAATGATGGCGCATATGGCGATCAGGTCCGCACTTTGCCTAGTGGTGGCAATGCATTTGAACGCGGCTTCTGCCGTGGCCGTGCTCTTGGAAGCTCCCCCGCGAGCTGTTCCAGCGATAAGGACGGCCGTACCGCGTGGAAAGTCCATGCCGGCTATGACTATCAGATGGGCAACTTCGTCGTGGGCGCTGTGGTCGAAGGTGGCAAGAGCTACATCCAAAACAGCGTGAGCGCATTCAGCACCACGCCCGCTAGCTACACGTTTACGCGCGAACTGTCTTGGGATGGCGCAGCTAGGTTGCGGGCAGGCTATGCCTTGCCGACTGGCACGCTGATTTACGGCACGGGTGGTCTCGCTTACGGCAAGATCAAGAACAGCTTCTCCGCTATCAACAACACCTTTAACACCTTCACCGAATCTAATCGCACTGATAAGGATTTCGGATGGACGGCCGGTGGCGGCATCGAGCAGAAGGTAGCGAACAACTTCTCGATCGGGGTGCTCTACAAGTACACGCGCTTCAACGATGATGGCTACACCGTAAATGCGGGCCAGGGTACGCCTCCCTCCGCTGTCAACGCATTCGTGAACCCAGTCTTCACGTCGGGAAGCACGAACCTCCAGCGCACGAGCGATCGTTTCGAGAATCACAGCGTGCAGGCAACTGCCAGCTTCCGCTTCTGATGACTTGAGGCAGGCGAGGGGAGGGAAGGGCCATCCGAAAGGAAGGCTTTTCCCTCGCCACTCCGGCCGTAGATACGAAAAAGGGCCGCTCTGGATGGAGCGGCCCTTTTCTTTTCCTTTGAAATCCGAGTTACCGAACCCGCGGCCCGCCAAAGGGCAAAGGCGGGGGAGCACGGCGCGTGCCGCGGGGCAATTGCGCCTGATAGGCGCGACCGCAATGCTCGACGCAAT
This sequence comes from Sphingobium sp., assembly GCF_033795625.1. Lineage (GTDB taxonomy): Bacteria > Pseudomonadota > Alphaproteobacteria > Sphingomonadales > Sphingomonadaceae > Sphingobium. Next base: position 11,849 of record NZ_JARYGI010000030.1, on the reverse strand, counting down.
ACGGAAAGCCGGGGTTAACCTTGTCGCCACAGAAGTGGAAATCAGGTTCGCCCGGATGCCCAATCGGCCACTTGCAGATCCGCTCTGTAAGATCGAGCAACGACGTCTTGTCGGCAATCTCGGCGCTGGGCTTTGCCGGCACAAGCCGGCGAGGCGGCGCAGGGGGAATAGGGGCCTGCTGGTCACCAGGACCCTGCCGCAGAAAGCCGCCCGGTCCTACGGACACGATGCGCGGCGGCGGGGGCGGCGCAGGCGCGACTTCATCGGCGACCACTTCCTCCGCGGGCTTCTGCGGCGTCGGCGCGGCGGCGAGGGGCTCTGAAGGGGCGGAGGCCTCGGCGGCCACGAACGGCGTGGCTTCCATCTTCTTGGTCACGGGTTTCTTTCGAGCGGCTTCGTTGGCTTTCACAGGTGATGGACGGGACTGGAGCCCAAGGCGATGCGCCTTGCCGATCACCGCGTTGCGGCTGACACCGCCGAGTTCCTCGGCGATCTGGCTTGCGGTCATTCCTTTTTCCCACATCGCCTTTAGCTGGTCGATGCGTTCGTCGGTCCAGGACAATAGATGCTCCTCGTTGTTCATCTCAGCGAATATGGGAAGCCGAGAGCTATCCTTCAATTCACAAAAGAGGCCTTGCGGCGCCAAGCCGCACCCGATAGGCGATCCTGCGATGAACGGCCAGTCCCAAAATGGCGACTCTGTCGCCAGCAGCGCTCCGAAACCGACTGCAATCCGCGTGGAGCCAGGTGTCCCGGTGATCCGGAACGTCAATTGGCCCGGCACGCGCGCTCTTTACCTGAAGGAAGTGCGGCGCTTCATGAAGGTGCAACTGCAGACTATCTGGGCGCCTTCCGTAACCACGCTGCTCTACCTCGTCATTTTCACGGTGGCCTTGGGTGGCAATCGCCGCGTGGTGCTGGGCGTGCCCTTTGCGGACTTCATCGCTCCGGGGCTGATCGTGATGGGGATGATGAACGCGAGCTTCGCCAACAGCAGCTTTTCCCTATTGGTGGGCAAGGTGCAGGGAACGCTGATAGACTATCTCATGCCGCCGATCTCAACCGGCGAACTGCTGTTTGCCCTGGTGGCGTCGTCGGTTACCCGCGCCTGCATGCTGGGATTTGCAGTGTGGCTCGCCATGGCAGTGTGGCCCGGCGTGAACGTCACGCCCTTTCATGCGTGGGCGATTTTTTGGTTCGGGTTGCTCGGTTCGACGATGGTCGCCTTCATGGGCGTACTGACCTCGATATGGGCGGAGAAATTCGATCACGCTGCGGCCGTTACGAACTTCGTGATCGCACCGCTGACGCTGCTGTCGGGCACATTCTATTCCATCGACCGGCTCCTGCCTGCCTTCCAGATGATCAGCCATGCCAATCCGTTTTTCTACGTCATTGCAGGTTTCAGATACGGCTTCCTGAATGTAGCGGACACGGATATCGCCGTCGGCAGCATTGTCCTGCTTGTGCTCAATATCGCGCTTGGCGCACTGACCTATCGCCTGCTGAACATCGGCTGGAAGATCAAGGCTTAAGCTCAGTGGCGGTGCACCGCCCGCAGGCTGTATTTTCCATTCGCATAGTCGCCGAACAGCCGCGGAATGCCTGGATGGTCGATGGGTTCGTCGCTTTCGTCGGGAACCAGATTCTGCTGGCTGACATAAGCGACATAGCTCGCCTCGCCATTTTCCGCGAGTAGATGATAAAAAGGCTGGTCCCGGTCAGGCCGCATGTCGGCGGGAATAGCTTCAAACCATTCTTCCGTGTTCGCGAAGACAGGGTCCACGTCGAATATTACGCCCCGAAAGCCGAAGAGGCGGTGCCGCACGACATCCCCAATGCTGAAGTGCGCATGCGTGACTGGCGGGGCGTTGCGCACGGCGGTCGTGCCGAGAGGAGTGGAGCTGTTCATGACGCCTATGTAGGGTAGGAACATCGCGAGGCAAGAAAAATGGCTGACGGCCTGCTTGGCAAAGTAGTTTTCATTCGCTAATGCCCGCCCCTCGACCGATCGGATCAGCAAACGTTTTCGTTTCGCGCCGTACATCTCGCGGAGAGGTGGCAGAGTGGTCGAATGCACCGCACTCGAAATGCGGCGTGCCGGCAACGGCACCGAGGGTTCGAATCCCTCCCTCTCCGCCATTCTTCTAAAAAGCGCAATGTTCTCAACTACGTGCTGATTTTGCTAGGTTATTTTGCTGCCTCAGGTACAAAAGGGCAGTACAAATGGCGGTTAGAATGGCGAAGCTCTCACGCACTCCTTCAGGGCTCTGGACGGCCCGCAAAGTTATCCCGGCAGATGTCCGTGCGGCCTATGGGAAGCGCGAGGAGAAGCCGACGTGGCCTGCAGGGCTGACGGCATCACAGGCGAGGGCGGAGTATGCTGCATGGCTGCTCAGAGTAGAGGAGCAGATAGAGGCCCTCCGAAAGTCTCCGACAGAAAAGCCGATAGAGCTTACCCGCCGACAGGCCCGCGCACTGGCGGGCAAGTGGTACGCGGATATTGTAGAACGGTTCGGTGATGATCCCGGCGAAGTGCAGGGGTGGGAGGAGACCCTTGAAGACCTTTACCCATCGGACACGGATGAAGCCTATCGTGCCTATCTGCTGGACCCTTCCGCGCCCTACGAGGGACCTTACAGGGCTACCCCATTCGTATTGAGGGAGCGGGGCTACCTGCTGGATAGTGAGGGTCTGAAGCTGACGGACGCCGCTTCAGAAAAGCTCCTCGCTGACATGCTCGACCTATACGTCGCGTTCTGTCAGCTGATGGTTCAGAGGGCATCTGGTGATTTCAGCCAAGACCCTACCGAAGCCACTTTGCCGAAATGGGAGGCACCAAAGGCTCCTGTACTGGCCCCGGCAAACAGGGGCGACGGCCCCACTATCATGGACCTTTTTGACGGCTACGTAGTGGAGCGGAAGCCAGCCGAGGCCACTGTAAAGGCGTGGAAGCGTATGATGACTCAGTTAGGTGACTTCCTTGGGCACACCGATGCAGCGAGGGTGACGGCAGAAGACATCTTGCGATGGAAGGACCATCTGCTCCAGACCCCAACCAAGGCAGGAACACCCCGCGCCGCCAAGACAGTGCGCGAGACATATCTGGCAGCGGCGAAGGCCGTATTCGGATGGGCGAAGGAAAACAGACGGATAGCGTTGGACCCTGCCACTGGGATCAAGGTTAGAGGAGCCAAGCGCCAGCGCCTCCGCGATCCCGGCTTTAATGAGCAGGAGGCCCTTACGATCCTTAAGGCTACCCTTGAGGCTCCTGAGGGACGCCTAGCGGCAGGGAATGTCCTTGCGCGTCGGTGGGTGCCCTGGCTGTGCGCGTATTCAGGGGCGCGGGTCAACGAACTGACGCAACTACGCAAGCAAGACGTCATTCAAGAGGATGGCGTGTGGGCGATCAACATCACTCCCGAGGCAGGCGGCACCAAGTCGGGACAGGCCCGCAAAGTGCCTCTGCATTCGCATATAATTGCGCAGGGGTTCTTGAAGGTAGTTGAGCAGGCGGCGGATGGGCCGCTCTTCTATGATCCCGAGGCGCACCGTGGGGGGTCTGAAGGGAACCCTCAGTACAAGAAGGTTGGCGAGCGGCTGGCGAAGTGGGTGAGGGGGCTTGGCGTTGATGATCCCAACGTGCAGCCGAACCACGGCTGGCGGCACAGGTTCAAGACGGTTGCTAGGGGCGCTAAGATGGACCCTGAGGCGCGTGAGGTGATCCCCGGCCATGCTCCCTCGACCGAAGGGCAGGCGTATGGCAGATGGACGGTGAAAGATTTAGCCACCGAAATTGAGAAGCTGCCGAAGTATTCACTCTAAGTGTTTGCTGGCCATCAATGGCTGAAATGGAGTGAACGTGGATGCAGACTAGTGATGACCCGAATAGTGTTCACGTAGATGTTCTGTCGCTCAGCGCCGTGCGCTTGGACATGATCTTTGATGAGATGGTAGCTGCAGCGGGCACCGGCTTTCTATGGGAGCGCGGAGCGCACGTACTTCTAGTGACGGCTTGGCACAATGTGACCGGCACTCACCCCCATACGGGCTTATCGTTGTCCAAGACGGGAATACGGCCAAACAAGATTCGAGCGCATTTTAGGACAAGTCAGCCCCAGATTGATCAGGTTCTCGTGATGCCTCTCTATCATGAGGATGGTGCGGCGAACTGGCTTATCCATCCCGATGCTGGTGAAGTTGTTGATGTGGCAGTCATGGTAATCCCCGTTCCACTACCACCCTCCGTTCTGGCGCAGCCCGTCAACAAAATCGCTCAATCAAAGATGGCAACGCCTGTAGGGACAGATGCCTTCATTGTAGGCTATCCCAAAGGTCTTTCAGACTTCGGACTACCAATATGGAAACGCGCCTCGATAGCGACAGAGCCGAAAATGTTTGCGGATGAGAGTGATCGGAGGCGCGTTCTTGTTGATAGCGCGAGCCGTGAAGGAATGTCCGGTTCCCCTGTGGTGGCCCGTACGCTAGGCGCTTACGTGGCTGAAAGCGGCACAGTCACGATTGATCAGCCGATCAACATGCGGTTCCTTGGGGTTTACAGCGGGCGGCTCCAGGGGAAAGACACCCTTGATGCGCAGCTCGGCATCGTGTGGCCAGGGCCGCTCATAGATCGCATCATTGACAATGGGGTAATCGACAGGTTCAAGCTTGACGGAGCGTACGCGCCAAGGTCCGGCTCAGAGTGACAATCATCATCGAAAAAAGCAGGGCAGCCCACGGGTTCGCGAAAACCACAGTGCTGCCGCCTACTCACTCTATTCCCTTCAGCCGCCCATAGGCCCCATTCAGCATCCTTCTCCGCTTCCCCTGCTCCCTCAGTTTCCCGTCAGCGCACCTCAGACAACAATAGTGCCGACCATCGGGCTTCCTCCGATCCACTCCAAACCGCTGCTTGGGCTTCGCCTGCTGGCACTGGTGGCACCACTTCTCGCTCGGCGGAACCGGGACAGGGACTTTCTTCAAGGGCATGGCAGAGCCTTTCAAGAGTGGGCAAGGAGGATGGCTCTCAGGAGTCCTAGGAGGCCCGTAGGAGTCGTTTGGGCGATGGTGGGTAGGTGACGAGCCAAGGGGCTGGAAAGGCGCTCTGCCGGCCGAAATGGCCGGGATAGCAGAAGGGCTCCAAAGGTTTCCCTGGGAGCCCCGCCGGTGCCTCATTGTTGTCCTGGCTGAACTAGCTGCTGTCGCGGAGGACCCGGTAGACCGTCATCCTCCCATAGCCGAGTTGCTTGGCAATGGCGGTGGGACCAACGCCCTGTGCAGCTAGGGCGCGAATGGCTTCCTGATCGACGGAGGGCCTTCGACCCCTGTAGCGTTCGGGGTTTGCGGCCTTCGTGCGTTCGATCCCGTCCCGTTGCCGTTCCCTGCGGATATCCGTCTCAAACTCCGCAACGGCCCCAAGGATACCTAGGACGAGCTTTCCCATGCTGGTCGTCGTATCGACCGCCCCTTGTTGCAAGCAGCGGAAGGCTACCCCCTTGGTATTGAGCCGGTTGACGATCCCGTACAAGTCTCCACCAGACCGGGCCAGCCTGTCCAGACGGGTGACAGCCAATGTGTCACCCTCCCGGCAGAACTCAATGGCGTCCTCAAGGGCCTGTCGGCCTTCTGTGGACGTGCCGCTGCGCTTCTCGGCGAATACTTTCTCGCATCCGGCGGCGGTTAGCTGGTCCTGCTGGACCTCCAGGCTTTGGCCACTGGAGCTTACGCGGGCGTATCCGACGAGCATGGCTTAGCTCTCGATGGCGACAGGGCCGCGCGCCAGACAAGCCTCCTGCTCTTCGGGGCTCATGCCAAAATAGGAAAAGCCCCACTCGATAGCGGCCAAGCGGCCTTGAAAGCTCATCGGATACCACCGCGCCATTTCAGAGCGTGCGTCATATTCCAGCATCTCCGCTGTGGTGATCGCGGCTTTCTTAGGCGCTCCGCGCATGAACTGCGCAGCATGGCGATGCATTGCGGCTCGGTTCTCAAGGTGCTTCCTTACCGCACCTTCGTGTGCCGATGTCACCTCCAGTAGGATGTCGAGCGGCCATGCTTCGGGGTGGCTTGCAGGACGGTAGGTCCATCCACCTAAGAACTTTTCAAAGCGTTCGTGAATGGTGGGAGCGGTGCTGTTAACGGCGGCATAGGTCATTGCGGGTTCCCCCTGTTTGAGTGGCAAGGACGTGGTGACTTGGCGTTGCGCCGCTGTACCATTTGCGTCCTGTGCCTAATCAAATGACGTATCATATGTTGGCTGTCAACCCATGCGATACGCTATCAAATCATTTTTTCTCGTACCTTGTGGGTATACCCATGAGATACGCGGGAGTGATGCAGTAGAACTATCGGCCTGTTCGATCCCCGAGGGTTACCTTCAGGGACGGCGGGGGCCTCGCTTCTATAGAGGGCATGAAGCCAAGCGACGTGGGCCGCTGTGTAGCGGAGGCACCCGGTACGGGGGGAACGGCGCGAGCGGCGCTGTACGTATGGCGCTTCGGATTTTTTTGCCGAAAGTAACCGGGCCGAGACAATGTATCTGACCGGGCAATGCTCAATTGATACACGATCCCGGCGCGGTTCTGAATTACAGCTCAGGCTCCGGCAAGCCCTCTGCTTCGGCCTCTTCAGTGACCTCAAGGGCCGCTTCATCCTCCGACATGCCATCGCTGATATAGTCTTCAAACGACTTATAGGCCATGCGATTGGAGCCGTACTGCTCGTCTTCTTCAGCAAGCATTTCCCGAGCCGGTTCGTTGAAGTCGCGGATCGTCTCCATGACAATCTGCTTCTTCTGTTCCTTCTCGGGCAGCTCCTTGAAGTATTCGCTGTCGAACAGCTCACCCAAGGCTTCCCGCATGGTCTGGCCATAGGAGTTCAGGACCTCATGGCCCCGCAGTTCCCTTAGCCGGTCCAGCTGTTTCCCTGAGAGCTTAAAGCCCGTGGGATCGGTTCTGCGGATGTCCTGAAGGGTGATCTCAAGGTCTCTCAAGGTTGCCTTCACGGCATCCACGCCATCGCTGCCGCCGCCCTTCTGGCTGTCCAGACCCATGTTGATGCCGAACGCACGGCCCTTCACGGGATCGCCAAGGATGTCGCGGCGCACCGGCATATACATGCCAGCACCGGGGATCGCCCGCAGCATCTGGTCGGTCCAGCTGACGGCCTCTATGGCATCGTCAGTGACGAGTGCGCGGCCCGTGTCGTTTATCATCCGGCCCGTGCCAGCCATCGGCAGGAGACGCTGGGTCATTCCACCCAGTATCTTGCTTGCCTTCGTCGCTGCATCGCCGCCGTCATCTGCTAGGAGGACGTCGGTCACGTCGCGGAGCCCGGTCAGGTAGGACTTGCCAAGGATGCTGTCCTTGGCTGCGAGGAACGCGATTTGAAGGGCGGTAGTGATACCTTCCTCCACGTCGTATTCCGTGCCGTCCTGAAAGCCTTCCTTGATCGCCTGACCAAGGAAGCCGCCAATGGCTACAGTGAGGCTGAAGGGATCGAGCCGTCCGACTTCCAAATAGGCTGGGCCAATCTGGATGCGGTTAGGCGGACCTTCGTCGAGGCCCTTGGTATTCCCGAACTCACCGTTGGTGAGCTGTAGGGTTCCCGTCAGGCCCATCAGCATGCCGAGCTTAATGGCATGGCCTCCCAGCTCCATTTGCGCCTTCACGATGTCCGCCTCGACACCGCCCCTCGCGAGGACCTTGCGGACCTCAGTGGACCGAGCGGCCCACGGGGTGTAGCTCACCAGCCCCCGTTCAAAGAGGCGGATGGGTGTGCGGATATAGGGCAGCAGGACGCCTTCGACCAAGCCGAGACCGAAGAAGCGGTCCAGACCGGCGGCAGACTTCGCTGAGGAGTTACCGAAGGCGGTCTGAGGTCCATCCATGAACAACGTGCGGTCGGCCTCCAGTTCCACCGCCCGTTCGCGTCCCAGCTGGAACCTTAGTTCGGGGGGAAGGTCTTCCCCCTTGAGCAAGGCCATCTCCACGTCATTCATGATCTCCGCTGTCGGCATCTCTGCCAACTGCTTTGCGCGGGTCTCAACGAACGCAGCCAGCTCATCGCCATTCAGGCCGTGCGCGAGACCCTCCCGCACGGCGTACCGGGCAGACAGGGCATAGGTCTCCTTCAGCTTCACGAAGCTCCGGCCCCAATCATCGACTGCGGTCGTGAACAGCTTCATGGAAGCGCCGCCGAGTGCATCGACGGCATTGAGGGTGGATGCCCCAATGCGCTGGGCATTGGCGTAGAGCTTGGCAAACGCGCCGCCTTCCGTTTCCAGAAGCTTCAGCTTCTCCTGAAACGCTTGGTGATCCTCGATACTCAGGCGCGGCTTCTTCTCGAACTCACGCTCGACCTTGGGGACATAGCCCTTGCGGACCATCTCGCCTCGGGCGGCGTTGGCAGCCTTCGCCACCTTCCCGTTCCCAATGCCGACCCCGGCGATCTTCTCGATCTCCGATAGGCCCTCCCACTTGATGCGCTTGAGCATCTCCTTGAAGCCAGCCTGCTGGGCCTTCCAGTAAACCGACCGGGACACTGCCAGCTCCAAGCGGAGCGCCAGCGCCTCGTCTTCCTTGCCAATCTTCTGCAGACCGCGAGCGGCCCAAGCCTTCGCCATGTCGTTGCGGAAGAAGTCGTGCATGACGCCGGAGATGCCGTTGAACATGCCGGTGGCCGGGGAGAGGGCGTTGGAGCGCAGCCAAGTGCTGACGCTCTCGCGGGTCCGTCTCCATGCGGAGAAGGCAGCTGCCTCTTCCTTGCTGGTGAGGAGTTCGCCGATTCGGGCGAGGTCGTTCGTGTCTTTGATCCGGCCAATCAGGTCGGCCAGATCGTCGTCCTTCAGCTCCTTGACGGCTTCGCTCACGCGGGCGCGGATTTGTGCAGGATCGACTAGGTCAATCACATCATCCGCCACGTCGTCGATGCCGAGCATCGTGTCACCCTGAAGCGACCGCAAGGCACGTGCGGTATTCCCAACGATGCCCTTGCCCATTGCGAACAGCTGCGCGGCTTGCGTGAGTTTCTCCGTCAGGGCCTCTCGGGCACCTTCGGTCTTCTTCACGACTTCCGGCAGGAGTTCTGCGCGGGCCTTGGCGAACTGAACGCCAGCTAGGGTCATGACGTGGGAGCCGACGCGGGCATCTGCGATACCCTTGTGCGAGCGTTCCATCGCCTCGGTCAGGTCGTCCAGAACCGTCCCGCCCTTGAGGGCTTCGCGGAGCTGGTGATCCATTGAGCCCATCGTGCGCGTTCCGGCACCGGCCTTCTCTTGGATCGCCTGCGTGGCATCTTCGAGTATCTCGGCGGCGCGGAGGACTTGTTCCTGATCGATGTCGCCTTCCGGCAGCTCGACGTGGAGGAGCGATCGATAGTGTGGATCGTCAATGACGGTGCCAGCGGCTTCCGCGTTCTCCAGGCGTGCGGCCATCTTCGTTGCCTCTTCAGGCGTCAGACGGCCAAGCCGCCGGTCAATCGCGGCGCGAGCCTTTGCGGGATCGCCTAGCAACTCTTCGGGAGCCAAGATGGAGCCTTCCTCGCGAACAGGCTTGGAAGCCGGTGCGTCCGCTGCGGAGGATGCCTTGGGGGTGACTGAAGGCTTCGTGGGTGCCTTGGGGGCTTCCACTTCAGCAGGCTTGATGCGCGGGGCAGGAGCCTTGATCTCCACGGCCTTGCCGCGAGCGAACATGGTCTTCGCTGCCTTGTAGCCTTTACCGGCCACAGGCATGATGACACCACCGAGGATCATACCTCCGGCTGCGCCCCAAGCGGCACCTTCCAAGGCACCTTTGAGACGAGAGCCTTCTTCGGAGGACCCGGCGCTGTAGAGAGCGTTCTCACCGGCAGCCACGGCAGCGCCCTGCGCGGTGCGCGAGGCGAAGGCGGCGGCGTTGGCGGCAGTGCGGGATGCTCCGGCGCGTAGGGCTGCCTTACCGGCGCGGGCTCCATTCCCGATCAGACCAGAGCCGCCGATGCTGGTTACAGCACCTGCGATCTGGCCCGACAGATATGCCGCGCCGTTGTTGTCTTCCATGTCCTTGATGGCCCTGCGGTTCTCCGCAAGACGCTTCTGGTAATCGACACCGGCCACCTTGCTGTCGATCCAAGCCGAGGCTTCGTCGAGGTAGCCGAAGGTGATCGTGTCGGCCATGCCGTGAACGAAGGTGTCCACGGACTTGAAAACTCTCCCGAGCCGCGAAGGGGTTGCGGCTACCGGGCGTGGAGGTGCCCGACGAGCTTGCTTTGGAGCCTGCTGGGGCTGGGGGTCGTCGCCCCATTCTGCCATCAGCTTGTCGTAGTTGCTGCCGCCGCTGGAGCGTGTGCGGCTGGCTTTCGCTGGCGTGGAGCTATCGCCCCAATCCGCCATGAGGCGGTCGTAGTTGCTGCCCATGTAGGCCTCCTGTGGTGTTAGCGGGCGATGCGATTGCCGCCCTAGCGTTCCCGGTGGCGACGTGCGAGTTCCGCAACGGTAATCGTGGTGCCATCCCTCTGGAGCAGCCTGCGGGGCTCCGTCAGGTGTCCGAAGTTTGCCATGCGGTCTGCTTCATAATCAGCCACGGCGCAGGGCTTGCACATGCCACGGCGGGTGTTTCCCGGTGTCGGTGGGTGCATCTGCTCCGGCGGGACGGTCTGTCCGCAACAGGTGCAGACACGATCACCCGACAGTAGCCAGAGCCTGTTCAACTCGCTCAATGCCTGTTGCCATGATTGTTCATCGGCAATCTGCTCCGTTGGGTGCTGGTCCGTTATTAGCAACAGGAAGTATTCAACGCGCTCGCGATTAGCCGCCACTTCCTCCGGCGGAAGGACCTTGCGTGTGCCGTTTCCGTGGAGGCCGCGCTTGCGGTTTTCGCGCCATTTGAACCGCTTCAGCTGAGCGTCCTGCTCGACGTTGCCAGCAGCTTGCCGCTGGGCCTTGGCAAATGCCTTGGCATTGTCCCTTGCCTCCTGCTCGCGCTTCTGCCTTGCAAGGCGATCTGCCCTGGCGCGAAGTATCTCGGGCGGCATGGCGGCGATCTTGGCCGCATAACGCGCCTTGCTCATCGCGGAGCGGCATGGGCGACAGTAGGTATACGGATTGCCATGCCGGTTCAGATGGAAGTCGGCGCGGGGCTTCTCCTGCCCGCAAGCGGTGCAATGACTTGTCGCCCCGGCCTCCGCCGGAGGCACAGAGGCGCTGTAGGTCATGTGAGGGTTCCTGCGGAAATGGGACTAGTTTGCGTTCGTCCAGTCTCCCGCCCTAAAGCGGGAGAAGCGAGGCATCAGGTCGGGTTGAAGGTGCGGTTGGGTGCCGGAATGGCTCGGCCCATGTCCACGCGCAGAGTGCCGCCGCCATCGGTGGATTTCACTTCGGTGTGCCGCTCGTTGAAAGCTGGCGTGTTGGGGTATTCCGCGCTGGTCGTGTGCTCATCCATGTGGAGGCGTTGCTTCCACCAAGGCAGCAGGAAGAACTCAGGGGGTATAGGGGCATGTGGCATGTCGAAATCTCGCTACTATGAATTGAAGTGAAGTGAAGTGAAGTGGTGCCGCAATGAGCGGTGCCCCTCCGAGGACCGCTGGGATCGTCGGAGAGGCATCGGCACGTCAGTCCTGCGTGAACGCCGACCGCGCCTTGCGGGGCTGCTTGAGGTCCCGAGGGATGGCAGAGGCAACGGTGTGGTCAGCAGCGATCGGCTCAGGAACGGAGGCAGGAAGCAAAACATCAGCTGCCGATTTTACGGCGACCGGCTGCGGCTCGCATGAGAGGTTCTTGATGGGTTCGCCCATGTCGATTGGACTTGTAACGGTTTTGCGCCGGTCACCTGAGCGATTAGAGCTCGCAACAGGAGACCGACGAGATGATCAAG
>NZ_JARYGI010000002.1:0-194798 GCF_033795625.1 Sphingobium sp. | reverse complement strand
CGCTGGCTGCATTCATCGCTGCGATGCCATGCCATCAGCTTCTCCTCGACCCGCTCGATCTCGCACTTGAGGGCGCCGTACTCCTCCGCATGGAGCGCAAACAGTTCACGCGCCAAAGCTGGGATTGTCTCATCCGCAGCTATCGTCTCAAGCAAGGGCTCGATCCGGCACATGCCGCTTGCCGTAGTCACCCCAAATTCGGCTGCGAACCCGCGGACGGCGTTGGCAAGCTGCGTGCGTCTTTTGATCAGACGCGTGCGCACGCCGACGAGCATGAGCGCCGCCTGTTGGTCTGCGGTTTTAACCGGCACGAAGCGCATCGTCGGGCGGCTCACGGCCTCGCATAGTGCCTCAGCATCGGCCGCGTCATTCTTGCCACGCTTGACATAGGGTTTGGCTAACTGGGGCGCGATCAGCTTTACCTCATGTCCGAAGGAGCTGAGCAGGCGCGCCCAATGATGGGAGGCACCACACGCTTCAATCGCAACGAGCGTTGGCGGCAGCTTCTGGAAGAACTTGACCATCTCACGGCGGCTTAGCTGCTTGCGCAGTACTGGCTGTTCTGCAGCATTCACTCCGTGAAGCTGAAAAACGCTCTTTGACGTGTCGATGCCGATGCGGATAATATCTGTCACGGGCGGCTCCTTCATATGAGTGTTCAACGACCTCATCCTGGCACATCACGATGCCGTTGGGAGCCGTCCAACCCAACACTGCTGGTGCCGTCCGAAGCGCTGATCCGCACCGGCAAGCGGACACTGGTGATGCTCGCGCTCGACAAGGGGCGCTACCGGCCTGCCGAGGTACAAACTGGTCGTGAATCCGGCGACGGCACCGAAATCCTGGCGGGCTTGAGCGAGGGCGAGAAGATCGTCGCCTCGGGCCAATTCTTGATCGACTCCGAGGCTAACCTCTCGGGCGTGGAGGCACGGCCGATCGGCGGGGCCACTCCGGCCGCAGTTGCCAAGCCCGCCGCTACAGCGGCGCTCTACGAGACCGTGGGCAAGATCGAGCAGATCACGGCCAATTCGGTGACACTCAGCCACGAGCCGGTGCCGGCGATCGGCTGGCCGGCGATGACGATGACCTTCCAGCTCCCCGATCCGAAGATCGCGCGCGGCCTGAAGACCGGCGACCGCGTGCGCTTCGGTTTCGATCGGCCGCCTGCGGGACCGGCCGTGCGGCGCATGGCGAAGGTCGCGGGCCAGTGATCGCTCACCTCATCCGCTGGTCGGTCCGCAATCGCTTCTTTGTCCTGATCGGGATGCTCGCGCTGGTCGGCGCGGGGCTAGGCGAGCACCGCATAGGCACCGCCGAACGTCACCACCGCCATGGTCGAGAAGAAGGTCGCGATCTGGGTGAAGACGCTGCCTTGCCCTGCGATCAGCAGCAGCGCGGCTACGGGGCGAGCCAAAGTGCCAGCCACACCACGGCTTGGCGCAACGACTGGCCGATGGTGGGGCTGGCATGCGCGGGCAGTTCCTCCCCGAGCAGCGTGTCGGCATCCTCGACGATGGCGCCCTTGGCCGCCCCGTGCGGTGCATCACAGCGATCTGCCCGGCGGGGCCGCCGAACGACAAGGCAGCGATCCTGAGCCAGACCCAGAAGGCCTCGCCGAGCGATACCGGAGCAATGGTAGCCCGCGTCGGCGCGCCTGTCATGTCGATGGACGCGGTACTCATGCCGTCACCGCCTTGGCACGCGCGCCCTTGGGCTGGCGAGACCCAGTCATGGGTTTCACCGGTCGCGTCGCGGCACCAGCGATAGAGCGCATCATAGACGAGCATGCCCGCGTCGAGTTGCTCGAGATCGTCGGCGAACATGCGGGACAGGCCGAGCGACAGCGCGACGAGCCCCGCGGCCTCGGGCACGAGATCGGGCCGCGCCGTATCGGCGCCGCGAACGATCAGCGCAAGATGGGTGAGCGGCTTGAGACCGCCCAGGCCGAAGCCGTCCACCATCACGTCGAAGGTGCAGCGCTCGCCATCGTGGCTCCAGGTGACGCCGTCGCCCTCCACATCGAATGGCGTGGCCCCGAACCGTTCGGCGACGCCCGCGACCTCGGCTGGCGCGACGAACAGGAAGACGGCGTTCGGATCGACGAAGCGCCGGATCAGCCAAGGGCAGGCGATGCGGTCAACTTGGGCCGCGCGCGCGTGACCCAGACTGTCCGGCCCTGTGCATCGCGCGGCGGCAAGGCCGATTCCGGCACCAGGGGATGGCCCGCCTGGATCCAGGCGTGGATACCGCCATCCAGCGCTTCCGCGTCGGCCCCGGCTTGGCGCAGCCATGCCGCCGCGCCCTGGCTGAGCTTGTGCCCTTCGCGGCAGGCGACGACCACGCCCTTGCCGCGATAGTCTGCCGCCCAGTTGGCGACCTCGGCCCATGGCCGGCGGACCGCGCCCGGGATCAGCCGGGCGTCGGCGGCAAAATCCTCGTCTGTCCGGACGTCGATGATCGCCGGTCCCTTGGCGGTGCCGACGAGACGAACAAGCTTGTCGATGGGAATCGTGTTGAGAGCAGGCATGCGGCGTCCTCGATGAAAGCAGGACGCGATACTTCAGCATGTCGCCTCATGGGGTGATCGCGATCCCCATGGCACCGATCTAATGCCTGTGTGACCGAGTCTGTCAACCGTGTGTTCGCGCTACTGTTGTTATTGCTACAAATATTTGGAGATCGTCCGGAACTCCTCGACTGCCGAACCGACCCCTTCGGTCTGTTCCGCATGAGCGAGGCAGTGGTCGATATGATCGTTGATCAGCGCCTTCTTTGCGTTGGTGATCGCCTTCTCGACCGCGTGGAGCTGCTGGGCGATGTCGATGCAGGGCCGCCCCCCCTCGATCATCTCGACGATGCTGCGCAGATGGCCGCCCGCACGATTGAGTCGCTTGACGATCGCGGGGTGACTGTCGTGCCTGTGATCCGTCATCGCGCATATCCCGCCAGCCGTTCGCCTCGGGTTTACTTATCCTCCCCGGGAGGATAGCTCAAGCAATCCTATATCCCCCTGGGGGGATAGATTCGGGTCAATCGGGACATCTCCCAGACATGCTATCCGTTCTTGCCAATCGGACCTATCGCCACCTGTTTCTGGCGCAGGTCATCGCGCTCGTCGGCACGGGGCTTGCGACGGTGGCGCTCGGCCTGCTCGCCTATGACATCGCCGGCGGCAGCGCGGGTGCGGTGCTAGGGACTGCGCTTGCGATCAAGATGGTCGCCTATATCGGCGTCGCGCCTGTGGTCGGCGCCTTTGCCGACAGGTTGCCGCGCCGTGCCTTCCTCGTCAGCATGGACCTGATACGAGCGGGCGTCGCGATCTGCCTTCCGTTCGTCGATCAGGTCTGGCAAGTCTATGTCTTGATATTCGTCCTGCAATCCGCATCGGCCGCGTTCACGCCGACCTTCCAGGCGACTATCCCCGACGTGCTGCCAGAAGAACGAGATTATACCCGCGCCTTTTCACTCTCGCGGCTTGCCTATGACATGGAGAGCCTGACCAGCCCGATCCTCGCCGCGGCACTGCTCACAGTCATCAACTTCCATTGGCTGTTCTCGGGCACCGCGATCGGCTTCCTCTGCTCGGCCGCGCTGGTCGTCTCGACCGTGCTGCCGAAGGCGGCTGCATCAGCGCCGCGCGAAGGCGGCATCTACGCCAAGACCACGCGGGGCACGCGCATCTACTTGAAGACGCCGCGCCTGCGCGGACTGCTCGCGCTCACGCTCGCATCCGCCGCGGCGAGTTCGATGGTGATCGTCAACACGGTCGTGATCGTGCGCGGCAATCTCGGCCTTTCGCAGCGCGATGTCGCTTTCACGCTGGCGGCGTTCGGCGGCGGTTCGATCCTTGCCGCCCTGACCCTGCCGCGGATCCTCGACCGGGTTGCCGATCGCACGATCATGATCGGCGCCGCGGTCGCGATGACGATCGGCCTCGGCCTGCTGGCCGTGCTGACTGCAAGTTTCGGCCAGGGTGCTGGCTACTGGCATGTCATACTGGCGGGCTGGTTCGTTCTCGGCGTCGCCTATTCGATGAGCGTCACCCCGTCGGGTCGCCTACTCAAGCGTTCGGCCAATGCCGATGACCGGCCCGCGCTGTTCGCCGCGCAATTCGCGCTCAGCCATTGTTGCTGGCTGATCTGCTATCCGCTGGTCGGGCAACTCGGCGCGGGAGCCGGCCAGGCAGCGGCGTTCAGTGCCATGGCAGCGATTGCCCTGGTCGGTACGACTGTCGCGCTTTGGGTCTGGCCGCAGGGCGATCCCGATGCGGTCGAGCATGATCATGCCGATCTGTCGCCCGACCATCCGCATCTGCGCGAACATCATCGCGCTGCGCAGCCGCACGCCTTCGTCATCGACGATCTTCATCATCACTGGCCCCGGCAATGACGGCGGACGTTTCACATTTGCTGCACCGCATCAGCGATGTGCTTGTCGATCCGCACCATGCGCGATAGGTTCGCCGACATGACGGCATCGTCGGCCAGATCGCGCCTTCCCGCGCAGGGAGGCATTCGCATGCGCCTTCCGGCGCTATTGGCGATTCTGGCGTTGTTCGGGATGCTGGCGCTCGCCAACTGGCATGACGCGATGCCGCATGTCCATGACGGGGACCATGTCGTCAGCCTCGAGACCGACCATCATGATCATGCCCCCGGCCAGCAGCCCGATCAGGCCGACCTCATGCACATGGCCGCCCATGTCGTGCTCCAGACCATCGTTGTGCCGGCGCCGCCGGTGGTGACAGCCGTTCTGGCACCGCTTTCTGCGAGCTGGACTCTCGGCGTGGCCGAGGGCTCGCGCTCCATTGCCCCTCTATCAATTCTCCGTCCCCCCCGAGGCTGACCGCACGCGCTGGATCGGCGCGTCGCCATTGCAACCTTCAAGGGGACAAGAACATGAAAGCCTTTATGGGCCGGCTGCCGCGTCGCGCGGTGTCCGGCATGATGGTCGCGACCTGTGTCGTGGCCCTGAGTGTGGGCGCGCACGCCCAGACCGAAACCGCGCCCACTCAGGCGCAGGTCGCACCGCCTTACGCGACGCTGCTGCGCCAAGCCGGTGACGCGCCGCGTCTCGCCGTCAGCGAAGCGGAAATACGCCGCGCCGAGGGGCTATCCGAGCAGGCCCGCGCCCGTCCCAATCCCAGCATCAGCGTGATGACCGAGAATGTCGCGGGTTCATCCCCCTATAGCGGGTTCGACCGGGCCGAGACGACAGTGCAATATAGCCAGCCGATCGAACTCGGTGGCAAGCGATCGGCGCGGATTGCCGCCGGGCGAGCGGGCGTCGCTCTGTCACGCGCGCGCGACCGCGACGCACGCGTGGCCTTCGCCTATGATCTGGCGCGTGCCTATGCGGCCGCTGAAATAGCCGACCGACGGATCAGCCTCGCGGAAGACGAAGTGGAAGAAGCGCAGAGCGATCTCCATGCCGCACAAGCGCTGGTCGGCGCTGGCAAGGAGGCAAGGCTCCGCGCGCTCCAGGCCCAGTCCGCGCTTAACGAGGAGAGCGCCGCGCTCGAACTCGCCAGGGCGAACCGCATTAGCGCCTATGCGCGCCTTTCGGCGCTCGTCGGGACCGAGCGGCCCTATGCAAGCCTGTCGGAATCACTGCTCGACGGCGGCCCGAACGCCCCCGTCGGTCCGGTCGATCCGCAATCAACCTCGACTTTCATCGTGGCGCAGGCCGAACGAGAGACGGCATCACGGCGGTTCGAGGTCGAGCGGCGGCGCGCGACACCGGACATCACCGCTAGTGTCGGCGTGCGGCGGCTCGATTATGAAAACTCGACTGCCGTCGTCGGGGGCATCTCGATCCCGTTGCACATCTTCGACCGCAACCGCGGTAACATCGCGGCGTCTCGGGCCGAGATCGATGCCGCCGAGGCCCGCCTTGCGGTGGCGCGCAACGAGGCGCGCGCCGAGGCGCAGGCGGCGGTCGCCGAACTTGCCGCTTCAGATGCTCGGGTCCGCCACCCCCGACATCAAGGAAAGGGAAGATTGAGCCATGATCTTCAAGCCCCATGTTCTTTAAGCGCGCCGTCCAGCGTTACGCCCAGACGCCCGAGCCCGAGACGCCCTATCAACGCGCCGGCCAGGCCTGGGATGACCGCATCGGATCGGCCCGCGTCCAGGCCCGCAACTGGCGGTTGATGGCGTTCGGCACGCTGTCCCTAACGACGGCAATGTCGGGCGCACTCATCTGGCAGTCGCTCCAAAGCCGGGTCACGCCCTATGTCGTCGAGGTCGACCATCTGGGCGAGGCCCGGGCGGTGACCGAGGCCGAAGCGGGATATAAGCCCACCGATCCCCAGATCGCCTGCCATCTGGCCAAGTTCATCGAGAATGTCCGCGGGGTCTCGCTCGATCCGGTGCTGATGCGCCGCGATTGGCTATCGGCCTATGACTTCGCCACGACGCGAGGAAGCCAGTTCCTCGGTGACTATGCGCGGGCCGCGGGCCCCTTCGCCAGGATCGGCGAGCGCACCGTATCGGTCCAGGTGACCAGCGTCGTCCGTGCATCGGATCGCTCCTTCCAGGTCAAATGGACCGAGACGGCCTATGAGCGCGGGAGCGAGGCGGGTTCCCGGCAACGCTGGCCGTCGGCGAGGCGCCGCCGATTTTTCTGGTAGACCGGAAAGGCGATGCCCAGCTCGTCAACTATCGCGTGAAGAACCGCTTCTACATCGTCGATCGGATCTTCGACGTCGCCGAGCTTCGCCTCGGCACGAAGCACCAGCAGATTGTCCGCATCAACCGGGTGGCCGAAGGCGCGCCCGCGCGGAGGGGATCATGACCGTCGAGGCGGCGGCCCCACCGGCACCCGAGACCCCCGCCACACCGGGCAAGGTGGACCCGGAAACGCTGGCGCTTCGCGCCCAGCCGGCGCGGGCGATCCGTTTCAAGCGCGGCGCTGTGGTGGCGATCGCCGCGCTTGGTTCGGTCAGCCTGATCGCGACGGCCTGGGTCGCGCTGCGGCCGTCCGCATTGCACCTCGCTGGACAAGCCGATGAACAGACGGTCGCGGCAAAGGCACCGGCCGATACGCTGAGCGGACTGCCGGGGAGCTATGGCGACGTGCCCAAGCTCGGACCGCCATTGCCGGGCGATCTCGGCCGGCCGATCCTCGATCATCAGCGCGCGATGGGCATCGCGCCGGCGAACGGCGAAACCGGTCGAGCGGAACAGGCCGCCGCGACCGAACGGGATCGACGGGCAGCAGAGTTGAAGGCGGCGCGCGAATCGGGATTGCTGGTGCAATCCGGCCGCACCGATCCGACCCGCGGCGCCGATGCGGCACCGTCGTCTCCCCCGGCAGCGCCTGCGCAGGAGGCTCGGCTCGCGATCGATCCAGATCGCGACCCCAATGCCCAGCAGCATAAGGCCGACTTCGTCGCAGCGCGCGACACCGGCGGCGACGTGAATGAGCATCGGTTGAGCTCACCGGTGTCGCCGGACATGCTGTCCGCCGGCAGTGTCATCGCGGCAAGCCTAATCACCGGGCTTCGATCCGACCTCCCCGGCCTCGTCACCGCGCAGGTGACGGAGCGGACCTTTGATAATCAGTGAAATGCAGCACAAGCTCGCAACATGGGCCGAAGACGACCCGAACCGTAGGTTCGACCGTCTTTTTCGGCTTATTGCCGACGAGACGTGGCTTGGTGAGGCGGCTCGGATCGTGTTGGCGTCTAGCGGCGCCCATACCCCGGGCATTGACGGAATAGACAAGCAACGCATGCAGGCTGGACTGGCAGAAAATCTGGCCAGCTTGCGAGCGGACCTGCTGAGCGGGAATTACCACCCACAGCCGGTCAAGCGGATCTATATCCCGAAAGCCAACGGCAAGCGACGACCGTTGGGTACTGCCGTTATGCCGATGACTTCGTTGTCACCGTCAAGGGCACCAAGGCGCAGGCCGAAGCCATCCGTGAAGAATGCCGGGACTTTTTGGAAGGGCGACTGAAATTGACGCTGAATATGGATAAGAGCCATATTACACACGTCGATGACGGGTTCGTTTTTCTGGGGCACCGGATCATTCGCAAACGGGGATCGAGCGGACGCATGTCCGTGGTCACCACGATCCCCAGAGAGAAAGCCAGGACCTTCGGTCACCGACTGGTCAAAGCGCTCTCCGGTAATCACGAAGTTGCCGCGGTGGACATGGTCGCCAGCCTGAACCGTCAACTGACGGGCTGGGCGGCGTTCTACAAGTTCACCGACTTCACAGCGCGCACATTCCGGCGCATCGACCAAGTCGTGTTCTGGAAATTGGCGCACTGGCTGGCACGCAAATATCGTTCCCGGATCAAGCCTTTGATGCGGAAGTGGTACCGGGTGCCAGCGGCCGGTCATGCTTCTGGCGCGCATGGCTGCCACCCTGCAACCTGCGATCAGGCCTGCACGCAGCATGCAGCAGGTGCAGATGGCAGAGCTCATCAATGCCCGCGACGGGCTGGTGCGTGATCGTACGGCACTCAAGAACCGCGAGAAAAACCTCACCATCGCTCTGCTCAAGCGCCAGTGTCGGCAACGGCTTGAACAGATCGACCGACATATCGAGGCGCTCGATGCCAAGATCGCCACTCTTGTTGCTGCCGATGCCACACTCGCCCGTCGGCACCAGATCCTGACCAGCATCGCGGGCGTGGGAACGCTGACCGCCAACCAACTCATCGCCACCATGCCTGAACTCGGCAGCCTTGAGAACAAACAGGCCGCTGCACTGGCTGGCCTTGCACCCGTCGCACGCCAGTCCGGACAGTGGAAAGGGAAGAGCTTCATCCGCGGTGGCAGAGCCAACGTGCGGCAGGCCCTCTACATGCCTGCTCTGGTCGCTGCGCGCTTCAATCCAGACCTCAAAGCCAAGTACCAGCAACTCATCACCGCCGGAAAACCAGCCAAAATCGCAATTACCGCTGTCATGCGAAAGCTTGTCGTCACCGCAAACGCTCTCCTCAAAGCAGACCGCTGCTGGCAGAAATCTAGCGCTTGATCATCACGGATACTCTAACGTCGTGCTGGCTTGGAATACTGCGGCGATGCAGACCGAAATCAAGGCCGATCCTGCCCTCTACCCAACTGAGCATCTGACGCATATTGCGCCAATCGCGCACCGTCACATCAACATTAAGGGCGTCATGCGTTTCACCATCGAGCCACACCACCAATTGGTGCGTAAAGGCGCCGGAAAGTCCAAAAATGCCCAGCTGCGAATTTGAATACTTAGAAAAATGGAATCATCAAAAATGGCTGCTTTCCGCCATTCTCACTACCGCTACTTCTGGGGAAAATGTTACGGGAACCCCATGTGGCAAAACCTTCAACGCCTCGCTTGGCTTGAAGGCAGAGCTGCGCCCGCCTAAGGGCCAGACGGCGGTAGAACAAGCCGCCAAGATCCCAATCAACCCGGAAACAGAGACCGAATAGGACGCCTCACGCTGAGTAGCGGCATATTTTGCCGCTCATGCATCAATTGAGGCGGATTCGAAATGTCCATTGCTGATCGCTTTGCGGCGTTTCGCCGTTGACCCGTCTTACTCAAGGCGCGATGATGGTGCCTGCTGCAGCGTAGATATCGAGATCGGGCAGTACAGAGGCGGCCCTTCGGCCGGCGACCGAAGGAATGTCTGCGTGGTCCGGCGTGGTACATTGGTGCTTTCCTCATATCCCAACGGACGGCCGTCCACTCAGGGCCAAGTTCTCCCCGACTAAAGGCGATATGTCTCACTCAAAGGAGCAGATTGGCATGTCTTTCACGAATGATCTTCTTGTCGATCTTGCCGGTGGCGGTAAGTGGAATGGATTCAAAAATGATGCGATCAGGCATCCACCATCGTACTACCCGTTCGGCGAGCCAGTCGGCAATGATATGTTCATCAATGTCGGCGTTGTCATGAGCCTCGATCAAAAGGAGCGGTCGCTCTTCCCATTTCGGGTGAGGAATGCCGACCACGGCGGCTATCTTCACGCCCGGACACGCAACCGCTACATTCTCTAGATCAATGGAACTGATCCATTCACCGCCGGACTTGATCACGTCCTTCTTACGATCGGTGATGCGCATGAAGCCAAACCTATCGATGGTGGCAATGTCGCCAGTATCGAACCAGCTATCAGCATCAGTCGCCAGCTCGTCCGTCCGGAAATAGCGCGAGAGCACCCACGGACCACGTACATGGAGCGCGCCCGACTGTTCACCGTCATGCTGCAAATCGGCGCCGTCCTCATCGACGATGCGCATTTCGATACCGAACATCATTCGGCCCTGACGAGTCCAGATGACCTCGGCTGCCTCTTCCTCCCCTAGTGTCTCGAGCGCCGGGGTCGGGGTTGAAACGACTCCCAAAGGCGACGTCTCGGTCATGCCCCATATCTGCTGGACCTTGACCCCGTAACGACGCTCGAACGTTTCAGCCATTGCGCGGGGGACCGCCGAGCCTCCAATTATGACACGCTGAAGGCTGCCCGGCGTTCCACCGGTCTGATCAAGGTGCGTCAAATACATTGTCCAGATGGTCGGTACGCCGCCAGAAAAGGTAACCTGCTCGGTCTCAATCAGTTGCTGCAAATTGGCGCCATCGAGCCGCTCGCCAGGAAAAACGAACTTCGACCCATTGATGGCGCCCGCGAACGGCAGACCCCAAGCGGTTGCATGGTAGAGGGACTGGCATGGCATGATAACGTCGAAAGCACTGAAATTGAGTGCACCCGGAAGCCCGGCTGCCAGCGCGTGCAGTACGACCGAACGGTGCGAATAGAGTGCCCCCTTCGGGTCGCCCGTCGTACCAGAGGTGTAGCAAAGGAAAGCGCCGCTATTTTCTTCAAGGCGCGGCCAGCCGAAGATGGTCGGAGCCCCTGCGATGCGTGCGTCATAGTCGCCGGCAGTGAGCGCAATGAAGTGCTCGATTGTCGTGAACTGCGGCTTGAGCCGTTCGACGATTTCCTCGAGGTTGGCGTCGTAGCTCAGCACGCGGCTGCCGGCATGGTTGATGGTGTAGACGAGATGCTCATCGGGTAACCGGGGGTTGGCGGTATGCAGTACCGCCCCCATGCCAGGCACGGCGTAGAACAGTTCGAAATGGCGATGCGTGTTCCACGCCAGCGACGAAACACGATCGCCCTGTGCCACTCCCAAAGCGGTCAGCATATGTGCGGCCTGCGCCACACGCGCAAACGTTCCAGCATAATCAGAACGCCAGATCGGCTCGCCGATCAACTTTGAAACAATTTCACGCGTTCCATGTGCAACTGCCGCGAAACGCAAGATGTCGATGATCGACAGCTGCGCGTGCTGCATGAGTCCGGGGTAAGGGCTCATCCATTTTTCTCCTGTAAATACCTCAGCGGGTTGCCGCTGCTACACCTCTGCTGGGCGATGCAGACTATTCTGTAAGGAAACTTAGGACGATCTCAATAAACCGGTCGCGCTTCTCGATCTGCGTCCAGTGTCCGCATTTGCCGAACACGTGAAGCTCGGAGTTCTGCAGCAGCGCTGAATAGCGATAGGCCACCTCGACCGGAACAATCATGTCCTCCCGACCGTGAACGATCAATGCCGGCGCGGTGATCGCGCGAACCTCATCTTCCGGCGTGGCAAGACGGTCGAGCTTTTCCTGACGAGGTTCCGGGAAGAGGCGCGAGAAATTTTCATGGCTGCCGGGGCGGATACTTGCCTCGTGACGCGACTCCACAATTGCGTCCTTCACCAGCGATGGGTCGTAGGCAAAGGTTTCCATCAACTTGCGCATATTGCGGAGCGAGGGTTCGTAGCCCCAAACCTCGCGCAGGCCGTCGCTCATTTCGAACCGAAGACCGGCAGCCCCCATAAGAACGAACTTCACGACGCGCTTCGGATGGCGTGCTGCGATAGCGAGACTGAGCGCGCCGCCGTAGCTATTTCCTATAAACCGCGCCTTCGTGATCCCCAGCGCATCCATGAACGCGACGACGTGATCCACCCAGAAATCGAGCGTAAAATCGGCGACCTCCGCCGGACACTCGGTATAACCGAAGCCCACCATGTCGGGCGCATAAACATGATAATGCTCGGCAAAGGCTGGGATAATCCCGTTCCAGTTGGCGAAGGCGGTTACACCTGGTCCGGAGCCGTGAATCAACAACAGCGCTTCGGCATTGTTCTCCCCCGCTTCGATATAATTGGTGCGAATGCCGCCGGCTTGAACCGATTTGCCGATTTCTGGATTACTCACTTCAATCTCCTCAGTCATTGCATCGGCATTCAGCCGATTGCCGCCAGCATCCCAAACCCACGACGTGTTCCGCGGCGCAAGTCGTAAACAACGCAGCGATCAGTTCTTGCACACATGCGGCAATATCTCGCCTTCAAATACTATAGATATCCAGCACGTTGGGAATGATATCATTTGCTAGAATTACTTTGCGAGACACGATTTTCAGGTCCTGACCATCGGGCTCGAAATCGTGGCGCTGTTGACCAAAGAAGTTGTGCTGCTTTCCCAGCTTATAGCTGTAAACGACCCAGTTCGATTGCACGATGACGCGATCTTCTTCGAACCTGCTCGATATCACCGACGTGATATGGCAGGTTCGTGGTAGCGGCAGAGATGCAAGCGACTGGTCTGTCCGTATCCGGTACACGCGATCCTCTAGGCCAGTCCGATTGGGATAGTAGATCAACGACATCTGTCGATGTGGATCGCTGGTATAATTGTCCTCGTCCAACCAGCACGGCAACCAGTAAGTCGCTGATCGCGCATACAGGTCTAACCAAGCGTTCCAATCCCGATTGTCGAGAAACCAGCCTTCCAGACGCACCAGATCGGCAGCCCGAGACAATTGGGTCTCGCTCATTCTGCTGCCTCCAGCAGGTCCGTGCGCTGCGCGCCATCCATCATCATTTTCCGCCAATAACGATGCTGGTTCAGGAAAATGCCCTCATCCTGAAGATGCGTGCCGTAGTATTGCGGCGCACAGCCAAGCTTCTCCGCGCGCTCATCACCGCCTTGTCGCATGTGCGCCCACCCGCGTGAGACATCGCTCCACTCGGCGTGACGCGCAGCAAAGCCGGCTTGCGTCGCGTTGAACGCCGCCAAATCGTCCGGGGTGGCTAGCCCCGATGCGTTGAAGAAATCCTCATATTGGCGGATGCGCACGGGGAGCAGATGGGCAGCCTCGTCATGCGGGACAAAGCCGAACGCCTTGACTTCGGTCTTATCAACGGCCAGCGGCCGGAAAGTACGGATTTGGCTGCTCATCTGGTCCATCAGCAACAGGTTGGGGAAAATGAAAAGATTACGCCAAGTATGCGTCATCCAATGCGCACGATCTGCACCGAACCGGGCTTCAAACTTTTCGTGGGAGGCGTGGGCGGGACGAACCTGCGGGTTCGGAAGCTCGTTCCACAGAACGACGTGACCGTTTTCGAATGCGTAATACCCGCCCGCCAACTTGTTGAACCCCGACACGTCGACCGCGCTAACCACGTCATTTCCGGCGGCGATTCGCTGGCGGTTATTAGTAGTCAAAATGTAATTACTGTGGATTGAACCGACATGATAGCCGTCCACGCCGTTCTCAGCCTGCAACTTCCAGTTGCCATCGAAGGTGTAGACCTGTGGCCCCGGGATTACGTCGATCTGCCCGTTCTCGTCTTGGTCGACCACGAGGTCGATGAACGCCTTCGCGCCGCCCAGGTAGTCCGGTAGGCTCATGATGTCGCGGTTAAGCGAGCCAAATATGAAGCCTCGATAGTTTTCGACCCGCGCGACAGCCTTCAACCCGAGATTGGCCTTGCTGAAACCGGGGCCATAGCCTGCTTGCGCCATGTCTCCGCATCCGATCAGTTCGCCGTCGTTGCGATAGCTCCAGCTGTGGAAGGGGCAGATAAATAGCTTCCGGTTCCCACTTGCACGCGTCTCAAGCATTGCTCCGCGATGCTGGCAGGTGTTGAGAAATGCCTTCAGTCCTCCATCGATCTGTCGCGATAGAATTACTGGCTGCTGACCAATATAGCATGTCACAAAATCGTTGGGTTTAGGAACCTGACTTTCATGGGCAAGATAAACCCAACCCGCCGCGAAAACATGCTCCATTTCAAATTCAAACAAGCTAGGATCGGTGAACATTGTCCGATGGATCCGAAAGACGCCATCCGCGTCGCGCTCCTCAATCAGCGCTTCAAGTCCAGCTTTATCAGGAGTCGTCATACACCTCTCCAAGTCGGTTTTCTTCGTGACATGTCACACTGCTTAGCATCACTGGCCCTTTTTACGCAAGCCCGGTTGTTTGAGCTGTGCGCTTAGTGCACGTCTGCCCCACAACAAAGGAGATCTCCGCGAGAAGCGCCGCTTGCCACTGGCATGTCACGGTGCTAGATGATTGCTCGCGAAAAAAGCTGGGAGGTGTCTAGTGAGTAAAGTGACTGAGCTTGGCTATGTCGGGCTTCACATCTCGGACGGCGATGCGTGGCGGCGGTTCGCAGCAGACGTTGCGGGGCTGGAAGTGTTCGACGAAGGGGAACCTGACAGGTTCTACTTGCGAATGGATTATTGGCATCATCGCTTTGTGATGCACATCGGCGGGGAAGACGATCTGGCCTACATGGGCTGGCGGGTTGCAGATCAGGACGCGCTGGACGAAGTTGCTGGCCGGCTGGATACTGCGGATATTCCGTACATAGCAGGCACCGTCCAGGAAGCGGCTGAGCGTCGAGTACTCGGCTTGATAAAGCTGGCAGATCCAAGCGGAAATCTGGTCGAATTATTTTATGGGCCGTTAATTGCGATGGACATGCCGTTTCATCCTGGACGCCGCATGCACGGCAAGTTCAAGACCGGTGCCGAAGGGCTAGGTCATATTCTTGTTCACGCCGATGATCCGGTCGCATCCCATCGCTTTTACAAGCTTCTAGGTCTTGAGGGTTTCATCCAATATCACCTCAACACGCCTATCGGTCGCGCGGAGCCGACGTTCATGCACTGTAACGATCGACAGCATTCTATCGCATTTGGCGTGAACGGGCCTAAGCGTCTAAATCACCTGATGCTCGAATACACCGAGCTGAACGATCTTGGAAAAGCCCATGACGTGGTCCGCTCCCAGGGTATTGATGTGGCCTTACAGCTTGGCAAACATTCGAACGACGAAGCACTGACCTTTTACTTTGCGACGCCATCCGGCTGGTTGCTCGAACTCGGCTGGGGAAGCGCGAAATCGTTCAGCCAGCAGCAATACCATACAAATGACGTGTTTGGGCACGGCCCCGAAGTGTCAGGTATGCTCGACGTCGAGCTCTGATGTGAAGGCCGGCAGCTCATAGTCTCCGGCTTTATTCAGCTAATATCGGGCTGCACTGAGATCGAACTCCTCGCCACGAACGGCGCGGAGCTTCCACGACCAATAGGGCAACTTACTCAACATTCCACCGTCGGCCAGAATCGCCTGCCCAGTAATCATCCTAGCGCGGTCGGATGCGAGGTACACGGCGATGTCTGCGATGTCTTCCGGCTCGGCGAGGTACGGCAGCGGGGTCTCGTCCGCGAACAACTGCAATATCTCGGGCGGCAATGTCGCCCTGCCGCGCGCTGTCAGAACCGCACCGGGTACCACGGCATTGCAACGAATATTATCACGGCCATATGCGACCGCGACTTCCCGCGTAAGTGCATGCACACCAGCTTTCGCCGCGCTGTAAGCGGTCAGATCGACTGTAGCCGCTAGCGCTCCGCCGGACGACGTGTTGACGATTGCTCCGCCTCCGCGACGGCGCATATGCGGTATTGCGTATTTGCACCCCAGCATGACACTGGTGAGATGGCCGTCCAGCGTTTTTCGCCACATCTGCGCCGTCATATCAGTGACCTCCGCGTCGGGCGCCTGCGTTCTGGGGATCCCCGCATTGTTGTGCAGGATATCGAGTCCTCCATAGGCTGAAACAGCGTGTTCAATTGCCGCCTTGATGTCCTCCTCGACAAGCACGTCCGTTTGAGCAAAAGACGCTTCTAGCCCATCGCCCTTCAGCGCCGTGATCAGTGCAGTGGCGGCCGCCGCGTCGACGTCCGCTACTACCACCGCCGCCCCAAGCTCGGCGAACTTTCGCACGGTCGCTGCGCCGATCCCGGCGGCGCCACCGGTCACAACTGCGACTTTATCCTTGAAGCTGATCATCTTTACTCCCTTCAGAGCTGTGACGATCAGCTTCCAAGATCGCCAACAATCGTTTTTAGAATCGGTAGGACGCGCCAACGCCGACGCGCCGTGGCGACTCGTACGTTACATCGGTGGTCAACGGCCCGTTCCTGATTTCGCGATAGACCTGCTGATTGGTCAAATTGGTTGCCCAAAGCGTGAACCGCCAATTGGCATTGGAGGTAGTGTATGAAAGCTCGCCGCTCACGAGCGTGTAAGGCTTTTGAGAAAAGCGGTTTGCGAAGTCGAAATAAACCCTGGAGCTGTGGTAGACATTTCCTGCGACGCCGAAGGTGCCGTTCGCAAGTTCCTTGTTCCACACGACGCCCAGAGCAAGCGAGCTTTCAGGCGACCTGGTAAGCTGATTACCGGACGCGTCTTCGGACACTGAGGAGTTTCCGCCGATGGGAAGCGGCACAAATCCTTGTGCGTTCGGAAAGTCCTTGTATGCACTGTGCGTGTAAGCAGCTGACGCCCGAACTTTCAAATGCCGTGTCACTGCTGCAGTAAGCTCTATCTCGCCCCCGTAAATCTCGGCGGATGCCGCATTTTGGAGAATGAACGTGTTTCCAGCCGGCGCCCGGGCGACGACCTGCAGATTTTGATAATCATAATAATAAGTCGAAATATTCATGCGGAGCCATGACAATGGATCCACCTTGAGCCCGATCTCATATGCATCAATCGTCTCAGGATCGACCGGCGTGGGTGTGGTTGAGGTGAAGTTGTACACACCGCTTTTATATCCGGTACCATATGTCGCGTAGATGTTCGCACTGTCCGCAAACTCGTACCGAAGCGCGCCGCGATACGTTACCTTATCGAAACTACGGCTGGCCTCTCCGAACAGGTTTATACCGTTCGCAATTTGCTCGAATTTGCGCTGTTCCCAAGTGTACCGAACGCCAAGGGTCAGGAACAGCTGCGGAACGAGTCGATAGGTGCCTTCGCCAAATCCTGAGTAGGACTCCGTCTTAAGGGTCGGGTTTAGGGAGGTTGACGATTGCACCGTGCCGGGGCCAGCGGGCTGCGAAAGAATGCGGAGCCCGGACTCTGAATCGAGGCTGAAGCCGTACAGGCCAATCAACCATTGAAACGGCCCTGGCTCAGTTGAGAGCAAACGGATTTCCTGGCTGAGAGACTTTGTGTTGATATTCGGCTCATTCGCCGACACTACGCCCAGGAAAATGTTTGATGCGTCCGAGTCAGTCACCTGAACTGTCCGGGTATGCATGTAACCAGTAGTCGTTTCCAAGTTCACCGATCCAAGGTCGAACCGCGTCCGGAGCGCCAGATTGAAGCGCTTGAAATCGAGAACGGGCACCGTATCGGCCGACGACTGCCATGCTTTGGTTGGCACAATGGCTCCGGTGAACCGGCGACCTGCGGTGTTACCATTGAACGGCTGTGTAGTGTTGGTTGATCCATCCTGATCAGCATATTCTGCTGTCAGAACGAATCGCGCTGCGTCACTTGCCTCCCACAGCAGCTTCCCACGAAGATTGAATATCCGGTTTCCGCCGAGGTTTCCACCACGCACGAGATCGGTGATGTAGTCATCGGTTTTTCGGTAAACCACCGAAAGATCGGCCGCCAATGTTTCGGTCAGCCCGCCCGTGATATACGCCTTCGCATCGACATCGGAGGCATCATTCCTCAGCCGACCGTAACGAGCGCTGATATTCCCGCGCAAGTCGAAGGAGGGATCCGGCGTTATGACGTTGATGAGACCACCGGTCGCGTTTCGCCCAAATACTGTCCCCTGCGGGCCTCTAAGAACCTCAACACGTTCAACTTCAGCCAAATCGACGAACGTCGAATAGGGGTCCGGCTGATAGACGCCGTCGATGTAGGTTGCAACATTCGCCTCGTCGGCAGCTGAAACGCTGGAGGATCCAACCCCGCGAATGACGGGCAGAAATAAGCCGATATTCTTTCCGCCAAAAAAGCCAGGAACGACTTGTGTCAGGCTCCTTACGTCCTGCACGCCCGAACTCTCGATCGCTTCACTGGTCAGTGCGGTGACTGCCACCGGTATGTTCTGAAGACGTTCCTCGCGGCGTGTCGCCGTGACGACTATATCTTCTAGACCAATTTCCGCGCGTGCAGGCGTCGCTTCAGCAGACACATTTGCTTGCGGAGTCTCAGATCCGGCAGTTTGCGCCAATACCGGACTTGAAAATGCTACGGATGCATAAAGTATAGATTTCGAAATAGGTTTCACAACACTCCTCCCTTACATAGCCCGCATTCGAGCTTTATCTAGATTTATAATTTGGTCATGGTGCATTCATCATAATTCCATTGACGAATGGCTTGTGTGCCACGTGCTTTTCCATCAGTATTTCAGCACGAAATGCGTCCCGTGCTTTGATAGCCTGCTGAATTTCGGATCTCTCTACGCTCAACAGACGCGCGCTGGTCGGAAGGAGTTTAGCCTGACCTTGCCACAGGTAAAATGTGGCAAGTCGACGCATAATAGCAACTCGCCCCTCGAGCGACGGAGATTTAGCCATCGCCCAGATCTGCCGATGATAATCATACAAGTTTGTTATGTAGTCTAGGCGCTCGGTTTGGGTTTCGAGCCACATTGCTGTGCCGCGATCAGCTATTTCGGCTAGCACGTTACCCTGCTCACCCTCGTATCGCCGCGCAGCAAAGCCGGCTGCCGCAGCCTCCAGCTTGCCCAACGCTACAAAAAAATCTCCTATTTCTGTTGCAGACGGGGAAACCACACGGCAACCAACCCGCGGAATCACTTCGACGTATCCAGAACTACGAAGATGCCCAATTGCGGCAGCAACCGGCTGCCGACTTGCATCAAACTGGCGTGTCAGTTGAGCAATAGAAAGGGTCTCGCCAAACTGGTACTCTCCCAGCATCAGGCGACGCTCCATCTCCACTGCCACGCGACCTGCCTTACCTGAAGGGTCCGCAATATCGTCCGTCTGGACTAGCGCAAGATGCGACTGGCGATCGACAGCGGTGTGCAATTGTTTCAACGCCCTCTCCTTGCTAAGCCTCGGTTAGCACTCTGACATGTCACGTCAATAAGAAATGAAACGATCTGATGCCTCGCGCCAGGGAGAACTACCTTTGAATAGGCATGGGCCGAACTTCTCGATTCCAAAAAGCTAATACACCTCAGCATGTTACGCCACGCCGGCTCGCCAAACTTCAGAACCTCTGATCCGCGAAAGATTTAGCTCTTGGCATGGCAATTGCGCTGTTGCCTAGGCTTGGCGGCACAATCGGTTCGCAGCGGTGACTAGGATCGGGGCACCAGTGCTGCAATCTGTTCGGCTATCACAACAAGGCTCGGCACTAACTTGTCGTGCGAGCCCCGCAACGTCGCGCACCTAACCTGCGAAAAAACCGATATGGCAGCAAGCACTCGGCCGCCTGTGCAATATACGGGCACGGCAACGCAAACGAGCTCATCAGAAATCTCGCCGTCATCCACGGCATAGCCCCGCCGCTTGACGCGGCGTAGCTCGGCATCAAGTCCGGCAGGATCAACGATTGTCCGGGACGTGAGCGCAACGAAGCGGTTCGCGCTGCTTGCCGCTCGCGATGGTCGACATCGACGGCAATGCCCGCTGGCTGTGTGCGATGGAGCTCGATCGCTCCTACCGGCTCTTCTGTATCCGCACGGCTTTCACAATTGGCCGGAAGGGCTGGCGGACCCAGTCTGGACGCCAAACGCGCGGGTCATCACGCCGAGCGGTGCCGCGTCTCTGCCGCTCGCCGATTGTGCCACGCTCGATGCGGCGATCGAAGCGTGCTGGGCGCACTTCGCAACCCTCGACCGGGAGGCCCCGCAATGCTGAATCCGTTCCAACGCGCGTGCGCAGACGTCTATGGCGGCGGCGACTTCGCCCATGGCGACTGGTCCATCATCAGCGCGATCATCGATACGGAACTCGAAGGCCTCGATAGCTATGTGATGTTCACCGACTGATCTTCCTGGCGAGGGTGGCCATCAGCGATCGAGCCTTTCTTGGCGCAGGTGCGCGGCCAATTCCTTGGCCCGACCCGAGCCCTGCAGAAGATCGATATAGACCTGCAGAGGAGGAGCGAGGGCGACGCCATCGATGCGCTCCCCAACGGTCACGTCCCCTCGCGCTTTCGTTTCGATGATCCCAAGGTTCCAGCCTTCGGTTACCGGCCGCGCTTGGAGCCTCTCAAGCGCCCGATCCTGCGACGGACCGGGTACGATCCGACAGCGCAGCTGCGAGACACTGGACAGGTATGGCGCATAAGCTTGCGCGGCGGCTTCTGCCGTTACAGCATAGGCGGCGTCGGCGTCCCGGCAGGCCTCATCGAGCTTGCGGGCAAGACTCTCGGTATCGGCGCTCGACACATAGTACCGCGTCAGCTTTGCCGGCTTCTGGTCGGCGACGAAGGCGGTCCATGCGTCAAGCACAAGCCCGGGCGCGCGCAACCGGCGCAGCTTCGAGGGTCCGGAGCCCTTGATCTCGACCCATTCGCGGCGTTCCATCTCCCGCAGCGTGTCCGACGCCGTCGCGGCCGAGACTTCGGCCTCCTCGGCGATCTGTTTGACACTAACGTAGGCAGTGTGTCTCGCGAATATCTCCTGCACGACGCGAGCCCGCTGACCCTGAAAGATGGACCCGAAGGCTTTGTTGCTCTTCGCGGGAACCGGACGATCAATGTAAACGAAGGTGTTCGGCGAAGGGATGTAGAGCGATCCGCCAAGGTCATAAAAACCGATTTTTTCCTCGCGCAAAATGTCGCGCGCGCCCGGCGAGATCGCCCGCGCGACAAAGAAGGGAACGACTTCTCGATTGTTGGCGGCGTGATGGGCAAGATGATTGCGCAGCTGCCAGATCGCCTCGCGCACGTCGCGCGGAAAAGCTTCGCGCTTTGCTTCGACCAGAAGTTGGAGCGAACGGCCGGCGATCATGGCATCGACGATTGCATCAACCTTGCCACCGCGCGGCTTAAGCTCGACCTCACGTCCTTCGATCCAGGCCTGCCCCTCCGGCAAATCCCCTATCGCGTCGATAAGCCCATCAAGGAGCTCCTGCTCTTCCTGTTCGAATTTTAGCATATTTCCTATCCAGCAAATAACCGCCTTCTGTCATATATACGATATAACGTCCATATTCAGTGTGCAGTGATTTAGGCTTTGGTAGGAAGCGGACTAGCGTCTGCCAGAGAGGACTCATCTGGTCCGGCCTGAGTGCCTTCGTCACCACTACGAAGGCTACCGGCCGTTCAACGGAAGGCGATCCAGACCATCCTGCCTCAAGCCTTCACACCCTTGGTGCGGTACAGCGGGCTTGCGTGACAGCACCCTTTTCACGGGGGAGAGCCTTTCAGCGTTTCGTTGAAAAGCCTCATCGACTGAAAACCTGGGAATACGCATAGAGAGCTAGGTAGATGGCTGCCACTGTGTCCGATAAACGCGATTCTCGGACATAGGAATTGGCATGGCGGGGGCCTTCCGCTACGGTCGCTGCGATGGCCCGCGACCTGCTTCCATTGTCGACCAACCTCCCGGCTGATCTCCTCGCGGAGATCGCGGGCGCGCGCGACACGCTGGCGGCGTCGAAGGCCAGTTCCACCCAGAAAGCCTATGCCTCGGACTGGGAGCGTTTCTGCGACTTCTGTGATGCCCGCAATGTCGAGGCGTTGCCTGCCCATCCGGACATCGTCGCGCTGTTCGCCCATGTCGAGGCAGAGGCAGGCATTGCGCCGGTTACCATCGGACGCCGTGTCGCCGCGATTAATCATCACCACAAGGAAGCGGGCCTTGCCTCGCCCACCGCGCGCGACGCCGCCGGCGTCATTGCGCAGATGATGGCCGGCATTTGCCGGAAATATGCGCGGAAGAAAGATCAGAAGGCCCCAGCGGAGGCCGGGATATTGAAGGCCATGCTCGCGACGATCGCGGGTGATGGGTTGCGGGCCGTTCGGGATCGAGCGATCCTCGCCGTGGGAATGGCGGGTGCGTTTCGCCGCTCTGAAATAGCGAGCATGCAGTTGCCCGATCTCGAGTTCGAGACCTCTGGCGTGCGCATACCCACGTTCGACAAGCAATTTCCGGAGTCCAACCTTTGCCAATTTCTCTGAATGCCGCCTCCAGATGATACCCCCAGATAGCCTTTGCGTTTTGCCTCGCGTGACCGGCATTGAATATTAGGAATATCATGCTATATCGATATCCGGGATATCCAGATCGGAACAAGCGATGGCGACGACGTACCCCAGCGACCTCAGCACCGTCTCGTTTGAGACGGTGACCGGCACGGCAACCGAAGTGCGCAAAAGGCTAAAGGCGGGCGACGACGATCAGGTCGTCGCGCTGACGCTTGCGCATGGAAATCCGAAACTCGCGCAGGCGCTCGCCCAGGCGGTAGCGCTCATTGCACCGCTCGTCCTAGCGACATTAGGCAAGCAGGAAAAAGACGCAATCGCCAAGATCGTCGACGCACTGGTTCCATCGATTCCGTTGCCGCTGCACCTGATCCACGAGGCACAGATGAACGCGGAGGCACGGACGGCGGTACTTGAATCCGGCGAGTGGCTGACCGCGTCTCAACTCTCCAAGCTTGCTGGGTTCAGTGGCCAGAATGCCAGCGCCCAGCCCAATAAGTGGAAGCGCGAGGGGCGGATTTTCGCGATCCGCCAAGGCGGCAACGACTACTATCCAGGCTATGCGCTGGACGCGGACGCCGGCTATCGGCCAGTCAAGGGCCTGGCGCTGGTGCTCGCGCGCTTCGGGGATGCTCTGGACGAGTGGGACATCGCGACGTGGTTCGCCTCGGTGAACAGTTTTCTCGGCGGCAGGACGCCGATGGACCTGCTCGAGAGCCAGCCGGGACAAGTGCTGGCCGCGGCCGAGGACGAGATTGCCGGCGTGCAGCATGGCTAGAGCGAAGGGCGCGCGTGCGCCAGCGTCTTCCGCCATCGCGCCCGTAGTCGCTTCGGCTCTTCCAGTGGGCCCGGCTACGGTGCCGATCACCATTCCGACACCGCCACTAAATCTCAACAAGCTGGTGAGACGGGTTCCCTGGCCTAAGGCGGATATGATTCATCGGGTTCACCCCGACAAATATCTAGCCGACCAATTCAATCCTGGCCCAGCTGGTAATGCGCGCTTCAGTCCAATTCTCGATGCCAAGGGCAACTCGATTCCGACAATCTATGGGGGGACGACTTTTGACTGCGCCGCCATGGAGACGGTCTTTCACGATGTCCCCTTCGCGCCCGGGCTCAAGACGCACGCCAAGCGCAAGCTCAAGGCGCATCACTATTCCCAGGTGCTTTCCGTAGCCGATCTCACGCTCGCCGAGTTCACGACAACGGCGCTGCGCAAGCTCGGGATCAAGCGCGGTGAGTTGATCGAGACTGAGAAGAATATCTATCCGCAGACGCGCGCATGGGCAGAAGCGATCCACGCTCAGTGCCCGGATATACAGGGGCTATACTGGATTTCGCGCCAGGATGATCGGGCCGTGGCGGTTGTCTTGTTCGGCGACCGGCTCGGCCCCAGCCCGCTCACCGTCCACGCGCCCTCAGTCGATATCGTGGCCGATGCCTCGACCTACGCAAACGTCGTGACGCTTGCATCTCGCATTGGCGTCAAGATTACCGGCAAATAGGTGGGCTGCGCAGTTCGGAAGTAGGACCGGACTAGGTTGTTAGATGTCGGATGGGTCGGCAATTTCCGGACTGAATGCAATCTAGTCGGCTGATCCCGATCGTGGCGGGCTGGCCGCGCCGACTGCCTTGCGCGCGACCTTCATCGGCAGGTAAAGTCGCGCCGCCATTTGACCGAGCGGCGCGAACCCATAACGACCGTAGAAGGTGCCGGCATTCTCGTCGATTGGATCGACGACGATCATGCGCGAAGCGGCCTCAATCGAGCACAGGCGCGCCATCGCGTCGATCAGCAGCAACTCGCCCAGACCCTTCCCTTCATCGTGACATCGCGCGCGAGCCGGCCGATCAGAAAGGCAGGGATCCGGTCGTAGCCCGGCATGCCTTTCTTCTGCTCGGGCGACAATTCGCTCGCCAGCACCGCATGCGCCGAGATAGTGTAATAGCCGAGGATCCTTGCAGAGTCCGGCGCGAGCGCGACGAAGCAGGCCGCGATGTCGCTGCGCTCGTTCTGGCCTGCGAATTTTAATAGATAGTCGGTGAGCGAAGGTTGTTCACAGGCGAACGCACTTCGATCGTGCGCGGCTGCGAGCCGTTCGAACCGGACGTCGATCTCATCGCTCACGCATGGCCTGTAATCGCGCGGTGTCGCGCCGCGGCCGCGCGCAGCGCATGATTAGGGTTCGTCTCAGTGTCAAGCGCGCGTGCCAGCGTCGCGAAATCGTCGCGATTCAGGCGCGTTACCTCGGCGTCCTCGATCGCGCGCTGCGCGGCATCCTGTACCGCAGCCGTGACGAACGCTGCCAACGTCTGACCACGCAACGCCGCTGCTTGGCTCACGCGGTTGTGCAATGAGGGCGGCACCCGCACCTCAAGCCGTTCCGAGCGACGCTCGTGGGATCTCGCGACCATGACAATGCTCCTTCGTCTAATGTGTACGGCAATATACCCACAAAATCAAGATCACCGTGGTGGCGACACTTCGATGGCGCACTGACCAGCGTGGCTGCCTATAGCGGGAGATTTTGTCGCCCAAGCTGGCTTTGCGCAGAGGCCCGACATTAGACGGCCCCCGCGCTGCCAAACTTGCGAACAACCTTCGGATCGCCGTCATATTCGGCCAGCGCGTCATCAATTCCGTCACGTCATGACCCTGAAATGTGGAGAGGGTGCCCCATAGCAGCGAGCGCGCTTTCATGAATGGCTTCACCCAACGTGGGATGCGCGTGAATGATCCCGGCCAAATCCTCCAAGACCGCCCCCATCTCGATCAGAGTTGCGAACTCTCCGGCAAATTCGGAAATGTGAGCCCCAACGGCCTGCAGGCCCAAGATACGGTGATCCGCTTTGCGCGCAACGATGCGGACGAAGCCACCACCGCTACCTGCTTCCATAGACAGTGCGCGACCATTGGCAAGAAACGGGAACTGTCCGATGGTCGTCTCGACCCCTGCGGGAACCTCATGCGGCAACAGTCCGACACTTACGATCTCCGGCTCGGTGAAGCAGACCGCAGGAATAGCGCGTGGCGCGAACCACCGCGTCTTGCCCGCGATGATCTCGGCCACACATTCTCCCTGCGCCGATGCCTTGTGCGCCAGCATGGGTTCACCAACGAGATCGCCTATCGCCCACACATTCGTGGTCGATGTCGCGCAGCGGTCATCGACGCGAACGAAGGGGCCGTTCATGGCAATATTCATCGCCTCCAGCCCCCAGCCCGCCACGTTGGGCCTGCGGCCAACGGTGACAAGTATCTGGTCGGCCGGTAATATTTTCCGTTCACCCGAGATAGTCTCGATCGCGAGCCCTTGCCCTTCTTCGCCCACCGCGCGTGCCTCAAGATACAACGCTACATCATGCGCTTTCAACCAGCGAAGGACCGGGGCGGTGAGCTTGGCATCATAAAGCGGTAGAATGCGGTCAGCTACTTCAACGATCGCCACCTGTGCGCCAAGTTTTCGGAAGGCGATGCCGAGTTCAAGGCCGATATAACCAGCGCCGACGACGACGAGCGATCGGGGGACGCGCGGGAGCGATAGCGCTTCCGTCGATGAAATCACCTTGCCCCCAAAAGGCAGGAATGGGAGGTCAACCGGAAGCGAACCCGTCGCCAGGACAACATGCTCGGGGCGGATCGTGACGACACCCTCAGCCGTTTCGACCGTGCATGTCTTGGCGTCTGAAAAAACGGCATGGCCGGTAATCACCTTGACCTTCGCTTTACGCAGCAATCCGTCAACGCCGCCGCTCAGTTGATCGACCACGCTCTCTTTCCAAGCAACCGTCACGCCAAAATCAAGCGTGGGTGCCGCTGTGAGCCCAATACCAAAACGGGGCGTGCGCGCAGCCTCGGTGATTTCGGCATGAAACGAGGCGGCCTGGATCAGCGCCTTCGACGGGATGCATCCCCTGATGAGACAGGTGCCGCCCAGCCTGTCGGCTTCAACCAGAATGGTATCGATCCCAAGCTGTCCGGCCCTGATTGCCGCTACATAGCCGCCCGGACCGCCGCCAACGACAAGCACTTTGGGAGAAAAGGATGTGGTCATTGCATCATTCCATGAAGAGGAGCGCAGGGTGCTCGATCAACCGCTTCAACCGCTGCACAAACAGAGCGGCGTCATAGCCATCGACGATACGATGATCGAACGATGAGGACAGGTTCATCATCTTGCGCACAGTCACGAAGCTGCCTTCTATCACCGGTCGCTCGACGATTTTGTTCGGGCCGATAATTGCCACCTCGGGATGGTTTATCACCGGCGTCGTCGTAATTCCGCCAAGCGTTCCCAGACTGGTGACCGTGATCGTCGAACCACTGAGATCTTCCCGTGCGGCGGTGCCAGCGCGCGCGGCGGCGCTGACCCGCGCCACTTCCCGCGCGAGGTTCCAAAGATCGTGCGCCTCCGCATGACGCACCACCGGAACCATGAGGCCGCCCGGCGTTTGTGTTGCGATGCCAATATGAATACCATCATAGCGGTGCAGTATGCCGGCATCGTCGTCGTATCGCGCATTTATATGTGGAAAGTCGGGTAGCGCCCGGACGAGCGCCAGCATGAAAAAGGGTAGCAACGTAAGCTTGGGTTGGTCAGGCTTTCGGTGCGCGTTGAGGTCCTGCCGAAGCTTTTCGAGTTCGGTGACGTCGGTTTCCTCGACATAGGCGATGTGAGGGATACGACGCTTGGCCTCCTGCATCTTTTCTGCGATTTTCCGCCGCAGGCCGATGATTTTGGTTTCCTGTACGCCTTCGCGTGCGATGTAACGTGCATCGTCGAGGGATATCGCTCCGTCACTTTTCAGATATGCATCGAGATCGTCTGCGGTGATGCGCCCGCCCGGTCCGGTCCCAGGCACAAACTGCAGGGCAACCCCGCGTTCGAAAGCCCTTGCGCGTGTGGCCGGCGACGCAAGCGGCACGTCGCCTTCCTCGCGCGTGGCAAAAGCAGCGACTGCAGGACGACGCGGCAGTGCACGGCCTTCTCCCTTTGCTGGAGAAGGAGGAAGAGCAGGAGGAGGATCGGTTACCGGTGGGCTCAGCTCGGCCAAAACGCTCGGTGCCAGAGCCGTCAACTCTTCAGTGATTGCCGCAGCATTGCCGACCCCATCAACTTCAAGTTCAATCAGCACCGAACCAACGGGCAGCATCGAGCCAATGTCCCCGTGAATTGCCGTAACGGTCCCATCGACCGGCGAAGTCATGTCAACGGTCGCCTTGTCGGTCATGACATCAACCAGACTCTGGTCTTCCTTGACCGTATCTCCAGGCTTAACATGCCATACGACGATCTCGGCTTCGGCAACCCCTTCGCCAACGTCAGGGAGCCGGAACAGATAACGGCCCATCAGTGATTCTCCATTGTACGCATAAGCGCTTTCGCCAGACGTCCAGGGCCGGGGAAATAGTCCCATTCGAACGCGTGTGGATACGGCGTGTCCCACCCGGCGACGCGTTCGATGGGGCTCTTTAGCGCCCAGAAGCATCGCTCCTGCACCAAAGCGGCCAGTTCGCCGCCGAACCCTCCAAAGCGAGACGCCTCGTGCAGGATCACACAGCGGCCGGTTTTGGTGACGGATGCGACGATTGTGTCCACATCGAGCGGCACGATGGAACGCAAATCTATCAGCTCGGCATCGACGCCGCTGTCGGCAATCCCGGCTTTGGCGACATGTACCATCGTGCCGTAGGCAAGAATCGTCGCTTCGCTTCCTTGCCTAACGATCGCGGCCTTGCCCAGCGGGACAGTGTAATGCCCTTCGGGCACCTCAGCTGTCGGATCACCTGCCCAGGTCTTGAGCGCCTGATCATGCCTCCCGTCGAACGGACCATTATACAACCTTTTGGGTTCAAGGAAGATCACGGGATCGTCGTCTTCGATCGCGGCGATTAACAGCCCTTTGGCGTCGAAGGGATTGGACGGGATCACCGTCTTCAGGCCGGTGATGTGTGCGAAGATCGCTTCAGGACTCTGACTGTGCGTTTGTCCGCCGAAGATGCCCCCGCCATATGGACTGCGGACCGTAATCGGCGCCCAGAATTCTCCGTTCGAGCGATAGCGCAGCCGCGCCGCTTCGCTGACGAGTTGGTCGAACGCGGGTAGGATATAGTCGGCAAACTGGATTTCGGGGACAGGCCGAAGGCCATAGGCACCCATGCCGATCGCCGTGGCAATTATGCCTCCCTCGCTGATGGG
This sequence comes from Sphingobium sp., assembly GCF_033795625.1. GTDB lineage: Bacteria > Pseudomonadota > Alphaproteobacteria > Sphingomonadales > Sphingomonadaceae > Sphingobium. The sequence continues at coordinate 166,303 of NZ_JARYGI010000002.1, read as the reverse complement.
AGCATCGAAGCATCGTTGCATACCGTGCTTTTTTTGCAATCCGTCGGTGACACGGAAGACACCGCCGAAATAGCCGACATCCTGGCCGAAGATCAGCGTGTCAGGGTCATCGCCCAGCTTTACATCGAGCGCCGAGTTTAGCGCCTGGATCATGGTCATCGTCGCCATGTCAGATTCCAATCTCGCGGCGCTGTTCGATTGCGCGCCAGTCAAGTTCCTTGAAGACGCCCTCAAACATCTCGGCAACGCTCGGCTTGGATTTCCCCAACGTCCCGATCGCCTCGGCCGCACGCTGGGCAGCGCGCAGTGTCTCGGTCAGCTCGGATTCAAGTTGCGCATGCCGTTCTTCAGACCATTCACCCATATCGATCAGGTGCACCTTGAGGCGCTCGATCGGATCGCCCAGCGGCCAGTGGGAAGGCTCGTCTGCTGGCCGGTATTTGGTTGGATCGTCCGACGTGGAGTGCCCTGCGACGCGATAGGTCACAAACTCTATCACGGTCGCGCCGAGATTGGCCCGGGCGCGATCAGCTGCCCATTTCGTTGCAGCCCAGACCGCAAGAAAATCATTACCGTCGACGCGCAGCCCCGGCAGGCCATAAGCGAGCGCCTTGGCCGCAAAGGTTGTCTGCTCAGCACCCGCGATCCCCGCGAAACTCGAGATCGCCCACTGATTGTTGGTGATCACGAGGATCGCGGGAGCACGGTATACGCTGGCAAAGGTCAAAGCCTCGTGGAAATCGCCTTCGGCTGTCGTTCCTTCGCCAATATAGCCCAAAGCGATATGGCATGCGCCCTTATAGGCGGAGGCCATGGCCCAACCAACTGCATGGCCAAACCGGCTGCCGACATTGCCTGATAGCGAATAAAAGCCATAGTCGCGCGCGGAATACAAAATTGGAAGCTGTCGACCTTTCAAAGGGTCCTTTTCGTTCGAATAGATCTGATTGATCATGTCTTCGAGCGGATAGTCCCGCGCAATGAGCCACCCCTGCACCCGATAGGTGGGGAAACACATGTCCCCGGGTTCCAGCGCCAGCGATTGCGCAACACCAATGGCCTCTTCGCCGGTCGACTTAATGAAGAAACTGGTCTTGCCCTGGCGATGGGCGCGGAACATTCGATCCTCGAACAGGCGGGTCTGCAGCATCGCCCGCAAACCCGATCGCATCGTCTCGGGATCAAGGCCCGGGTCCCATGCGGCATTTTCCTCGCCAATCACGCGCACGAGGCCATAGGGGAACTCTCGCAACTCGGCCTCAGGCGTGTCGAATGCGGGCCGCTGCACCGCCGCCCCAGGCGCGAAGCTCAAATAGTCGAACCGCGAGGCATCGCCGGGCCGCGCAACGGGTTGCGGGATGTGCAGGCGCAAAGGGAGGCCGTTGTCGGTCATATACTCTCCGTAAGGACAGCTATGGTAGGTGCGCATTAAGGGTATTAATATTTCTCAATCGCGGAAAATTGGCTATGTCACGCAATCGTGACGGCGCTTTTTGCCTAATTTTAGGATATCGCTTTCGTGGACCGCATCGATCGAAACATTCTGGCCATCATGCAGGACCAGCCCGATCTTTCAACGAGTGAAATCGCTGAGCGGGTGGGGTTATCCAACACGCCTTGCTGGCGGCGGATCAAGAAACTGGAAGCCGATCGTGTCATTGCCGGCAAAGTCGTTTTGCTCGATGCGAAGGCACTGGGGCTGGCAGTCACTGTCTTCGCCGAGATACGCCTTCGACTACATGACGAGGAAACACTGCTCGCGCTGGAAGCGGCAGTGGCGCGCCAGCCCGAAATTGTCGAATGCTTCTCGGTAAGTGGTGAAAGCGATTATATGGCCCGGATCGTCACGCAAAGCATTGAAACATATGAAGCATTCCTGAAAAAGGTATTGCTTCATCTCCCGGGCGTTGTCGCCGTGAATTCGCGATTTGCGCTGGGATGCGTCAAAATGACGACTGCTTTGCCGATCTGATTTGGGCATGGCGGTTGTGCGTTGGACGCCATCCTTGCCTGGCTGGGGGGCGGTCGATAGGGTTGGTGGCTGTGCATAGTTTGGCCCGATTCTCACTCAAGCGCGCGTGCGCGATGCTGTGCGTCGTGCTCGCGCTGGCGTTCGCCGGCGGGTCGGCAAGTCGTGTCGTCGATCGCATCCTGCACCAGCCGGGCGGAACGGTAAGCCACGCGCATCTGCCGTTCAGCGACATCGCCTTTGATGAAGACCATCATCATGGCGATCATGCGGACGCAGCCGACCAGGACGATGGCGCGAACCCGGACCATAAGTCGGGGCCGGGTCACCACCATCATAGCGACAGCGGTTGGGGCCTGCCGGCACTGGTCGCGGCCGACACGGTGAAGTCCGGTCTTGGCGCCGACCGCCATGGCCGAACGCGCGATCGGGCGCTGCCCGGCCGTTCGATCTACGGTCCCGAACGACCTCCCAAGCACAGCACGACCAGCGTCTAAGCCACTGCGTCCGCTGGTCGGGCGCGGTCATTTGACACGCCTGCTCGTGAGACCGCATTGCCATGTTTCAATCCACCGATGCGCGCTTCGTCGCGCGCTCCCGCCGCGCGCTGGCGATCGGCGCGGCGCTGATCGCGCTGTTCGCCGGTGATATCGCCGGCGCGCAGGAATTATCGCTTTCCGACGTCCTCGCCCGCGCCGCCGCCGGCGATCCCACCGCCCCGGCAAGCAGCGCCCGCGTGACCGCCGCCGAGGCCGGCGTCCGCCAGGCGGATGTCGGGCCCCGTCCCGTGGTCGGGGTCGATCTTGAGGAATTCGCCGGTCGATCGCTCGCAAGCGACGCTCTATTACGAACGGACGTGGGAGCGCGGCGGCAAGCGCGAGGCGCGAACCGGCGTCGCGCAGTCTGAATTGAGCCTCGCGCAGCAGCGCGGCCGGCTGCGCACGCTCGACCTGTTGGCGCAGGTGCAGACCGCCTGGGTCGACGCGCTGGCGGCGCAGGCGGCAATCAGCGTCGCCGAAGACCGGCTGGCGCTCGCCGCGCGTGCCGGAATCGGCATGGCACGACGGTTGGGCAATGGTCGCTACGCCGCATAGCGATCGCGGCGACAAGCAATTGAACCGCTGACCTATGTCACCAAATTTGCCAGCGGCTGCAGACATCACGCCGCCAAACGCTGGGTTTCGGGAAGACGACGGCAAGCCTGATACGATGCGGATTCGGTCAAATCGCCATCGTCCTCCGCCGTCCGCACCCGTTCTATTGCATTGTATCGAGCGATGAGGAGGCGAACGTCCGGCGTTGCCCGGAGAAACAAATCCGAAAGCAGCGGCCCGATCGATGCTGTGCCCTCCCGGGCCGCCAGATGCCCCGCGAAGATGTCGAAAGGTGGATTGAAGGCGCCCGTCAGTTCACCATTCGCCCAGGAGCATCGGTGAAAAACCAGGCCCAGCATCTGCCGCTTCATTTCATCGGGAAGGCCGGGCAGCCGCAGATGTAAGCATCGCCCCATATCCAACAGCGCCAGGCCGGCATCAAGCAAGGCCCCTGGCATGCCGGCCATTGCGCTCGGATGGTGCAAGGAGGCCACATTGGCCCCAGCCTCGTTATTTTCCAGACAACCCGGCTCTACTGCATTGCGGATATCCTGGAACGGATCCCTCCCGCATCGAAGTTTTCTGAGCAGACTCAGAAAATGCTGCTCGAGCGCCTCTTGCCGGACAAAACGCTCTGGACACCGCCCGCGAAATCCGGAGCAGCGATAATAGATATATTTGCCCTTCTGCATCTGGGCGACGAGTGCGCAGCCACAATGCCCACACTTGATAAGGCCGGTGAATGGGAAGAAATGCGGCTTGGCGCGAATGTTGGCGCTGCTCCGCTCGTCAAGCGTCTGCTGGACCGCGTCCCAAATGTCTTTGGACACGAGGGGTTCGTGCACCCCGGCGTAAATCTCGCCCCGCCATTCAAACGTGCCCGCATAGAGGCGATTGCGCAGAATGCCATGAACAGTGCTGACGCCGACTGGTCTGCCGCTCCGACGGTACCGCATTCCGGCGTTCCGAGCCATCCCCGTCACTTCCTTCAAGGAATAGAGGCCTGTAGCGTACCAGTCGAACAGGCGCGTCACTATCGGCGCTGCCTCGGGATCGACTGCGATGACGTTTCTCCCCTGCCCGTCCCTGACGTTTCGATAGCCGATCGGCGCACAGCTTGGCCAATGGCCCTGTTGCGCCTTCTCGATCATCCCTTTGCGCGTTTCCTCGGAAAGATTGTCGATATAGGCCTTGGCCATCAGCACCTTGATGCCGTGGACGAACTTCTCCGACGATCGGCAGCCCTCAGACATCACGACATTCTCTTTGACGAAATGGACCTCGACGCCGAGGTCATCGATCGTCGCCCAGTCCTTCAGATTGCGGTAGAGCCGATCGGTCTTCTCGACGAGAATGATCCGGACCTCCGGATGCCGGCGCAGATAGCGTAACATGTTGCCGAAGGCGGTCCGACCGCTCTTCCTGGCAGTTTCCACGTCGACATGGCTCGATACCACCGCGATACCGTTCAGCACGGCATAGTCTTCCAGCAGCTTGACCTGAGCGGGAATCGAATAGCCTTCACGCTGCTGCTCCGGCGTAGAGACCCGTGCATATAGGACCGCCTCGCGGACCTTGAGATGATGATCATTGTTCTTACGGTGTTTGTAACGGCTCACTGCACTTCTCGGCCTTGCCAACCCATTGCTCCTGTTGAGATTCTTTCCGTTGAACGGGCGTCTCTGGAGCAGTAAAGGTTAATACGATACCGAAACGATTTGAAAAAACATGCCTCCTCCCCCTCGCGCTGCCCTGGGTGAGCGCATCTTTACGTTTGGCGTGATAGCGATTATATCTTCTCCTGAAGGAGATAATTTATGAATGCGCTGACGCGAGCATTCACCCCTGCTGAGGCCGCTGTCGTCGGCGGACTGGAACTCAAGGCAGTCAACAATGCAATCGACAAGCGCATTGTCGAGGTGTCAATCCGCGCCTCCAAGCGGCGCGAGCTGACGGCGGAAAATGTGCTGCAACTCAAGCTGTGGCACGAGATCGGCCCGATCCTGTCGCAGGAGCGCAGGCAGCGCCTATTCGGTCTGATTCACGATAACCCTTTGGCTCGTACGATCAGGGCAGACAATCTGGTGATTGTCGACGTTGCCGAGGCACGCAAGCAGATCGGCCAGCGTACGAAGGATCTGGGCGAGGCCGAAACTATGGTCGTCAAGTCGCGCGACACCATGGGGGGCGAGCCAGTGTTTAAGGGTACGCGTATTCCGGTTCGGCTGGTCGCGGCCATGCGCGCTCAGGGAGCCGACGACGCCGAGATACTGTCAGGCTATCCCAAGTTGACCGCACGGCAGCTTGACCTCGCCGAGATCTGGGCTGCGGCCCATCCGCGGCGTGGCCGGCCAAAGTCGCTTGCCGATCAAGGGCTGAAGGCAACATCATCGCGCCGGATCAAGCGTGACAGCGATCCGTTGGCGAAAATCAGCGACACGTCGCTCTCGCACCCGTGAGATTTCTGATCGACGAGTGCCTGCACACCTCGCTGGTCGAGGTGGCGCAGGCACGCAATCACGAGGTCTGGCACGTCAACTGGCTCGGTCTGAGTGGCACGACCGACTGGGATCTGATGCCGCGCATCATTGCCGACGACTGCACCTTCGTGACCAACAACGCCGCCGACTTTCGTCGGCTATATGCACATGAAGAGGTCCACGCCGGACTGATCATCGTCGTGCCTCAGGTGCCACCGGCCGAGCAGCGCGAGCTTTTCGACGCGTTGCTATCTGAACTGAGGGAGGGTGAAGAGCTTCTGAACGAGGTGATCGAGATCACGATCGACGGCCAGGACATCCTCTTCACCCGCTACGATCTGCCCGGCCCTTGAGGCGACTTTGGGGTGCTGCACGGTAGCGGCCATGACCGACCTTCACGAGCAAGCCTTCGTTGCACATCGGGGAGAGATAGCAGCGAGGAATGCCGATGTCGGTGAGATCCTTCGTTCGAACCTCACCTCTTTTCCGAGCAAGGGCAACAGCGCGTTCTCTCAAGGATGGCTTCGGATCTCCCTCCGACCTTACACGCTCGGCGCGATCACGTTCGCGTTTCCGAATGCCGTGCGTGGGCTCTCGTGGAGATGCGAGGGGAGCATCAGAAGCAAAAACGGCAGCTTCATCTGACCATACGAACAAGGATCTTCTTGATAAAGCTCGGAATCGTGATATTGTTTTTCTTGCCTCATAGGATGCGAAAAGCAAAATTGTTTTAAACGTGTCCTGAAATGGGAGCCACTACTCCAGACAAAAAGGGCTGGCTTGCCCCCTATAGGGCAGCGCGCTTTTCGACCTCGATCAATATGGCGATAGCCGCTCTGGTCGCTTCGGCAATTGCAGCATCAGCTTTTTTTGCATCCACGGTCGGGCGGTCCAGATAGATCGCCAGCACATAATCCTTGTCGGCAGGTGATTGTAGCACCGCAACGTCGTTGAAGGCCGTTCCGCAGCTCCCGGTCTTATCGCCTACACGCCACCCTTGCGGCAAACCCGCACGAATGCGTGCTCCTCCCGTAGTGCTTCCCTCCAGCCAGCCTCGCAGTTGCGCGGCAGCGGGCGCGGGTAAATCCTGAAACAGCAGACGCGCCATGACGGTGGTAATCGCCAATGGGCTGGTGGTATCGCGCTCATCGCCCACGGCATTCTCGTTAAGTGCAGGTTCGTTGCGATCCAGGCGTGTCACTGTGTCGCCATGCGCCCGGAGAAATGCCGTCAGCCTCTCAGGCCCGCCCGCCAGCGGGAGCAGAAGATTCGCAGCGCTGTTATCGCTGACCTCCACCGCTGCCTTGGCTAGCGTGGCGATAGAGAGATTGCCTTTTTTGATGTTAGCTTCAACTACAGGAGCATGTTCCAGCACATCGGAGCGGCGGATCGGCAAAGTATCGTCCATGCTGTAGCGGCCTTTGTCGGCGCCCGCCAAAATGGCGGCAGCGAGAGGCGCCTTGAATGTCGAGCACATTGCAAACCGCTCTTCACGGTTGAAGCCCAGGATGAGCTTTCCCTGCGCATCCACAAGCGCAATCCCAAGCCGCCCGCCGGTCGCATCCTCTATCTGTCGCGGATTTTTCACCTGGACAGGCTTGGTTGCCGTCTCAAGAAAATCGAGCTTCAGGCGCGGCGCGGACTGGCTCAGTGACGCTGTGCCTGTACCAAGGAGCAAGGTCGCGGCGAGGAGGAACTTCAAACGCATCGCGCGCTTATGCCCAACGCCGGCCTACATTGTCCATGAAATGTACGACCGAAACATCTTTCGAAGACAGCTACATGCCCCGCATGTCATGGCTTTGGCTAGGAATATACACCGTGAGGCTCTGTATAGCCGCACTCAGGACAATCTGGCACGAGAGCCGGCTCGTTCGGGTGGCGGCGGCTGCAAGGTCCAGCATATCTTCCTCGGCGTCGGTGGCACGCGGTAGTTGCCCAAAGTCATCTGCGCACACGATCACGTGGCAAGTCGAACAGGCCATCTGTCCTTCGCACGTGCCCTCAAGCGGCTGTCCGGCGTTCTGCGCAACATCGAGCAGGATCGCGCCTGCCGGAGCGTCCACATCCTGACGCTTCTTGCCGTCAGCGCTGATGAAGGTGACTTTCGTCATGTTTCGTGCGCTCCGTTGGCGACATGGAGTTGCCGCTCCGCCGCTTGCGTGATCGCCCCCGCTGCATCCTCTAACTCGCCGACGCTTGTATAGCGGCCAAAGCCGATCCGCACCGATCCCCTGGCCTCTTTGTCCGATAGCCCGATCGCTTGCAAGACATGACTGGGGCGACCAGAGCCACTTGCGCACGCGGAGCCTAACGAGAAGGCGATGTCACGGCAGTCCGAGAGAAGCCGCGCGCCGTCCACGCCATCCCGTCGCAGGCTCACATTGCCGCGATATCGCTGTTCGAGGCTTCCATTGACGGCCCATCCCTCGAACAGTTTCAGCGCTTTCTGCCAAAGTTCTTCGACATGGTGAGCATCGGCCTCGCGGCGACGCTGCATGAGGTCGGCCGCAACGCCGAAGCCGGCACAAAGCGCCGGCGATAAAGTTCCCGATCGGAGCCCGCCTTCCTGCCCGCCCCCGTGGAGCAGAGGCGGCAACGTCAGACCATTTCGCAGCCAGAGCGCGCCAACACCCTTGGGCCCATGAATCTTGTGTGCACTGATCGCGACGGCGTCGGCCTCTTGCGGCAATGCGGCGCGGCCAAATCCCTGTACAGCGTCGCAGAGGAACCGAGCGCCCGCCGCGCGCGCCAAATGGCAAAGCGCGTCGACGGGCTGGATCACGCCTATCTCGTTGTTGACGAGCATGGCAGTCACCAGAGCGGTGTCGGGCGTGATCGCCAGGCGGGCAATGTCCAGATCCACCAAGCCGTCACGCCGCACCGGAAGCAGGACAGGCTCAAAGCCCCTTCCTTCAAGCGCCAACACGGTGTCCCTCACCGCGGCGTGCTCGGTAGCAAGCGTCACGATCCGGCGGCGGCCGGGCGGCGCGCCTTGGGCCATGCCGCTGATGGCAATGTTGAGCGCTTCGGTCGCGCCGGAGGTGAATATGATCTGGCCTGGGGGCAGCCCCATCGCAGCACCTATGCGATCGCGAGCAAGCTCTACCTGCGCGGCCGCCTGACGACCCGCTCTGTGCGTGCTGTGCGGATTGCCGAAATGATCGCGCAACAGCGGCACCATGGCCTCGAACGCCTCGGGTGCCAGCGGAGTAGTCGCCTGATAATCGAGGTAGATCATGCCGCTATGTTCCGCCAGGTGGTGACAAAGCGGTCAACATCCCCGGTAGTCGTCTGTGGGCCAAAGCTGACGCGAATGACCTCGCCTGCGGCTTTTTCTTCCCAGCCCATGGCCCTCAACACATGGCTGCCCTTCAGGGTCCCGGACGAGCAGGCGCTGCCCGCAGACACCGATATCCCCGCCATGTCGAAGCGGATGAGTTGTGCGCGCGCTGAGACTCCGGGCATTCGATAGCTGGCGATCGTCGGAATGCGTGGCGACTGGGCGGCTACGACCTCCCCTCCGGAAGCTACGATCGCTTCGTCAAGCTGAGCCCGCAATTTAATCGCCGTGTGCAACCAGTCGCGGGGTGCTTCCAGTGCCGCTGCCATAGCCAGGATCGCGGGCAGGTTCTCGGTTCCCGCCCGATAGCCCTGCTCCTGCCCGCCAGAGGGATGGATCAACGTGAGGTCCCGAATCAAAAGCGCGCCGACGCCAGGTGGCCCGCCGAACTTGTGCGCGCTGATGGCGATCATAGTTGCGTCGGGCAGCGGGAACTTGCCCGCCGTCTGCGCGCAATCCGCGAAAAGTAGGGGGACGCCCTCCAAAGGCTGAATGACGCCGGTCTCATTGTTGGCCTGCTGGATTGCGTTCAGTGCGTCAGATGCGACATCCTCGACGATGCCGTCGGAATCGACGGGCAACCGAAAGGCCGAGGGAGTCACACGCAGGACGGCGTCGTGCTCCACCGATGACGTTGCGACGCGCTCAGCTTTGGCACGGGTCAAGGCGATGGAGATTGCCTCACTGGCGCCTGAGGTAAACAGGATGTGCCCTGGCCAGTCTAGCGCCTTGGCAATTCTCCCGCGTGCTTCCTCCAGAACAGCCCGCGCTGCACGGCCATCGGCGTGAGGGCTCGACGGATTGGCCCAGCGCGTCATGCCGTCCACCATAGCCGCCATGGCTTGCGGCAGCATCGGCGTGGTTGCGGCGTGATCCAGATAAAGGCGGTCCGGGGCGGGCATCGGTGGTCGTGTTACACTCATTGATTGCGAAAAGGGGCGCGGCATCTATATAGGCGGCAAACCCGCCATAGCCACAGGCGAAAGCAGGCCGATCCCGTGCCTGCCGACCGCAACGGCCAGACTATAAGAGCAGAGCGCCATGCCCGACGTGATTTTCCCCGGCCCCGAAGGTCGCCTGGAGGGGCGTTTCAGCCCCCCGCCCCGCCCGCGCGCGCCCGTCGCCATGATCCTGCACCCGCATCCGCAGGGTGGCGGCACGATGAACGACCGCATCACGCAGGCGCTTTACAAGACGTTCGTAAAGCGCGGCTTTGCCGTGCTGCGGTTCAACTTCCGCGGCGTCGGCCGCAGCCAGGGCACGTTCGACAATGGCATCGGTGAGCTGTCCGATGCAGCTTCGGCGCTCGATTGGGTGCAGAGCTTCCATCCCGAAGCGCAGACGACCTGGATCGCCGGTTTCTCCTTCGGCGCGTGGATCGCGATGCAGTTGCTGATGCGCCGGCCGGAAATCCGCGGCTTCATCTCCGTCGCGCCGCCCGCCAACATGTACGATTTCAGCTTCCTAGCGCCCTGCCCCTCTTCCGGCATCATCGTCCAAGGCACCAACGACGAAGTCGTGACGGCAAGCGCGGTGCAGAAACTGGTCGATAAGCTGCGTACGCAAAAGGGCATTACCATCCATCATGACGAAATCCGTGGCGCGAACCACTTTTTCGAACATGAACTGGATCAGTTGATGAAGTCGGTCGACAACTATCTCGACATGCGGCTGTCGCCGGACTCACCTATTCGCTGAGGCTATCGCCGACGTTCACAGTGGCACGGCCCAGATTGCGACATTGGCGAACATGACGGCGCCTGCGCCGATCATGAGCCATCCCTGTTTGCGATCACGCCCGGTCGTCAGCATGTATATACCGCCACCTGTCAGGGCGATCCCGGCGAGCATGAGTACGGAAAGGATCGTTCCGCTCATAGGACTGTGGGCGTGGTGATCGGAAAAAATGGGCGTATGTCTAGCATTGGTCGGCCCTAGCGCAGGTTACGGGCCGTGAAAAGTAGGAGCCTTAGTCAGCGCGCTTCCGCTTCCTCTGGCCGTGGAGCCGCGATGTCGATTGCATGAGGCGCCACCTTCACCGTAACCGGAGTCGAAGCAAGCACTTCGCCATCGATGGAGATACGGAGGCGCGGCCGCGTATCGAGTGTGAAGGACTGGCCCGTAAACTCCTCGGTATGCGCATTCCGCTCCCGCAGTTTAAAGAACTTGGTGTACCAGTCCACCGCGAGTTTCAGACGGCTGCGGCCGACGACGGCCTGAATCACGATCCGGCCGCTGTCGACATCCGCATGTTCCGAGAGCTGGACACCGCCGTGATAATTGCCATTCAGGATACGGACCTCAGTCGACCACATCCGGCGCTCACTGTCGCCTTCGCCGATGATGAGCCTGAACGCCCGAAAATTTATCGAACATCTCAGCGCCCAAAGCAGGTAGCCGATGCGGCCGAGATAGCGCTTCAATTTATGCGGCACGGTATCGCCGATGATCGGCGACAGTCCAATCGAGGCGGCGTTCACGAAATAATCCCCGTTGATCATGCCGAGGTCGATCCGGCGGCGTTCTCCGCTCGCGATCACGTCCACCGCTCCGTCGATATCCAGCGGAAGTCCAAGCGTCCGCGCAAAGCTGTTCGCCGTCCCCAAGGGCAATACGGCGAACACGCAGTCCCTGCCCACCACCTCGTCGACCGTGCCGGACATCGAACCGTCGCCGCCTCCGACGATCACCATGGGCACGCCGCTTGCCACGGCGTCTCGAACGACATCGTTCAATCGCGAAGGGTCGCGGACCGCATGAGCCGCAAGCAGCGTCATGCCCGCTGCCTCAAGCTTCTCCTTGGCCTGATGAAACAATGCCTCGCCCTTGCGGGAATGTGCGTTCACGATGAGCGCAGCCTCGCGCGGGAGCGGTTTTGTTGGCATGGCAGAACAACTCATGACTGCATCAGACGATCCCCCGGCAACCAGTTTCCTTTTCGACAGTTGAACGCCCATGGCCCGCATCGCACATCTCTCCGACGTTCACTTTGGCGCGAACGACCCGAAAATCGTGGCAGCAACGGAGGCTTGGTTACAGCAGCAGCAACCCGACCTCGTCATCATCAGCGGCGACTTCACGCAACGAGCGCGCGTCAATCAGTTCCGCGAAGCCTCGGCCTATGTTAATCGCCTTCGCGCGTCGGGGTTCAAGCTGCTGATGGTGCCCGGCAACCATGACGTGCCTTTATACGACGTCGTCCGACGCTTCGCAGCGCCCCTCGACCGATACAAGCGCTACATCAGCAACGATCTTTGCCCCTGGTTCGAAAACGATGAGGTGGCGGTCCTGGGGCTGAACACCGCACGGTCCCTCACCTTCAAGGACGGCAGGCTCAATCACGAGCAACTGCGGATGCTTCACGAACGGTTCGCGACCGTCGCCGACAGGAAGACGCGCATCCTGGTCACTCATCATCCCCTCTTCGCAATGCCGATCGGCGAAGGCGGAGAATTGAGCGAGGCCGTCGGTCGCCATAAAGATGCAATCAAGGCAGTTTGCGAAGCGGGCGTGCACATTGCATTGGCCGGACACTTTCACCAGACATACGCGGAGGCGGCGCGCAAGATGGTGGAAAATGCCGGCAAGTCTTTGATAATACAGGCAGGAACGGCCACATCCACACGCCTGCGCAATGAGCAACCACAAAGCTTCAACTGGCTCCACGTCCACCATCACAACGAGATAGAGCTTCAGGTGGCGGTCTGGGACGGCGCAGGGTTTCAGCGGGGAAATCATGTCAAATATGATTTCTACGGAGAGAACTGGACCTCGCATCCCATGTCCGATGGGAAGGCAGCCGGTGCAGCGGAAACCACCACTGGGGTGCGAACCGCGGCGGCTTGATTCCCAGTATCTTGGCCGAAACAAATTGACGTTAGCGGTGTGTTAGTGATTTATAGCGGTGGGCGCGCCACAACTAATAGTTCATGACACAGCCATGCGAACGAAGATCCTGATCAGCCTGATGCTTGCGATTTCCACGACGGCCGCGCCGCGGGCCGCGGCGCAAACATTCATGTTCGAAACAGGTAATACCCTGCTCGAAAAGTGCCAGAATAAAGCGCCCGAATATGCGCTCGCGTGCTCAGCCTATATCGTGGGCGTAGTGGATGGCATCAAGAAGGATATCTTCCTTGGTCGGGCTCCCGACAATTGCTGGCCGAAGCAACTGGCCGCGAAGGAGGTTCACGACTTGGTGGTCAAATACCTCAAGGCTTATCCTGATCAGCGCTCTTTCCCGGCATCGCTCACGGTAAGCGTCGCTCTGAACGACGCCTATCCCTGCCAGAAATAATGCCCGCGCACCGGCCCTCAATCGCCGACGACTTCGCCCCCCTTGATCACGGCATCCGGCTTTTCCAATAGCCTCACGTTCGACAGGGGGTCGCCCGACACAGCAACTATGTCTGCAAAGCGTCCCACCGCGATCGCGCCGACATCCTTCTCCTGACCCAACGCCTGCGCGGCGTTGCGGGTCGCCGCCTGGATCGCCTGCAAGGGTGTCATGCCATATTGGACCATTACCTTGAACTGCCCCGCGACTTGCGCGTGCGGCATCACGCCTGCATCCGACCCGAAGATCATCGGCACGCCTGCAGCATGAGCCTTGCGGAAATTGTCCCGCTGGACCTGCGCCACTTCCCGATCCTTGCGCAGATTGTCTTCCAGCACGCCATTCTTCGCGCCTTCTGCCTGCGTGTAGTCGGTATTGAAGATGTCCATCGAGAACCACACGGGCTGCTTGCGCGCGAGGGCGAGCTTGATGCCTTCGTCATCCAGAAGGCTCACATGTTCGATGGTATCGATCCCCGCCCGGATGGCAGCCTTTATACCGGCCGCGCCATGCGCATGGGCGGCCACTCTCAATCCCCATTGATGCGCCTCTTCGGCGATGGCGCGTAGCTCCTCCTCGGAGAGTTGCTGCTGGCCCGGCTCGGTGTTGCGCGAAAAGACGCCGCCGGTCGCACAGACCTTGATGACTTCCGCACCATATTTACGCTGTTCCCGGACGCGGGTGCGCAGTTCCTGAGGGCCATCTCCAACCGCGTCTCCCCGCGCCTTGAAGCTGGGCGGAAGATAGGTTTCGTCGCAATGGCCCCCGGTCGCGCCAAGCGCATGCGCCGCAGGAACGATGCGGGGGCCGACGGCATGGCCAGAGGCGATCGCCTGCTTGACCGCTACGTCATTATAATTGCTGGAGCCAACGTTGCGCACGGTCGTGAAGCCCGCCTTCAACATCTTGCGAGCATTGTCCGCCGCGACGACCGTCCAGAAATTGTCGGTATATTGAAGGCCATTATAGCCACCGACTTCGGCCAGACTGTCGAGGTGGACGTGCATATCTATCAGGCCCGGCAAGAGAGTCTTGTCACCCATGTCGATGTGCGTGACGTCGCTGCCCCAGCGCACAGTCCGAGCATCCGCGATGCTCGTGATGCGCCCGTCAGTGACGAAGATCGCAGGATAATCCACGGTTTTGCCGCTCAGCACGTCGATCATGTGCGCGGCCGTGATCACGACCGTTTCCGCCTGCGCCGGCGCGGACAGGATGCCGGTGGCCACCATAGTGGCAAAGGCGGATCTCAACATGCTGCAACTTCCTTGTTTAACAAGTGTGATACAGCACGACAGGCAGAGTACCGCAACCCTTGGGCAAGCGCGACACTGCGGAACGTCTAGATGTGCAGCGCCCGTCCATATGCGCCCAGCACGCTTTCGTGCATGGTCTCGGAAATGGTCGGATGCGGGAACACCGTCTCCATCAACTCCGCCTCGGTCGTTTCCAGCGTCTTGCCGATCACATAGCCCTGGATCATCTCGGTGACTTCCGCGCCCACCATGTGCGCGCCCAGCAGTTCGCCGGTCGCCTCGTCGAACACCGTCTTCACGAAGCCATCGGTTTCGCCCAGGGCAATTGCCTTGCCGTTGCCGATGAAGGGGAACTTGCCGACCTTCACCTTGTACCCGGCCTCCTTGGCTTTGGCTTCGGTCAGGCCGACGGACGCAACCTGCGGATGGCAGTAGGTACAGCCGGGAATGTTCGCCTTGTCCATTACATGCGGATGGCCGCCCGAAAGATGCTCTACAGCGATGACGGCTTCGTGGCTCGCCTTATGCGCCAACCATGGCGCGCCGGTGACGTCGCCGATCGCGTAGATGCCCGGCACGTTGGTACGGCAAAATTCATCCGCCTGGATGTGAGAGCGCTGGTCCTTTTCGATCCCGACAGCTTCCAGGCCAATATCCTCGACATTGGGGACGATGCCCACCGCGACGATCACATGGCTGAACTCTTCCGTAGTGACCTTCCCGTCCTTGTCCTTGATCTCGGCGCTTAATCCCTTGCCGGTGTCCGTAATCTTCTGGACGCCGGTGGACATGCGGATGTCCATGCCCTGCTTGGCGAGTGACTTGTTCATGAAGTCGCTGATATCCGCATCTTCGACCGGCAGGATGCGGTCGAGCATTTCCACGACCGTCACCTTTGCGCCCATGTCGTTGTAGAAGCTGGCAAATTCGATACCGATGGCGCCCGATCCGATGACTAGCAGCTTGGTGGGCATTTCGGGCGGCACCATTGCATGACGATAGGTCCAGATGCGCTTTCCATCGGCCTTCGCAAAGGGCAGCTCGCGTGCGCGGGCACCCGTGGCGATGATGATGTTCTTGGCGGCAAGGTCGGTCGTCTTTCCGTCCTTCGTTACCGACAGGGTATCCTTACCCGTCAGCTTTCCATCGCCGAAATACACGGTAACCTTGTTCTTTTTCATCAAGCCGGTGACGCCTTGATTGAGCTGCTTGGCGACGCCGCGCGAACGGGCGACGACCTTCTCCAGATCGAAGGCGGGCTTTTCCACTGACAGGCCGTATTTGTCGGCCTGCTGCATATAGTGATAGATTTCCGATGTCCGCAGAAGCGCCTTGGTCGGGATGCAGCCCCAGTTGAGGCAGATACCGCCCAGGCTCTCCCGCTCCACGATGGCGGTCTTGAGGCCAAGCTGGCTGGCGCGGATCGCAGCCACGTAGCCGCCGGGGCCGGAACCCAGGACGATAAGGTCGAATTGGTCAGCCATAGATATTCTCCATCACGCACGGCTTGCCCTTCAAGGCAGAGCGGCGCTGAAATAATTGCCGTTCAGGCGAGCATCGACAGCGGGTTTTCCACCAGCGCCTTGAACGCCTTCATCAGCTTTGCCCCATCGGCGCCATCGATGGCGCGATGGTCGAAGCTGCCTGTCGCGCTCATCACCGTGGCGACGCCCAGCGCATCATCGACAATGTAGGGCCGCTTCTCGCCAGCGCCGATCGCCATGATCATGGCTTGCGGAGGATTGATGACTGCCTCGAACTGCTTGATGCCGAACATGCCCATATTGGACAGGCTGGCCGTGCCGCCCTGATATTCCTCCGGCTTCAGCTTGCCGTCCTTTGCCCGGGCCGCAAGGTCCTTCATTTCTGCGGAGATCGCCGCTACACCCTTGGTCCCGGCATCGGTGATGATCGGCGTGATGAGGCCCGAGGGGATCGAAACCGCCACCGATATGTCGGTGCGCTGAAACTTTAGCAGCGTGTCGCCCGCGAACTGGACGTTGCATTCCGGGACCTGAAGCAGGCTGACCGCCAGCGCCTTGATCAGCAAGTCGTTGACCGAGAGCTTGATGCCTCGCCCGCTCAGGCTCGCGTTCAGTTGCTCGCGCAGCTTCAGCAGATTGTCGAGCCGGATATCCACCGTGAGGTAGATATGCGGCACCGTCTGCTTCGATTCGGTCAAACGGCGCGCAATTGTCTTGCGCATGCCCGACAACTTCACGGCTTCGTGCGGTATGCCGAAATCCTGGCCGCCGCTTGGAGCTTGAGCCGCAGGCTGAGCTACCGGAGCGGCGGAAGGGGCGGCCGCAGCCGGCGCACTTTGAGCGGCGGGCTTGGCGCTTTCCAGGTCCGCCTTCACGATCCGGCCATTAGGACCACTGCCCTGCACGGATGTCAGGTCGAGGCCACTGGCCTGCGCCAGCCTGCGTGCAAGCGGGCTCGCCTTCACGCGCTCCCCATCAGACGGCGCCGCCTTGGCAGGAACGGCATCTGCCTTCGGTGCTGGCGTAACTTCCGCTTTAGGCGCGGGGGTCGGATCGGCTTTAGGTGCTTCGGCCTGTGGAGCCTCCGCCTTGGCGGCGGGCGCGGCCGCTTCCTCGCCTTCCACGGTCAATGTCGCGATGACTGTTCCCACCTTTACGCCATCTGTTCCTTCGGCGACCAGGATGCTGGCAATCACGCCTTCGTCGACGGCTTCGAATTCCATCGTAGCTTTGTCGGTCTCGATTTCCGCAAGGAGGTCGCCGGATTTCACCGTATCGCCTTCCTTCACCAGCCATTTCGCCAGCGAGCCTTCTTCCATAGTGGGAGACAATGCCGGCATCTGGATGTTGATTGCCATGAGGGTACAGCCCTTCTCGATCTTGATTCCGTGGGGAGGAAGCCCGTTACTTGACGCTTTGGCCGCTGCGGTCAAGGGGCCGGGTCGCTCGATCCGGCAAAGCCTTGCGCCGGGATCGTTTATGCCCCAGATTCGGCGCGGATAACAGGGACACGGCTTACCATGCGCACATATCTGGTCGTCGTCGACGAGACTCCCGAGGCCGAAGTGGCGTTGCGCTTCGCCGCCCGCCGTGCAGCGAAGACCGGTGGCGCCGTGCAAATCCTCGCGCTGGTCCCGCCTACCGAGTTCGTGCAGTGGGGCGGCGTCCAGGCGACGATCGAGGAAGAAGCCCGCCAGCGCGCCGAAGCTCTGGTGATGGGCGCGGCAGGCACGCTCATGCAGGAATCGGGCATTCGGCCATCCATCACGGTGAAGCAGGGCGACCCGGTCACGATCGTGCGTGAAACCCTCTATGCGAATGAGGAGGTCGACGCCCTCGTCCTCGGCGCCTCGGCAAGCGGAACGCCTGGGCCTCTCGTCACGTATTTCGCGGGCACGCACGCAGGCAGTCTCCCCTGCCCCATCATGGTCATACCCGGATCATTGGACCTGGAAGCGATCGACCGACTGAGCTGAGCTACTTCCGGTTCTTCCCTCTGGGATTGTTGCTGTGCCGGATGTTTGACGGCCGCCCGCGTCTCTGCAGACCACCCGAGGGCCGCCCCGGCCCGCGGTTGGGCCCACGGAATGGCAGGTGGCTCGCACCCTCAGGCAGCTCGAACCGCAGGGCTCCATTGATCGGGTCCGCTTCGACCAGCCGCAACGGCAGGCGCTGGCCCTGTGTGTAACGGTCGCCGCTGGACATGCCGACCAGCGAACGGCTCGCTTCGTCGAGCAGGAAGCGCTCCGCGCCCAGCGTCGAGACCGGCACCAAGCCGTCGCCGCCAAGTCCCTCGACCGTCGCGAAGAAGCCGAAACTCTGCACGCCCGTAATCCGCGCCTCCAGAACTTCGCCCACGCGCAGGGCCAGGAAAGCGGCGACATAACGGTCCACGGTTTCCCGTTCCGCTTCCATTGCGCGGCGCTCATGCTGGCTTATAAGTTCGCCGACCCGGCTCATGTGGCTCAGGTCCTCGCCCGACAGCGAGGTCTTTTCCGGCAAGTCCTTGTTCTTCGGCGCTGGCAGCTCCAATCCATAGGCACCGACCAGCGCACGATGCACCAGCAAGTCCGCGTAGCGGCGAATCGGTGAGGTGAAATGCGCGTAACTGCCCAGCGCCAGCCCGAAATGCCCGGCATTCTCCGGTCCGTAATATGCCTGAGTCTGGGTGCGCAGAATCTGCTCCATGATCTGCGGCTTGGCGTCGTCCTCGCCAATCTTCGCGATCAGGCGGTTGAACGTCGCAGGACGGATCACCTGCCCCAGCGCAAATTCCACGTCGAAAGCCTTCAGATAGTCTTTCAGCGCCACCAGCTTCTCGCGACTCGGCGGCTCATGGACGCGATACATGACTGGTGCCTTCTTGGCCTCCAGCGCTTTTGCCGCCGCGACGTTGGCCGCGATCATGAAGTCTTCGATCAGACGATGGGCGTCCAGCCGCTCACGTATCGCGACGCTGACGATCTTTCCCGCCTCGTCCAGAACCACGCGTCTCTCGGGCAGATCGAGATCCAGCGGCTCACGCTTGTCGCGGGCTTTCGCCAACAGCGCCCAGCACGCCCAAAGTGGCTTCAGCGCCGTCTCCAGCAACGCGTTCTCCGCCTCGCCATCTATGGCTGCCTGCGCCTGCTCATAGGGAATGTTGGCCGCCACCCGAATGACCGCGCGGGTGAAGCGCCATGATGTCACTTTGCCATGCTTGTCGATGGTGAGGTGGCAGGCCATGGCGGCCCGATCTTCCTCGGCCCGGAGCGAGCACATATCGGATGAAAGCTGGTGCGGAAGCATGGGCACGACCCGGTCCGGAAAGTAAACGCTGTTGCCTCGCTTGCGTGCTTCCCGGTCGAGGTTGCTCCCCGGCCGGACATAATAGGAGACGTCGGCAATGGCGACGATGGCGCGGAAGCCACCCTCGTTGGTGCCGTCCTCATCCGGGGCTGCCCACACCGCATCGTCGAAGTCGCGCGCGTCTACGGGGTCGATGGCGACGATCGGCAGGTGCCGCAGGTCTTCCCGCTTGGCTTCGTGCAGCGGCAGGTCCGCCACCGCCAGTGCCTCGTCCTCGGCCCGGTCGGGGAAGGTGAAAGGAATGCCGAACTTGTGAATGGCGATCAGGCTGAAGCTCTTTGCCGCGAAGGGATCGCCCAGAATGTCGGTGACGCGCGCCGTCATCTTTGGGGCTCGGCCGCCAGCCTCCGCCAGCACCAGATCGCCGGGCTTCGCATTGCCCAGCTCGACGATTCGCGTGACATTGCGGTTGCGCTTGTCCACCGGACGCAACAGCAGCGCACCGCCGTCCTGCTGCTCGACAATGCCCAGCAGCAGTTCCTCGCCCTTTGCGAGCTTCTTCATCGGATGCGCGACCCAGCCCGCCCCCGCTTCCTCCGTCCGCGCCAAAATCCGGTCACCGACGGTGAGCGCGCTGCGCTTGCCGCGCTCCATGATGCGCAGACGCGGCGGCGGCACGCCTTCGGCCTCCCAGCGCTCGGGAACCGCCAGCAGCGTGCTCCCATCCACATCCACGATCCGCAGCACAGTGACCTTCGGAACGCCACCCATCTTGTGGAAAGCCCGCGCCGGGCCGATGTCGATCAGCCCCTCGTCCGCCATGTCCTTCAGCAGCGACTTGAGCGCGATCTTCTCCTGCCCTTTTAAGCCGAAGGCGCGCGCGATCTCCCGCTTCCCCGCGGGCGTGTCGGACTCGGCAATGAAATCCAGGATCTGCTTGCGCGTCGGAAAGCCGGCGGGCTTGACGCGGGACGCTTTGGTGCGAGGCGGCTTGGGCGGTTCACTCATGCTACTGGACATAGGGGCTGGGGCAGGCACTGACCAGCCCGCGCCAGACTAATCCCAGCTAATAAGAGCGGCCGACCAGTACGCGCTCCACCGCCTCGTCGCCGGTAAAGATGCACGCGCCATCCGCAGCCGCCGCATCCAGCGGGACGTTGCGCAGCGTCAACTTCTCGCCCTTGAGCCACTGCACGACTTTTTCAAGTCCGGCGCCGGTGGGCTTGCTCCACTGCACCTCCGCCCAGCCTGACTTATCGTTCGCAGCGAAATAGGATTTCAGGGCATCGATGTCTGTGATGCTCCGCTCGATATTGCTGTGCAGCCGCTCCGTCGCCTGCGTATGCAACGCGCTCTGGATCTCCACGAGCATATCCGTAGCCGTGGCGACAAAATCGTCCTTGGCGACCACGGCGCTGTCCAGCTTGCCATCATCCTTGTAGAGCCGGTCGCGGCGCAAGACCGACACATTGCCGCCCGCAACATCGCGTCCGCCCACTTCGACGATGATCGGCGCACCCTTCTTCACCCAGCCCCAGCGCTTGTTCGCAGCCTTGGCCGGACGCCGGTCCAGCAGCACCCGCACGGGTTCGCGAAACGCGTCGAGCTTCTGCAGCGTGACCAGCAATGCCATGCAATAGTCAACGATCGCATCGTCTTCCGGTACATCGCGCAGCATTGGAACGATGACGATCTGATGCGGCGCGATGCGCGGCGGCACGCGCAGGCCATCATCGTCGCCATGCACCATGATGACGCCGCCGATCATGCGCGTCGACACGCCCCAGCTTGTCGTCTGCGCGAGTTCCTGCTGCCCTTCGCTATTCTGGAACCGGATGTTCTGCGCGAAAGAGAACGTGGTGCCCAGGAAATGCGAAGTGCCTGCCTGAAGCGCCTTGCCGTCCTGCATCATCGCCTCGATCGAGTACGTCGCGACAGCGCCGGGAAAGCGCTCATTCTCCGGCTTCTCGCCAGCGACCACGGGCAGCGCCAGACAATCCTCGGCAAAGCTGCGATACACTTCGAGCATCTTCAGCGTCTCTTCGCGTGCTTCCGCTTCGCTGGCGTGGGCGGTGTGCCCCTCCTGCCAGAGAAACTCGCTGGTGCGCAGGAACATCCGCGTCCGCATTTCCCAGCGCACGACATTCGCCCATTGGTTGATCAACACGGGCAGGTCGCGCCAGCTCTGCACCCAGCGCGAGAAGGCTGCCCCGATCACTGTTTCCGACGTTGGCCGCACGACCAGCGGCTCCTCCAGCTTCGCCTCCGGATCGGGCACCAGCCGCCCATCCTTCTGGATCAGCCGGTGATGCGTGACGACTGCCATTTCCTTGGCGAAACCGTCGACGTGCTCCGCTTCCTTCTCGAAATAGGACAGGGGGATGAACAGCGGGAAATAGCAGTTCTCATGCCCCGTACGCTTGATCTCCGCGTCGAGCAGCGCCTGTATTCGCTCCCAGATGCCATAGCCCCACGGCCGAATGACCATGCAGCCGCGCACGCCGGATTCCTCTGCCAGGTCCGCTTCGCTGATGACAGCCTGATACCAGGCGGCAAAGTCCTGATCGCGAGTAACGGAGAGAGCGTGTTTCACTGATATGCGCCTGACTCTGGAAGATGTTGCGCGGCAATAGAGCAAGCCCGCTGCGAAAGTCGAGTGCTGCGGCCCGCAAATAGAAAAGGGCCGCGCAAATGGCGGCCCTGAATGTCGCGGCGTACGAAGAAGCCGTTAAGGCGCCAGCTTCTCGATCTTGGCGTTCAGTGAAGCAAGTTGCGCCTTCAACTGCGCGATCTCGTCGTCTTTTTCCTCATTGGCTGCTGGCGCGGCCGCAGCCTTGGCCGGTGCCTCGAATCCCGCAATGCCCGGCAAGCCCTGCGCCTTGAAGGCCGTGGTTGCGGCCTCGAACATTTCCATGTTGCGCTTGGCGATCTCCGCCAGCGGCCCGCCTGCAAAGGCGCCCTGCATGGCTTCCTGAAACTGGAGCTGATTCTTGCGAAATGCATCCATCGACGCCTCCAGATACTGCGGAACCATCGACTGCATGGAATCCCCGTACATGGAGATGAGCTGGCGCAGGAAGTTCACCGGCAGCATGTTCTTGCCACGCTGTTCCTCGTCCATGATGATCTGGGTCAGGACATTGTGCGTGATGTCCTCGTTCGTCTTTGCGTCAAGCACGACGAACTCTCGTCCCTCCCGCGTCATCTGCGAAAGCAGGTCGAGAGTGATGTAGCTGGAGGTTTCGGTGTTGTAGAGACGCCGATTGGCATATTTCTTGATGATGACCGTTTCCGACTCACCCGCCACTTTCGATTTCGCCATGAACAGCCCTCCGACGCTAACTGATGCTGCAATAGCACCAAACGTTGCCGCACCGCAACATGGGCCGAGGCCGCTGCCTCTATTTCTGGACATTCTCATGAGGCAGACTGAGAATGATCCCGTGCTGCGAACGCGAGCATTGGCAGGTTTGAAACGGTATCAGAATGCCACGCGCCCGACACGACCCCCCGCCCCCGTTGTTCACGCTACTGCGCAAACAGCCAAGCTTTTACATTTCCAATCCGGGAGCGGAGATAACAACACGCCGATTGTGCTCATTCCATCGCTGATCAACCCACCTGATGTACTTGATCTTTCTGAGAAAACCTCCCTGATGCGATGGCTGGCGGCGCGCGGACACAATGCTTTTCTCGTCGATTGGGGGCATCCTGCGGCCGACGCGCAAAATCTGGGCCTGGCCGATCATGTTGCGCAGCAACTTCTTCCGCTGCTGCAATCGCTGGACAATGGGCAGCCCCCGATACTCGTCGGCTATTGCCTCGGCGGTACGCTGGCTGCGGGAGCGGCCGCTTGCATGTCTCTCTCTGCGCTCGTCACGATAGCGGCCCCCTGGAACTTCAGCGGCTTCCCCGAAGCGTCGCGGAGGGACATTGTCCGTTTATGGGCGGGGGCAAAGCCGCTCTGCCAGAGGCTGGGCTATGTTCCCATGGAGGTTCTGCAGTCGGGGTTCTGGTCGCTCGACCCGGCGCGCACAATCGCCAAATATGCCGAGTTCGGAGAGATGGAGGAAGGCAGCGAGGCCGAGGCCGCCTTCATCACTCTGGAAGATTGGGCCAACGCTGGCCCCCCTCTCACCTATGCGGCAGGTCAGGAGTTGTTCGAGAAGCTGTATGAACAGGATGCAACGGCTTCGGGCTTTTGGGCCATTGGAGACACTATTGTCCGGCCACAAGACTTTGACGTGCCGACGCTGGCAATATGCTCTTCTACCGACCGGATCGTTCCAGCGGGATCCGCCCCGCCCCTTGCTGAGAAGTGGCTGCTCGATATGGGCCATGTGGGCATGATCGTAGGCCGTAGGGCTCCGCAGAGCCTGTGGGTGCCGCTGTCCGAGTGGCTGTTCAAGCATGAACGCCGGTGCTAGAGGCGCACTACGATTTTCCTGACGATGAGGAATATATTTCTATGACTGATGTTGTCATCACCGCAGCCAAGCGCACTGCCGTTGGCAGCTTCCTGGGCGCGTTCGCCACGACTCCGGCGCATGAACTTGGCCGCGTCGTCATCGAAGCGGCGCTTGAGCAGGCTGGCGTTGCCCCTGGAGAAGTGGATGAAGTGATCCTTGGTCAGGTGCTTGCGGCTGGTCAGGGCCAGAACCCGGCTCGCCAAGCCGCAGTGAATGCTGGCATTCCGGTCGAGCGTACCGCGATGGGCATCAATCAGCTGTGCGGATCCGGGCTGCGCGCCGTGGCGCTCGCCGCTCAAGCCATCAAGACCGGCGACGCACGCATCATGGTTGCGGGCGGACAGGAGAGCATGTCGATGGCCCCGCACACGCAGATGCTGCGTGGCGGCACGAAGATGGGGAATGTGGCCTTCATCGACACCATGATCCATGATGGCCTGACGGACGCTTTCAACGACTATCACATGGGTGTCACTGCCGAGAACGTAGCCGAGAAATATCAGGTCACGCGCGACGATCAGGACCGTTTCGCCACCGCCAGCCAGAACAAGGCGGAGGCAGCGCGCGCTGCTGGACGCTTCGCGGACGAGATCGCGCCTGTCACGATCAAGGGCCGCAAGGGCGATACTGTGGTCGATCAGGACGAATATATCCGTGCAGGCGCAACGTTCGAGGCGATGCAGTCGCTCCGCCCTGCCTTCAAGAAGGACGGGTCGGTGACGGCTGGCAACGCAAGCGGCATCAATGACGGCGCAGCGGCGCTCGTGCTGATGTCCGCTGACGAGGCGGAGAAGCGTGGATCGAAGGTGCTCGGGCGCATCGCCTCCTGGGCAACCTGCGGCGTCGATCCGTCGGTCATGGGTATCGGTCCTGTGCCGGCAAGCCGCCTCGCCCTTGAAAAAGCGGGCTGGAAGCTGTCGGACGTCGACTTGATCGAAGCGAACGAAGCCTTTGCCGCGCAGGCTCTCTCAGTCGGCAAGGAACTCGGATGGGATGCCGAGAAGGTCAACGTCAACGGTGGCGCCATTGCCATTGGCCATCCGATCGGCGCTTCGGGCGCACGCGTGCTGACGACGCTGCTTTACGAGATGGAGCGCCGCGACGCCAAGAAAGGCCTCGCAACTCTGTGCATTGGCGGCGGCATGGGCATCGCCATGTGCATCGAACGCTAAGCGCCTAGGCCCCATATGCTCGGGAGGCCGCGCCGGAAGGTGCGGCCTTCTTCGTTTATACCCAACGCCTTTCAAACCGCTGACCTAGGCCAGTAAGCAGTTCATACTGCGACAATCCCGAAGCCGCGGCCGCAGTGGGCAGATCATAATCGATATCGAGCCAGTCGCCTTCGCCCACGTCCGGTGCATCAGTCGCATCTACGATTAGCAGATCCATGGACACCCGGCCGATGACAGGCAATGCGGCTGCACCCGCGAGCACCCTGCCCGTTCCCGAAAAGCCACGAAGATATCCGTCCGCATATCCAATGTTGAGAACGACGACAGGCGTATCGCGTTGTGCCGTGTAGGTCGCGTTATACCCGACCTGATCGCCCGCCCGAACGACACGCTGCTGCAGCACTTGTGCCTGCGGCGTCACGACCTGCCGCAGCTTGCCAGTGGCTTCGTTACGAGGCACCCCCCCGTACAAAGCCACGCCCGGCCGCGTCAGATCGAAATGATAGTCCGCGCCAAGGCAAATGCCCGCGCTGTTCGCAAGGCTGTACCGGCTTGCCGGAATCTGCTGGGTCAGTGCGGCGAACCGCTGCCGCTGCAGCGCAGAGAGCGGGTTATCGTCATCCGCGCATGCCAGATGGCTCATCAGCACTTCAATCTTCAGGCCATTTACCAGTCCGGCAACGTCACTCTGCCAATCGAGCCCTAGTCTGTTCATGCCCGTATCGATCATGACGTCGCAAGCGCCGCCCCCCGCCTGCCGCCATCGCGCGATCTGCTCGGGCGTGGAAAGCACGGGCCTCGCCGCACCTCCGATTGCGACCGCCATGTCTTCGGTTCGGACGCCGTGCAGCACTGACAAGGACAGGCCGGATGCGATCGGCATCAACGTCTGTGCCTCCGCCCATGTCGCGACGAAGAAGTCGCGGCATCCCGCGGCGGCCAGATGCGTCATGACCCGCCGCGCACCCAGCCCATAACCATTTGCCTTAATGGCCGCCCCGCACGCCGCCTTGCCGCTCATTCTCGCGAGCGACTGCCAGTTGTGCTGCAACGCTGCGCGATCGAGTGACAGGCGGAGGGGCGAAGAAATATCAGGATGGGTCGGCATATCCAGCCGATAGCCCGCTCACCCTTTCGCGTCGAGCCTTGCTCCACGCGTTTCAGGCAACCCCCAAAGCGCCACCACGAGCGACATCGCCACCACGGCCATGGTGTACCAGAGCCCCGAATAAGGATCGCCGGTGCGCGCCACGATATACTGGCTGACCAGCGGCAGGAACCCTCCGAAATAACCCGTGCCGATGTGATAGGGGATCGACATCGAACTATAGCGTATCCGCGCCGGAAAAAGCTCCGACAGAAGCGCCGCCACGGGTCCATATGTGGCGCCCGACAACGCCCCCAGAACCAGTATACCGAGCAAGATCGTCAGCGAATCCGCGAAGGACGGCCTCACCTTGCCAAGATCATAGCCTGCCGCTGCCAGCGTGCGGTCCAATGCCTCGGGGCTGGTGTCCGTTTGTACGACCCCTGCGACCGACACCTTCGTCACGTCCGCAGGGGCCTTTTGATAATGGACACCCTTCTTGGAGAAATAGTCCAGCATCCTTGCGCAATCGCTTGCCTGCACCTTCGCAAAGGGGTCGAAGCCGCAATCCGGCCCGCTCACGACGACTGGCGCGCGGCGCGCTGCCTCGGCAAGCCCCGGATTAGCAGCGCCGCCGATCAGGTGGAACACAGGAAAGAGCAGCAGCAAAGTCGCCGCATAGCCGATCACTATCGGCTTTTTCCGACCAATCTTGTCGGACAGATGCCCAAAATACAGGAACCAGAACAATCCGCTCGCCGCGCCGATACCCACCAATATCTGCGCCGTTACCGGTTCGACCCGCAGCGCATTCTGAAGGAAATACAGGACCTGGAACATCGCCGTGTACCAGATGACGGTAAGTCCTGCCGCCACCCCAAACAGTGCCACCACCAGCCGCTTCTTGTTGCCCGGATAGGTAAAGGTCTCTTTCAGCGGGTTTTTCGCACATTCCCCCGCCTGCTTCATCGCCTGAAAGACCGGGCTTTCCTTCAGCTTCAGCCGGATCCACAGCGATATAGCCAGCAACAGCAGCGAAAATACGAAGGGGACGCGCCACCCCCAAGCGTCCCACGCCTCCGCACCGACTAGCCACTGCGTACCGAGCACTACGACAATCGACAGGATGAAGCCCCCCACGACACTCGCCTGGATAAAACTGGTGTAGAAGCCGCGCCGTTCGACCGGCGCATGCTCTGCGACATAGATAGCTGCGCCGCCATATTCGCCGCCCAGAGCAAGCCCCTGCAAGATGCGCAGGATGATGAGGATAACCGGCGCTGCAGCGCCTATCGACGCGGCAGAGGGCGTCAGGCCCACCCCGGCGGTTGCAATGCCCATCACGGTGATCGTCGCGAGGAACGTATACTTCCGCCCCAGCCGATCGCCGAAATAGCCGAACAGCACTGCCCCCAGCGGCCTGAAACCGAAGCCTACCGCGAACCCGGCGAGGGAATAGAGCAGTTCGACCGCCGGATTGTCTGTCGGAAAGAAGGTGCGCCCGATGATGGCGGCCAATGTGCCGTATATGAAGAAATCATACCATTCGAACACCGTGCCAAGCGACGACGCAGCGATAACCAACCGGTCCCGCTTCACATCCATCACATAATCACCCGAACCCGGCACTGCACTTGCCATTCCAACCCCCGCTTTCCTTCGTAGCGTCTTGGCTGCTTTCGGGGAGCCCCGCAACCCGCCAAGTGTAGCGGCTAGAACAGTCTCGAGCCATTTGGTACCGGCTTGTCGGGCGCAAACAGCGTTACCGCCCCCGCGGCGTCGGCAAAACCCAGGGTCAGAACCTCCGACATGAACTTGCCGATCTGCCGCGGCGGGAAGTTCACCACGGCTGCGACCTGCCGCCCAGCCAGCGCATCGAGCGCGTAGTTCTCGGTAATCTGCGCGCTGCTCTTTTTAGTGCCGACGCCTGCCCCAAAATCGATCAGCAGCTTGTAGGCAGGCTTGCGCGCGCCGGGAAGGGGTTCGGCGCTGAGGATGGTGCCGATCCGGATATCGACCGCCAGAAAAGCATCGAAACTGATCTCGGGCGCCACGGGCGCATCGTGATCATGATTGAGGTGCATTGCCGTCCCCCTTTCCCTTCACATCAGCCAAGGTCGGCCTGCCGCCTCTCTGGATCTATAACGAAGAAAGCGGAAATTCTGCCTATGGAAGAATGTCGGAACTACTCCATTTCCAGGATGATGGCATCTACCGCCAGACTGTCACCAGCCTTTGCGGATAAAGACTTCACCGTTCCGCTCTTTTGTGCGCGCAGGATGTTCTCCATCTTCATTGCCTCGATCACAGCCAGCGGTTGCCCCGCCTCGACCTTATCGCCCGCGGCCACGTTAAGCGAAACGAGCAGACCCGGCATCGGGCAAATCAGATAACGCGACAGATCAGGCGGGATCTTCTCGATCATGTGCTGCGCCAATGGCGCGACATGGGAAGGCAGCACGCGTACGACATGCGACGCGCCGTGCGCAGTCAGCTTGAAGCCGCCACGCACAGGCGCAATCCGCACCGCCAGCGGCTCGCCGTCGAACTCTGCCTCGACGATCCGGTCCCCTGGCGTATATTCCAGGCTCATCTCCAGCGGCTCGCCATCCACGGTTACTTCGTCGAGCGCGATCGTCACATCATGTAGGACGCCGGAATCCCCCGCGCCGACCTTCACTTGCCAGCCCGTTGGCGGCCTGAGCTTCAGCCCCAGTTGCCCATCGATCCGCCGCGCGCGGTCCGCCTGCGCCATTCCGGCAAAGGCTCCGATAGCTGCCAGCTTGCGCAGCAACTTGGGCGAAGCGGGCGCACCGTGGAAGCCGTCCGGATATTCCTCGGCGATGAACCCCGTCGTGATGTTGCCTGACCGGAAGCGCTCATGCTGCATGATGGCCGAGAGGAAATCGATATTGTGCCCCGGCCCTTCGATCTCGAAACCATCCAACGCCTCGATCTGCTTGTCGATCGCCTCAAGCCGCGTCGGCGCATAGGTGATCAGCTTGGCGATCATCGGATCGTAGAACATGCTGACTTCGCCGCCCTCGGTGACGCCATCGTCCACCCGCACACCTTCCACCAGTTCCGGCGGATTGTATCGCACCAGACGCCCCGTCGAGGGCAGGAACCCGCGATAGGGATCCTCGGCATAGACGCGGTTCTCGACCGACCAGCCGTTGATTTTCACGTCGTCCTGCGTGAAGGCCAGCTTCTCGCCATTGGCAACGCGGATCATCTGCTCGACCAGATCGAGGCCGGTGATCTGCTCCGTCACCGGATGCTCGACCTGCAGGCGCGTGTTCATTTCAAGGAAGTAGAAGCCTTCGCCGGTCGTGTCTGCGCCACTGACGATCAATTCCACGGTACCGGCGCTGTAATAGCCCACAGCCCGCGCCAGTGCGACGGCCTGCTCGCCCATGGCCTTGCGCATCTTCGGCGTGACGAACGGTGAAGGCGCTTCCTCGACCACCTTCTGATGGCGGCGCTGGATCGAACATTCGCGTTCGTTCAAATAGACGATGTTGCCATGCTGGTCTCCCAGCACCTGGATTTCGATATGGCGCGGGCTCTCGATGAACTTCTCGATGAACACGCGATCGTCGCCAAAGCTCGCCAGCCCTTCGCGCTTGGTCGCCTCGAAGCCTTCGCGCACGTCCTGCTCGCTATAGGCCAGCCGCATGCCCTTGCCGCCGCCGCCCGCCGACGCCTTCATCATCACCGGATAGCCGATGTCGTTGGCGATCCGCACTGCATGGTCGGTGTCGTCGATCTCTCCGACGAAGCCCGGAACGACGTTAACGCCTGCTTCAAGCGCCAGCTTCTTGGATTCGATCTTGTCGCCCATCGCGGCGATTGCGCCGGGGGGCGGGCCTATAAAGGCGATGCCGGCGTCCTTCAACGCCTCCGCAAAGCTCGTCCGCTCCGACAGGAAGCCATAGCCTGGATGCACCGCGTCCGCGCCAGTATCCTTGCATGCCTGAATGATCTTCTCGGCGATCAGGTAAGACTGCGCGGCAGGCGAAGGCCCGATATGCACGGCTTCATCGGCCATCAGCACATGCGGCGCGCGCGAATCAGCGTCAGAATAAACCGCGACCGTAGCGATGCCCATCTTGCGCGCGGTGCGGATCACCCGACAGGCGATTTCGCCGCGGTTCGCGATGAGGATTTTGGTGATTGTCATTTGTGTCCTTGCCTCAATCCAATTTCCATTCCGTTCGGGCTGAGCGAAGTCGAAGCCATTGCCTGAGCGTCAGCGAAGGCACCTCGCCGCGCTCGATGGAACCCTTCGACTTCGCTCAGCGCGAACGGAGTAAATCCAGTCATTCCGTATTAAAGCGGTCGAGCTTCACTCCGCTGCCTCTTCCAGATGTCCATGCGGAGCAGCCTGCATCGCACTCACACCCAGCTTCGCGAACAGCGCCGCATCGGCATTGTCCCCCGCGTTGGGCGTCGTCAGCAGCCGGTCGCCGGTAAAGATGCTGTTCGCCCCCGCCATGAAGCACAAAGCCTGACACGCCTCGCTCATGCTCTCGCGCCCCGCCGAGAGCCGCACCATGCTCTGCGGCATCACGATGCGCGCGACAGCGACGGTGCGCACGAATTCGATCTCGTCGATCTTGGCGAGCGGCGTGTCGGCCAGCATGTCGCCCAGCACCGTGCCCTTCACCGGCACCAGCGCGTTGATCGGGACGCTCTCGGGATGCGGCATCGTTCCCAGTGCATGGATGAAGCCGATCCGGTCGTCACGCGTCTCGCCCATGCCGACGATCCCGCCGCAACACACATTGATCCCGGCGGCGCGGACATTCTCCAGCGTCTCGATCCGGTCCTCGAAGGTCCGCGTCGTGATGACGTTCGCGTAATTCTCCGGCGAGGTATCGATATTGTGGTTGTAGTAATCCAGTCCCGCTTCGGCCAGCTGCTGCGACTGGTCGGCGCTTAGCATGCCCAAGGTCATGCAGGTCTCCAGCCCCATGGCACGGACGCCCTTCACCATCTCGACGATGGCAGGCATGTCGCGATCCTTGGGACTGCGCCAGGCGGCTCCCATGCAGAACCGCCCGGAACCCGCGTCCTTGGCCTGCGCCGCCGATTGCAGCACCGCGCGCACGTCCATCAGCTTTTCGGCTTTCAGCCCCGTCTCGGCATGAACGGACTGATTGCAGTATCCGCAGTCCTCCACACAGCCGCCGGTCTTGATCGACAGCAGCGTCGAAAGCTGCACTTCGTTGCGCGGATGACAGGCGCGATGCACGGTCTGCGCCTCGAACATCAGGTCAGAGAACGGCAGGTCGAACAGCGCCGCGATCTCATCGCGGGTCCAATCGGTACGGGCAGTGGCAGCGGTCACGCGGCGTCCTCCAGCGGGGGCATGTTGTGGCCGAGGAGGCGCAGCACGTCAGCCGCGCATTCCACGACGTTCGACCCCGGCCCATAAATGCCCTGCACGCCTGCGTCACGCAGATAGTCATAATCCTGCGGCGGGATCACGCCGCCGGCGATCACCTTGATATCGTTGCGGCCCTGCTCCCGAAGCAGCTTGATCAGTTCGGGGATCAGCGTCTTGTGACCCGCCGCCAGCGATGACGCGCCGACCACATCGACTTCGCTCTCCAGCGCCAGCACCACGGTTTCCTCGGGCGTCTGGAACAGCGGACCCGACACGATGTCGAAACCCATGTCGCCAAAGGCCGAGGCGATCACATTCGCCCCGCGATCATGCCCGTCCTGTCCCATCTTGGCGACCATCAGCTTGGGCTTGCGGCCCAGCCGCCGCTCCACGGCCGACACGCCGTCCAGCACCTGCTTCCAGCGGCTGTCGTCCTTGTAGGGCGCGGCATAGACGCCCTTCACTGGCGTCGGCTGCGTGCCATAGCGCCCGAACACATCTTCCATCGCAAGGCTGATCTCGCCCAGCGTCGCCCGCGCCCGCGCTGCATCGACGGCCAGCGCCAGCAGGTTCTCGCTGCCCTTCGCGCCCTCGCGCAAGGCATCCAGCGCCGCCTGACACGCTGCCTCGTCGCGTGATGCCTTCACCGAATTGATCCGCGCAATCTGCCCTTCGCGAACCTTCGCATTGTCGATGTCGAGCGTCTCCAGCGCGTCCTCGGTGGCGAGGCGGTACTTATTGACGCCGACGATCACGTCCTCGGCCCGGTCGACCCGCGCCTGTCGCGCCGCCGCCGCTTCCTCGATCATCGCCTTGGGCCAGCCAGCCGCCACGGCCTTCGCCATGCCGCCATCGGCATCCACGCGCTCGATGATCTCCCACGCCTTGTCGACCAGTTCCTGCGTCAGGCTCTCGATATAATAGCTGCCCCCCAGAGGATCGACGACATTGCACATGCCGGTCTCTTCCTGGATCACGATCTGCGTATTGCGCGCGATCCGGGCCGAAAAGTCGGTCGGCAGCGCGATCGCCTCGTCCAGCGCATTGGTGTGCAGCGACTGCGTCCCGCCCAGCATCGCGGCCATCGCCTCGATCGTGGTGCGCATCACATTGTTGTACGGGTCCTGCTCGGTCAGCGACACGCCGCTGGTCTGGCAGTGCGTGCGCAGCATCTTGGAGCGCTCGTCCTTCGCGCCCAGGTTGGTCATCACCCGATGCCACAGCACGCGTGCCGCGCGCAGCTTCGCAATCTCCATGAAGAAGTTCATGCCGATCGCGAAAAAGAAACTGAGACGTCCGGCGAACTTGTCGATGTCGAGGCCGCTCGCCACGCCGTATTTCACATATTCGCGCCCGTCCGCGATGGTGAAGGCAAGCTCCTGCACCTGCGTCGCCCCGGCTTCCTGCATATGATAGCCGGAGATCGAAATGCTGTTGAACTTGGGCATCTCCCGCGACGTATAGCCGAAGATGTCGGAGATGATCCGCATGCTTGGCTCGGGCGGATAGATGTACGTGTTGCGGACCATGAACTCCTTGAGGATGTCGTTCTGGATGGTCCCGTCGAGCAGCTTGCGGTCGACGCCCTGCTCCTCGCCCGCGACGATGAAGAAGGCGAGGATCGGGATCACCGCGCCGTTCATCGTCATGGACACGCTCATCTTGTCGAGCGGGATGCCGTCGAAGAGGATCTTCATGTCCTCGACGGAATCGATCGCCACGCCGGCCTTGCCGACATCGCCGACGACACGCGGATGATCGCTGTCATAGCCGCGATGCGTTGCCAGATCGAAAGCGACCGACAGCCCCTTTTGTCCCGCCGCCAGGTTACGCCGATAGAAGGCGTTGGATTCCTCGGCCGTCGAAAAGCCCGCATATTGCCGAATCGTCCACGGGCGTCCCGCATACATGCTCGCCCGCACGCCCCGCGTGAACGGCGCAAAGCCCGGCAGGCCCGGATCGACCGTCACATCCTGCGCCGTATAGAGTGGCTTGACGTCGATACCCTCGGGCGTGCGCCAGGTCAGGTCCTTGCCCATGACCTCTTTGGCTGCCGCGGCCTGCCACTGATCCAAACTCGGTTTGTCGGTCATCACTTGCCCTCAAACTTGGCGGGACGCTTTGCGAGGAAGGCCTGCACGCCCTCCTTGAAATCCGCGCTGCGTCCCGCCTCCCGCTGGTGCGCGCGTTCCAGCGCCAACGCCTGCGAGAAACTCGATTCCTGTGTTGCAGAAATTCCCTTGCGGATCAGCCCCAAAGAGACTGTGGGAAGCGCAGCCAGCCGTGCAGCCAAAGCTGACGCCTCCTCCGCTAATGCCTCGTCATCCACGGCTTTGTAGATCAGGCCCCAATCTTCCGCTGTATCCGCCGGCAACTTTTCGCCTAGCATCATCATCCGGGTCGCTCGCGCGCGTCCGATGAGACGTGGCAGCATCCATGTTGCTCCACCGTCCGGCACCAATCCGATATTCACGAAAGCCTGAAGGAAGTAAGACGACCTGCCCGCTATGACGAAATCTGAAGTGAGCGCCAGCGATGCACCGATTCCCGCGCAAGCCCCATGAACCTGCGCCACGACGGGCAGCCTGGAGGCCATGAAGCGCTCTATGCAGGGATTGTAATGGTCTTCCAATAGCTGCCCGAGGTCGTCGGGAAGGCCTCCCTCCGCCTGGAGATCGAGGCCACTGCAAAAGCCTCTGCCCTCGGCCTTCAGCAGGATAGCCCGCGCACCCAGTTCCGGAAATGCCTCCACCGCATCGATGATCTCGTAGAACATCTCCGGTATAACCGCATTGAGTCGCTCCGGCCGATTGAGCGACAGAACACCGACGCCATCGGTCACGGAGGCGAGTATCGTTCCGTAATTGGTCAATGCGCAACGACCTCCGGCGTCTCCATGATTTCCGTCAGAACGCCATTCATATCCTTGGGATGCACGAAAAAGATCAGCGTACCATGCGCGCCGATGCGCGGCTCGCCCAGGACCTTCGCTCCTTTGGCCTCGAACCACGCCTTGGCTTCGTGGATGTCCGCCAC
The DNA here is from genome assembly GCF_033795625.1 of Sphingobium sp. Lineage (GTDB taxonomy): Bacteria > Pseudomonadota > Alphaproteobacteria > Sphingomonadales > Sphingomonadaceae > Sphingobium. The sequence goes on along the minus strand of NZ_JARYGI010000002.1, from coordinate 131,897 downwards.
TTCATAGCACATATGATGCTGGCCGCCCGCGGGGTTCTTGGCGATGAAACCGTGGATTGGCGAGTTCTCGCCCAGTGGCTCGATCAGCTCGATCTGCGTCCCGCTGGTGCCGTTTTCGCCCGGCGTATCGACAAAGCACACCTTCACGCCCTGCGCGGGCAGATCGAAGGGCTCGTGGATATGCGTGGCCCCCATCACATCGCGGTAATAGGCGATGCTCTTGTCGATCGAGGGCGTGGCCACGCCGATGTGGTTCAGACGGCCGAGTTTCATTGCGGCATCCTCAAAGGGGAATGTTGTCGTGCTTCTTCCACGGATTCTCCAGCGCCTTGTTGCGCAGTTTCCGCAAGCCCAGCGCGATCCGCTTCCGGGTGGAGTGCGGCTGGATCACCTCGTCGATGAAGCCTTTCGACGCCGCGACGAACGGGTTTGCAAAACGATCCTCATATTCCTTGGTCCGCTGCGCGATTTCCTCGGGAGTCTTGCCGCGGAAGATGATCTCGACTGCGCCCTTCGCGCCCATCACCGCGATCTCCGCAGTCGGCCACGCATAGTTCAAATCGCCCCGCAGATGCTTCGACGCCATCACGTCATAGGCGCCGCCATAGGCTTTGCGCGTGATGACGGTGATCTTCGGCACGGTCGCCTCGGCATAGGCGAACAGCAGTTTCGCGCCATGCTTGATGATGCCGTTATGCTCCTGCCCTACGCCCGGCAGGAATCCCGGCACATCGACAAAGGTGATGATCGGGATGTCGAACGCATCGCAGAAGCGCACGAAGCGCCCGGCCTTCTTCGACGACCCGATGTCGAGGCACCCGGCCAGCACCATCGGCTGATTGGCGACGATACCCACGGTCCGCCCCTCGATACGGCCGAAACCGCACAGGATGTTCCCGGCATGGGCAGGCTGCACTTCAAAGAAGTCGCCTTCGTCCACGACCTTCCGGATCAACTCGTGCATGTCATAAGGCTGGTTCGCGTTGGCCGGGATCAGCGTGTCCAGGCTCTCCTCGATCCGGTCCCATTCGTCGGCGGTCGGGCGCTCCGGCGCGGACTCGCGGTTGGACGCGGGCAGGAAGTCGATGAAGTCGCGCGTCGACAGCAGCGCCTCGATGTCATTCTCGAATGCCACGTCCGCCACGCCGGACTTGGTGGTGTGCGTCACAGCGCCGCCAAGTTCCTCCTGCGTGACGATTTCGTTCGTGACCGTCTTCACCACGTCCGGGCCGGTGACGAACATATAGCTGCTGTCCTTCACCATGAAGATGAAGTCGGTCATGGCGGGCGAGTAGACCGCGCCGCCGGCGCAGGGCCCCATGATAAGGCTGATCTGCGGCACGACGCCGCTGGCCATCACGTTGCGCTGGAACACTTCGGCATAGCCGCCGAGCGATGCGACGCCCTCCTGAATGCGCGCGCCGCCGCTGTCGTTCAGGCCGATGACGGGCGCCCCGACCTTCATCGCCATGTCCATGATCTTGCAGATCTTCTGCGCGTGCCGCTCAGACAGTGATCCGCCGAACACCGTGAAATCCTGGCTGAACACGAACACCAGCCGCCCGTTGATCGTGCCCGATCCGGTGACCACGCCATCGCCCGGGATCTTGGTCTCTTCCATACCGAAGTCGGTGCAGTTGTGCTCGACATACATATCGAGTTCTTCGAAACTGTTCTCGTCCAGCAGGACGTCCAGCCTTTCGCGCGCGGTCAGCCGTCCCTTGGCATGCTGCGCCGCGATCCGCTTCGCCCCTCCGCCCATTCGGGCCGCTTCGCGCATTTTCTCCAGCTTCTCGACTACGGCCAGTTTCGACATGAACATCCTCTTCCCGGAATAGTAGCCTGCCCATTTCAGGCTTTCGCTAAAAGGGCAAATGTGAATTTGCGGATTTGCAAAAGGTGACTTTGCAAATTACTGCGAAGCGATGGCACGAGGCGCACGGATATTCGCGGGACAGAAGTTGCGGCAACTGCGGCTCGATCAACGTCTGGATCAGGCCGCGATGGCGGCGATCCTCGGCATTTCGGTATCCTATCTCAGCCAGCTTGAGAATGACGACCGCCCCTTGACCGCCAAGGTGAAGGCCGCACTGGCAGGCGCCTTCCCACTGGACTGGGCCGCGTTCGATGCGCGGGAAGAGGAACAGCTTCTGGGCGCCTTTACCTTCGCCCTTGCCCATCCTGAAGTCGCCAGCGGACCGCTGGAGGCCGAGCGGATCGAGAAGTTGCACCTTCAGTTCCCCGAATTCGCCGCCCGCTTCGTGGACCTGCACCGCGCCTATGCCCGCGCCAACGAACGCCTGAACATGATGGAGGAAGCCATCGCCAATGACATGGCGGCGCAGGAGCGTATGCCATGGGAAGCGGTTCGCGACTGGTTTCACGATGCCGGGAACTATGTGCATAACCTGGACTGCATGGCGGAAGATCTATGGGCGGCTCTGTCGGACGGCGAGCGCCTGACGGAAACCGCGCTTACAGGCGCGTTACGCGACCGCCACGGCATCGAAACACGCGTGCAGGAAGCCCGCGATGCCGCGCTGCGTGTCTACGACGCGGAGAACAGGCGGCTGTTCATCAACGCCGCCTTGCCGCCCGAAAGCCGCAAGTTCATGCTCGCGCATCAACTGGTGACGACCGAAGGCGCTGCGGTTATCGCGGAAGTCACGGCCAAGGCCGCACTGTCCGCACCCGGTTCCGACCGGCTGCTCGCCATCGGCCTGGGCAATTATGCGGCTGGTGCGCTTGTTATGCCCTACGCCCGGTTTAGAGAGTCCGCTCGCGAAGTCCGCCACGACATCGACCAACTCGCCCGCCGCTTCGGCGTCAGCTTCGAGCAGGCCTGCCATCGCCTTTCCACGCTGCAACGTCCGGGCCTGCGCGGCATCCCGTTCTTCTTCTGCCGCGTCGACATGGCCGGCAACATCACCAAGCGGCACAGCGCCACGCGCCTGCAATTCGCCCGTTTCGGCGGAGCCTGCCCCCTCTGGATCGTGCATGAGGCAGTCGCTATCCCCGACCGCATTCTCGTCCAGCTCGGCGAGACGCCCGATCACGTAAGATATGTTTCGATGGCGAAAGGACTCGTCAAGCCCTCCGGCAGCTATGCCCGCGCGCCGCGCCGCTACGCCGTTGTCCTGGGCTGCGAAATCGAGCACGCAGGCAACTTCGTTTATGCCGACGGCCTTCAACTCACCGACGAAGCCGCCGCGACCCCGATCGGCGTCACCTGCCGCCTATGCCCCCGCCAAAGCTGCGACCAGCGCGCCTTCCCGCCCGCCGACCGCCCCATCCGCGTCGATCCCGACAACCGGCAGGTCGTGCCTTATTCTATCGAATGATAGTCAACTTCACGGTCGGTTCACTTCAGCAGAACCAGCTCTTCCGCCATGCTCGGATGCAGCGCCACGGTATCGTCGAAGTCCTGCTTCGTGAGCCCCGCCTTCACCGCAACCGCCGCCGCCTGCAAAATTTCGGGCGCATCCGGCCCAATCATGTGCAGCCCGACCACCCGATTGGTCGCTGCATCCACGACCATCTTGTAGAGCGCCCGCTCGTTCCGGTTCGCCAGCACGTTCTTCATAGCCCGGAAGTCGGACGTGTAGATCTTCACCGTCCCAAGCCTGCTTCGCGCTTCCGCCTCGGTCATGCCGACTGCGCCGATGGGCGGATGGCTGAACACTGCCGAAGGGATGCAGCCATAGTCCACCGTGCGCGGATTGCCGCCGAACACGGTATCGGCAAAGGCATGGCCCTCCCGGATCGCTACCGGCGTCAGCTGCACGCGATTGGTTACATCGCCCACGGCATAGATGCTGTCGCAGGACGACTTGCTATATTCGTCAACCGAGATCGCGCCTTGCTTGTCGAGTTCGATCCCGGCATTTTCCAGCCCCAGCCCCTTCGTATTCGGCTGACGTCCCGTTGCGAACAGAACCACGTCGCAGGCGATCGGATCGCCATTCTTGATGCGGATACACAGGGTTCCGTCATCGTTCTTCTCGATCTTCTCGAACTCGGCATTGAAGCGGAAGTTGATGCCTTTCGACATGCTGATCTGAAGCAGCCGGTCGCGGATCTGGGCATCATATCCGCGCAGGATCGTGTCGGAGCGATTGACGATCGTCACATGTGCGCCGAATTCATGGAAGATCCCGGCGAACTCATTGGCGATATAGCCGCCACCGCCGATGACGATCCGCGTGGGCGCCTCATCCAAATGGAACACTTCGTTCGAGGTGATGCTATGCTCCGCCCCCTCGAACTCGGGGACCACCGGCCATGCGCCCGTCGCGATCAGGATGTATTTCGCCGTCACGGTCCGCCCGCTGGCGAGCTTCACATCATGCGGCCCGGCAACCGTCGCGCGCTCGTGAAACGTCTCGACCTTGTTGTTGTCCAGCGTCTCCTGGTAAATCCCGTTCAGGCGATCGACGTCCGCCAGCACATTGTCCCGCAGCGTCGGCCAATCGAAATCGCAGTCCGGCACGTTCCATCCGAACCGCCGCGCGTCTTTCAGGTCTTCGGCGAAATGCGCGCCATAAACGAGCAGCTTTTTGGGCACGCATCCGCGAATGACGCAGGTGCCGCCGACCCGATACTCTTCCGCCACCGCGACCTTCGCGCCATGCGCCGCGGAAATCCGGGCGGCCCGCACACCACCAGAGCCCGCACCGATGACAAAGAGGTCGTAATCATAGTCGCTCATGCAGAAGGCCTTCGTTGTTTGCAGCGATATGGCTCTGGATCGCGCAGGTTACAAACCGGAAAGATTGATCGCTATGATCGCCCGCGCCTTCAACCTAGCGCCAGATCGATCAGCGCCATGGTCGAGGGATCGAAGCCGGTAGGCCCGTCCTGCTCGATGGACTTGGCGATCTGCTTGCCCAGTTCCACGCCGAACTGGTCGAAGGGATTGATGCCCATCAAGACGGCATTGGCAAAGGTGCGGTGCTCATAGAAGGCGATCAACGCGCCGAGCGACTGCGGCGTCACATCGTCCAGCAGGATCGTCGTGGAAGGCCGATTGCCGGGATAGGCCCGCGCCGGGTCTTCGGCATTGTCCTTGCCCCGCATCAGCGCCGCGCCTTGTGCGAAACAGTTGACCAGCAACGTCCGGTGATGCGCCGGATCGAGGGTATGCCCCGGCTCGATGGACGCGATGAACTCGACCGGCACCACATGCGTGCCCTGATGCAGCAGCTGGAACACCGCATGTTGCGCGTCCGTGCCGACCCCACCCCAAGTGATTGGCGCGGTCGGACCATCCACCGGCTGCCCCTCCGCAGTGACGCTCTTGCCATTGCTCTCCATCTCAAGCTGCTGGAGATAGGAGGGCAGCAGCTTAAGCCGCTCGTCATAGGCAAAGACCGCGCGCGTCTGGCACTGCATCACGCGGGCGTAGTAGAGGTCCGCAAAGGCCGCAAGCAGCGGCGCATTGGCAGTGGGTTCCGCCAGCCGGAAATGCCGGTCCATGACTGCCGCACCCTCCAGCAGGCTCTCGAACGCATCCCAACCGAGCGCCAGCGCCGCAGGAAAGCCAATCGACGACCAGAGCGAGTAGCGCCCGCCGACACTCTCATTGAACGGCAGCACGCGGGTTTCATCGACGCCCCATTCCAGCGCCTTGTCCGGATCGGCAGTCAGCGCGATCACCCGGCCATAGGGGTCATCGATGCCTGCCTCCACCATCCAGTTGATGGTGCTGGCGGCGTTCAACATCGTCTCGGTCGTCGTGAACGTCTTCGATGCGACGGCGAGGATCGTCGCATGCGGATCGAACCGGTCCAGCGCCGCCTCCAGCGCGGTGCCATCGACGTTGGACACGATGGCCACGTCATACCGCATCTCGTTCCCGCCAAGGGCATCGACGATCAGGTTCGGTCCCAGCGCCGACCCGCCGATGCCGACATGGATGATATGCCGCACCGGTCCCAAGGCTTCCGCCTCGATGGCGTCGATCAACGCCCGCATCCGCGCATGCAGCGCCTTTGCGGTCGCCACGCTTTCGGGATTGCCCTCACCGCGCTCGGCGGGATGCTCCGCCGCCCGGTCTTCGGTGTTGTTGATCTTCGCCCCGGCGAACAAGGCGTCGCGCTTGCCGGCAAAATCGCTTTCCAGCGCAAGCGCCTGAAACGCTGACAGCAGATCGTCCGTCAAATGGGTCTTACTCCAGTCGAACCGAATCGGACCTACGGACAGGCTATGCTTCGACAAGCGCTCGGCATCGGCGTCGAAGATCGTCTTGAGTTCGGGAACGGGCTGCGCACTAATGGCGGTCCACGATGGGCTGGGCATGACAGGTCCTTCTGAGTGAGAGGCGTGCGCCCCCGCTGCACGACGGAGATTCACCGCCTCCATAGCGAAAGGAACTCCCGCTTGCATAGGCAGGAGATCACGCTCCCTTGACCTTGTCGATGGGACGCCGCAAAGCCACGGTCACAACCCAAGGGAAGCGATAGAAAAAGCATGAGCAGCAAATCGGAAACGGGGGACTTTCTGTGGTTCCTCGCCAAGCTGACGATCTTCGTGATCGTGCTGCGCAGCTTCATTATGTCCCCCTTCAACATTCCATCCGAATCGATGCAGCCGCGCCTGCTGATCGGTGACTATCTGCTCGTCGCGAAATGGCCCTATGGCTATTCCCGCTACAGCCTGCCCTTCGGCGTGCCGCTGATCCCCGGCCGCATCTTCGCCTCTCAGCCAGAGCGCGGCGATGTCGTGGTGTTCAAGGCGCCGCCAGACCAGCAGAACGATTATATCAAGCGCGTCATCGGCCTGCCCGGAGACCTGATCTCCGTTCAGAAGGGTACTGTCGTCCTGAATGGGCAGGCGATCCCCAAGGTGAAAGTCGCGGACCTGCTCATCCCTGCATCGCCCAACATGGTTGCAGCATCGGAGAAGGACGGCAATCCCTCGCCCTGCTATCGCGTCCAGTTCGAGGAACGCGCCGCGGATGGTTCGCGCATGTGCCGCTATCCGCAATATCGCGAAACGCTGCCCAACGGAAAAAGCTACAATGTGCTGGACCTCGATCCCGATGGTCCCGCCGACGATCGCGAAACCGTTGTCGTACCCGAAGGACGCCTCTTCCTGATGGGCGACAATCGCGACCGCAGCGCTGACAGCCGCTTTCCTGCCGAAGCCGGTGGTGGCATCGGCCTCGTTCCTCAGGAGAACCTCGTCGGACGGGCGATGGTCTCGGTCTTCTCGACTGACGGCAGCGCACAATGGCTGCTCCCCTGGACCTGGTTCACCGCCGCCCGGTGGGACCGGATCGGCGAAAGCTTCTGATGCGGGCCGACACGGCGGACTGGCTGAAGGCGCTGATCGCGCGCGCTCCCGACCGCCCCGACCTCTTCATGCAGGCGCTGACACATGGCAGCGCCGCAGCCGCCAATTACGAGCGGCTGGAATTTCTGGGCGACCGCGTGCTGGGCCTGGTCGTGGCAGAATGGCTGTTCGAGCATTTCCCGGCCGAACCCGAAGGCAAGCTCTCCCGCCGCTTCAATGCTCTCGTCTCCGGCGAAACCTGCGCCGAAGTCGCCCGCGACGTGGGCGTGCCCAAACATATGGTGCTCGGCAAGCAGGCGCGCGACGATGGCGCGACCGACAGCGACAATGTGCTGGGCGACGTCATGGAGGCGATTATCGGCGCGCTATTCCTCGACGCCGGGATGGAGGCGGCAAAAGCACTGGTCCGCCGCCTCTGGGCCGGCCGCGTCGACACGCAGGATTCAGCGCCCAAACATCCCAAGTCCGCGCTTCAGGAATGGGCAGCCGCCAATCGCCGCCGCCCGCCCGAATATGTCATGACCGGCAAGTCCGGCCCCCACCACAACCTGCGCTTCGCCGTCACCGTCTCGATCAACGGCATCGGCGAAGCATCGGCCGAAGGCGCATCGAAGCAGGAGGCGGAAACCGCCGCCGCCAAGGCGATGCTGGCGCAGCTTAGTTAGCCTTCTCATTTCCGGCCCGCTCCTCTATGGCGGCGGCATGACATCCATTGAAAATCACACTCGCTGCGGCGTTGTTGCCGTGGTCGGCGCACCCAATGCGGGCAAGTCCACGCTGGTCAACGCGCTGGTCGGGCAGAAGGTCGCGATCACCAGCCCAAAGGCACAGACCACCCGCACCCGCGTCATGGGCGTCGCCATCGAAGGCGAGGCGCAGTTGATCCTGGTCGACACGCCCGGCATCTTCGAACCCAAGCGCCGCCTAGACCGGGCGATGGTGCAGGCAGCGTGGGGCGGCGCTCAAGGCGCGGACCTGATCGCGCTCGTCATCGACGGCAAGGCCGGGCTCGGCCCGAAGCTGGAACGCGCCGTCGAAGGATTGAAGGAGCGCAAGGAACCCAAGCTCCTCATCATCAACAAGGTCGATGTCGCGACCAAGGAAAAGCTCCTGGTCCATGCGCAAAAGCTGAACGATGCCGTTGGTTTTGAAGAGATTTTCTTCGTCAGCGCCGCCACTGGCGATGGCCTGCCGGAATTCAAGGCGGCCCTTGCCAAGATGATGCCGGAAGGTCCCTGGCATTTTCCCGAGGATCAGGTGTCGGACGCGACCGACCGGATGCTGGCGGCGGAAATCACGCGCGAACAGCTCTACCACCAGCTTCATGCCGAACTGCCTTATGCCGCCGCCGTCGAGACGGAGAAATATAGCGAACGTCCCGACGGTTCCCTCGAAATCCACCAGCAGATCCTGATCGGACGCCCGACACAACGCGCCATCGTGCTCGGCAAGGGCGGTCAGCGCCTCAAGCAGATCGGCTCACAGGCGCGTGCAGAACTTGCAGCGCTGATCGGCAAGCCCGTCCACCTCTACCTCCATGTGAAGGTGAAGGAGGACTGGGAGGACGACCGCAGCGTCTATCGCGACATCGGCCTGGACTGGGTGGAGTAGCGCCCACCATTCCCCTATAAACCGTCATTCCTGCGCAGCCAGGGAGCCAGCGTCGTCAACCCTGCGGGCTATTCCGCTGCCACCGCCTTCTTCTTCGGCGCGGCGGGCTTCTTGGTGGGAGCCTTCTTCGCAGGTGCCTTCTTTGCCGCAGCCTTCTTCGGCGCCGCTTTCTTCTTGCCCTTCTTCGCCGGAGCAGCCGCAGCACGCGCATCGATCAACTGCGCCGCTTCCTCCAGTGTCAGGGCGTCCTTGTCCACCGTCTTCGGCAACGTCGCGTTGGTCTCACCATCGGTGACATAGGCGCCGTAGCGGCCTTCCATCAGCTTGATCTCCGCCTCGGTACGTGGATGCTTGCCCAGCACCTTCAGCGGCTCGCGGCCGCCCGCAGAGCGCGGCCCCTTGTTCGCGGCATCGGCAAGTTTCGCGACAGCCGCATTCATGCCCGTCTCGAATATCTCCGCCGTGCCCGAAAGCCGCGCATACTTCCCGTCATGCAGCAGATAAGGCCCGAACCGCCCGATGTTCGCGACGATGGGCTTGCCCGTCTCGGGATGATCCCCAACCGTGCGCGGCAGGCTGAGCAGCTTCACTGCCCAGTCCAGCGTCAATTCGCCATCCGGCAGGTCCTTCGGGATCGAGCCGCGCTTGGCTTCCTTGCCCTCACCCATCTCGATATACGGCCCAAAGCGTCCGCTCTTCCGAACGATGTCCTGCCCCGTCTCGGGATGCTGCCCCATCGACTCCGGTCCGGTATCCGCCGCACCGTCGCCACCCGGCTGCCCGAACTTGCGCGTGAACTTGCACTCAGGATAGTTGGAGCAGGCGATGAACGCCCCAAACCGTCCGCCCCGCAACGACAGCTTGCCGTCATCGCATAGCGGGCAGGCGCGCGGATCGCTGCCGTCCGCCTTGGGCGGGAACAGCATCGGCTCCAGGAATTTGTCCAGCTCGGCCGTGACTTCGGAGGGCTTTTGCTCCATCACTTCCTGCGTCTTGGGCTTGAAGTCCTTCCAGAACGCCTCCAGCACTTCCTGCCACTGCGCCCGGCCGCCGGACACATCGTCCAGTTCGTCTTCCATGCCCGCCGTGAAATCATAGCTCACATAGCGTTCGAAGAACCGCTCAAGGAACGCCGTGACCAGCCGCCCGCTTTCCTCGGCAAAGAAGCGGTTCTTCTCCACCCGCACATAATCGCGGTCCTTCAGCGTTTGCAGCGTGGACGCATAAGTCGAAGGCCGCCCGATCCCCAGTTCCTCCAGCCGCTTGACGAGGCTCGCCTCGCTGTAGCGCGGCGGCGGCTGCGTGAAATGCTGCTCGGCATTGACCGCTTTCTTGGCGGGCACATCGCCTTGCGAGAGGCGCGGCAACAGCTTGCCGTCCTCGTCTTCGCTGTCGTCGCGGCCTTCCTCATACAATGCAAGAAAGCCGGGGAAGATCACGACCTGCCCCGTCGCCCGCAGCGTATGACTGCCGCTGCCGTCAACCATGTCGATGGTCGTCCGCTCCATCCGCGCCGAAGCCATCTGGCTTGCCAGAGCACGCTTGAACACCAGGTCATAGAGCCGGGCATGATCGCCGCTCCCCACCTTGTCTCGCGAAAATTCGGTCGGGCGGATCGCCTCATGCGCTTCCTGTGCGTTCTTAGCCTTCGTCTGATACTGGCGTGGTTTTTCAGGAAGATAGCCGCCGTCATAACGATCGGATATCGCCTTGCGCGCCGCCGAAATCGCGCTGTGATCCATCTGCACGCCGTCAGTGCGCATGTAGGTGATCGCCCCGTCCTCATAGAGCTGCTGCGCGATCCGCATCGTGTGGCTGGCCGAGAAGCCGAGCTTGCGCGCCGCCTCCTGCTGGAGCGTCGAAGTCGTGAACGGCGGCGGCGGATTGCGCGTGACCGGCTTCGTCTCGACGCTCTGCACCGTGAAGCGCCCCGCCTCGACATCCGCCTTCGCCGCCAGCGCATCGCCTTCCTTGCCGATACTCAGCCGCTCGATCTTCTCGCCCTTCCAGCGGATCAGGCGCGAGGTGAACGCGACGCCCCCCTGCTCCATCTCGGCAGTGACCGACCAATATTCTTGGGGGCTGAAGCTCTCGATCTCCCGCTCGCGCTCCACCACCAGCCGCAAAGCGACGGACTGCACCCGCCCGGCCGATTTCGCCCCCGGAAGCTTGCGCCAGAGCACCGGCGAGAGCGTGAATCCGACCAGATAGTCCAGCGCCCGCCGCGCCCGATAGGCGTCGATCAGATCCTCGTCCAAAGCACGAGGATGCGCCATTGCATCCAGCACCGCCGCCTTTGTGATCGCGTTGAAGGTTACGCGGTCAACCTGCTGAGGCAGCGCCTTTTTCGCGCGCAACACTTCCTGCACATGCCAACTGATCGCCTCCCCTTCGCGATCAGGGTCAGTCGCCAGGATCAGGCGCGTGGCTTTCTTCGCCTCGTCGGTAATCGCCTTCAATTGCCGCGCCTTGTCGCCATAATTCTCCCACGACATGGCAAAGCCCTCGTCCGGGTTCACCGACCCGTCTTTCGCCGGCAAGTCGCGGATGTGGCCGTAGGAGGCGAGGACGTGGAAATCCCCGCCCAGATACTTCTCGATGGTCTTCGCCTTGGCCGGCGATTCTACGATGACTAGCTGCATGTTGCTGCCGAAAACCTCTGCTGAAACGATCTCTCACGTATACGCGCGAGTCTGGATGCGAAAATTTGGAGTCGTCAAGGGGAGGCTTGCGGTCAGCCGAACAGGCTCACGCGCCCGCCCGCATGGCGCTCGGCCCGTCCGGCCAGTTCAAGTTCGAGCAGGACCGTCTGGACGAGCGCAGGCGGGATGCCGGACTGGCGGATCAGTTCATCCACCGGCACCGGCACCGGCCCCAGCAGATCGATGATGCGGCGGCGATCGGCATCGCTGGCGTCGGCCATCTCCGGAATGAAAGGATCGACAGGCTGCCGCAGCATCGCGCCATGGATCGGCCCCACGGCCTCCAATATGTCCGCGACCGACTGCACCAGTATCGCGCCTTCGCGAATCAATTGATTGCACCCCTGCGCGCGCGGATCGAGCGGCGATCCCGGCACGGCCATGACGTCGCGCCCGGCTTCTCCGGCCAGCCTCGCAGTAATCAGCGACCCGGATTTCGGCGCAGCTTCCACCACCACCGTGCCCACGGAGAGCCCCGCGATGATCCGGTTGCGCGAAGGGAAATGCCGCGCCAGCGGCTGCGTACCCGGCGGCTGCTCGGCCAGCAGCAGGCCTTGGGCAGCCACCTGCTCCTGCAACGCGCCATTCTCCGGCGGATAGGCAATGTCGATCCCGCTGGCGATCACGCCGATCGTCCCGCCTTCCAACGCCCCCTGATGGGCCGCCGTATCAATCCCCCGCGCCAGCCCGGAGACGACCGAAACCCGCTCCGCCCCCAAACCCTGCGCCAGCATTCGTGCAAACCGGCAGGCCGCCGCCGAAGCATTGCGCGCGCCCACCATCCCGACGCACCGCCGCTTCGCCAGCGAAAGGGCCCCGCGATAGATCAGCGCAGGCGGCGCCGTTTCCATCTCCGCCAGCAGCGCCGGATAGTCGGCCTCACCAAGGAACAGATAGGACGCGCCCAACGCCTGCGTCCGCTCAACCTCTCGCAAAACGAGCGCCATGTCCGCAAGGCGCGGCGCTTTGCCGCCACCCCGCGCCGCCAGATCCGGTATCGCTGCAAGCGCCCTGGTCGCCGACCCGAAGCGGCCGATCAACTGCCGGTAGGTGACAGGCCCGATCTGCGGCGAACGGATCAGGCGCAGGCTGTCGAGCCGAGACTGCTCCAACTGCCTAGCCCTTCTTGCCGACTTTGGGCTCCGTGCCCGCGATCAGCCGCGCGATGTTTGCGCGATGCCGCCACAGCACGATCACCGCCATGCCCGCAAACGCCTGCGCCAGTTGCGGATGTCCCCACAGCCACGCCCCGATCGGCGCACTCACCGCCGCCGACATGCCGCCGACCGAAGACCGGCGCAGGATCAGCAGCGCCCCGATCCACACGCCCGCGAACAGCAGTCCGCTCGGCCAGTGCAGCGCCAGCACCACGCCCATCATCGTCGCCACGCCCTTCCCGCCCGCAAAGCGCAGCCACACCGGATAGCAGTGGCCGATAAACGCCATCACCCCGCCGATCACTGGCCCATGCGCGGGATCGATCATCCCGCCAACCGCCACCGCAGCCGCGCCCTTGGCGAGATCGAACAGCAAGGTCAGCGCGGCTAGCCCCTTGCGCCCGGTGCGCAGCACATTGGTCGCGCCGATATTGCCCGATCCGATCTGGCGCAGGTCCCCCGCCCCCGAAAAACGGGTGATCAGCAGGCCAAAAGGAATGGAACCAAGGACATAGCCGACGATCGCGGCAAGGATCGGCGCGAGCCAGGAGGAGGTCATGAGGGACAATCCTGTAATTGGCATCCCGATCGAAGGAGCCGGGATGATGAAGCATATGCCCGTGCTTTAGAGGCCAGATTGCGCGCGCGCCATGGTTGACTTCATGGATCGCACGATCAAATGAACGGCTATGTCCGTCGCGCCCGATGCCCCGATCCTGTTTTTCGACTCCGGCGTCGGGGGACTCTCGATCCTTGAGCCCGCCCGCAAGCGCCTGCCGACCGCGCCCGTCATATATGCGGCGGACTCGGCGGGATTTCCCTATGGCACTAAGAGCGAGGCGGAAATCGCCGCCCGCGTGCCTGCTTTGCTGGGACGATTGGTAGAGCGTTATCGGCCTCGCCTCGTCGTTATCGCCTGCAACACCGCGTCGACCATTGCCCTGTCGGCGGTACGGGCGGCTCTCGACGTGCCGGTGGTCGGCACCGTCCCGGCGATAAAACCGGCGGCGGAACAGTCGAAGACTCGCGTCATAGGCGTCCTTGGCACCGATGCGACCGTCCGCCAGCCCTATGTCGACCGCCTCGCCGCCGAGCATGGCGCGGACTGCACGATCTTGCGCCACGGTTCTGCGGCGCTGGTGGCGCTGGCCGAAGCAAAACTGCGCGGCGAACCGCTCGACCCCGCGGTTGCGGCGACCGCCCTCGATGGACTGCTGTCGCAGCCACGCGGCGATGAAATGGATGTGGTGGTTCTCGCCTGCACCCATTTTCCGCTGGTGACGCAGGAACTTGCCGCCGCCAGCCCGCGGACTCTGACCTTCGTCGACGGCGGCGCGGGCATAGCCCGCCGCATCGCCTATCTCACCGAAGGCCAGCCTTGGCCCGGCGCTTATGCCCCCGGACGGGCGGTGTTCACTCGCCTTGACGACGCCACTCGCGCGCTCGCGCCGGCGCTGCGGGAATTCGGGCTGGACCGCATAGAAGCACTGTAATCCTGCACAACTGTCAGCCTTGAACTTTCTGCGAACGGTTATCGCTGGTAAATCGCAAACGTCGCGGCTAAATGGCGCAAGCACAGGGGATGCAGCAGTCGGGACGGCGCCGTGAACTACAAGCATATCTTCAGCCAGGCGATCGACCGTCTGCACAGCGAAGGCCGCTACCGCGTCTTCATTGATATTCTCCGCAACAAGGGGAATTACCCCAACGCGCGGTGCTTCCACGGCCATAATGGTCCCAAGCCGATCACTGTCTGGTGCTCGAACGATTATCTCGCCATGGGCCAGCATCCTGCCGTAGTATCCGCCATGGAAGAGGCGCTGCACGATGTCGGCGCAGGGTCGGGCGGCACCCGGAACATCGGCGGAAACACGCATTACCACGTCGATCTGGAAGGCGAACTGGCCGACCTGCATGGCAAGGAAGGCGCGCTGCTCTTCACCAGCGGCTATGTGTCGAACGAAGCCACGCTGTCGACGCTCGCCAAGCTGCTGCCCGGCTGCATCATCTATTCCGATGAACTGAACCACGCCTCGATGATCGCGGGCATCCGTAATTCCGGGTGCGAGAAGCAGGTGTTCCGCCACAATGACGTCGCTCACCTGCGCGAATTGCTGGAAGCGTCCGACCCCGAAGCGCCCAAGCTCATCGCCTTCGAAAGCGTCTATTCGATGGACGGCGATGTCGCCCCCATCGATGCGCTGTGCGACCTTGCCGACGAATTCAATGCGCTGACCTATCTCGACGAAGTACATGCCGTCGGCATGTACGGCGCGCGCGGCGGCGGCATTTCCGACCGTGACGAAAACGCTCACCGCCTGACCATCATCGAGGGCACGCTCGGCAAGGCATTCGGTGTCATGGGCGGCTACATCGCGGCCGATCAGATGATCATCGACGTGATCCGCAGCTACGCGCCCGGCTTCATATTCACCACTTCGCTTTCGCCCGTGCTGGTCGCAGGCGCGCTCGCAAGCGTCCGTCACCTGAAAGCCTCCAGCGCCGAGCGCGATGGCCAGCAAGCCGCTGCCGCGAAGCTCAAGGCCCTGATGCGGGACGCGGGCCTGCCCGTCATGCCGTCGGTCACGCATATCGTGCCGCTGATGGTCGGCGATCCGGTCAAGGCCAAGCGGATCAGCGACATATTACTCGCCGAATATGGCGTGTACGTGCAGCCCATCAATTATCCCACCGTTCCCCGTGGTACGGAGCGCCTGCGCTTCACCCCCGGCCCGGCGCATGACGAAACCATGATGCGCGAACTCGTCTCCGCGCTGGTCGAGATCTGGGACCGCCTCGAACTGCGTCTGGCGGAAGCGGCCTAAAACTACTCTTGCGGAACTAACATATGTGCTCCCATCTTGATGGAGCATGTCATCCGTTCCCCATTGGATAGAGCCGCACCCGACCGGCATCTACGTTCGCCCCGCCGATGCCTGGATAGACCCCAGCCAACCGCGTGATCGCGCGCTCGTGACGCATGGTCATGCGGATCATGCGCGCGGCGGTCACGGTCATGTCTGGGCGACGCGCGAGACGCTGGCGATCATGGCGCTGCGCTACGGCACGGCGGACGGTACGCCGCTTGCCTACGACGAGACGTTCACGCTGGGCAACGTCGCCATCCGCTATGTCCCCGCCGGGCATGTGCTGGGCTCCGCGCAGATCGTGCTCGACCATGCAGGCGAGCGCGTCGTCGTCACCGGCGATTATAAGCGCCGCCCGGACCCGACCTGCCCCGCCTTCGTGCCGGTGCCCTGCGACATCTTCGTCACCGAAGCGACCTTCGGCCTCCCCGTATTCCGCCACCCGGACACCGGCAGCGAGATCGACCGCCTGCTAGGCGCGCTGCACAGCCATCCCGAACGCTGCGTGCTGGTGGGAGCCTATGCTTTGGGCAAGGCCCAGCGCATCATCTGCGAACTGCGCGACCGGGGCCATCAGGAGCCCATCTACATCCACGGCGCGATGGAGAAGATGTGCGCTCTTTACTCCGACTTCGGCATCGAGATGGGCGAACTCCGCCCCGCTGCCGGAGTAGCGGCCAAGGACATGCGCGGCCACATCGTCATCTCCCCGCCCAGCGCGCTCAATGACCGCTGGAGCCGCCGCCTCCCCGATCCGATCACCGCCATGGCGTCAGGCTGGATGCGCGTGCGGCAGCGCGCCCGCCAGCGCAATGTCGAATTGCCGCTGGTCATCTCCGACCACGCCGACTGGGAAGAACTCACCGACACCATCCGCGAAGTCGCGCCCACGGAAACATGGGTGACGCATGGCCGCGAGGAGGCGCTGGTCCACTGGTGCGCCATGCGCCAGATCCGCGCCCGCGCCCTCGCCATGGTGGGGCGGGAGGACGAAGACGATGCGTGAATTCGCGCAGCTTCTCGACGGCCTCGTCTACACGCCGTCGCGCAACGGCAAGCTGAAGCTGATCGGCGATTACATGCGCAGGACGCCCGATCCCGACCGGGGATGGGCATTGGCGGCGCTGACCGGCGCGCTGGACCTCAAGGCCGTCAAGTCCTCCGCCATCGGCGAGATGATCCGCGATCGCGTCGATCCCGTGCTGTTCGAGATGAGCCGCGATTATGTCGGTGACTTGGCCGAGACAGTGTCGCTGCTGTGGGTCAAACGCGAACAGGAAGTGGTCGACCAAGACATAGATGATGGCACGCTGACGCTGGATGGAGTGGTGCAGCGCCTTTCCGACGTGAAGCGGGCCGAGGCACCAGCCGCCCTCGCCGAAATGCTCGACCACCTCGACACGAGCGGCCGCTTTGCCGTGCTGAAACTCGCGACCGGCGGGCTCCGCGTCGGTGTATCCTCGCGCCTCGCCAAAACCGCGCTGGCGCAGGCATTCGACGTGCCGGTCGACGACATAGAGGAAAGCTGGCACGCTCTCGCCCCGCCCTATGCTACCCTGTTCGATTGGCTGGAGGGCCGCAGCGGCCAGCCCGATCCGGCGGGCACGCCCTTTTTCCGCCCCTTTATGCTCGCGCATCCGCTGGAGGAGGAGAGCGTCAACCTCGCCGACTATGCCGCCGAATGGAAGTGGGACGGCATCCGCGTCCAGATCGTCGGCACCGGCAGCGAAACGCGGCTCTATAGCAGGGCAGGCGACGACATCACCGGCAGCTTTCCCGATGTCGCCGAGGCATTCACTGGCCATGCGGTTCTGGACGGCGAGCTGTTGGTGAAAGGCGACGTGCAGGGCGCGGACGCGCATGGCGGCGCGGCGGCCAGCTTCAACGCGCTTCAACAGCGCCTCGGCCGCAAAGTCGTCTCCGGCAAGATGCTGGGAGAATATCCAGCTTTCGTAAGGCTCTACGACCTGTTGCTGGAAGGCGATGAGGACTTGCGCGCCCTTGGCTGGACCGACCGCCGCGCCCGTCTCGAAGCGTTCATGCCGTCTCTCGACTCCACGCGCTTCGACCTATCGGCAGTCATCGATGCGCCCGATTTCGAGGCGCTTGGCGACATCCGCGCAGGCGCCCGCGACGCCGCGATCGAAGGCGTGATGCTCAAGCGCCGCGACAGCCCCTATGTCGCCGGGCGTCGTGCCGGGCTCTGGTACAAATGGAAACGCGATCCTCTCACCGCCGACTGTGTGATGATGTACGCCCAGCGCGGCCACGGCAAACGCTCGTCCTATTACTCGGATTACACCTTCGGCTGCTGGACCGAGGACGGCGAACTGCTCCCCGTGGGCAAGGCCTATTCCGGCTTCACGGATGAGGAGTTGAAGGGCCTCGACCGCTTCGTCCGCAGCAACACCGTCCATCGCTTCGGCCCTGTCCGGGAAGTCGAAAAGACTCTGGTGCTCGAAGTCGCCTTCGACTCCATCCACGAAAGCAAGCGGCACAAATCCGGCCTCGCGATGCGCTTCCCCCGCATCTCCCGCATCCGCCGCGACAAGCCCGCGGCCGAAGCCGACATGATCGCGACCCTGCGCAAGATGATCGGCTGAACCACACGCATAAAGCCCGCCGACAAGGGGATAGTCGGCGGGCTCGCAGCATTCCAAGGCGTCAAGTCGTCGTCGGGTTCAGGGCATCAGAACCGTATCGATGACATGGATGACGCCATTGGACTGCATCACGTTGGGGATGGTGATCTTCGACTTGCCGCCCTTCGCATCGGTCAGATACCAGCCGCCATTTTCCTTCGATACCATCAGCATCTCGCCCTGGACGGTGGTGAGGTGCGCCATGCCCTTGCCGGCCTTCGCCTGCTTCTCGATCTCGGCGGCGGTCAAGCGGCCCGGCACGACATGATAGGTCAGGATGTTGGTCAGCGCCGCCTTGTTCTCCGGCTTCACCAGCGTATCCACCGTTCCGGCGGGCAGCTTTGCAAAGGCAGCGTTGGTCGGGGCGAATACCGTGAACGGCCCCGCGCCCTTCAGCGTATCGACCAGTCCTGCCGCCTCGACGGCTGCAACCAGCGTCGTGTGATCCTTGGAGTTGACTGCGTTGTCCACGATATCCTTGGTGGGATACATGGCAGCGCCGCCGACCATCGGGTTCTTGGCGGAAGCGACGCTGCCGCCGGCGAGCAACATGGCTCCGGCGAGCGACAGCGAAAGCTTTGAGAAATGAGAATTCATTGGGAGGGCATCCTTCCTGTTAGGCACGCCGGTGCGCCGGGTGCCGTTCAGCTACGCGGGCATTTGCGAGAAGGATGCAGAGGGGCGGAGATAAATCGCGCCGGGGGCAATCGAGGCCCGAGAAATCAGATGACGGTGATCTTGCCCGCGGCCACGGGCGCGCTGCTCGGCGAATCATGCGGAGTATCTGCGGGCGGCTCCATGGTGATCGCGAGCGTCACGCCGTCCTCCAGCATGATTCGCATCTTCGGAGACACTGCCATGCGCGTCGTGCCCGTCGGGGAGATAAAGCCCAGCGAACGGGGCTTGCCATCTGCCGGTATCACCCAGAGTTCCGGCGACAATTCCCCCTGCGGCATATTGTCGGCGCGCAGCTTCAACTGCGCCGTGGCGGCATCGTAGCGGGCGACCACCATCATGTCCGCCTTGGGACTGACCATCTGCGCCACTGCCATCTGCGGTGCGACTTGCGGAGCCGGGGCTGGCGGTGCGACGGATGGACGAACCAGCAGCATCGCCGCCAGCGAAGCCGCCAAGGCGCCGGACAGCAATGCACCCGTGCGCCATGCCTGCAGTCGCCGGATCAACCCGGATGTATCCACAGCGGGGCCATCAAGCCGCGCCGATATCCCGCGCCACGTCTCAGGCGGAGGCGCCTGCTCGGCAAAATCCAAATATAGCGGCGCCAGACGCTTGTCCCATGCCGTAACTTCCTCTGCAAAAGCAGGATCGGCAAGCTGGAGACGCAATGCCGCCGCCTTCTCGGCACCCGTCAAAACCCCCAGAGCCAACTCGGCCGCGAGGGAACTCCGGTCTTCAGGCATATCTTCGGGCGGGAGCTGGGGCGTCTCAGTCATCGCCGAGGCATCCCTTCAGGCGTTGCAGCCCGCGCCGGACCCAGCTTTTCATCGTCCCCAGCGGCACATCCATCCGCGCGGCGATATCCGCATAGGTCAGCCCGTCGAAGAACGCGGCACGGATCGCCGCACCCTGCCGTTCTTCAAGTTCACCCAGACAATGATGGATGCGCGCGGTCTGCTGATCCTGCTCGATGCCCTGATCGGCACGGATGCGGTCGTCCGCCACGGCATAGGCGGCTTCCTCCGGCGCGACGGCTACGCGGCCCGAGGCGCGCTGCCAATCGATGGCCGTGTTCCGGGCGATCGCGCACAGCCAGGTTATCGGACTGGCCCGGTCAGCATCGAACCGCCCCGCCCGGTTCCAAACCTTGATGTACACGTCCTGCAAGATGTCCTCCGCCGCCCCTCGGTCACTGGATATACGGAGACATATTCCAAAAAGTTTCGCGGAGGTCATTTCATAGACCTGCCGCAGCGCCGCGCGATCCTGCCGCGCGACTCCCGATAGAGCGGCGACCAGCCGGATTCGGGCCGCATCGGCTGCGGATATGGGATCGGCATCGCTCACGGGCGCGACACTACGGCCCGCGCCCAGCTTTTCAAGCAGCGATCATGCTGGCGAAGATGTGAGGATCGACGTTGCGCCCCGAAAGCGTGACCACGGTGGCATCGTCCGCGCCAACTTTCCCGGAAAGCACTGCCGCCAACGCAACCGCGCCGCCCGGCTCCAGCACCAGGCCCAGTGACGTCATGGCGACGCGCATAGCCGCAGCGGTCTCGGCTTCGCTCACGCTCACGCCGGTCGCACCGCGATCATGGAGAATGTCGAAGGTGAGCGGAGACGTCCGCAATGTCTGCAGCGCGTCGCAGCGAGTGGGCGGGGGATTGGGACCGACCGGCACGATCTCCCCGCGCCGCAGGGACTCGCCGAAGTCGTCCCAGCCCTCCGGCTCCACGATCACGATCTTCGCGTCCGGCAGCGCCAGCGCGCATCCGCTGGCAAGGCCCCCGCCACCGCAACACACCACAAGCTGCGTCGGACTTTTCCCGGTCATCGCCCGCAATTGCGCAGCCGCTTCCAGAGCGGCACTCCCCTGCCCTTCGACCACCCAGGGATCGTCGAAGCTTGGCACCAGCACCGCGCCGCGCTCCCCGGCCAGCCGCGCCGCAATGGCCTCACGGTTTTCCGTCATGCGGTCGTAGGTGACGATCTGCGCACCCATGGCGCGCGTCGCCTCCATCTTCGCTACAGGCGCATCCGCAGGCATTACGATAGTCGCGCTTATCCTCAGTCGGCGCGCACTCCAGGCGATGCCCTGCGCGTGATTTCCGGACGAGAAGGCGACCACGCCCGCCGCCCGCTCCTCGTCCGACAGATCCGACAGCCGGTGCCAAGCACCCCGGATCTTGAACGCACCGATGGGCTGGAGCGACTCCGCCTTGCACCAGATCGTCCGCCCCTCGACCTCCAGCGGGAGCAGCGGCGTCGGCGGCAGGATGGCGGCGATCTTCTTCGCCGCGCGCTTCACCCCCTCCAGCGTCGGCGTTCTGCGGGCCTGACTTTGCCCTAGTCTTTGCGCTGTCATCGTTCATCCCTATATGGGCGCATTCGCGCGGGGTTCCGCGTTTCCAGCATGGAGCAATAGATTGAGCAAGGTCCTTGTCATCGGCGCAGGCGGCGTCGGATCGGTAGCCGTTCACAAGATGGCGATGAACCCTGACATCTTCAGCGATATCACGCTGGCCAGCCGCCGGGTCGCGAAGTGCGACGCCATCGCCGAATCAGTGAAGGCGCGCACCGGCGTCACCATCAAGACCGCGCAAGTGGACGCCGACGATGTCGACGCGACCGCCGCCCTGATCGCGCAGGTCCAGCCGAAACTCGTCGTGAACCTCGCGCTGCCCTATCAGGACCTGTCGATCATGGACGCGTGCCTGAAGACCGGCGTGCATTACATGGACACCGCGAACTACGAACCGCGCGACGAAGCCAAGTTCGAATATCACTGGCAATGGGCCTATCAGGACCGCTTCAGGGAAGCCGGTTTGATGGCGCTGCTGGGATCGGGCTTCGATCCCGGCGTCACCAGCGTGTTCGCGACCTACCTCAAGAAGCATCATCTCGACACGATCGAGACGCTCGACATCCTGGACTGCAATGGCGGCGACCATGGCCAGCACTTCGCCACCAACTTCAACCCGGAAATCAACATCCGCGAAGTGACGGCCGTCGCGCGCCACTGGGAGAATGGCCAGTGGGTCGAAACCCCGCCCTTGAGCCACAAGCAGAGCTTCGACTTCGAGCAGGTCGGCCCCAAGAACATGTACCTGATGTACCATGAGGAACTGGAGTCGCTGAAGACGCACCTCCCCGAGATAAAGCGCATCCGCTTCTGGATGACCTTCGGAGATGCCTATCTCAAGCATCTGGAAGTGTTGCAGAATGTCGGCATGACCCGCATCGATCCGGTACTGTACGAGGGCAAGGAAATCATCCCGCTACAGTTCCTGAAAGCCGTGCTGCCCGAACCCTCCTCGCTCGGCGAAACGACCAAGGGCAAGACCAACATCGGCGACATCGCGACCGGCACCAAGGATGGCGAAGCGAAGACCTTCTACATCTGGAACGTCTGCGACCATGAGGACGCCTATGCCGAGACCGGCAATCAGGCGGTCAGCTACACCACCGGCGTCCCCGCGATGATCGGCGCGGCGATGATCCTGACCGGCGCGTGGAATGGCGCCGGCGTCTTCAACATGGAGCAGTTCGATCCCGATCCCTTCATGGATATGCTGAACGATCACGGCCTGCCCTGGCAGGTGAAGGAACTGGACGGCCCGCTACAATTTTAAGCGCCTTTCCGCCCAAAGGATAAAGCACATGGAAACCCGCGCCGGCGATCCCGGAGCCTTCGCGCATTTCGACTTGAACCGCGTCCCCTCGCCCAGCTTCGTGGTGGACGAGGCCGCGGTGCGCCGGAACCTCGCCATATTGAAAGACGTGCGCGACCGCGCGGGCATCCGTATGCTCGGCGCGTTGAAGGCGTTCTCGATGTGGTCATTGGGCGGCGTCGTCGGCGAATATCTGGACGGCGTCTGCGCGTCCGGCATCTACGAAGCGCGCCTCGGCCGCGAGGAATATAGGGGCGAAGTCGCGACCTATTGCGCAGGCTACAAGGCGCAGGACCTGCCCGAAATCCTGCGCATCTCCGATCACGTCGTCTTCAACAGCCCCTATCAGATCGCCCGCTTCAAGCCGCAGATCGACGCCGCCCGCCGCGCGGGCGAGACGTTCGACATCGGCCTGCGCATCAACCCCCTCCATGCCGAGGGCGAAGTCGCGAAATATGATCCCTGTCAGCCGCATAGCCGCCTTGGCTTCCCGCTCGACCAGCTGAAACCGGAGCATCTGGAAGGCGTCTCCGGCCTCCACTTCCACACCCTCTGCGAGCAGGACTTCCTGCCGCTGGAGCGGACGTGGCGCGTCGTGGAACCCTTCATCGCGCAATATTTCGGCCAGCTCACATGGCTCAACTTCGGCGGCGGCCACCATATCACCCGCGCCGATTACCAACGCGATTCGCTGGTCGAATTCCTCCAGCAGATCAAACAGGAAAGCGGGCTCACGCTCTACCTCGAACCCGGCGAAGCGATGGCGCTCGACGCTGGCATCCTCGTCGGCGAAGTACTGGACGTCATCGACAACGGCATGCCCGTCGCCATCACCGACATCTCCGCGACCTGCCACATGCCCGACGTCATCGAGGCCCCGTATCGCCCCGCCATGCTGGGCGAACTGACCGAGGGGACCGCCACGCGCCTCGGCGGGCCATCCTGCCTCGCAGGCGACATCATCGGCGACTACCGCGTTCCCGCCACGGTCGAACCCGGCGCGCGGATCGCTTTCCTCGATCAGGCGCATTACTCCATGGTGAAGACCAACACCTTCAACGGCGTCCCCCTGCCGAGCATCTATTTGTGGAACAGCGACACTGGAGAACTCAGGGAAATCCGCAGCTTCGGCTATCAGGATTTCAAGTCCCGGCTTTCATGACAGGCTGGTTACAAGTTTTTTCATAACAGCGCTTTACAGGGGGGGGCGCTGGCCATATATCGGCCGTCCGCTGCCCCATGGGACTTCCACCGCAAGGCAGCTTTAATGCCCTTGAACTACACTGGAGGTCCCTTGAATTGTACGAGCATCCCAGCGCGCTGGGGGTAGCAATTGCCCTCAAACCGGCAGCCCCGGTAACGCTTATTCGCCCGCAGGCAGCCGCCCGCGCCGCCCGGTTCTTCGCTGAGAAGTTTCCGGGGCGCTCGCTGTTCGCCGTAAAGGCCAATCCCTCGCCGGACCTGCTCCGGACCTTGTGGGACAGCGGAATCACGCATTACGACGTTGCCTCGATCGTCGAGGTCCGCCTCGTCGCGCACACTCTGCCGGAAGCGAAGCTGTGCTTCATGCACCCGGTGAAAGCCGAGGAAGCGATCGCCGAAGCATACCATACGCATGGCGTCCGCACCTTCTCGCTCGACACCATCGACGAGCTGGAAAAGATCATGCGCGCCACCGGCGACGCCACCGATCTGGAACTGTGCGTCCGCCTGCGCGTGTCGTCGGACTACGCCGAACTCAGCCTCGCGTCGAAATTCGGCGCGGAAGTCGGCGAGACCAGGGAACTGCTGATGGCCACCCGTCAGGCAGCCGATGCGCTTGGCATCTGCTTCCACGTCGGCAGCCAGGCGATGAGCCCGCACGCCTACACTCAGGCCATCGAGCGCGTCCGCGCCGCGATCGTCGAGGCAGCCGTCACGGTGGACATCATCGATGTCGGCGGCGGCTTCCCCTCGATCTATCCCGGCATGGAACCGCCCGCGCTGGAACTCTATTTCGACGCGATCCACCGCGGCTTCGAGAGCCTGCCGGTGTCCTACTCGTCGGAACTCTGGTGCGAGCCGGGCCGTGCCCTGTCGGCGGAATACAGCTCGCTGATCGTGCGGGTAGAGCGTCGTCGCGGCGACGAACTCTATATCAACGATGGCGCTTACGGCGCGCTGTTCGACGCCGCACATGTCGGCTGGCGCTTCCCGGTCACTCTGCTGCGCGAGGAAGAAAGCGCCGCGGAGACCAAGGGCTTCAGCTTCTACGGCCCGACCTGCGACGACATGGATCACATGGTCGGCCCGTTCATGCTGCCCGCGGACGTGAAGGTCGGCGATTACATCGAGATCGGCATGCTCGGCGCCTATGGCTGCGCGATGCGGACGGTGTTCAACGGCTTCTCCTCGGAAACCATCGTCGCGGTCGACGACGAACCCATGGCCAGCCTGTACCGCGAAGAAGTGGAGGCACCCCGCCGCTCGAATGTGGTGAAGCTGGGGCAGTAAGGCTCAGGCATTCCAAGACAACCGCATAGTCCCCCGCCCTAACCGGCGGGGGATTTTTTGTGAGCGCCTCTCCACCGTCACCCCCGCAAAGGCAGGGGTCCCGCTTTACTTTACGCGAAAAGCTGGAGCGGGATTCCTGCTGTCGCAGGGGGACGGAAAACGACCAAAGCTCGTCATTTACGCCGTAGCTTCGCGTTCACCAAAGCAGACCCTCACCCTTATTCGTCACCCCAGCGAAGGCTGGGGTCTCAGGCGGTCAGAGAATGAGGTCTGAAATATCGCGCCAATCAGGATTGCTCTCCTCCACGAGCCGGATTTTCCATTCGCGCTTCCATGCCTTGAGCGCCTTTTCGCGGGCAATGGCGCGTGTGATGTTGTCATGTGCCTCCGCCAGAACGAGGCGCGTCAGCCCATATTTCTTGCAGAAGGCCGAACCGGTGCCGGTCCGGTGTTGCTCGATGCGTGCCACCAGGCTGGCGGTGACGCCGATATAAAGCACGCCTCTCGCCTTGTTGGTCATAATGTAGGTGTAGCCGCCTCGCGCCATGCCCTACTGTTGCGCGCCGCCGCCTGAGATGCCAGCCTTCGCTGGCATGACGGAGGGGTTTATGTCCGCTGTCGTGGCGTTTGCGCTGGAAAACCGCCAGTCCGCTTCCCACCCCTCCCCGATATTCCCCTGTCCTACAGCGCACCCCATCCGCTACTCCGTCTCCCGTGCCACTAGCCTGACGCGCTGCACGCAGTCCATGCCGCATCCCCTTCCAGCAATTTATGGCCGGTGGCGAGTGGCAGATCGACTGCAAACGAGCAGCGGCAATCTAATCCGTGGGCACAACGGCTGGCAACGCCACCACGCTGCCCCGAACGCAGCCGGAGGGCTGCACACGATCCTCAAGCGCGGATCTTAGGCTGCCTGAACTTTGTGGTGGAGGAGAAAAAATGATGCACCACGCGATCAACTATAGCGCCGACGCAACCGTTCTTCAGCCGCTGTCGAAGCTGGTCAACAGCACGCCCGGCAACCCCGAAAAGAGCCCAACCGGGGGGTGACGTAGTGTCACCTTTGTCACCTTCCGGCCCAACAGCCCCTGCAGCGCGACCCGCTACCGCCGGAACACGCCCGCCAGCTCCACATGCGTCGACCAGCGGAATTGCCCCACCGGCTGCACGCTCTCCAGCACATAGCCTGCCTCTACGAGCAGCTTGGCATCGCGTGCGAAGCTGCCCGGATTGCACGATACATAGGCGATCACCGGCACCTGCGACTGCGCCAGCTGCATCGCCTGCTCCCGCGCGCCGGCACGCGGCGGATCGAGCAGGATCGCGTCGAAGCGCTCCAGTTCGGCGGGCATTAGCGGCCTGCGGAACAGGTCCCGATGATCGACCGCCATCTGCCGCCCGCTCCGGTTCGCGCCGCTTTTCAGCGCCAGCACCAGATCGCGCGCGCCTTCCGCCGTATACACGGCCTTGCCCGCGCGCAATGACAAGGCGAAGGTTCCGAGCCCGCTGAACAGGTCGGCAAACCGCGCCGCAGGGCCGATGGCGGGCCGCACCGCCTCCACCAAAGCCGCCTCGCCATCGGCCGTCGCCTGCAGGAAAGCGAAGGGCGGGAACGGCACCGCGACGCCGCCAAAGCTGACGGTGACGGGGTCCGGCTCCCAGCGCGTCTGCGGCCCGTAGCCATCGTCGATGGTGAGCCGCGCCAGCCTGTACGCCTGGGCAAAGTCCGTCAGTGCCTCGGTGGCGGCCAGCCCCTCGACCTCGATGCCCTCCAGCAGCAGGTCGACGCCCTGGTCGGTCAGCGTCATGCGCACATGCACCGCCCGCCGGTCGCTCACCATCGGGTGCAGCAGCGTCCGGATCGGCGCGACCAGCGCGAACAAAGCCGGGTGCAGGACGAAGCACATTTGCATGTCGACGATGCGGTGGCTGCCCTCGCTGGCGAAGCCCAGGTGCAGGTTCTTGCCGAACCGCGCCGCCCGCAGCGATGCCCGGCGGCGGCTGTTGGGCGGAGAGATATGCGGCGCATGGACGAGACCCGGCGTGACGCCCTGCCCCATCAGCGCACCGACCACGCGGTCGCGGACGAAATCGGACAGGCTCTCGTCATCGACATGCTGCAACTGGCATCCGCCGCAGATCGGGTAATGGCGGCACGGCGGGTCGATATGATGCGCACCTCGAATCAGCCCCGCGCCGCCGCCCGGCTCCAGTCGGTCGCCCGGCGCGCTCATCGGCACATGGCGGCCATCGCCCGTTACGCCATCGCCTTTGGCAGCGAGGCGGATTATGAGATCGGAGTCAGTCAGCGTCTTATCCTTGGGCTACAGGCGGGCCGCGATAGCCGCTGGCAGGTGCGCAATCAATTCATCCGCGACAAATGCCGCCCCCGCCCGCCGCGCCGCATCGCCATGCAGCCACACTGCCTCGCACGCCGCACGGAAGGGATCACCCGTCACGGCCAGCCGCGCCGCGCACAGACCGCCGAGCACATCTCCCGTCCCGGCCGTGGAAAGCCAGGACGACGCACGCGGCGAAACGGCGATACGGCCATCCGGCGCAGCGATGATGCTATGCGCGCCCTTCAGGATCACAACCGCACCGGACCGGGAGGCGGCAGCCTGCGCCTGCGCGATGGCACTGCCGGGCAGAGGCCCGAACAGTGCATCGAATTCACCCTGATGCGGCGTAAGGATCGCCTGTGCAGGAAGCGCCCCGAAGCCGAGCGTCTTCAGAGCCAGCAGTCCGTCTGCGTCAAGCACCACAGGATGCCCCGCCGCCAGCGCCGGCGTCATTCGAGCGATCCCCGCATCATCCCGACCAAGGCCCGGACCCATCAGGCTAACCGCAATCCGGGGATCGGCAAAACCTGCCTCAAGGACCCCGAGATGCTGAACGATCGCGTGCGGCAGGCCAGCGGCGTGCTCCGGCGTGATCAGCCGCACATAACCCGCGCCGCCCTGCGCCGCCGCCAATGCCGCGAGCGCCGCAGCCCCTGGCATGGCGCCGCCGAGAACGGCCACCAGACCACGCGTATATTTATGTGCGTCCGGCGCTGGCGCATTCAGCTTCGGCGCCGCGAGCAGCCTGACCGGCGCGTCTTCAGCCGCTATACCGATATCGGCGCAGACGAGCCGTCCAAACCGCGAAGCAGCGGGGTGAAGAACATGCGCTGGCTTGAGCGCGCCAAGGGCGATGCAGACATCGAACCGCGGCACAGCCGACAGGAGCACGCCATCGTCGGTCCCCACTCCGCTCGGCAGATCGATGGCGTACGTGCGGCTGGCCGCGCTTGCGAGTTCCCCCAGCCGCCTGGCAAGCTCATCGTCCAGCCCCCGCGACAAACCCGTGCCGAACAACCCATCGACGACCTGACTGGAAGGGAGCGCGTCGGCGATGTTCTCGACCGGCCCGCCCCACAGCGCCCGCGCCTGCTGCGACGAAGCAGTGCGGCTGTCGCCCAAAGCAGCCAAGCGAACCGCGACGCCTCTATCCCGCAGCAGCCGCGCGATAACGAAGCCGTCGCCCCCGTTATTGCCCGGCCCGCACAGCACCAGCACGCCACGCATGCCGCCCGCCCGCCAGATAATATCGGCCGCGGCAGCACCAGCCCGCTCCATCACGTCATATTCGGGAATGCCGGTCGCAAAGAACGTCTGCTCCGCCGCCCGCATCTGTTCGGCCGTCAATATGGCCGTGCCGGTCATCGCTTGGCGGCGACCGTCGCGGGCAAATCGTATCGATCGCCACCAACCTCTACGGCGATGCGGTTGCGGTCCGTAATCGTCACACGCGCGGGCTCCGCGCCATCTGCGGCAACCAGGCCATGCCCATCCGTCATGATCCGGAAGCGCCGAAATCCGCCATCCGGATGCCTGATCGTCAACAGGTCTCCCGCTATTTCGCTCCGGCAGACTGGCTGTGGCTCGGCTGCCCCCGCCAATTGGCATGCAACGGTGTCGGGCGCTTTGGGATCGACCTTGGCAAGAGGTTCACTCTGGCCGCAGCCGCTCAGGACGAGCACGGCTGCGGCGAGCAGGCTTTCAGATGTCCGCGTAGACATGGGTTTCGGCTTTGCCTCCGGGATGCGTCACCGCACCCTGATAGGCCGGACCGACATTCTGAGCAAAGCGCCAAAGCGTGCCCGACTGATAATCATGCGAACGCGGCTTCCAGGCGGCGCGGCGTTCGGCCAGCACGGCATCGTCCACCATCAGGTCGATGGTGCCAGCTTCGGCGTCAATCGCGATGATATCGCCATCCTGCACGAGCGCGATCGGGCCGCCTTCCGCCGCTTCCGGACCGACGTGGCCGATGCAGAAGCCACGCGTCGCGCCGGAAAAACGCCCATCCGTGATCAGCGCCACACTCTCGCCCAAGCCCTGTCCATAGAGCGCCGCAGTGGTCGAGAGCATTTCGCGCATGCCGGGACCGCCCTTGGGCCCTTCGTACCGGATGACGATGACCGAACCTTCGGCAATCTTGCGATCCTCGACAGCCACGAAGCAATCCTCCTCGCAATCGAACACTTGTGCGGGACCTGTGAATTGCAGCCGGTGCATGCCCGCGACCTTCACGATTGCGCCATCCGGGGCGAGCGTTCCGCGCAGGCCCACGACGCCGCCCGTGGGGCTGAGGGGAGTCTTCACGTCGTAGATGACTTTCTGATCGGGGTTCCAGATCACCTGATCGATGTTCTCTCCCAGCGTTTTGCCTGTAACCGTCAGGCAATTGCCATGCAGCAATCCGTTGTCCAGCATCGTCTTCATCAGCATGTAGACGCCGCCCGCATCGTGCATGTCCTTCGCAACGTAGCGTCCGCCTGGCTTCAGGTCGGCGATATAAGGCGTCGTCTTGAAAATCTCGGCCACGTCGAACAGGTCGAAGTCTATCCCCGCCTCATGGGCCATCGCCGGAAGGTGCAGACCGGCGTTCGTAGACCCGCCAGTAGCAGCGACCACACGTGCCGCATTCTCGAACGCATCACGCGTGCAGATATCGCGCGGGCGGATGTTGCGCGCGAGCAATTCCATCACTTGTTCGCCCGCCGCCAGCGCAATCTCTTCGCGGCTCTTGTAAGGTGCCGGGGCCATGTTGCTGTTCGGCAGGGAGAGCCCGATGGCTTCGCCGACGCACGCCATGGTGTTGGCCGTAAACTGGCCACCGCAGGCGCCATGACCGGGGCACGCCACCTTTTCCAGCGCCGTCAGTTCCTTCAGCGGACAATTGCCCGCGGCATGCTGACCCACCGCCTCGAACACGTCGACGACGGTGACGTCCTTGTCATGGAAGCGACCCGGCAGGATCGATCCGCCATAAACGAAGATCGAAGGCACGTTGAGGCGCAACATCGCCATCATCATGCCCGGCAGCGACTTGTCGCACCCGGCGAAAGTCACAAGCGCATCGTAGCAATGGCCGCGCACGGAAAGCTCGACGGAATCGGCGATCACTTCGCGGCTCACCAGCGAGCTTTTCATGCCCTGATGCCCCATGGCAATGCCATCGGTGACGGTGATGGTATTGAAGCGGCGCGGCATCCCCCCGCCACGGTTCACGCCGTCCCGGCAGATATCTGCCTGTGCGTTCAGGGTCGTGTTGCAGGGCGCGCTGTCGTTACCAGCCGACGCGATGCCCACGAAGGGGCGGCCAATCTCTTCTTCGGTCAGCCCCATCGCGTAGTAGTAGCTGCGATGCGGCGCGCGCTCCGGTCCCACCGAAACGTGACGGCTGGGTAGCTTCGACTTGTCGAACGTATGTGTCATGATCGGCCCTTCTGTGCGCATGTCTCTTTCCAAAAAGCAGGCGCTCACGCAAGGGCGTTGCGGCATGCCTCTATTACAGGCTCGAGAACAGCGGCAAAACGGGACTGGCCTTCCGAGCTGCTCACCAGATCCTGCCGCATCTCCACGCCAAGGTACGGGATGCCTCGCGCTTCGGCATGACGGTTCATGGTAGCGTTCAGAATGGCGCCCGAATAGGGAAGTTGATCCCCAACGTTCAATCCTGCTGCTTCCAGCATCGGAATGGCAATGCGAGCGGCGCGATCGTCCTGGTTGTAAAGGACGCCGACGTGCCACGGCCGCCCCTCGTCACGAGACGAGAGCGATGGCGTAAAGCTGTGCAGAGAGAGGATGAAGGGCGTCGATAGCACATCAAGTGCAGCCTGAACGGCTGCATGATAGGGATAATAGAAGCGGCTCAGGCGGCGTTGACGGTCCACATCGACATTGCCGTGGATGTCGTGGCCATCACTTATCACAGGGATCAGCCCCGCCGCGTCCTCTTCCCGGTTCAGATCGATCACCAGCCGCGAAACACCTGCCAACATTGCTCCGCAGTCCGTGCGTTCGCAGAGCAGCTGCGCAACTTCCGCAACGCCGATGTCGATGGCGATATGCTGGCGCAGAAGCGCCGGATCGATACCCAGTTCGATGTCGGCGGGAACATGGGCGGAGGCGTGATCAGCGATGATCAGGACATCGCTGCCCCGTGGAGG
Organism: Sphingobium sp.; assembly: GCF_033795625.1. Taxonomy (GTDB): domain Bacteria; phylum Pseudomonadota; class Alphaproteobacteria; order Sphingomonadales; family Sphingomonadaceae; genus Sphingobium. The sequence goes on along the minus strand of NZ_JARYGI010000002.1, from coordinate 100,284 downwards.
AATGAAAATAAAAGCCTCGCTCATGAAGTCCTGATCCGGGTAGGTAGCACCCACCAATCTGCTGACATCGCGGCTGCCGCGCAATCCCGCGTCGAAATGCTGTCGAAGAGGGCGAAGCAGGTCGCTCCCGACCCCGACATGCGCGCCAGCTGAACTCCCGGCTGCTCCGAAAGGCGTTTCAACACCTCTTTGATCACAGGAACAAACTCAGCGGCAGAGGGATAAAGATCGTTGCGGCCAAGTCGCGAAATTGTCGAAAGATCGCTGGCATCCAGCGCGCCTCGATCCACCCCATCCCATCCGCCGAACACGGCTGCGGTGGAAAGACCAACGCCGGGGTTCACAAGAAGCAAGGGAGCGCCTGGCAGCTGAGGTATGTCCCGCAGGTCCAAGGCTTCCCCCCGACCCGTTCCCACAAGCGTCCTGCTCATCAGGCAGGCGGGTACATCCGATCCAAGTCTCGCGGCGATGCTCACAAGGTCAGCCTCGCTATGCCATAGACGGCCCAACAGCCGCAAAGTCGCGGCGGCATCGGCAGATCCACCCCCGATCCCGGAGGCTACCGGCAAGTTCTTCGTGAGACGGATATCCGCTCCCGCTCGGCTTTCACTCTGCTCCTTCAGCGCCATCGCTGCCCGGAGAACGAGATTATGCGGGCCAGTGTCCAATCCGTCGCCGAACGGTCCGTCGATCGTCAGATTCACCGCTCCATCAGCCCGCGAAGTAGCGACAAGCCGATCGCCATCCTCCGCGAACGCAAACAGGCTTTCGATATCGTGATAGCCATCGCGCCGTCGCAACCGAACATGCAGCGCGAGATTGATCTTGGCATGGGCGATTTCGGCGTCGGTAATCTCTTCGGTCAAGGCGCTGCAAACTCCGGTCTGAAGCCGCCGCTTACCTTGCTGCCGATGCGTATCGCTGCATCGCCTTCCGCAAAAGCCCGCGCCGCCGTCCAAGCATAGCGCGCTTCGTACCGTCGACCAACGGCCCACAAGGCGTCGCCGAGATGTTCGTTGATGGTGACGTCCGCTGGGGCGCCAGCGGCAGCCTTCTCCAGCATGGGCACCGCATTGCGCGGGTCACCAGCCACGAAGTGCGCCCATCCAAGCGAATCAGCTATCGAAGCATCTTCGGGCCGCAACGCCTGCGCCTTTCGAAGCAGCGCAAGAGCATCGGCGACGTTCTGCCGCCGTTCGATCTGAGCATATCCAAGATAGTTGAGAACAACCGGTTCTTCTGGAGCGAGGGCAGCGGCCTTATTCAAGGCAACTTCGGCTTCGCCCCAGCGGCCGCTCCGCTCCAGCGCGCTGCCTTCCAACAGATAGAGTGACCAGGGCACAGAGCCTTGCGGCAACCTGGTCTGTGCCGCCCTGTAGCTCTCTACCGCAGGCCCAAACTGCTTGGCCTCCGAAAGGAGGTTCGCAAATCGCAGATGTTGGGCAGCCGACGCATCAGGCTGTTCCACCGCTTCACGCGCCATCGCCAATGCCGCATCGCTCTGCCCGGATTGCGCCAGTGCCACGATCTGGACATCATCAGCCGACGATGCCCACGGGGAAGTACGATCGACTTTAGCGGCTTCGATCACCGCAGCCTTGGAGTAGCCGGCCAGTGCGAGTTGCCTGGCAATGGCAACACGCATTTCGGAACTGGCGGGGTCGGCGAAGCTCGCAAATCGGGCCAGCGTCAATGCCAGCGGACGACTGTCGCCATCGCCGACATCGATGGCCAGCTGCGCGAGCACGCGTCCGAAGCCCTGTTTTGGCGTGAGAGCGGGACTCTTGATGCGGCGTTTACGTAAGAGCTCCGCTTTTGCTGAGTTTAGCACGGGGTCATCGAGATTCAGCAAGGCGAGCGCATCATCGCGTTCGCCCAGCGCGGCAAGCCTACCAGCTATAGCGATCCGCAATCCCGCAAGCGTAGACGTCCGGACGGAGAGCGCGCGCATGATGGCAGGCTTCGCTCCGGCCAGATCCTCACGCGCCAGTGCCTGCAACGCCACGTGCTCATCTATATAGCGGCCGGTAAGCAGGCCGAACTGGCTTTTGACGTCGGCAGCGGGTGCCAGATACGGCCCCTCGGCAAGTGATACCCAGCTTGAAAGCAAAGGGGCAAGGAAGGCGAAGCTCTCCTCCGCTTTCATTCGGTCTGCCATACGCCGCGCTTCTGCCCAGTCTTTCCGGTCGAGCGCATCCACCGCAAACAGCAGTGCGCCGTCACGTGGCAAAACCCCCGCCTGATCCATCACGCGCGCAGCCTTCAAGGCCAGCGGCATATCTCCGGCAGCAATTGCCTGCCGATAGGATCGTAGCGCCAGAACGGCATTGTCCGGGTCCGCCGACAGAGCCTGAGCATAACCACTGACCGCCACCGGAAGCGACCTGTCGCCGTCTGCCAATCGTGCACGCACATAAGCGTCGAGCGCCGGAGCATCAACGACCGCAGCAGCCCCCGTCGGCAGCACTGCAGCCGCAGTAGCAGCCAAAAATATCAGGCGCCTACATGTTCGGATAGTTCGGTCCTCCGCCACCTTCGGGCACTACCCAGTTGATGTTCTGGGTCGGGTCCTTGATGTCGCACGTCTTGCAATGAACGCAATTCTGCGCGTTGATCTGGAAGCGAGGATTGCCCTCTTCTTCCCCGACGATCTCGTAAACTCCCGCCGGACAATAGCGTTGCGCCGGTTCGTCATATAGCGGCAGATTGTAGCTGATCGGGATCGAGGGGTCCTTCAACTGCAGGTGAACAGGCTGATCTTCCTCATGATTCGTGTTCGATAGAAACACGGAAGAGAGACGGTCGAAACTGATCACGCCATCGGGCTTGGGATAGGAGATCGGGGGGCAATGCTCCTTGCGCCACAGCTTTTCGTTGTCCTGCTTGTGCTTCATCGTGAACGGCAGCCCGATCTTGAGCTGACGCATCCACATGTCGATCCCTGCGAGTACGGTTCCGATGCTGTTGCCGTACTTTGCCAAAAGAGGCTCCGCGTTGCGAACCGTCTTCAGTTCCGTCGCGATCCAGCTCGAACGGAGGGTCTCTCCATAGCTCGTCAATTCATCGCCCGAACGATCCGCCTGAATAGCCGCAAACGCCGCTTCGGCTGCCAGCATGCCGGACTTCATGGCAGTGTGCGTGCCCTTGATCCTGGGGACGTTCACGAACCCGGCAGAGCAGCCGATCAATGCGCCGCCCGGAAACTCCAGCTTCGGCACCGACTGCCAGCCGCCCTCGTTGATGACACGCGCGCCGTAGGAAACGCGGCGGCCGCCCTCCAGATACTCACGTATCGAAGGATGCTGCTTCCAGCGCTGGAACTCCTCGAACGGGTACAGGTGCGGGTTGCGGTATCCAAGACCGACCACGAAGCCCAATGCCACCTGACCATTGGCCTGATGATAGAGAAAACCGCCGCCGTAGGCGTCTGACAGGGGCCAACCTTGCGTGTGAATGACCAGCCCCGGCTGATGCTTGGCCGGGTCGATATCCCACAATTCCTTCATGCCGAGACCATAAGTCTGCGGGCTGCAGTCGGCATCCAGAGCAAACTGCCGCTTCAGGATCTTCGTGAGATGTCCACGCGCGCCTTCTGCAAAGAACGTGTACTTCGCGTGCAACTCCAAGCCAGGCTGCCAGTCCCCCTTGCGCTCGCCTTCGCGCGATATGCCCATGTCACCCGTAGCGACGCCCTTAACCGAGCCGTCATCATTGTAGAGGATTTCTGCTGCGGCAAAGCCGGGGAAGATTTCCACGCCCAAACCTTCGGCCTGTTCCGCAAGCCAGCGGCACAAATTGCCCAACGATCCGGTATAGGTGCCTTCATTGCTCATGAAGGGCGGCAGCGCCAGATGCGGCATCGCATACTGGCCCTTTTCGGTCAGCACCCAATGACGGTTGTCCGTCACCGGCACATCCGCGAGGGAGCAGCCGGACGTGCGCCAGTCAGGCAGCAACTCGTCCAACGCCTTGGGATCGATGACCGCGCCCGAGAGAATATGAGCCCCGATCTCGGAACCCTTCTCCAGTACGCAAACTGCCAGCTCATTGCCCGCATCGTTCGCCAACTGCTTCAGCCGAATGGCTGCGCTTAGCCCTGCGGGGCCTCCCCCCACGATGACGATGTCGTAAGGCATCGATTCCCGGTCACTCATCCTTCAACTCCTGCTGATGACCACGTTAACCTTTACGGCCGTAGTCCGAATAGAGCGGCATCAGTCAGCCTCAACGGACCATCCGGCCGCCGCTTTTCGAAAACGTTTTGACAGATTGGGCGATGACTATTCTTGACCCGCTCGTCAACCTCTGTGCCTACATGACATCATGGATTTCGTGGGGGAATTTAACGCAACATCGTCAGTCGATTCTCTGATCGACTGGTGGGAAACGGCAGGGGTCGTCGGTGCCGTGTCGGAGGAGCCTGTAAATTGGCTCCAGCCTCGCTCGGCGCCTTCATCACCTCCTGTGGACGCAACCGCGCTGCCTTCCCCTGCTGCGGCCGAACATGTTTGGCCCGAATCTTTGGAGGCGTTCCAGGATTGGCTCGCCCAAGACGATAGCCTTCCTGAACTTGCCTGGCCCCAACTATCGGGTCAATCCAAGCGCGTGCTGCCTACGGGACCGACCGCTCCTTTCTTGATGGTCGTATGCGACATGCCCGATCTGGAAGACGTCGGAACCGGTTCATTGCTTGGCGAATCAGCGGGCCGACTATTCGATGCCATGTTGAACGCCATCGGGCTTGCGCGTGCCGAGGTTTATATGTCTTCCCTGGCCTTGACCCGCCCGGCCGGCGGGATCGTCAATGATGCCGACCTTGCACAGCTGGCGAAGAGAATGCGGCACCATATTTCGCTGGTAGGGCCCAGAAAGCTGCTGCTGCTGGGCGACAAGGTCAGCCGTGCCTTGATCCCGACAGTTGACGCGAAGAATGTCAGTGGTTTACGGCTTGTTAACCATGAGGGGGGCACTTTGGAAACCATAGCTACGATGCATCCTCGGGTGCTGTTGAAGCAGCCGGCGGCGAAGATGGCGTGCTGGCGTCAATTGCAACTTTTGATTGAGGCCCAGCCTGCATGATCCGCGCATCTTTTGCTTCCTTGTTTCTGGCTGGTGCTGTCGCTGCATCGATGCCAGCCTACGCGGCACCTGATGTCACACTGCCGGTTGACCCTCTTGCGGCGCTTGCAATGGCGCCGACCCCCACGGGTAATGCTCGTTACCAATATATATTTGCAGCGCTCGATGAACAGCGGTGGGCCGACGCCAAGGCGCAGATCGCGACTTTGGAAGAGGGGGACGCACTGCGCCCCTTTGCGCTGGCCGAACTCTACCTCGCCAAAAACTCTCCCAGGGTCGAACTGTTCGAACTGCTGGACTTGATCAATAAAGCCCCATGGCTACCACAGGCCGACCAGCTGAGCCGATTGGCAGAGCGCCGCGGTGCGCAGATTTTGCCTGCTTTGCCCCAGGTGCAAAAGCTCGTGTGGCTGGGTGCGTCACCCCGCCGGGAATATGTCGCGACGGTCAAGACCGACCTCGCGGCACAGGCTTTGGGGACCAAGGTCATCCCGCTCATCAAGGCGGACAATCCCACTGGTGCCGAATTCGAGATGACTGCGGTCGAGGCAACGCTTACGCCCGAGGGACGCACGGAATGGCGGCAACGGATCGCCTGGTCCTACTATATCGGCAATGACGACACTAACGCACGCCGCCTCGCGGCTGTCGCGCTCACCGATAATGTCGGGGGTGATTGGGCTGTGCAGGCGCACTGGACGATCGGATTGGCTGCATGGCGGCAGTCCGACTGCCGCGCCGCTGCTCAGGCATTTTCCAACGTCGCTGGTTTGGCACGCAATGTCGATATGCGCGCTGCCGGAGCTTACTGGGCTGCCCGATCTTACATGAATTGCGGCGAACCAGCGAAGGTCGCCGGACTGCTGAAAGTCGCAGCAAAGGCGCAAGAGACATTCTACGGGATGCTCGCGCGCGAATCCCTGGGCCTGAACGCAACGATTCCGGTGGCCATGACGGCGCGGGTGCCCGGTGACGTTCCTTCCATCCTCAAGGACGTTCCCAATGTAAAGGCAGCCATGCTTTTTTCTGCCATTGGCCGCCCCGGCAAGGCCGACGAGGCTCTGCGTTATCAGGCACGGCTTGGTGGAAGTGCCCAGTATGATGATCTTCTGAAAGTGGCCGGGACACTGAGCTTGCCTGCGACTCAACTCTGGCTCGCACATAATGGTCCCGCGGGATATCAGCCGGCGACATTCGCACGCTTCCCCGCTCCAGACTGGAAACCCGATGGCGGCTGGCGCGTAGATCCATCGCTTGTCTTTGCGCACACTCTCCAGGAATCAGGTTTTCGGGCTGATGCCGTGAGCAGCGCGGGCGCCTACGGCTTGATGCAGGTACGCGCCGGCACCGCAGGCGATGTCGCCGGTGCAATTGTCAGCACAGCACAGTTGCACACGCCGTCGATCAACATGGAATATGGCCAGCGATATCTGGAGCGGCTGCGGGATATGCCCGCCACGGGCGGTCTGCTGCCCAAGGTGATGGCGGCGTACAACGCGGGACCGACGCCGGTCGAGCGCTGGAATTATCAGGTGAAAGACGGCGGCGATCCGTTGCTCTTCATGGAGTCGCTGCCTTATTATGAAACGCGTGCCTATGTGAACATCGTGATGCGGAATTATTGGGTCTATCAACTGCAAGCGAAGGGTACTGCAGATTGCCTGACGGGCATGGCTCAGGGCCTTTGGCCTCGTTTTCCTGGCACCAAGGGCACTACGCTTGTGCGACTAAGTGCGGGCGGGAAGGTCGCTAGTGCCAATTGACGAGAGCGTTGGTTTCCGGCCCGTTAGGATCGCTGTACTGACAGTCTCCGACACACGCGGACGGGAAAACGATGCGTCCGGCGACGCCTTGGTGGGCCGCATAGAGGCCGCGGGCCATATTATAGTTGTCCGCACCATCGAACGCGATGACAAGGATGCGATAGTGGCCCGCCTCCAGGCGTGGATTAGCGATCCGGAGATCGATTGCATCATCACCACGGGCGGCACAGGCGTCACGGGGAGGGACGTCACGCCCGAAGCGCTCGCACAAGTTCAGGACAAAGAAATCCCCGGTTTCGGGGAGTTATTCCGCTGGCTGAGCTATCAGAAGATCGGCACATCCACGATCCAGTCCCGTGCAACTGCCTGCGTAGCGCGGGGCACGTATATCTTTGCGCTTCCCGGCTCTACCGGCGCAGTCAAGGACGCTTGGGATGGCATATTGGTCACGCAACTGGACAACCGATTCCGGCCCTGTAATTTCGTGGAATTGATGCCCCTGCTGAAGGAGCGGTAAGCTTTCGAAGCCGAGCTAGAACCAGCCTGCCCATTTGCCCAGCATCCGGATTGCCACATACAGGATGAGCACAGCCGTCGTACGCCGCACCAGAGATGCAGGCAGCAGGCGAATGCCGACATGGCTACCCAGTTGCCCACCGATCAGTACCGCCACCCCCAACGGCCAGTAGGAAAGAAACTTCGCTTCCAGCACTGGATCGTCCACTTTCATCAACTGCCCGATAAGTCCCGCGATGGAGTTGACGAGGATGAATACGCTGGCGGAAGCGGCGATGCGCTTGGCCCGTGCCCATCCGATCAGATGCATGATCGGCGCCAGGAAGATACCGCCGCCGATTCCCACCAATCCCGACAAGAAACCGACGCCCGCCCCCAACAGCGGCGTCAGAACACGGCTTTGTGTATCTGGCAGATCCTCCTGCCGCTCCGGCTGGAACAGCAGCAATATGCCCGCTGCCAGCAGCGACAGTCCCAGCAAACCCGTGAACAACATTTCGGATATCGGCATACGCCCACCCGCCCAGGCCAGCGGCGCAGACAGCAGCAGGATCGGCCAAAGCCTGGTCCATGGAACCAGCGCCGCTCGCGTAAAGCGGATCGACCCACCGGTGACGACGATGATGTTGCAAATCAGCGCTATGGCAGGGAGGATGCGGTAATCCACACCCCACAGTGCCAATAGAGCATTATACGTCGAACCTCCGCCGAACCCCACCGACGCATAAAGCGCAGCGGTAATGCCGAACAGTAAAGCGAGCGGCGTCAACGAATATCAGGCCAGTTGGCCATGACAATGCTTGTACTTCAACCCCGATCCGCAAGGGCAAGTCGCGTTACGGCTGATGTTCTGACCTTCGAAGGGATCATTGCCAATGGCCCCGCTGATGGACGGGCGCGGCAAAGTCGTCGTCAGAAATCCGGCAGGGCCACCATCGCGATCCGCGCTGTCATCTTCTCCCGTGAACGGATCGATGTGCGTGGTGATGAAGTCGGGCAGGACCGGCAGATCGAACTGCGGCAGCGGATCGCTTTCCAGGCGGAACTGAACGCGCGCGATCGTCTGCGTCACATCTTCGCGGATGTTCGACAGCATCCGCTCGAACAGCGCGAAAGCTTCCTGCTTATATTCATTGATCGGCGTCTTCTGCGCATAGGCGCGCAAATGCACCACCTGCCGCAACGCATCGAGCGTCGAGAGATGCTCTTTCCAGTGATGGTCGAGGCTCTGCAGCAGGATGCTTTTCTCAACGCCGTGCCAGCTTTCGATATCCAACTCGGCTGTCTTCTCCGCGACCTGCGCATCGGCAAGTTCGGTCAAACGCTGCTCGATCAATTCGGGATCTACGGCATCCTCGTTCAGCCAGCTATCGATATCCGGCTCGATACCCAGGATTTCAGCGCTGCGAGTTTTCAGGCTCTCGACATCCCACTGCTCGGGATAGGCGCCCGGCGGGCAGGCATCCGCGATGATATCGTTCACGGTTTCGTGGCGCATATCGATCACGACGTCGTCCACCGTGTCGGCATCCATGATGTCGGAGCGCTGTTCATAGATGACCTTGCGCTGGTCGTTCATCACGTCATCATATTCTACGACCTGCTTGCGGATATCGTAGTTGCGCGCCTCGACCTTTTTCTGCGCAGTCTCGATGGCCTTGCTCAGCCATTTCGAGCCGATGGCCTCGCCATCCGCCATATTGTTATTCATCATGCGCGCGAACAACGTGTCCGGACCGAAGATGCGCAGCAGATCATCCTCAAGGCTGAGGTAAAAGCGCGACAGGCCCGGATCGCCCTGACGCCCCGAACGGCCACGAAGCTGGTTGTCGATGCGACGGCTCTCATGCCGCTCCGTGCCGAGGACGAACAGTCCGCCAGCAGCCAGCACTTCGGCTTTCTCAGCCTCAATTTCAGCTTCGATCTTGGCAATGGCTGCGTCGCGCTCGGGTCCTTCCGGCGTCTCGGCCAGTTCCTGCTCGATGCGGAACTCGGCATTGCCGCCCAGCTTGATGTCGGTGCCGCGCCCGGCCATGTTCGTCGCGATCGTCACAGCGCCCTTCCGGCCTGCCTGTGCCACGATATAGGCTTCCTGTTCATGGAAGCGCGCATTCAACACCGCGTGTGCGACGCCTTCTTCCTTCAGGAAGTCGGACAGCATTTCGGACTTTTCAATGGATACGGTGCCAACGAGAACCGGCTGGCCGATCTTGGCCTTCTCGCCGATCGCCTTTGCAATGGCGCGGAACTTGTCCTGCGTGTTCTTGTAGAATTCGTCTTCCTCGTCGATCCGTTGCACCGGCACATTGGTCGGGATCGTGACGACGTTCATCTTGTAAATTTCGAAGAACTCGGTCGCTTCGGTCGCGGCTGTGCCCGTCATGCCGGAAAGCTTCGGATACATGCGGAAATAGTTCTGGAAGGTGATCGATGCGAGCGTCTGGTTTTCCGGCTCGATTTCAACGCCTTCCTTGGCTTCGACGGCCTGGTGCAGACCATCGGACCAGCGGCGCCCGTCCATCATGCGGCCGGTGAACTCATCGATGATGATGACCTTCCCGTCCTTCACGATATAGTCGATGTCGCGGCGGAACATCATAACAGCGCGCAGGGCCTGGTTCACATGATGAACAACCTGCGTATTCTCGAAATCATAGAGGTTCGTGCCTTCAATCAGCCCCGCTTGCTCAAGCAGGCGCTCGATCTTCTCGGTGCCGTCCTCGGTCAGCGTGATATTGCGCTGCTTCTCGTCCTTCTCGTAATCCACGTCGGATAGCTGCTTCACGATAAGATCGACGGAACGATATAGGTCGGACTTGTCGTCGGTCGGCCCGGAGATGATAAGCGGCGTCCGCGCCTCGTCGATCAGGATCGAATCCACTTCATCGATGATCGCGTAGTTGAAGGGTCGCTGCACCATCGACGCACGATCGTACTTCATGTTATCACGCAGGTAATCGAAGCCGAGTTCGTTGTTCGTCGCATAGGTGATATCGGCAGCATAAGCATCGCGCCGCTCATCCTCGCGCATATTGGGCACGATAACGCCAGTCGTCAGTCCCAGGAAGCGATAGACCTGCCCCATCCAGTCGCAATCGCGCCGCACCAGATAGTCGTTGACGGTGACGACATGCACGCCCTTGCCTTCAAGAGCGTTCAGATAGGTGGCGGTCGTCGCCACCAGCGTCTTGCCCTCGCCCGTCCGCATTTCCGCGATCTCGCCGCGATGCAGAACGATACCGCCGACCATCTGGACGTCATAATGACGTTGGCCCAGCGTCCGCTGAGATGCTTCGCGTACCGTGGCAAACGCTTCGGGCAGCAGATCGTCCAGAGTCTCGCCAGCCGCCAGCCGCTCGCGAAAGCGGACAGTCTGTGCGGCAAGGTCTTCATCGGAAAGTGCGGAAATCTGTGGTTCGAACGCCGCGATCTGGTCGACCGTCTTTTGCATCGACTTAACATAGCGTTCGTTTGATGATCCGAAGATCGTTTTGGCGAGTGCGCCGAACATGCAATTTCCTATATTCCGGGGCGGACAGGGCCCGTCGGACCTTAGCCTATATGCGCCGCGATGTAGGGTGCGGCCCGATGTTAGTCAATTGGAGTGGTGCGAACGACGAACTGAACAACGTCGGAGCCCGAAGCGAAATATTCCATCCGCGCGTGTGGCACTTGCAAAGCTGTGACAGTGCAGTAGCGCACCAGAATGACAGATGCGATCCCCGGCCTATCCATTTACGCAATAGGCATCGGTTCAAACCAGCCTCTCGCACGAGGGCTTGGGCCTTCGGCTCTGGTGGACGCCGCTATTGAGGCACTGGACAACCCGCCGCTGTCCCTGCTGGCACGATCCGGAATAATGCAGACAGCGCCGCTGGGCCCTTCTCGCCGTCGTTATGCCAATGCTGCCGCGTTAATAGAGACAGCAATGTCGCCCCCTTGCCTGCTGGCGCATTTGCAGGAGATCGAAAACCGCTTTGGCCGCCGCCGCTACCGCCGATGGAGCGCACGTACATTGGATCTCGACATCATCTTGTGGTCCGGAGGTATATGGTCGAATGCAGGTCTCTCCATCCCTCACATAGCTTTCCGCCAGCGTAACTTCGTCCTCGCTCCGCTGTCTGCCATCGCACCGGACTGGCGGGATCCGGTGCAGAGGCTGACGATCAAACACCTCGCCATCCGCCTTCGACGCAGGAAGCCGGTTGACCATGGGGCGAACCCCCTCTAGGGCACCGCTACCGCACGGCCCGGCATTAACGCCGCGCCCGTGGGCCCTTAGCTCAGTCGGTAGAGCAACTGACTTTTAATCAGTAGGTCGCTGGTTCGAACCCAGCAGGGCTCACCATTTTCACCATTGAAGTACAACGCTTCGAAGCAAGGCGGACCTATGTGCTCCGACAGCCATTCCAACAAATGGATCAATTTGAGCAGACAGGCTCTGCGGAATGCTCCACCGCGACCCTTCGCCCATTGAGGCCGTATGATGCTCGCATACTACGCAAATAACATCAGACTGGCTGGGGCGGCAGGATTCGAACCTGCGCATGGCGGCATCAAAAGCCGCTGCCTTACCGCTTGGCGACGCCCCAGTGCGTTGGCCTTGGCGGACCTATAGGCCGCGAACCGCCGAAAGCAAGTCCCTCCCGATCATCAGATCAGACGGTTCACCCACCCGTGAGGATCGGGAGCAGTCCCCCTCTGAATAGATGTCAGCGCTTGCAGTATGCGCTCCGTCGTCGGTCCAGGCTTGCCATCGCCGATGACAAAATCGCCTTCCACTGATTTCACCGTGCCGACGGCAGTGACTACAGCTGCCGTGCCACACGCGAATGTTTCGGTCAGACGCCCACTCGCGGCATCTGCGCGCCAATCGGCAAAACTATAAGGCTCTTCACGAACCGAAAGCCCCAGATCATGCGCCATAGTTAATACAGAATCGCGGGTTATGCCTGGCAGGATAGTGCCAGTCAGCGGAGGCGTAGCCATCGTACCATCGCTGAAAACGAAGAACAGGTTCATGCCGCCGAGTTCCTCGATCCACCGTCTCTCAGCAGCGTCGAGAAAGGCGACCTGATCGCACCCCTGCTCATTCGCCTGCGCCTGCGCGACCAGGCTGGCCGCATAATTGCCGCCGCATTTGGCCGCACCTGTCCCACCGGAGGCAGCACGGCTGTAATCCTGAGAAACCCATATGGAAACTGCTTTGCTTCCACCCTTGAAATATGCACCGACCGACGATGCGATCACGACATATAGATATTCATGTGCAGGACGCACGCCAAGGAACACCTCGCTGGCGAACATGAAAGGACGCAGGTAAAGCGAGCCCAAGTCGCCGCCTGGAATCCACGCCTGATCGATGCTGACCAACTGGCGGACGGATTCCAGGAAAACATCTTCCGGCAATTCCGGCATCGCCATGCGTTTCGCCGACTCACGAAATCTCCGGGCATTGGCATCGGGCCTGAACAACGCCGTAGTGCCGTCGTTCAGGCGGTATGCCTTCATACCCTCGAAGATTTCCTGGGCATAATGCAAAACGGAGGTGGCCGGGTCCATCGGAATGGGCGCACGGGCACCAACGGTCGCGTCATGCCATCCTTTGTCGATCGCATATCGTATCGTCACCATATGGTCAGTGAAAACACGTCCAAAGCCCGGGTCAACGAGCATGGCTTCGCGCACATCGGCCGTAGCCGGGGTCGCGTTGGGAATAACATTGAATTCCAGCCTGGAATCTATCATCAGTTTAGCAGCCTTCGATAAGCTTCTTGAGCCGCCGTACGATAGTGCTTTGGCTTCGGAGTTGCGCGAACCTAGTCGCCTCGTCTATATACGTCAATATGGCTGTCCCATCCCCACCTGCCTCGCCGCTTTTTCTACGTGAAGATGAGATCCGCAGAGGGGTCGAACTGCTATACTTCGGCTACAGCAACCTCACTCAATCGATCGACGCGGGGCTGGCTGTGCTTGGCCTGGGTAGAGCCCACCATCGTGCCCTTTATTTTATCTCCCGCCAGCCCGATTTGACCGTCAGCGACTTGTTGAAGCTACTGGCGATAACGAAGCAATCGCTGGGACGAGTACTGACCGAATTGATCGAGCGCGAGTATATCGAAACGCGACCCGGCCAGCGGGACCGGCGTCAGAAGCTGCTTCGGCTGACTACTGCAGGGACAGCGTTAGAGGCGGATTTGTTCCGTGCTTTGCGGGAGAAGATGGCCACCGCTTATGGACAGGCGGGTCAGGGGTCGGTTACCGGATTCTGGCGCGTTCTGGAGGGGCTGATACCCGCTGAGGACCTCTCGATGGTCGCTGGTCTGCGCTCCGCTCCAGAGCAACCAGTGCATCTTCGAGGAGCCCAACATGGCTCTCGATGATTTCCGTTGAAGATCGTTTTGGCAGGAGACTGACGTGAGAACAGGCATTATCGCTTCCTTGAGCCTTATCTTTGCCCTCGGCATGTCCGCATGTTCCGAAAAGACTCAGGATCAGGTTGGCCAAGCCAGCGAAGCGATCGGGAACGACATAGAGCGCGGCATCAATAACGCGGATGACAAGATTGCGGCAGGTGCGGAAAAGACTGGTCGCGCTATCGAGAACATAGGACATGACGTAGGCGCGGCCGCGAGTGACCTTGGGTCAAGCGCAAAGAACGAAGCGGCAGCCGCAACGGACGATGCTTCCAAAACACTTGAAAAGGCGGGCCGAGATATCAGGGACTGAGCGAAAGTATCTCTGCCGCCTTGATGATCGCTTGACCCGCTGCCTCGACTGGTCTGAATGCTGCAGCGATGCAGCTTTCTCCTGAGCCTCTAGGCATACCTAACAAATCGGTTGGCTATTCGGCAAAGCAGAACTGGCGCTGCTTGGTATAACCGTCCTTTGGGGCGCAACATTCCTCATCGTTCAGACTGCCCTGACTGCGACGGGTCCGTTATTCTTCGTGGGCCTGCGATTTGGCACTGCCTTCCTCGTTTCCGCTCTCTTCGCTGGCCGAACTCTACAAGGGCTTACCGTCAAGGAATGCTGGGCGGGTACGGCGATAGGGCTGGGCATCTTCGTCGGATACGGGCTGCAAACCTGGGGCCTCCAGTACATACCGAGCAGCACTTCTGCCTTCATCACGGCGGCATATGTGCCGTTGGTCCCTGTGCTGCAGTGGCTCATGCTGGGGAGGCGACCGCACCTGATGAGTTGGATCGGCGTAGCCTGTGCGTTCAGTGGCCTGCTTCTGCTCGCAGGTCCTCAGCCCGGCGTGACGATGGGACGCGGCGAGTTGCTGACCTTGATCAGCACCATCGCAATAGCCGTAGAAATAGTGCTCATCAGCCGATGGGCCGGGAGCGTGGATGCCATTCGGGTTACCGTCGTGCAAGTCGGTGCGACTTCGCTTTTCGCCTGCGCTGCCATGGTACCGGCGGGCGAGAGCGTTCCTCAGATCTCGTGGCTGCTGGTCCTGTGCGCCTGTGGGCTTGGGTTGATGAGCGCCGTGATCCAGTTGGTGATGAACTGGGCGCAGCGGACGGTCTCAGCTACGCGTGCAACACTTATTTATGCAGGCGAGCCCCTGTGGGCGGGAATAGTGGGACGTTGGGCGGGGGAAAGACTGCCTGGATCCGCCTTTGCAGGCGCCGCGCTGATTGTGGCGGGCGTTATCGTCAGCGAAATTCGATTTCGTACCAGAGGCTCGGGCGACAGCAACCGCTAATCACCTGCCAGTTCGATGCCACGATTCCGTGCGGCCCTAAGCGTCTCTCTGAGCAGGCTTTTAAGGGCGTCACCGTCGTCCAGCACATCCATGCCTTTACGGGTCATTCCCCCCGGGCTCGCTACCTGTTCGGCGAGGACGCCTGGGCTATTCTCGGACTGGCCCGCCAAGGTCGCTGCACCGCCAACAGTAGCTAGCGCAAGACGTTCGGCCTGAGAACGCTCCAGGCCGAGTTCCTCCGCTGCGCCAGCTAATGCGTCGATAAAGCGGAAGAGATAAGCGGGACCGCATCCTGACAATGCCGTGACCAGGTTGAAGGCATCCTCATCCGCGATCCATTCGACTAGCCCCAGTGGCCGCATGAGATCCGTGCAGGCGGCGCGACATTCAGGAGAGGTACTTTCATCGGCGTAAAGAGCACACACCCCCTCTCCCACCGCCACGGGTGTGTTCGGCATGATCCTGACCACGTCGGAGACGGAGGGGAAATGATGTCGCAGGCCATCGACCTTGATGCCAGCGAGGATCGAAATGAGAGCGACTTCCGGCGTTACATGGCTGCCAAAGGTTGCGGCTACTTGGCCAATCTGCTGCGGTTTCATGGCGAGCATGACCACAGTACCGGCCGGCAGCTTCAAGGGCGGCGTGCTCACCACCTGAACACCGGGCGCGGCCGGTTTGCCGCTTGGGCGAAACACCGTTACGTTCGCCGGATCCAAACCGCACGCGATCCAGCGGGACAGCATAGCGCCACCCATATTCCCGCACCCGATCATGAAGAGGTGCTTGGGCCATTGCTGAGTCATAGGAAATTTACTGTCGCGTGAAGGCCGATCACCTAAAGCTCCCTACCCCCCGGCATATACGAAGCGGCCAAGGCGTCAGGCTTCGCCACGCGTTTCGATAAGACTCGCGCTGATCGCTTCGCTCGGGCTCTTGCCGCCCCAAAGCACGAACTGGAAGACAGGATAGAAGCGTTCACATTCATCGAGCGCCGTCTCCACGAGAATCTGCGCCTGATCGAGAGTCATGCCGTCGCCCTGCCCCAACAGCGCACCGTGGCGGAACAAGACGATTCCGCTGGATGACCAAAGCTCGAAGTGACCAAGCCATAATTGCTCGTTAATCAGGCCGATCGTCTCATAGATCGCGGATCTTTTGTCGTCAGCTACCTTGATGTCGGGCAATGCGAGAAGCTGAAGCACCTGATCTTCTTCGCGCCAGATCGCCCGCAATTCATACTGAGCCCAACTCCCCTGCGTCGTGGCCGCAATCTCGTCGTCCCCGGCATATTCGAACGACCAGCCGTGCGCTTCGAAATACGCCGCCAGCATGTCGATCGGTGCAGCTTCCTGCCCATTTTGTTCGAATTCGTCGCTACCCATCATTTCGCTTATATCAACTGGCTGCACGCGGCTAAACCCGCCCTAGCATCGCAAAAGTGGAAAGGACAGGTGCCGCGACGCGCGAGAAAGAAGCCAGGAAGGATGCTGTGGACGAACTGTGGATAACTCAGACGTCCTGAATGCCTTCTGCGGCGGAGGGACGCTTGGTCGCAACCTTGGCTTTCAGGTTGGTTGGAGCGCTGCCTTCCAGGGCATCAAGACGCGCCTTCAGCAGTTCCACTTCCTCGCGCGCGGCAGCGGCAAGCGCTTTCACGGCGTCGAACTCCTCGCGGGAAACGACGTCGATGCCGCCTACCCACTCCTTGGCTTTCTCTCGCGCGTTGGCTTCAAACTCGCGACCTACGCCAGCGATCGTGCCAGCCGCACCGTTGATGAGCTTGGCCAGATCGTCGAACAGCCGGTTTTCACTTTGCATAAGTCACCTGTGGCAGTTGAAAGCGCGCGTGGCTTACGCCACCAGTCCGCTATATCTGGGTACGCAAGGATGGGACAACAAGTGTTTCCGCATCTGGATTCAGGCGGCCGATGTCATAGTTCAGGGCAGCGGCAAACCCCAGCCAGCAAAGATATGGCACCATAAGCCAGGCCGCCATGCTCCTGATCCGGCCGAACATAAGCGTCGTTACTGTCGCGACTACGAGGATCAACAAGATCAGATAAAGGGCGGAGGTCACTTTATGGGCCGCAAAAAATAAGGGCGACCAAGCCAGATTTCCGGCAAACTGAATGATGAAGAGGAGGATTGCGAGACCCCTTCCCTTCGCGCGGCGCGCATCGATCACCATCGCCAGCGCCAGTGCCATCAATATGTAGAGGGTGGTCCAGGCCACGGGGAACGCCCAGCCGGGCGGCATGGCGGATGGCTTGGTCAGCTCATCGAACCACGGATTACCATAGCCGCTGTTGGAGATCCGGCCCGATAGAAAACCCAAAAATACGATTGTCGGAACTATGAAAAGCGCCCATCGCAAGTAGGAGAGCCGTAGCTGGCCCTTTGACGCGATTTCATTCATCCGCGGCTATTCCCCCCACCCTGCACGACGCGACGGCGCCCATAACATCACTCGGCCGGATGTGGAGCATCCGCTGCAGGCGAATCCCGGAGCGCCGAATCCAGCCGCTTGGAGACGGTTTGCGGTGAAACGGTTCGTCCCGCAACCCGCGAATAGAGCAAAGGGATCAGAAAGAGGGTTATCGCCGTCGCAAAGGCGACCCCGAAGACGATGACCACACCGATGCTGCTGCGCGCGCCCGCACCCGCGCCGCGCGCGATCACCAGCGGAACAGCGCCCATCACTGTCGCGATCGAGGTCATCAGAATCGGACGAAGTCTGCGACTTGCAGCCTGCCGTATCGCCTCCCCGACAGCCAGCCCCTCATCCCGGAGCTGGTTGGCGAACTCGACGATCAGGATGCCGTTCTTTGCCGCCAGTCCTACCAGCATGACGATGCCAATCTGGCTGTAAAGATTGATCGAACCGCCGGTCAACGCCAGGCCGATCACGCCCCCGGCCACGGCGAGGGGGACCGTCACGATGATGACGGCCGGATGGATGAAACTCTCGAACTGCGCCGCGAGCAGCAGGAACACCACGAAGATCGTCAGCCCGAACACGAGCCAGATTGCGCTTCCGGTCTCACGAAGAGACTGGCTTTCCCCGCGATATCCTATCGCGACGACTTCTGGCGATTGCCTAGCCTGATCCTCCAGAAAGCCCAGAGCCTCGCCTAGTGAAGAGCCGGGCGCCACACCTGCCGTAAGCGTGATGGCGCGGAGCTTGTTGTATCGGTTCAGCTGCCGGGCTCCGGCTACCTCATTCGTCGTAACGACCGCAGAGAGCGGCACCAGTCCGCCATTGCGGGAGCGGACATTGACGCGCGACAAGTCCGTTACCGTCGAGCGTCCCTCGCGATCCGCCTGCACGATTACCCGGTACTCTTCGCCTCGATCGACATAGGTCGAAACGCGCCGCGATCCCAACATGCTCTGTAGAGCTTGGCTGACGTCGTTGACCGAAACGCCCAGATCACCGGCGCGCCGCATGTCGACAACCACGCGCATCTGCGGCTTGGTTTCCTTGTAGTCGCTATCGAGATTGACGATCCCAGGGTAGGTCGCGGCCGCCGCCATGATCCGGTCCCGAGCCGCCACCAAACCTTCATAGGTCGAGCCCGCAAGCACGAGATTGACGGGCTGCCCCCTGCCCCTGCTGAGGCCCGATCTTGGCTGCGCGTTGCCGCGAACGCCCGGCTGTTCGGCAAGTATCTTCGTCACGCGCGCCGCAAGTTCGGCAGTAGTTTCCGTCCGTTCTTCCCATGGCCGCAGAAAGATGTTCGCAATGCCGCTGTTGAAGTCGTCGCTCTGGCCGAAGCTGCCTGGAACCCGGACCAGTATCGTGGCCACGGTTCCTTCGTCTCGCAGGGGAAGCAGCTGCTTTTCGAGCTGTCCCATGTAGCCGACCATCTTGTCGAAGCCCGTCCCCTCCGCCGCCAGGACGGAGGTTTCGACAACGCCGGTATCTTCCGCTGGCGCGAGTTCCGAACTCAACGTGAAAAAGAGGCCCGCAGCCGCGCCGAGGAAAGCTAGGACGATCAGGAGGGTTATCGCAGGGCGACGCACCGCCCGGTCCAGCAGACGACCATAGCCGGATTCGATGCGCTGGAATTTGCCGTCGACCCACTTGGCGAGCCGTCCCCGCTCACTGTTCCTGAGCAACTTGGAACACATCATCGGGGCAAGGCTCAGGGAGATGAACCCTGAAAAAGCGATTGCCGCGATCATCGTAATGGCAAGCTCCCGAAAGAGCAGGCCGGTCTGCCCCGCCAGAAACATGATCGGCACGAAGACCGCGCACACCACCAGCGTCGTCGAGATGATCGCGAAGCCGACCTGCCGCGTACCAACGAATGCAGCAACCAGCGGGTCTTCGCCCTGCTCGATCCGATGATAGACGTTTTCGAGCACTACGATGGCGTCATCCACCACCAGCCCAATAGCAAGAACAAAGGCAAGCAGTGTCAATAGGTTGATTGACAACCCCAACAACCACATCGTCGCGCAGGTCGCGAGCAGGCAGATGGGCACGGTGACAGCCGGGATGATCGTCGCCCGTATCGAACCCAGGAACAGGAAGATCACCAGGATGACGAGGACCGCCGCTTCAGCAAGAGTGTGATACACATTTTCGATTGCCCGGCTGATGAAGAGCGACTCATCCAGGCCGACGGTGAACGACATGCCTGCTGGAAGCTTGACGCGCATTTCCTCAGCCAGGGCCTTGGCCCGCTCGGCAACTTCGAGAGTGTTGGCGCCAGATTGGCGGATCAGAGCAACGCCAACACCTGTGCCTCCATTGGCCCGGAACGCGCTGTAGGGGACTTCCGCCCCCATCTCGATCCGCGCCACGTCCCCGAGCTTGACCTGATATCCGTTGGTCCCACGACCCACCGTCAACGCGGCAAATTGTTCAGGAGTGCCAAAGGGGCGCTCGACTCGTAACGTGACGTTCTGGGCCGTCGATTCGAGGCGTCCCGCTGGAAGTTCCACGTTCTGGTTACGCAGTGCATTTTCGACGTCCGCAGGTGTAAGCCCAAAGGCAGTCAGCCGCTCAGGATCGAGCCATATACGAGTCGATGGGCGAGCTTCCCCAAAAATGGCGACACGCGCCACCCCGTTGATGGCTGAGAAACGGTCGGCGAGGTTCCGATCCACATAATCGCTAAGCTGGATCTGGCTCCAGCCAGGTCTGCGGAAAAGGAAAACCAGGATCGGGCGCGCATCCGCATCGACCTTACGGATTTCCGGCGCGATCACATCTTCGGGAAGGTCCTCCGTAACCGAACCGACGCGATCGCGCACGTCATTGGCGGCAGAATCGATGTCTCGCGTGGGATCGAATTCGATGTTTATGTTGGACTGCCCGTCGCGCGAGTCCGACGTGATGGTCTGGATGCCCTGCACCCCTGCGATGGCGTCTTCAAGAACCTGTGTGATGCGCGTTTCGATGACCGAGGCGGCGGCGCCGGTATAGGACGTCTGCACTGAAACGACGGGCGGATCGGTATCGGGATACTCCCGGATCGAGAGACTGAAATAGCCTACCAGGCCAACGATGCAGAGCAGGATTGCGATGACTGCCGCAAAGACGGGACGGCGGACGGAAAGGTCGGACAGTTGCATTTCAACCTCCGCGCGTCATCGGACATTTGCCGCCAGCGAAGCCGCGGTGGGTTGCGGCGCAGAACCGGCCGCCGCTCCATTCCCTTTTTCGTTCGCCATACGGATGGGCGCTCCATCGGCAAGTTTCACGACGCCTTCCGTCACGATTTTCTGCCCGGCGTTCAGGCCCTTGAGGATTTCCACGCGGCCATCCTGACGCGCGCCCGTGTCGACCAGCACTCGTTTCACTTTTCCGCCCTCTGCCACGAAGACATATTGCTCAGAGGCTTCGCCCACTACGGCCAGCTCGGGGACAGACAGGCCCTGATGCTGGCGGGCAAGCACTTTGACGGTCAGCAGCATACCGGGCTTCAGAGCGTGATCAGTATTGGGCAGAAGTGCCCGCACGGCGACAGCACGGGTCGTCGGATCGACCACGGGATCGATCGTGGCTACCGTGCCATTGAACACGCGCCCCGGATATGCGGCGGCAGTAATCAGCAGCGCCTGCCCTTTCGACAGTGCGGCGAGTTGCGTTTCGGGAACGTTGAAGTCGAGCTTTATGCGCGAAATGTCACTGACCGTCGCAATCGGCGTACCGGCCGCCACGATCGCGCCCGGAGACACGGTGCGAAGGCCGAGATAGCCCGAGAATGGCGCGCGGATGACACGATCGCTGATTGCCGCCTTTACTTGCTCGGCCGAAGCTTTCGCAGCATTTGCGGCGGCAATCTGCGTATCGAGACTGGCTCCGGTCGCAAAGCCGCGCTGACGCAATTGCTTGATCCGTTCGAGCTGCTGCGTCGCCTCCTGAGCCCGCGCCTGGGCGCCGGCCAGCTCCGCAACTTCCTGGGATTGGGCGAGCCGCGCAATGACTTCGCCGCGCCGGACCAAGCCGCCGTCGCTGTAGTTCAACGATACGATGCGTTCGGTCACTGGGGACGAAAGAACGACCTGTTCGTTCGCGATCGCAGATCCCACCGCCTCGATGACTTCCGCGAAGGTCTGGCTGGAGACCGCTTCCACCTCGACAAGAGCGGGCGGACGCTTGGGCTTCTCAACCTCGCCACTGCACGCCGCGACCAGCAGCATGGCCGCGCAGAATACCATAGATCTCAGCATCGGGTGGCGCTTATGTCCTCTGACGGTATCGGAACTGCAGCAGACCGCCACTGCTTCACGTGCCCATATGAACGTGCGAGTTGCGGTAAGCCGCCATCAGAAATTCGATATTGCCTTCTGGGCCGGTGATAGGGCTTGGGACTATGCCGGCCACATCCCACCCGGCAGCGGTTGTCCATGATGCCGCTTCATCGCATACGCGTTGGTGGATTGCAGGATCACGCACGACACCGCCTTTTCCTACCTCTTCGCGGCCAGCTTCGAACTGCGGCTTTATAAGAGCGATCAGGCGAGACCGTGGTGCTGCAAAGGTCAGCGGCCGTTCCAGAACTTTCGAAAGAGAGATGAAGCTGGCATCGCATACGAAGAGGTCGATCGGCTCTGGAATATGCCCCGGAGTGAGGATGCGGGCGCTCGTCTGCTCATGGACGATGACACGCGGATCGTTTCGCAGCTTCCAGGCCAGTTGGTTGGTGCCGCTGTCAACGGCATAGACTCGCGCCGCGCCATTCGTGAGCAGTACGTCGGTAAAGCCCCCCGTCGAGCTTCCTACATCCATCGCGACGGCGCCCGTCACGTCCCATTGGAAGTGGGTCAGTGCATGGGCGAGCTTGATGCCACCGCGAGACACCCAGGGATGATCCCTGCCGCGCACGTCCAAAGGCGCGTCTTCGGGGATCTGCTGCCCGGCCTTCTCGACCTTTCGTTCGCCCGTAAACACGATTCCCGCGAGGATAAGCGCCTGTGCGCGAGTGCGGCTTTCCACTAGGCCACGGTCGACGAGCAGTTGGTCTGCGCGCTGCTTGGCCATCAGCTTACCAGCGCCGTCAGGGTCGCAGGGGTCAGCACTTGCGGGAGCGTCTGGGCCGGTTTGCCCGCAGGGTAGAACAGGTAGAGCGGAACGCCCGAACGCCCTTGCGCTTCGAGGAACCGCCCGATCGCAGGATCGCTGTTGGTCCAGTCGCCCTCCATCGTGACCACGCCCGCTTTGGTGAAAGCGTCCGCGACTTCGACGCGATCTATGGCTCCTGCCTCGTTCACCTTGCAAGTGAGACACCAGTCGGCGGTGAAGTACAGGAAGACAGGTTTCCCCTGCCCCCGGAGCTGGGCGAGGCGCACTTCATCGAAGGGGATTGCGCTCCCTTCAGCCTTGGCCGCACGTGCTTCTTCTGCGTGAGGAAGCGACGCAATGCCACCCGCCAGGATCAAGACAGTAGCGAGCGCTACAGGCCATAGACCGCTCCGTCCCACCCCCTGCCGGGCTCCAAGCCACCATAGCAGCAAGGCGAAAGCCATCGCTGCGGCCAGGCCTATAGTCATTCCGCCGGGTCCCAGTTGCTGGCCGAGCAGCCACGCTAACGCAAGGGCCGTCAGAAACATCGGGATCGAGAGTATGCGCTGGAACCGTTTCATCCAGGGGCCGGGCCTTGGCATCCGCGCGCGGATTGCCGGTATGAAAGCAATCGCGAGAAATGGCAGAGCAAGGCCGAGCCCCAACCCAGCGAAGATCGCCAGCGCCACCGCCGTAGGCAGCACAAGGGCAGCCCCCAAGGCCGCACCCATGAACGGCCCGGTGCAAGGGGTTGCGACGAACGCGACGAGAGCGCCTGTCCAGAAGCTGCCCTGCAGACCGCCCTTGCCTGCCAATGCTCCCCCCGCATCGATAGCCCGCAACTCGAAAAGCCCCCCCAAGTTGAAAGCAATGCCGGTCACGAGCAGCAACAACACCAGGATGACGCGGGGGTCTTGTAGCTGGAAGGCCCACCCTACCACTGCGCCACTAGCCCGCAGCGCGAGCAATGTCGCACCCAGAACGAGGCAAGCGAGGATGACTCCTGCCGCATAGGCGACGGCTTCCCTCCTCGCCGCGCCGGGATCGCCCCCCGCCTTGGCAAGGCTCAGCGCCTTGAGGCTGAGGATCGGGAAGACGCACGGCATGATATTGAGCAATATCCCACCAAGCAAAGCGCCGCCCAAAGCTAGCAAGATGGCTGATGCGCCATTGCCAGCCGCGCCAGATGGAGTCGAAGGAACCGCGCCGGGGCTTGCTTCTATCGCAAGACCCATATGCGCCGCTGTACGCAGGACACCGCCGATGGCCCCCTTGGCTGCACCCGCCGCCTTTGTTTCGAGTATCAGCATATCGCCAACACGCGTTACTTTCTGCGGGCTGGCGAAGTTCAGCGCACCTTCTTTCAGCGGGAAGAAATACGCGTCGGAAATGGCGGCAGTGGCTGGATAGGGAATGGCCAGCCGGAATTGCCCGTCCTTTACTTCGAAGCGTGCGGGGCTTCCTAGCGGACGTGGCAGCCGGGCGCGGTATTGATCGAAGGAAGCCCGGCTCCCCGCGCTGACGCTCCCATTGCCGACGGTGAGATCGAGCGCGAGATCGCCTCCGCCCGGAACGCAGACTTCCCGCGTACAGGCGAGCCATTCTCCCCGCGCGCGGATCGGCAATCGGTCGCCCGTCTTCATTGTCACGGGAATGTTCAGCGTCACAAGGATCGCATAGGGACCCTCATAAACATAGTTCATCAGCCCCGAGATCATGAGCGTCTCCGGCACCGGATGGCGCAGCGGGCCGGCGGTCACGCCCTCCGGCAGCGTCCACTTCACCGTCATGCCAATGCCAGCGTCGCCGGGATTCTCCCAATATCCATGCCAGCCGGGCTTGGGCGTCATGACGAAAGCTATCGTCAATGGCCTTCCCGGCGCGGGAGCATTGCTTTCCGCCTGCAGCTTTGCGGCGATATTCGGCTCGGCGCCGCCGAACGCGCCGATCTGCGCAATCGCCGGAGCAGTGACGAACAGGCTCGCCAACGTCATCAGGAGGACATAAATGGTTCGCATTGGGATCTCGCATGCGGCGAGACGGCAGGTGCCGATACTCCTGTCCGTCCGACGTTGGAGATGCCTTTACTTTTATTCCGGGCAAGAAAGAAGAGACTTGAAGAAAGTCCTCCGGTCGCCCGATCAAGGAGTTCAGATTTGCGCCGCTTCATCCTCGCCAAAACTGCAATTGCCGCGCTTGCGACCGTCATGCCGGCAGCCGCTCCCGCGCAACCTTCCGCCCCGCCGAAGCTGATCATCGCCATATCGATGGACCAGTTCTCGGGCAATTTGTTCGAGGAGTATCGCCAGCACTTCACCGGCGGCCTTGCCCGCCTCTCCAATGGCGTGGTCTTTTCGCACGGCTATCAAAGCCATGCCGCGACCGAGACCTGCCCCGGCCATAGCACCATCCTGACGGGGAGCCGTCCTGCTCGCACCGGCATCATCGCCAATACATGGTTCGATCTCTCGGTCGGGCGGAGCGACAAGGCAGTCTACTGCGCCGAAGACGAGACGCAGCCGGGCAGCAGCAGTGGCGATTATGTTGCCTCGCCGCTGCATCTGCGCGTGCCGACGCTTGGCGGGCGTATGAAGAAAGCCAATCCGGCAACCCGCGTGGTATCCGTGGCGGGCAAGGACCGCGCTGCTATCATGATGGGGGGCCCGAACATCGAGCAGACATGGTGGTGGGGGGGAAAGAGCTATGTGAGCTACAAGGGCGTTCCGGAGACGCCGCTGGTCGCAAAGGTCAATGCAAGCATCGCCACATTGATAGGACAGGACCGGCCACCGATGGAGTTGCCCGACTTTTGCACCGGCAAAGACCTGCCGATCAGTATTGGCGCTGGAAAGACTGTGGGCACCGGCCACTTCGCCCGCGCTGCCGGTGACGCCAGAGCGTTCCGCGCATCGCCGGAGCAGGATGCGGCGACGCTGGTGCTGGCGGCTGCGCTCATCGAAGATATGGCGCTGGGCAAGCAGGCACAGACCGATATCATCTCCATCGGCATGTCGGCGACTGACTATGTCGGACATACCTACGGAACCAGCGGCGCCGAAATGTGCCTGCAGCTCGCGGCCGCAGATCGCGAACTGGGTGCATTCTTCGACCGGCTGGACAAGAGCGGCCTGGATTATGAAGTCGTGCTGACGGCGGACCATGGCGGTCATGACTTGCCCGAACGTAACCGCCAGCACGGAGCGCCCGATGCCCAGCGCGTCACCGAGGCTCTGGCCCCCAAGGCCTTGAGCGACGCCATCGGACTGAAGCTTGGACTGACAGGGCAGTTGATCTATGGCGATGGCCCCGCTGGCGACATGTATATCTCGAAGGCGCTGACGGCTTCCCAGCGTGCCAGAGTGAAGACGGAAGCACTGGCGATGATTCGTGCGCAGCCGCAGGTCGAGGCGGTGTTCACGGCGGAGCAGATCGCCGCCACGCCTGCGCCTTCTGGCCCGCCGGAGCGCTGGTCGCTTCTTCAGGAGGCACGTGCGAGTTTCTACGCCCCGCGTTCCGGGGATTTCCTGGTGATGTTGAAACCGCGAGTCACGCCGATCTACGATCCGACCAAGGGCTATGTCGCCACTCATGGCAGCCCGTGGGATTACGACCGGCGCGTGCCGATCCTGTTCTGGCGCAAGGGGATTCAGCCGTTCGAGCAGCCCCTCGGCGTGGAAACGGTAGATATTCTGCCGACGCTGGCCGCGCAGATTGGGTTGGCGGTGCCCGCAGGCGAAATCGATGGTCGCTGTCTGGATATCGATGCAGGTGCCGGAGATAGCTGCGCCGCTAGATAGTGTCAGCGGCGGTCGGTGACTTTCACCCCGGCCGCCAGCTTGTTGGCACCGATCTTTACACGGTCGTCGGTCCAGTTCGCGACGAACGTGCTTTGCCGATCTAGGCCGGGCACGAACGAGGCGCTGTTGCCGCTGATATCTAGCCCGGACGAGTCGTTGGTACGGCCCTCCGGCGCCACGGTGATGAAGGCGGACCAGTTTTCCTTGTCCTTGCCCTGCACCATCTCGTTATTGGTGATCGTGCCCGCGGACCCGTTAGACAGATCGATCGAATAATTGGTCAGGCGGCCCTGGCTGTCATCGAAGCTGTTGTCGCGGATCGTGACGCGCGCGGCGCGGCTCTTCACATAGTGGCCGCCATTGCCTGCCTCGAACCGGGAGCGCGTGACCGTCAGGCTCCCATATTGACCGATATAGATGCTGTGCGCGCAGGACAAATCGCGATCGCACCGGCCAAGGCGGGAGAAGGTGGAGCGGTCGATGCGAATGGCGTGGGCGGGATCGTCATGCGTCAATATGCCTTCTTCGCTGTTCCGAAAGAGGCTGTTGTCAACGTTGAGATCGCCCTGCTCCAGTCGGATGCCCGACCCATTTCCGTCCGGTACGCGCATGTTCTGAAATATGAGTCCTTCGACAGTAGCCGACCGTCCGCGCAACACGAGAGCAGCCTTTCCCTCGCAAATGCCGCCATCGAAGATCGCTTTGCCAGGCGCGGCAGCGCGGTAGGTGATGGAACCTTCCGACTGCACGGCGCAGTCGCGATAGGTGCCGGACGCTATCAGGATGGTGCCCGTTCCGCTGCCGATGGCGTTGACCGCATCGGCAAGAGTGCCAAACCCGCTACCGCTTTCCGCGACCACGAATGGCCCGCTACGCTGCTGCGCAAGAGCCGTGGATGCGAGGGCGGTGACGAGCACAAGAGCTATGGCTGGCAATTTCATGGGACAAGCAGTAGCGCAAGGTGCTGCTGCCAAGCCAATGGCTTAACCATCTTTCCTGCTACGGGTCGTCAATCCAGATTTGGGCGCAACCAGCGTTCGGCCGTAGCCAGATCGACTTCCCTGCGTGCGGCATAGTCTTCCAGCTGATCACGACCCACGCGCGCCACTCCGAAATATTCCGACTGCGGGTGGCCGAAATAGAAGCCGCTCACTGCCGCCGTCGGCAACATCGCGAAGCTGTCCGTCAGAGTGATGCCGGTATTGTGAACAGCGTCCAGCATCTTGAACAATATCGGCTTCTGGCTGTGATCCGGGCAGGCGGGATAGCCGGGGGCCGGGCGGATACCGCGATATTGCTCGCGTACCAGCGCTTCGTTGTCCAGTTGCTCGCCAGCCGCATAGCCCCAAAGGTCGGTGCGCACATGCTTGTGCAGCCGCTCGGCGAAGGCTTCGGCCAAGCGATCCGCCAGCGCCTTCAGCAATATGTCCGAATAGTCGTCATAATGCGCCTTGAAGTTCGCAAGATGCGGTTCGATGCCATGCCCGGTCGTCACCGCGAAACCGCCGATCCAGTCTCCGTCATGGCTGATGAAGTCGGCAAGGCACATGTTCGCCCGCCCTTCCCGCTTGGCGATCTGCTGGCGAAGGAACGGCATGCGGATGTGCTTTTCGTCTTCGACATGAATGATGACATCGTCACCTTCGCGGCGGCAGGGCCAGAGGGCCGCGACGCCCTTGGCGACAAGCCACTTCTCATCGATGATCCGGTCGAGCATCTTCTGGGCATCGGCGAACAGGCTGCTGGCGCTTTCGCCTACCACTGGATCGGTCAGGATCGCAGGATAATTGCCTGCCAGTTCCCACGCCCGGAAGAACGGCGTCCAGTCGATATACTCCCGCAGGTCCGCCAGGTCCCAATCAGGGAAAGCGTGGACACCAGGCTTTACGGGCGGCGGCGGTTTCAGTGCTTCGTCTATTTCGAACGCGTTGGCGCGGGCGTCCTCTATACTGATGAGTGCGCTCTGCCCCTTGCCTGCTCGAGCGAGGCGGACATGCTCATATTCGTCCGCAACCTTGGCGACGAAATCATTGCGCTGCGTTTCGCTGACAAGGGCGGTGGCCACGCCGACAGCACGGCTGGCGTCCAGAACATGCACAACCGGCCCTTCAAAGGCAGGCGCGATACGCAAGGCGGTATGAACCTTGGACGTGGTTGCGCCTCCGATCAGCAACGGCATGGTCATGCCGGACCGCTGCATTTCCTCGGCGACCGTCACCATCTCGTCAAGCGAAGGCGTGATGAGGCCGGACAAGCCTATCATGTCCGCGTTGTTCTCGTTCGCGGCCTGGAGGATCGTCGTCCACGGCACCATCACGCCAAGATCGACAACATCGAAGCCATTGCACTGGAGAACAACGCCGACGATGTTCTTGCCGATGTCATGGACGTCGCCCTTGACGGTCGCCATGATGATCTTGCCCTTGCCCTTTGCGCCCGGCTCCTTGGCCGCCTCGATATAGGGGAGCAGATGCGCCACCGCCTTTTTCATGACGCGGGCCGATTTCACCACCTGCGGCAGGAACATCTTGCCCGATCCGAACAGGTCGCCGACCACATTCATGCCGTCCATCAAAGGGCCTTCGATGACTTCAATGGGCTTGGCGAAACGCTGGCGGGCTTCCTCGGTATCATCGACAACATACATGTCGATGCCCTTGACCAGCGCATGTTCCAGGCGCCGTTCGACAGCCCAGCCGCGCCATTCCTCGGCGGCCTTTTCAGCAACCGCATCGGTGCCGCGATATTTCTCGGCCAGCGCGATCAGGCGATCGGTCGCATCTTCCCTTTTGTCCCAGATAACGTCTTCGCACGCCTCGCGCAGTTCGGGATCGATGGCATCATAAACATCCAGCTGCCCGGCATTGACGATGCCCATATCCATGCCCGCCTGAATCGCGTGATACAGGAACACGCTGTGCATGGCGCGGCGGACAGGCTCATTGCCGCGAAAGCTGAACGAGAGGTTCGATACGCCGCCCGAGATATGGCAATGCGGGCAGCGCACCTTGATCTCGCGGCATGCCTCGATGAAGTCGATGGCGTAGCGGCGATGTTCGTCTATGCCCGTGGCGACGGCGAAGATGTTGGGGTCGAAGATGATATCTTCGGGCGGAAAGCCGATGCCCGTCAGCAGGTCATAGGCGCGGCCGCAAATCTCGACCTTCCGCTCCTTCGTATCCGCCTGCCCTACTTCATCGAAGGCCATCACGACCACGGCCGCGCCATAGGCCATGCACAGCCGCGCATGATGCAGAAACGCCTCTTCGCCTTCCTTCATGCTGATCGAGTTGACGATGGGCTTGCCGGACACGCATTTCAGCCCCGCCTCGATGACGCTCCATTTCGAGCTGTCGACCATCAGCGGCACCCGGGCGATGTCCGGCTCCGCAGCGATCAGCTTGAGGAAGGTCGTCATGGCGAACTCTGCGTCGAGCAGCCCTTCGTCCATGTTGACATCGACGATCTGAGCGCCGCTCTCGACCTGCTGCCGCGCAATTTCCACGGCCGCGGCATAGTCGCCCGCCATGACGAGCTTCTTGAACTTCGCCGATCCGGTGACGTTGGTGCGCTCGCCGATGTTGACGAACTGGGCGGTAGACGGCTGATTCATTGGGGCAATCTTTTCAAAAAGCTGCGAGGCATTCTTATGCGGCAATGTTCATCGGTTCCAGCCCGGCGAGCCGTGTAAAGACCGGCGGCACCGGGATGGCGCGGGGCGGAAGATCGGAAACCGCGTTGGCGATAGCGGCGATATGCGCGGGCGTCGATCCACAGCAGCCGCCAAGGACATTGACCTGCCCTTCGACGGCCCATTGCCGAACCAGCGCCGAAGTTTCCTCCGGCAACTCGTCATAGGCACCAAGTTCGTTGGGCAAGCCTGCATTGGGATAAACCATGATCAGCGTATCGCAGATGCCGGACAGGGTCTTCACATGCGGACGAAGCTGCTCCGCGCCGAAGGAGCAGTTAAGGCCGATGGTGATCGGCTTCGCATGGCGCACCGCATACCAGAACGCTTCGACAGTGTGGCCGGACAGATTGCGGCCCGACAAGTCGGTCAATGTCATCGACATCATGATCGGCACGTCCTTGCCCGCCGCTTCGGCAGCCTGGCGCGCGGCCATGATCCCGGCCTTGGCGTTCAAAGTATCAAAGACCGTTTCGATCAGGATGAAATCTACCCCGCCGACGATTAGCGCATCGCACTGCTCGCGATACACAGCAGTCAGTTCATCGAAGTCGATCTCCCGGAACCCCGGATCATTGACGTCCGGCGAGAGCGACAAAGTCTTGTTCGTGGGCCCGATCGCGCCCGCCACGAAGCGGGGCTTCCCATCCTTGGCCGCGGCTGCATCGGCCAATCGACGCGCAATCTGCGCCGAGGCGATGTTGATCTCCGCGACCAGATGTTCGGCGGCATAATCGGCCTGACTGATCCGGTTTGCACTGAACGTGTTGGTCGATACCATGTCCGACCCGGCATCCAGATAATCCTGAGTGATCTTCTCCGGCACCTCCGGCTTCGTCAGCGCCAGAATGTCATTATTGCCCTTCTGGTCCTTCGAAAGCCCGAGCGTTCCGGCGTAATCGGCCTCGGACAGCTTCCAGTTCTGGATTTCCGTCCCGAACGCGCCATCCGTCATCAAAATCCGCTCGCGCGCGGCGGCGAGGAAGGTTTCGCGAATGCTCATGCGACCAGTTCCTTCGGAGTTGCCGTGACCGCGGGACGCAAGCCGAGCAGATGGCAGATGGCATAGCTCAGCTCAGCCCGGTTTAGCGTATAGAAGTGGAAATGCCGCTCCCCGCCTGCATAGAGCTTCCGGCAAAGCTCGGCGGCTATCGTCGCCGCCACAAGCTGGCGCGTTGCGGGATGTTCGTCCAGCCCTTCGAACAGGCGAACCATCCAGGACGGGATCTCTGCGCCGCACATCGCCGCAAATTTGCGCGTTTGCCCAACGTTCGAGACGGGCAATATGCCGGGCACGATTTCCGCACTTATGCCCGCCGCAGCGGCAGCATCACGGAAACGAAAATAGGCATCCGCCGAGAAGAAGAACTGGCTGATCGCTCGGTTCGCCCCGGCATCGATCTTGCGCTTCAAATTGTCGAGATCGCTCCTCGCATCGACTGCTTCCGGATGGGTTTCGGGATAGGCGGCCACGGAAATGTCGAAGGGATGCAGCGCCTTCAGGCCCATCACCAATTCCGCCGCGCTGGCATAGCCCTGCGGATGGGGAAGGAAGGCCTGCCCCTCCACCGGCGGGTCGCCGCGCAGGGCGACGATATGACGAACGCCCGACTGCCAGTAGGCGTCGGCGACCTCCGCAATCTCGTCCTTGCTTGCGCCGACACATGTCAAATGCGCAGCCGCGGACAGGCTGGTTTCCTTCGCGATCCGCGCAACGGTCGCATGCGTGCGCTCGCGCGTCGATCCGCCCGCGCCATACGTCACGGATACGAAACGCGGCCCCAAGGGTGCCAGCGTTTCGATGCTGCTCCACAGTTGCTGCTCCATCTTCTCGCTCTTCGGCGGGAAAAACTCGAAACTGACCTGCGCGTCTCCTGAAAGGTCTGCGAAGAGCGGCACGTCGAGCGCGCGGCGCGCCTCCTCCATCTGCGACAGAGAAAATGTCATGCTGTACGTCCTTTCAAGGCGCTGGCTTTCAAGGCGCTGGACTCGATCGGCACCACCTGTGCCATATGCCTGCGCCCTAACCATATTTTAACCGTGAGTTCCCCACCGGGAAGCGTGTCTTCGGATATCAGGTCCAACCCGGCTGCTGCGAACCACCCCTGCATCTGCGCGCTGGAAAAGCCAAGGCGCGCATGCTGATCGCGAATCCGCAGATCTTCCCGCTCATGGGGCGCGAAATCCGCGATCAGCAGGCGGCCTTCATGAGTCAGGACGCGAGCCGCTTCGGCAATAACAGTCTCGGGCGCCTGGGCATAATGCAGGACTTGATGAAGGATCACGGTGTCAGCAGCGGCATCTCCAACCGGCAGCGCATTGAAATCGCCGATCAGCAGGCGGTATTTGTCGGCGGCATCCCCGGGCAGTTTTGCGCGGGCGAGCCGAAGCATCTCGGGGCTGCGATCTATGGCCGTGACAAGCTGGGCATCGGGGCCGAATAGCTCGATCATCCGGCCTGTTCCAGTACCGATGTCGAGCAAATGACCGACCGGCGCTTCCCCTAGAGCCGAATACATGGCCGCTTCGACTTCACGCTCCGATACATGGAGCGATCTGATCGCATCCCACTCTTCGGCATGTTCGGCGAAGTACTCGTCAGCAGCGCGAGCGCGATCGTTGCGCACGGCAGCAAGACGCGCCAGGTCCGCTGCCTGCCAAAGCGCCTCGCTGTCTGAAGTCTCGACGCTGTCGAACAGCGCGAACAGCGGCGACAGGCTCGCGTCCCGGCTAAGCGCCAGAAAGACCCAGTTGCCTTCCTTGCGCTTTTCGACGAGGCCAGCTTCCACCAATATCCTGATGTGCCGGGATACCCGCGGCTGGCTTTGCCCGACGACTTGCGCGATCTCACCAACGGCAAGTTCCATCGCCCGCAGCAAGTGCATGATGCGCAGCCGCGTAGTGTCGCCCAGGGCATGGAAGAGGTCGATCAAAGGCATGGCATCTATATAAAGATTTCTTTATATACGTCAATTGGCAATGATGAGCCGGGATCGCGCCAAAAACCAAGAAATTGTGCGGTGCAGGATAGGGATTGCCATCGTTGCAGCAAGGCAGTAGATACCGCGGTTGCAGGCTCGGGGGTGAGCTAACCATTTAGCGGACCTGCACGGTTTTATCT
This sequence comes from Sphingobium sp., assembly GCF_033795625.1. GTDB lineage: Bacteria > Pseudomonadota > Alphaproteobacteria > Sphingomonadales > Sphingomonadaceae > Sphingobium. Next base: position 67,084 of record NZ_JARYGI010000002.1, on the reverse strand, counting down.
TTAAGAGGGGTTTGCCCATGTCCAAGTCTATTTCTCTGTCGCTCGTTCTTGCCGCTTCGCTTGGCCTCGCCGCTTGCTCGGGTGGCGCGGAAAACACCACCAACGTCACTGAGAACGTTGCCGTGGAAAACGCGACCAATGCAGCTGAGAACGCAATGAATGCGGCTGAGAACGCGACCAATGCGGCTGGCAATGCCACCAATGCTGCAGCGAACGCGACGAACGCTGCTAACGCAATGTAATTCGCGATCATCCGATTACGGATGATTGAAAGGGAGTCGTTCTTCAGACGAAGAGCGGCTCCTTTTTCATAAAGGCGACCCGGCAGATCGACTGCCATGATGCGGAAAGCTGAATATGCGCTGGCACGTAATACTCGCCCTTAGCCTCGCCCTACCTGTTTCCGCGTGTGACATTGACAGTTCAAGCGAAAGCGTGGGTGGCGTTTCGGCGAGTGAAGCGCGGGCATTGAACGAGGCAGCCGAAATGCTGGACAAGCGCCCCGCCTCGCCAGCGGCTGTCAGCGCCGATGATACGCCTAAATGAGGAACGGCGGGCTAACGGCCATTACTAATCAGGGCTGAGTGGCGAGCAGATACGTCTGCCGAAGCATATCGATGGGCTTGAGCCCTTCGTTCGTCTCGCAATGCCAGAAGGTCCAGCCGTTACAGGAAGGCGCATTTTGAAGCGTTGCGCCGATCTTGTGGATCGATCCCGTATCGCCGCCCACTGACAACGAGCCATCCGCACGAACGGTGGCCTGCCAGCGACGCCGGGAGTCCGTCAGCATAGTGCCCGGCGCCAGATAGCCCGTCTCCACGAGAGTGCCAAACGCGACCTTCGGCGCTTGACGCGCGGATTGCATGATCGAAAGCGCGGATTCATCGAGCGGGAGCGCTTCGGCGATGCGCTCAAGAGCAACTTCGATATAGCTGTCTTCCCGCTCGATGCCGATCCATTTACGACCGAGCCGCTTGGCCACCGCCCCAGTGGTCCCAGTCCCGAAGAACGGATCAAGCACCACATCCCCCGGCTTCGTACAGGCCAGCAGCACCCGATACAGCAGCGCCTCGGGCTTTTGCGTCGGGTGCGCCTTGGTGCCGTTACGCTTCAACCGCTCTTGCCCACCGCAGATCGGCAAGACCCAGTCCGAGCGCATCTGCAACTCGTCGTTGAGCGTCTTCATCGCCTTGTAGTTAAAGGTGTAGCGTGCGTCCTCGCCCTGGCTCGCCCAGATCAGCGTTTCATGTGCGTTGGTGAAGCGCGTGCCCTTGAAATTGGGCATCGGGTTCGCCTTGCGCCAGATGATGTCGTTCAGGATCCAGAAGCCCTGATCCTGCAAAGTAGCGCCCACGCGAAAAATATTATGATAGCTGCCGATGACCCATATGGTGCCGTTCGGCTTCAGAATACGGCGCGCTTCCTTGAGCCAGAGCGCGGTAAAGCGATCGTACGCGGCCAGGGTGTCGAACTTGTCCCAATCATTATCGACGGCATCCACGCGCCCGCCCTCGGGCCGAAACAGGTCGCCGCCAAGCTGGAGATTATAGGGGGGGTCTGCGAAGATCATGTCGACGCATGCGTCCGGCAGCTTTGCCATCTCCGCGATGCAATCGCCCCGGATCAGGCGATCCGCGTCCAGCGGGGCATCTACCTGCGGCGTGACAGCAGCACTTTTCTTCCGACGCGTACCAACGCGTTCCATGACGCCCATATCATCTGCCCCCAAATCGTCTGACCCACGGGATGAGTCCTTGCGACTCCGCCGTCAAGTTCAAAAGCTTATGGGCAGTCGGTCTGGAAAGGAGCAGGAGAAGAGAACGAATGGAGTAGCCACGACATCTTGAGTCCACTCGGCCCACAAGGACTCAATATGTCGTGGTGTGACTCTCAGGACTCACAATCCGCTTTTTGATTTTTCTGGCTCAGAGAAGAAGCATCTGAGCTACCGGAGCGAAGCTGCGCCTGTGGATAGGCGTGGGACCATGCTGCCGGAGGGCTTCGAGATGCGCCGGGCTGCCGTAGCCCTTGTTGCTCTCCCATCCATAATGGGGATGCGTGCGCGCCGCCTCGACCATCATCCGGTCGCGTTCTTCCTTGGCCAGGATGGAAGCCGCTGCAATGGACAGGCACAGCGCATCTCCGCCAATGACCGGCGTGGAGGGATAATGCCATTTCGGGCACCGATTGCCGTCGACAAGCACATGGGCACAATTGTGGGAAAGCGCTTCCACCGCCCGCGTCATCGCCAGCATGCTCGCCCACAGGATGTTGAGGCTGTCGATCTCCTCGACACTGGCTATGCCGATTGCGAAGCACAGCGCTTTAGCTCGTATCTCCTTCTCCGCTGCCGCACGGCGTGCGGGCGAAAGCGCCTTGCTGTCGTCGATCCCTTCCGGACAGTTCGCGGGGTCGAGTATGACTGCTGCGGCAACCACAGGTCCGGCGAGCGGTCCGCGGCCCGCTTCGTCCACGGCTGCAACATAACCGCTGTGACGCAGCTCATAACTAAAATCAGGCACGGTCCCCCCATTGCGCAGCAAGAGCAGACGCATCCAATCCGTTCGCATCGGCAGCGGCGAGCGTATGATAAAAGGGTGTCGTGCCCATCGCATGACCGAGTGGGCCATGACCTTCGCCGATACCGGGCGCATGAAACAGCGCGCCTGCAACAAATGCCTCGGCGCGGTCCACTGCGTCTTCGACGGAGAGTCCGCGGCCCAGCCCTACTGCCACCGCACTTGCCAAGGTACAGCCTGTGCCGTGGCTGTGCCGCGTTTCGATGCGAGGCATCCGATATTCGCTTACCCCCGAAGCGCGGATCAGCAAGTCGTGGACGCTCGGGGCATCGTCTTGAGGCTGATGGGGCAAATGGCCCCCCTTTGCCAGCACTGCACAGCCAAACCGGCGTGCGAGCACTTGCCCAGCAGCTTCAAGATCATCGGCATTGTCAATCGCCAAGCCAGTAAGAACGCACAACTCGGGCACATTCGGCGTGATGATCAGCGCCATGCCCATCAGCCTTTCGAACGCGGCGACCGTAGCGGCATCGGCGAGCGTCGCGCCACTGGTGGCAACCATCACAGGATCGAAGATGATGGGGACGCCATCAAGAGCAGCCAGGCGATCCGCGACTGCATGCGCGGTCTGCGGAGATCCTATCATGCCGATCTTGATTGCATCGACGCCCAGGTCCCCAGCTACGCTGTCGATTTGCTCGATGACCATAGGCGACGGAATGACGTGAACGGCCTGCACGCCTCTCGTGTTCTGCGCTGTGACGGAAGTGATGGCCGTCGTCGCATGGCCGCCGAGCATCGTCACTGTCTTGATGTCAGCCTGAATGCCCGCACCGCCGCCGCTGTCGGACCCGGCGATGATCAAGATGCGAGGAATGGTCATCCCTTGAACTTCCGTTCCGCCGATGCAGGATTGGCGTTCAAGGATTTCCCTACGCGCGTCGGGCGGTCCATCAACTCCCCGCCACAATTCGGGCAACGATCATCCAGCACCTCCGCACAGGGGGCGCAGAAGGTACACTCGAACGAGCAGATGAAAGCACCTGGAGCATCGGCAGGCAGATCCGTGCCGCAGCGTTCGCAGTCGGGACGCATTTCCAGCATGTCAGGCGGCAGCCTTTTCCACCGCGGCGCAGATCCGGTCGACCACATCCTGTACCTGCGCGGCGCTGTCGCCCTCCGCCATGACACGGATCACCGGCTCGGTGCCGGATGGCCGGATCACAAGGCGGCCTGTGCCGTTCAGCTCCAACTCGGCCTGTGCGATGGTCCGCTGGACATCGTGATGGTCCAGTGGCTTGCCGCCAGAGAAGCGCACGTTCTTCAGAAGCTGGGGGACAGGATCGAACTGATCGAGTAGCTCGCTGGCAGGCTTGCCGCTGCGCACCAGCGCGGCGAGCACCTGCAAGGCCGCAATAGTGCCGTCTCCAGTCGTCGCATAATCGGACAGGATCATGTGGCCCGACTGTTCGCCGCCCACGTTGAAGCCGCCCTCCCGCATTCGTTCCAGCACATATCGGTCGCCGACCTGAGTGCGTTCCAAGGCAATCCCCTGCCCGCTCAAAAATCGCTCAAGACCGAGGTTGGACATCACGGTCGCGACCAGCCCACCACCCCGCAATGCACCGTCGCGCGCCCAGTTTGCCGCGATCAGCGCCATGATCTGGTCGCCGTCCACGATCTTGCCCTTTTCGTCGACTATGATGAGGCGATCCGCATCGCCATCCAGCGCAATGCCGATGTCGGCGCCGGACGAGAGCACCGTTTCCTGCAGCAGCAATGGTGAAGTGGAGCCACAGCCGTCGTTGATGTTCGTGCCGTTGGGCGTCACGCCTACCGCAATGACCTCCGCGCCAAGCTCCCACAGGGCAGATGGAGCGACCTGATAGGCGGCGCCATTGGCGCAGTCGATGACGATCCGCAGGCCATCGAGACGCAGCTCGGCAGGAAAGCTGGATTTCACTGCGTGAATATAACGCCCACGAGCATCCTCCACGCGGCGCGCACGTCCGATATCGGAAGACGCGGCCAGCGCAATTTCGCCCTGCAGCAATGATTCGATCTTCAACTCGTCTGCGTCGGACAGCTTGTAGCCATCAGGTCCGAACAGCTTGATGCCATTGTCATAAAAGGGATTGTGACTGGCGGAGATCATCACGCCCAGATCGGCGCGCATAGAATGGGCCAGCATGGCCACGGCTGGCGTCGGGATGGGCCCGAATTGCACGACATCCATGCCTACCGCGGTAAAGCCCGCGACCAGAGCGTTCTCGACCATATAGCCCGACAGCCGCGTATCCTTGCCGATCACGACCCTATGGCGATGCTTGCCCCGCAGGAAATGCGTGCCGGCGGCCATGCCAACCTTCATCGCGAGGTCCGGCGTCATGGGCCAGGCGTTGGTTCGCCCCCTTATGCCATCAGTACCGAAATATTGCCTGCTCATGCCCGCTCCGCACTTTGTGTAGCCTGACGGACGGAAGCCGCCCTCTGCTTCAGCCTATACCCAAATTACATCGACATTCCACCATGGTAGGGCCATTCAGAACAGATGGAATCGTTCAATCGTGCCGTCGATGCACTTTCCGCCGCCGTGTTTTTCAAGGTTCCGATGTTTGGAGCGCAGATCGAACTGATCGTGCTCTATCTGGCCCTGCCGATGCTATTCTTCACCATATGGCTCGGCTTTCCCAATTTGCGGGCAGTCGGACATGCCCTTCACGTGCTGCGCACCCAGCCGCGCGAAGGCGAGGCAAAGGGCGACGTCAGCCAGTTCGCCGCGCTGACGACTGCGCTGGCAGGGACTATCGGCCTGGGCAACATCGCCGGCGTGGCGGTGGCGCTCACCATGGGCGGACCCGGCGCCATCCTGTGGATGTTCGTGATCGGCTGGTTCGCGATGACGGTGAAGATGGCGGAAGTGACTCTCGGCCTGAAGTATCGGGTTCTGGACGCGCAAGGCCATGTCCATGGCGGCCCGATGTATGTCCTGAAAGCGGTGCTCGCACGGCAAGGATGGCCTCGCGTCGGTTTCGCTGTCGGAGCGGTATATGCTTTCTTCGCGCTATTCGGCGCCATTCCGATGGTGCAGGTCAATCAGAGCTACGCCGCAGTCTCGGCCGTGACGGGCTTCACCAATGGTTGGGTCTACGGAATTGGGCTCGCGCTTGCGGTGTCGCTAGTGACGCTGGGCGGCGCGGCCTGGCTCGGCCGCGTGGCCAGTCGCCTGACGCCGCTGAAGGTGGCCGTGTACCTGATCGGCGTGTTCGCGGTCCTGATTATCAACGCAGACGCCATCCCGGCAGCGCTGGCGCAGATCTGGAATGGAGCATGGTCCGGCACCGCCGCGACAGGCGGAGCGGTCGGGGCGTTCGTCGCGGGTATGCGCCGCGCGGTATTTGCCAGCGAAGCAGGCGTGGGATCGGCGGTCATGGCGCATAGCCTCGCCCGGACCGACGAGCCTGTTTCGGAGGGGATGGTGGCGCTGCTGGAACCTCTGCTCGGCACGATGATCGTCTGCGCCTTGGGAGGACTGGCGCTCGTCGTTGCCGGGACATGGAATGATGGGCTAGAGGGTATAGACATCACCACCGCCGCATTTGCCGGGGTCGCGACTTGGTTCCCTTATGTGCTTGCAATCGCAGTGGTGCTGTTCGCATATTCGACGCTGGTGGCATGGGGCTTCTACGGGCTGCAGGCGTGGGGCTATCTCTTCGGGCACAAACCGCGTGCCCAATTGACCTACAAAATCCTCTATATCGTTGCGCTGCCACCCGCCGCAGTCATCGATCTAGGCCGCGTCATCAGCATAGTGGATTGCAGCTTTTTCCTGATGGCTGTTCCGAACGTCATCGCCCTCTATCTCTGTGCAGGAGAGTTGCGGCGCGACATCAGAGATTACTGGAGCCGCAAGCGGGGAACAGCCACGGCATGAAGATCAATGATCATAGGCTTTCGGCAGTGTTCCGGGGGCGGGTATCGCATAGCGATCGCGCAACTTCGTCTGCCGGTTTTCAAGTGGCTGCTGTTTGCCGTCTATGAACACAGCGGTCGCTGCCGAGCTGAGTTCCAGCGGATCGCCGTCCCATATCACGACATCGCCAACCCGCCCCGCGCGCAAGGAACCCAGACGGTCCCCAACGCCCAAAGCTTCGGCGGGAGCAGAGGTGATCGTGCGGAACGCCTGACCCCAGCTTAGCCCGGTCGCGCCGGGGATCTTCTGGAGCGCGACCATGTTCCCGGCCTGCTGCATGGCCCATCGAAGCTGCACGGCGTCGTTGCCTTCGGTGAGACCCAGCGCCACCAGCACTCCCGCCTCCATCATCCGGCCGACGTTCGATTGCGTCGCGGCCAGCTTTTCGAAGCTGGAGGGCAGATCGGTAAGACCGGCGGCGATGACAGGTATCCGGGCAGCAGCAATCTGCGGCGCCACCCGCCAGCCCTCCGATGCGCCGACGAGCACGATCTTCAGCGCGGCAAATTCCTCGCGCAGGGCAATGACGCTGAGGATGTCCGCACTTCGCTCGACATGGACGAGCAACGGCACCTTCCCCTGCACGACGGGCACGAGCGCCTTTGCATCCGCGCGAAGAAGCAGATTGTCCTTTGATCGGCCGTCGTACGCCGCCGGGTTGCGGGCATAGTCCTGAGCCTCGCCAAGCAACGTCCGGAACATCAACTGCGCAGCGGCGCGGCTGCCACCGGCTTTGTCCGCGCCGGCCTCGCCCAACTCTACATATTGAAACGCACGCGCCTGCGTAATCGCGTTCATATCTGCGCCGAGGTCGATGATCGCACCCTGCCCTGCGAATATGCTGGCACCCGCGGAGGGAACGACCACAGCGCGAGTGACGCCGCTGGTCCGATTGATGGCAACGGGATTGACCAAAGGATTGACGGCGGGCGCGACATCGATCGCGGCGGAAAAGGGCGATTTAGGAGCCTCGCTGTCTTCCGTTTCGCCGACAGCTTCCACTTCCACCAGACCCACGCGTGAGAAACCGGACATTATGCCCGGCGTGACCCATTGGCCGGTTGCATCGATCCGTTGCGCCCCCGCCGGGACTGCCACCCCGGCGCCAGCAGCGACCACCTTGCCATTGACGATCACGACGGTGCCATTGTCGATAGGCTCCGAGCCGTCGCCTATGGCAAGCTTTCCCCCGGTGATAGCAATCGTCTGCGCCGAGACAGGTGCGGTGACAAAGGACAGCGCAACTACGCTGGCGAACAGGGCGAGGGGTCGGCGCATCATTTCGTATCTCCTGCGCCGATCTGACCCAGTTCGAAATCACTGACGGGGCGTCGCTTCGGATCATTGGCATCGTACATCAGCGCGCCATCGATCCAGACGCGTTCCGGACGCGTGTAGATGCTGAATGGATTGCCGTTCCAAAGCACGACATCAGCCATCTTGCCAACCTTGAGGCTGCCGGTTTGATCCGCGATGCCCATCGCTTTCGCCGGGTTATAGCTCAGCCACTCCCAAGCGACCTCTTCGGGGATGTCGATGCCCATGCGCTTGCCCGCGGCCCGCGCCTTCGATGCCTCCTGGTTGAGGCGCTGAATTCCATTCTCATCGTCGCTGTGGACGATGGCGCAGGCCCCAGCATTCTGAACGAGCGGGATATTCTCGCGGATGCCGTCATAGCTTTCCATCTTGAAGCCATACCAGTCCGCCCACATCGCCGAGCAGATGCCGTTCTGCTTCAGAAGATCGGCGATCTTATAGCTTTCGACGGCGTGGTGGAACGCAGTCACCTTGTAGCCGAACTCCTTGCTCATATCGATGACGTTGGCCATCTCGTCCGCTCTATAGCAGTGGTTGTGGACAAGGATCTTGCCCTCCAACACGTCGGCCAGCGTCTCCATGGCCAAGTCGCGCATCTGTTCCTTGTTCGCGGCGCGCTTGATCTGATAGGCACGCGCTTTGATCCAGGTCTGGCGATCGACGGCGATGTTGCCCATGCGCGTGCTCGGTTGACGCCCCTTAGCGCCATAGACGCGCTTTGGGTTTTCGCCGCACGCCATCTTCAGGCTGTAAGGCGCGCCGGGGAACTTCATGCCCTGCTGCGTGCGGGCAGGCACATTCTTGAGAGTGACGCCCCGCCCGCCGAACAGGTTCGCGGAACCAGGAAGTATCTGCAGCGACGTCACACCGCCATTTACCAGCGCGCGTGAGAAGCCCGGATCCTGCGGCCAGATGCTGTGCTCTGCCCATACGTCGGCGGTGACGGGAGATGTCGCTTCATTGCCGTCGCTCAGCGCGTCCACTGACGGCGAAGGGTAGTCGCCGAGATGGCTGTGGATGTCGATGATGCCGGGCGTAACATATTTGCCGGTGCCGTCGAACACTGCGACATCGGCAGGGATCGGCGTATCCGGCCCGCCGACTGCGGTGATCTTTCCCCCGGAAAGGAAGACCACGCCGCGTTCGATCCGACCACCCTCGCCATCGAGAATGGTCGCGCCTCGGATAGCGGTCGGGACTCCGGGATAAGGGGCATAGGTCGAAGGGTACGGGTTTTCGGGTTCGGTGGACGAACCAGAGGGCTTGGCGCTGGCAGTCTTGGGCTCTTCGGAAGATGATGCGCAGGCCGCGAGCAAGAGCGGCATGCACAGTGAAATAGCCTTCAAACGCATCAGCGGGGTTCTTCCTTGATCGAGTAGCCGTCGACGACCGCTTCATCGGCTCCCCTAACGCCCGGTCCGGGACCAGCATCGGTCAACAAGTCGAGATGCATCATCCTCTTTATCAAGGGCGAAACGAGCACGACGAGGATACCCACCACCATGACTGACCAGCCCAATCGGCTATATACTTCCAGCACCTTCTCCGGTCCCGCGCCTTCGCCGCCAGTCGCCCGCGCGATCAAGCCTGCCACGAAATTCCCGGCGGCGGTGGCCAGGAACCAAGTTCCCATCATCAGCCCGGCGATGCTGCCGACGCTGAGGCGCGTCATCGCGGAGAGACCTACGGGCGAGAAGCAGAGTTCGCCCATGGTATGGAACAGATAGATGCCAAAAATGAAGATGACCGGCGTCAAGTCGGCCCCGGCGGCCGCCGCGCCGCCGACCAGAACCAGGAAGCCGACGCCGATAAGGATCAGGCCGATGCCGAATTTGGCAGCAGTGTTGGGTTCTTTTTTCCGTCGCCCAAGCACGGTCCACAGAACCGCAAACAAGGGCGCGAGCAGGATGATGAAAAGCGAGTTGACCGACTGGAAAACCGAGGCAGGTACTTCCCAACCGAGGATATTGCGGTCGACCTGCCTGTCCGTGAAGATGTTTAGCGAAGATCCCGCTTGTTCGAACAGCCCCCAGAACAGCGGATTAAGCGCAATCAGGAAGAGCGCCGCCAGGATGCGGTCACGATCGACCTTCGTCATGGTCGTGAATATCCGGTAGAGGATGTAGAACACCGTCGCCAAGGCAAACGCCAGCAGTGCATATCCCACTACTTCCTGATAACGGATCAGGCCCCAAATCCCGATAACGGAAAGGGCAGCAGCCGCGTAGATGGTCCATTCACGGCTGATACCCAGGGACGACCGTTCCGTCAGGATCATTGGCTCGCTAGGTTCGCCTGCACCGCGTAGCGTAGGGCGGCAGAGGACGAAAACGACCAGGCCCAGCAACATGCCGACGCCAGCGGCCCCAAAGCCCCAGGCCCAGCCCATGGTTTCCCCCAATATGCCACATACGATCGGCCCGAGCATGCCGCCGATGTTGATGCCCATGTAGAAGATCGAATAGGCGGGATCGCGGCGCACATCGTCGCGCGGATAAAGCTGGCCCACCATTACGGAAATATTGGCCTTCAGAAAGCCGGTGCCGATGATGATGAAGGACAGAGCCAGATAAAAGCCGTTGAGGTGGAAAGTATTCTGGCCCGTCGGTCCCTCGGTGATGGCAATTAGAAAATGACCGATGGCTATGAAGATGCCGCCGCAAAGCACTGCCTTGCGCGCGCCGAGATAACGATCGGCCAGATAGCCGCCGATAACGGGTGTGATATACACCAGCGACGTATAGGCACCGTAGATCAGATAGGCCTTGTCGTCGCCAAACAGGAAATGCTTGGTCAAATAGAAGATCAGCAGGGCGCGCATGCCATAATAGGAGAAACGCTCCCACATCTCGGCAAAGAAGAGGACGAAGAGCCCTGTCGGATGCCCCAGAAACGTTCCTTGCGACTTATCGGTCAGATCATATTGCGTCGCCATCCGGCTGAACCCTTGCGCTTGACTTTCACCTGCTCAACGGAGGCGATTGAGTGACAGCCTAACGCAATCAATCCCAGCCTGTCAAAATGTTGCTGCGATTGGGAATATTGTTCCAAGCGTTCTCGGGAATGCTTGCGCACCTTCAATACGTGTTCCATTTAGCCACCATGTTCAATGACCTGTCTTCTCCCCTGACCCTGCTACGTACCCGGCGATCCGGTAAGCCGCGTGATCTCGTCGCGCCCGGCCCAGACGCCGCGCAATTGCGTGTGATCCTCGAAGTCGCGGCGCGAACTCCGGATCACGGCAAGCTTGCTCCTTGGCGGTTCGTAGTCGTGCGTTCCGATCAGCGCGATGCGTTGGCGGCCCTGCTGGAGCGTGCGTACAAGTCGGAGAATCCTGCCGCCGGGAGGCTGGAGCTCGACTCCATGCGACAATTCGCCATACAGGCGCCGACTTTGGTAGTGGCGATTTCCAGCCCCAAATCGGAGAGCAAGATTCCCGTCTGGGAACAGGAATTGTCCGTGGGCGCGGCCATCATGAATCTCCTGAATGCGACGCATGCAAGTGGCTATGCCGGAGGCTGGCTCACCGGATGGCCAACCTACAACAGCATGGTGCGTGACGCATTCGGATCAGCGAATGAACGGATTGCAGGGTTCGTGTTCATCGGCACCCCAGGCCGACCTTTGGAGGAGCGCCCGCGCCCTGATTATAATAGAATCGTTTCGGAATGGGAAATATAACGTCTCAAGATAGGGCAGCGCTTGCCTAAGAGTACCTTGACGTGAGCGGCTGTATTATGGCACTGCATCAGTCATGGCCGACGAAACCAGACCCGTCTATCTGCGCTTGCGCGACATAATATCTGCCTCGATTCTCGACGGCGAATATCAGGACGGCGACATGCTGCCCTCCGTCCGCGCCTTTGCCGCCAAACAGGGGGCCAACCCCCTGACGGTCGCCAAAGCGTACCAGAGTTTTCAGGACGATGGCCTGATCACCGTCAAGCGCGGAGTTGGCATGTTCGTGGCCGAAGGCGCATCGCGGCGGCTTCGCCGAGCGGAGCGTGCACATTTTCTCGAAAACATATGGCCGCCGGTTGCGGCGCAGATGCGGCGCATTGGCGTGTCGCTGAACGACCTCACTATTGAGGAAGACGCTTAGCTTAGGGTACCCTGCCCCACGCGCACAACCTTCAGGTGATGAGCCAACAGGCTATTTGCCGGTGCGAGGCTAACCGCTTTCTCAAGAAGATCGATGCTCGCCTGATGTCGCCCACCAGCCTTGAACAACATCCATCCATAGGCATCCGCGGTTATCGGGCTGGCAGGCATGAGCCTATAGGCGTGTGCTGAATAAGCGACTGCGCGGCGCACATCGCCTAGTCCCAGATAAGCCCAGGCCAGATCGGCAATCAGCAAAGCATCGCCATTCCCGATTCTCGCCCGCACGACTTCCAGCGCCTCGGCTGCGCGTTTCCAGTCGCCGCTGCGCATCCATGCCGTCGCCGCCAGCCGATTGGCCGCCACGCTGTTCGGATTCTGCTCCAGATACAAGGCAAGCGCTTCTTCGGCTTGCGCCGTTTGACCGCTTCTGTTCCAGGCGATCGACAGCCGCAGGGCAGTGCTCTGCGAATAACTGAGATTTGCCGCGGCCGCATAGCTTTGCGCAGCCCGGTCCCAGCGCCCCACTTGTGCCAGCGTGTCCCCCAGGGCCACATGGGCTTCCGGCGCGCCGCGGTTCGCGTCGCGCAAGCTGGAAGCGCGGGCAAGCGCGGTATCGGCACGACCCCGCGCCAGCAAAGCCCGGATATAGGAAATGTTCGGCCCGGCAGCATCAGGAGAGGCATCGGCAACGGCTCCAAGAGCATTCGGGTCGGGGTCCAGCGGCAGCAACGCCGTGGCGTCCAGTTGAGGGGTCGCGGCGCGTGCCAGCAGAACTTCGGCAGCCTCCCTGTCGCCTAGCGCTTCATAAACACGGGCTGTGATCTGCAGGGTATAGGCATCGGCATCTGGCAGCCCAGCAAGCGGGACCAGCGCTGCCCGCGCCTCTGGCAACTGTCCGGACTGGAGCAGCGCACGTCCGTACAACAGGCGGGCCTGAAAATTGAAGGGCTGACGCTCGACCAATGTTGCAAGAGCCTCAGCCGCCAATGTCGCATTGCCGCCGTCGAGATGCAGAATGCCACGCAGCAGCAGGGTTGCAGGCTGCCCGTCCAGTCTGTTCCCGACCTTTGCCAGCATCCGCCGCGCAAGATCCATATTCCCCGCACGCGCAGCCATCACGGCCTGCATCAAGAAGGCGCGCGGGTTGTTGGCGTCAAGCGCCAGAACACGGCGCGTCAGGGAAAGCATCCGGCCCGCCTGTCCGTAGTCGGCCAATGTTGCGGCATATTCGATGAGTGCAGGCAGGTAGTTCCGATCGATCGCCAGTGCCTGTTCGAACCAGGGCAGGGAAGCTTTCAGCCCATATTGGCTGCGGATAAGTTCGGCGCGCAGCAGGATGGCTTCCGGGCTGCGTGGCGCGAGTGCGATGGCGCGATCACTGGCCACCAACGCTGCCGCGCGGTTCCCAGCGCCAAGCTGGAACCGGCTGAGATCGATCCACGTCGCGGCATCTTCAGGTGCAAGGGCGACGGCGCGATCAAATGCGGCGGCCGCCTCCTGCGTGCGTCCCAGTTCGCCCTGTGCACAAGCTTCGATCCGTGCCGCGTAACCCGCCTGCTCTCCTATGACGTCGGGAGCGCGCGCCTCGGATAGGGCGAGAGCCGGTTCCCCGCTCAGGAGGAGAGCGTGCGCCATGAGGTGCCGAGTGCTTCCCGGCGTCGCGCCCAACTCGCGTGCCCGCTCCAGTTCGGCGCGCGCCCCTCGCCCGTCGCCCAGCGTCAGCATCACCCGCGCTTGGGCAGTGCGGGATGCGGGCCATGACGGATCGGCGCGGATCGCGTTCATCAGTTCGACGCGTGCTGCCCGCGGGTCCCCTTTCGCCAAGGCAGCCAGCCCGCGCTGAAGCATCGGCCGCGCATCCTCCCGGCTTCCCGCGAGCAATTGCTGCACCGGCATGGCGATGGCGAGGCATCCCGCTACTGCAACGCCGATGCAGAGCGCTAATCTAGCCCTTTTCACGCCTGCATCTCGTACTGCTTCAGCAGGTCGTAAAGCGTGGGTCTGCTTATCCCCAGCAGCTTGGCAGCATTCGATATGTTGCCCTGCGAGGTTGCGATGGCACGGCGGATGGCGCGGCGATCGGCCACTTCTCGGGCCGCCCGCAGGTTGATGAGCTCGAACCCTTCACCATCGCCCGGCAGGTCGAGGTCGGCCGCCGTGATCAACTTGCCGTCAGCCATTATGACGGCCCGCTTCATTCGGTTTTCCAGTTCCCGGACGTTGCCGGGCCACGCCCATGCGTCCAGCGCCGCCAGCGCATCAGGCGCCAGCCCCTTGACCGCCGGGTTCATCTCTCGCGCAAATCGCGAGAGGAAGTGCTTCGCCAGCAATGCAGGATCTCCGGAGCGATCCTTTAGCTTTGGAATGGGGATCACGATCTCGGCAAGGCGATAATACAGATCTTCGCGAAAGCTGTTCGCCGCGATCATTGCTTCCAGATTCTGGTGTGTCGCGCAAACGATGCGGGTGTCCACCGCGATTCCCTCTATCACGCGCTCCTGCAGGAAGCGTAGAATCTTCACCTGTATGGGTAGCGGCAGATCCCCGACTTCATCGAGGAAGAGCGTTCCACCTTCGGAGCTTTCGATCTTACCCGGTGTAGCTTTGATAGCACCGGTGAGCGCGCCCTTCGCATGGCCGAACAGCTCCGCTTCAAGCAGCGTTTCCGGTATTGCTGCACAGTTGATCGCCACGAACGGCCCGCGCGCACGGGGACTTGCCTCATGCAGCCCCCGCGCCAGCAGCTCTTTGCCCGTGCCGCTGGCGCCTAGCAGCATGACCGAGACATTGGCAGTCGCCACTCTTTCGATGGTACGCGCGACCTTCAGCATTTCAGGCGCGGCGGTGATCAGACGGCCCAGGACCCGGCTGTCGGCAGCAGGCTGTTCCAGCAGGCGGGCGTTCTCGCTCTCCAGTGCGTGCACGTGAAAAGCCCGGCGGACAAGCAGGCCCAATTCATCGATGTCGACGGGCTTCTGGTAGAAATCATAGGCCCCGCCCGACATGGCGGAAAGCGCGCTTTCGCGGGCGCCATGTCCGGAAGCGACGATAACCTTCGTGTCCGGCTTGATGCGCAGGATTTCGGACAGCGTCGCAAAGCCTTCGGTGGTGCCATTCGGGTCCGGCGGCAACCCGAGGTCGAGAGTTACGACGGCAGGCGCTTCCGCCCGTAGAAACTCAATGGCTTCCTCTCGGTCCCCGGCAATGAACAGCTGGTAATCCTCATAAGCCCAGCGCAGTTGCCGCTGAAGGCCCGGATCATCCTCCACGATGAGCAATTTGGGTCGGGTGTCGGCCATCAGGCTGCCTTTTCCTGCTTGTTAGGCAGCCTACCAGCGCCCTTGTTTTCCGGCGCGATCGGCAGATGCAGAGCAAAACTGCTTCCCTGGCCAAGGCGGCTTTCCACCTCGATACGGCCACCCATGGCGTGTGCAAGTTCGCGTGCCTCGAAGGCGCCGATCCCGAAGCCTCCCGATTTGGTGGAGTTGAAAGGTTTGAACAGGTCGCGGCGAACGAACTCCGCACTCATGCCGCAGCCGGAGTCTGAGACAGTCACGACGGCAAAGTCGGACGACTCCTCCACGTCTATGCGGATTGGCTCGCCTTGGCTGCTCGCGTCTATCGCGTTTTGCACGAGGTGCAGCAATATCTGTTCCAGACGTTGCGGGTCGGCGAGAGCGCAGGCTGCCATGCCAGTAACTTCCACAGGATGGTGATGCCTTTGCGTCGCGGCGACCTTGCGTACGATGGGCTCGAGATCGACGGGTATTGGCTCCTGCTTGCGGGCCTTGTTATGCTGGGACAAACGGGCAAGCAGATCGTTGAGCTTACCGACTGAATCTCCAAGCGTCAGGATCATGTCCTTCCGAAACGCGGGATTGTCAGCATGGCGCTCGGCGTTGCGTGACAGCAGCGAAAGCTGGCTGACGAGGTTCTTCACATCGTGGATGATGAAGGCGAAGCGCCTGTTGAACTCGTCGAAACGGCGGGAATCCTCCAGCGCCTGCTGGCCTTGTGCTTCGCTGATGTAGCTTGCGACCTGACGCCCGGCGGCGCGCAGCATGTCCAGGTCTTCCCAATCTAACCGGCGGTTCACGCTCGGGCGGCCCAGCACGATCGCGCCTGTTAGTCGCCCGAAATGGATCAGCGGCACCAGAGCCCAGGCTGTCGTGTCGGCAAGCATCCACGATGGCACGTTTGTGGGGCCATGACCGCTACGCGCTTCGTCAAGATCAATGATCCAGCCACTGCGTTCCAATGCCGACGCATCCTCGGCGTTTAAAGGCTCATGAGAAGGCGAAGTCGTGGGCCAACTCCAGATACGATCGACGCCAAGACCCCCTTGACCGTCATGCAGCAGCAGCATTCCGCAGGACGAGTCGGTAAGATCCGCGACAGCTTTCACCGCGCGTTCATTGAGGGGCGCGGCAGAGCTGCCGGGCGCGCCGATCGTATCGATGAAACGGATCCACTCGATCCGATAGTCGTACCGATGCTGGAAAAAATGCTTGGAGATCTGCACCTTCAGAGCGGAGCGAAAGCGGTTCGAGGGCAGCAACACCAGCGAGGCGACCAAGGTCGCAAACAATATGCCCGTTTCGACCACGCGTGCATGCGATCCGAACAGCCATTCTATCACCGAAATGCCGGCTGCCATGACGATCAGGTACAGGCTGACGGCCACCAAGGAGAAAGACCGGAACGCCACCGTGCGGGACACGCGAAGGCGCCACTCCCCGCCATGACGCACGCCGATCGCCAGGACCACAGCGAGCAGCGCCATCCAGATGCCCCGCATGGCATATAGTTCGCCAAAGCTGCCACGCGCCAAGGCAGCCAAAGTGTAGAGATTGAGATCGTATGTCCACATCGCAGCCAGGGCCGCCATCACCAGTGCGATGCGCGAGCGTCCCTCCGGCGCGGAGATCGTGAAAAGATGGTGGACGAGCACCAGCGCACCGACAGCGAACATCATCCGCAACAGCACGCCGAGCATTGCCGACGCATCGGGATCACCCGAAATTATGAAGGGCTCCACTTCATCCGTCGCAATCTGAGCCAGCAACAGCGTGCCCAGAATCGCGTAGATGATCGTAATCGATGCGGGATGGTCCGAGCGGCGACCTTCACCCCGCCGAAGCATCACGAACATGAAGAGCAACCATCCGCCGTTGCGCAGACTTTCCGAGATGCCCGACGGCGCCGTGCTTACCCCGCGAAACGCGGTGTGAAGCCCCCAGAAGGCAGTGAAGAAAAGCGCAGTACATAGCAGGTCACGTTCCGGCGCCGCGCCATGGCTGCGCAGCACGTAGATGGTCAAGGCAGCGAACATCGCTGCCGCCATTGCGTGGCCTCCATTTCCGATCAGTTGGAACGCTGTTCCCATGCCGGCTTACCGCGCACCCTCGGGCCACAAAATGACACGCAGCGTCTGGATCAGGATCAGGAGATCGAGGAACGGGGTATAATTCTTGGCATAATAAAGATCATATTCAAGCTTGTGGCGGCTGTCCTCGATGGACGCTCCATAAGGGTAATTGATCTGAGCCCAGCCCGTGATGCCGGGCTTCACCATGTGGCGTTCCGCGTAATAGCGCAGGTGCTGTTCGAGATCCTCGACGAACTGACGACGCTCAGGGCGGGGGCCGACGAAGCTCATCTCTCCTTTCAGCACTGTCCAGGTCTGGGGAAGTTCATCGATGCGCAGCTTGCGCAGCCAATAGCCGAGGCGCGTCACGCGAGGATCATCCTCTGCCGCCCACTGCGCGAGGCCCCCGACTTCTGCGTCCTGTCGCATGGTGCGCAACTTCAGAATCCAGAACTCCTGGCCATAAAGCCCGACACGCTGCTGCCGGTAAAATGCCGGACCATTGCTGTCGAGTTTGACGGCCAGGGCGGCCAGCGCGATGACGGGCCCGGTCAGGATGAGCAGCAGAGCGCTGGCGATCACGTCGAACAGCCGCTTGGCCATGGACGACAAGCGCCGCCCTGCCGAAAAGCCGTCCGAGAAAATGAGCCAGCTGGGATTGACGCTGTCCAGGTCGACGCGCCCGGTTTCCCGCTCAAGGAATGTGGATAGGTCATTGACGTGTACGCCGGTCGTCTTGATCCTCAACAGATCGGACATGGGAACCGCGTTGCGGCGCTCTTCCAGGGCAAGCACGACTTCGGTGGCAGCGAGCCGCATCACGAAGTCCGCCAGATTGTAGATGGCGCTGCGGTTTATGGCTTCCGGGATCAATTGCGGGCCGTCGTTCATGCCGATGTAGCCGACGACCAGAAATCCAGCGCCCTTGCGCTGTTCCAGCTGGCGAATGCGGTCCGCGCGGCTACCTGCGCCAAGTACGACCAGACGGCGCTTGAATCCCTCGCCCCCCAATATCGAGCCAAGCAACATGCGCACGAGTGTAAGGAACAGGACTGCGAAACCCATGGCGTACAGCGAATTCGAGCGCCAAAGCGTGAACGCCGGCAGCAGGAAATGCATGACCGACAGGAAGATCACGCCCAAAGAAATGGCAACCACGATGCGGGCCAAGGCGAAACGCAGCGACTGCAATGCCTCCACCCCGTACACGCCGACCGCGATCATCGCGATCTGTAGTGCCAACGCAAAGCTGGCCAGCGGGGCAGCGCGCGTCGAGACATAGTCGACACTCATGCCGATCTGTTGTGCGCGAAGAACCCAGCCTGCCTCTGCGGCGCAAAGAAGAAGCACAAAGTCGAGGACGCCGAGCAACAGGACCGCGTGCGGGACATAGTGCTTGAACAACCGGACCATCTGCGCCGCGCTTCCCTGCTCACCTCCGCCCGGAACTGATCTCCGGTAAGGAACGACGGGGCATATCAGCACTGCGCCTTACAGCGGAGTGTCAATATTCCCGACATGGGAGGCACTGTGGCGCAAAATCGCAAATATTTACTGAACGGGATTTACAACCCGGAAGAGAGGTTTGCCGGATCAGCGTCCTTCAGGAAGCGTTTGCGCGGGGGTCACTGTCCGAACTGCCGCATCACCTGTAGCATCCTTGCCACCATCGGAAACGAGGAACGAATAGCCGACGGCCAGCGACAGCGCCAAAGCGATAATGCCGGGGATGACCAATCGACCGGAACCTCGCTGACCCGCCAGCGACGTGTCAGCTTCGGTGATGCCGCCCATGTGCAAGCGATGCTTGTTCATCATCCATGTCCCTTACGCCCTTCAATCAACGGCGGAGGAGGCAAGGCGTTCCATCGGAAAAGTAGCGATGTATCAGTCGCTGGCGAAGGTGAACGGCGACAGGCCCCGCTCGCGGTCGTTGAAGCGCAGGGCGCGACCGCGCGGCGGCGCACTTCGCTGGGCACAGAGTTCCCGTTCGCAGGACGTACATCCAGGTCCCACAGCCTGCGCCTCCCCCTTGATCAGGTCGAGACCGCGCGCAGCGAGCAAGGGCGCCGCGAATTCTGCCTTGAGGCCCAGAGCTACGGAGAACATCGCACGGCCCCCCTGCAGCGCAGCACCCTGCGCCGCCACCGTTCGCGCGACAGTGAACCAGCGGTCGCCGTCGGGCAGAGAAACCAACTGCCGCACGATCTCACCTGGTCGTCCGAAAGCGGCGTGAACATCCCATAAGGGGCACCGCCCTTCAGCCTCGACCAGGAGCGACGCACTTGCGCCCGCATAGCGCTTGGAAACCTGCCCCGCGCGGTCGATCCGCAGCATGAAGAACGGCAGACCCCTTGATCCCACCCGCTGCAAAGTCGTCAGGCGAT
Organism: Sphingobium sp.; assembly: GCF_033795625.1. Classification (GTDB taxonomy): domain Bacteria; phylum Pseudomonadota; class Alphaproteobacteria; order Sphingomonadales; family Sphingomonadaceae; genus Sphingobium. The sequence goes on along the minus strand of NZ_JARYGI010000002.1, from coordinate 47,416 downwards.
GCGCAACCTGTTCAAAACCGGCATTGAAACGGCGCTGGAGCAAAAGCAGGTCATAGCCGCTACTCTCGCAAGCGCGCAGAAAACGAGCATAAGGCATCATCAGCGCGGCCGCGAAATAGCCCGTGAGGTGACGGCGGAACAATCGCTCGGCCGTGCGGTCGGCAAGAGCCGCACCGGCGACCAGTGCATTGATCTCCGAAATCGCTTCGAGATCCCCAAGAAGATAGGCTACCTGAAAGCAGCGCGACGCCCCGTCGAGCATCTCCGAAATCTGAAGTTGCCGAGCATGCAGATCCAGCCTTCGCACACGATCCGGCATTACATCAGCAGGCAGGATGCGGATGGCGAACTGGTGCTTGACTCGCAGACGCTCAGCGATCGCGCCATAAAGATCACCTGAACTCAGGCGCAGTTCGTCTGCCAGTTCCTCCGCCTGGGCGTCCAGATCGGCGAAGTAATTGCGCCATCGCTCGATTTCTCGCCGAACCATGGCGACCGGAGCCACTTCACTTGCAGAAGCGCCGCCTTCGCGTTCCGTCGCCCTGTCGAAGGCTCGGGCGAAGGCTTCGGCTCCACGAGGCGCGGCGGCCAGCCATTCTTCGATTTCCGTGCGATCTATGGCCAGATCTGCAAAGAGCGGATCTCCAAGGCGACGGCGAAGTCCGTCCATGCCGCCCCCCGGCTCGTCCGCTCCAAGCGTTCGCGGATCGAAGTCGAACCGCTCCGCGAGGCGCAGCATAAGACCCGCCGACAGCGGCCTCTGGTTGCGCTCGATAAGGTTGAGATAGCTGGGTGAAATGTCCAGCGCCGCCGCAAGAGCCACTTGCGTCAATCCAGCGCCGCGACGAAGCCGCCGTATCGCGTGCCCGGCGAGGAGTTTGTCTGCCATCGTTCGAACATTGTCACAGAATTGACAGAATGACAATGCTTCCGCCGCAGATCCACACGTCTCAACTTCAAATTTTTACAATTCAAGTGGCCGCAGTCGCTCATGACACGTAGTAGTGAGGCAACGCCATTGAGGAGACGACCAATGACCGAACCCACCCGTTCACGCGCAGTCTTTTCGACCGAGGATTTCGCCCTGATGAAGGAAGCTATTGCCGACTACATCAAGAAGATTCAGGACAAGCCCGAATCTTCCAAGTTCAGCAACCTCTATCATCGGCTCGGCCGTTTGGGCTGAAGCCCTGCGCCATCATCTTCCTGGGGAGGAAGGCGAGCCCGTTGCAGCCCCGAAAGGCGCTGCAGCGGGCTTGTTCATGGACATAATAAGAATCTGTTAAGCATGACATGCTATGCGCTCCGAAGATCGTCGAGCGAGTTGGCATGTACAAATATATAGCGCTTTTCGTACTGATCCTGTCGCCCGTCCTCGTGACGCTGGCGGAAAACCTCACGCCCTCCATGTCTCAGCATCACATTCAGGATGGCGTTGCGCCAGCCGCCGAACCCTCGCCCATGGTGGAACAGGAAGCGCCGCCGCCTGTCCAAAATCCCGCAAGCATGACAGAGGTCGATCCATCGCCATCGACCGACAGCAGCGCAATTGTCGGCCAGCCCATGATCGACCCCAAAGGCATCGAGCCCACGCCCCAGTGGTCGGCTCCTGCTTCAACTGGAGAAGCAGAGTTGCCTGGTTCCGAAGCTGCCGTGGACGGCCCAGCCTAAGCGCCCGGCTTCTTGAGGATATCGAGCGCCGCCACGGTTAGCGCTTCGGCGGCGGTCGTCACGACCTTCTCCGCGTCAGGCGCCCAGAAGGGGCTGTGCAGGGATGGCAAGGCAACTTCCCCTTTTGCGGACTTCGCCATCTGAGCCGCAGGAACGCCACCCACCCAGAAGATGAAGCTCTTGATGGACTTGTCTTGTCGATAGAACCGGCCGAAATCTTCTCCGCCCATGACTGCAGGCACCTGCGCCACTCGTGCCGGGCCGAAATGGCTGGTGAACAAGCTCGCCACCTCCCGTGCGAATTCCGGAGGGTTGTACGTGGCCGGCGTGAACTCATCCTTGATCGTCACGACCGGCATCCGGTCTTCTGGAATGCCCGACGCGATCGCTTCGCCTCGCGCTATCCGCTTTATGCCCTCCAGCAGCTGTGCGCGGGTTTGATCTGAATAGCTGCGAACCGTCAGCAGCAGCATCGCCTCATCGGGCACGATGTTGTGTTTGGTTCCTGCGCGAAAGCTGCCGATCGTGACGACGGCGGGGTCCTGCGGATCACGCTCGCGGCTGACCAACGTTTGCAGTGATGTCACGATCTTTGCACCCAGCACGACGGGATCACGGGTGGTCTGCGGATAAGCGCCGTGCCCGCCCACGCCTTTCACAAGGATATCGACGCTATCGACATTCGCAAGCGCAAAGCCGGGCGTCCAGGCGATCCGCCCGGCCTCCAGATTGGCCGCGTCGTGAAACGCGATGGCGTGCGTGGGTTTGGGGAAACGCGAGAACAAGCCGTCTTCCAGCATCATCCGCGCACCCTTGCCCGTTTCCTCCGCCGGCTGCAGGATCATGACGAGCGTGCCGGACCATTGCGCCTTGCGCGCCGCCAGCACCTTTGCCGTCTCGACCCAAGCCGTCATGTGCGTGTCGTGCCCGCAAGCGTGCATTACCCCGCCTTCGATCCCGTCATTGCTGGTGGCGCGAACCTTCGATGCGAACGGCAGGCCCGTCTGTTCAATCACGGGAAGCCCGTCCATGTCGGCCCGAACGAGCAGCACAGGTCCGGTGCCATTTTTCATGACGGCGACTACGCCCGTGCCGCCGATCTTCTCCGTTACCGAGAAGCCGAGAGCCTTGACCCTGGCGGCCAACTTGGCAGCGGTATTGACCTCCTGACCGCTGAGTTCGGGATGCGCGTGCAAGTCCCGATACAGCTTCATCATCTCCGGCGCGTCTGCCTGAATAGTGGCCGTAATGTTCTGCGCCGTCGCGGCAGTGCCGAGCACAAGCGGGATGGCTGCCGCAATGGCCGTGACGATGCGCTTCATGATGAGTCTCCCTTGCTGCCCTCCACCATAAGGAGAATTATCGCCACCGCTAGAGAGGTTGGCGAGACAGGTGGTCAAGCGGACTTTGCGAATTCTGCTGCAATCCAGTCGCGGAATGTTTTTACCTTCGGCACGTTCCGGTTGTGCGAAGGGTGGGCTATCCAATAACTCATCGGGTGGGTGACATCCGAAGGCATGGCTTCGACGAGGAGCCCTGCTTCGATCTCAGCCTGCCAGAGAAACGGGCTCAGAATTGCTATCCCCTGCCCGGCCAGCGCTGCCCGTCCCTCCATGATCTGGGAATCCAGTCTGATGCCGCCGCGGGCGCCGGTGCTCGGCAGTGGCGCGCCCATTTCCGCAAACCAGTGATGCCACCAATTATCGTCGGGTGTAAGGCGCGGCTGGTCGTGAAGCTCCTGTGCATTACCAAAGGGGCCATGTTGCGTCAGAAATGCGGGGCTGCACAGGGGCGCAACTCTCACCGATATAAGCTTCCGGCTATCAACGCCGGGCCATTTGCCGTCCTGCCCGCCACGGATCGCCAGATCTATGCCGTCCTGTGCAAAGTCGATCCATTGATCGGAACTGTGCAGACGGACCGCTAGATCGGGATGGCGTATCTGGAAAACACCCAAACGCGGCGCCAGCCACATCGTCGCAAAACTATTGGTGGTGCTTATGGTGAGCACCCGCGAATCTTCCCTGGCAAGTGCCGAAAAGCCGTCACGCATATCATTGAAAGCGCGAGAGATTATAGGTGCAAGGGAGCGACCCTTGTCCGTCAGCAAGATACGCCTTCCCGTTCTGTGGAACAGGGAAACGCCAAGCCGATCTTCCAGCGCCTTGATCTGATAGCTCACGGCCGCCTGCGTCATCCCCAGTTCGTGTGCCGCAGCCGTGAAGTTTTCCAGCCGCGCTGCAGCCTCGAACACTCGGACTGAGGAAAGAGGAGGAAGAGACGGCACTCGCAAATCAATAAGGCAAGCTTATGTTTGCGTCCATCTCTTTGTTGGCCTGGAGCCGCCATTCCCGCCAAGTAGGTACGGCGATGATCATGTCATGCCGGACAAAGGATAGGAATATGAAAGACGAACAGGAAATACGGATGTGGGAACAGAACCGCCACGCATTTGCAGCCGAAGTAAGACGGTTGCTATCCAGTATTATGCAGGGGTTTCATGTACTCCATTGTATCTCGTGGTCGGCGCCCTGGCACAAGGGACCATGTCGATAAACAGGGGCGGAGGGTTGCGATCTTGGTCGTGACGCCCATTATGATTGCATGGACGACACCGAAAACCGCCCCCTCCCCACTCCTCCTTTAAGCTTGATGAAGGATGCAAGCCTGTTCCTGGACTTCGATGGCACCCTCGTCCCGCTTGCCGACACGCCCGAGGATGTGGTCGTCGATCCGAAGTTGCATGCGCTATTGCAGCGGACGAGGGAGGTGCTTGGCGGCCGTCTCGCCATTGTCAGTGGCCGATCCGTTGAGGTCCTGCGGACTCTGTTTCATCTCAAGGACTTCGTGCTGGCGGGTAGCCATGGGTTGGAATTCGCTCGTCCGGGTGAGCCAAGCCATACGCCTCCGCGTCAACCCGAAGTGGATGAAGCGGAAGCGGCTCTCCACGCTTTCGTTGCTGATAAGCCCGGCTTACTGGTCGAACGGAAAACCTTGAGCGTGGGCCTGCATTTCCGGCAGGCGCCAGTCTGGGCCGAGGCGTGCAGCGAAGTGGCCGAAGCGTTGGCAAATCGAACGGGATTGTTTCTCCAGACCGGAAAGATGCTTTTCGAGCTTCGCCCAGGCAGCGCGGACAAAGGCAGCGCCATTCGCCAGTTGATGTTTCAAAGCCCCCTATCTGCGGGGGTTCCGCTGTTCATGGGTGACGATGTCACGGATGAGGATGGGTTTGCAGCCGCCGCCGAACTCGGCGGCGCCGGCATCTTGATCGGCCCTGCTCGCCGCACTGCGGCGCAGTGGCGATTGGAACATACTGGCTCGGTCAGGCATTACCTTTCCGAGAGTGTCGCGCACCTGAACGGAGAAGGTGCCCTCACGCCTTTTTGATGCGCGGCGCTTTCCCAACACGGGGGGACCATGAACGACCGCGATCTTAATCTTTGGCCGATTGGCAATTGCCAAGCCTCTGCGTTGGTGGACAGCAAGGGCCGATTCGTATGGGCCTGCGTTCCCCGCGTCGATGGCGATCCGGTCTTTTCCGCGTTGCTGGACGATAAAGACTGGGACGCACCGGATGCTTTTGGCTTCTGGGCCATCGAATTGGAAGGCTGCGTCGCCGTCGAGCAATCCTATCTGCGGAACACGGCGGTCCTGGTGACGCGCCAGACCGACGCTGCTGGGAACGCGATAGAGACCCTCGATTTCTGCCCTCGATATAAGCACAAAGGTCGCATGTACCGGCCGGTGGCGTTTGCGCGGGTCGTGCGCGTCGTATCGGGAAGCCCGCGTATTCGCGTGCGGCTGCGGCCTACCACCGCCTGGAACAGCGAACGCGTGCCGATGAGCTATGGCTCGAACCATGTGCGCATGGTCCTGTCCTATATGGCGATGCGGCTTACCACGGATGCGCCGATCGGACTCATCAGTCAGGAAAGCTGGTTCCGACTGGAACAGGATGCGCATTTCTTCCTCGGGCCGGACGAGAGCTTCTCAGACGCCCTGCGCCCGGCCGTGCAGCGGATGCTGGAAGACACGATCCTCGAATGGCAGATGTGGGTGCGGGGCCTTGCCATTCCCCCCGAATGGCAGGAAGCGGTGATCCGTAGCGCCATTACCCTGAAGCTTTGCCAGCATGAGGAAACCGGCGCGATCGTCGCCGCACTGACCACGTCCATCCCCGAACATGCCGACAGCGGCAGGAACTGGGATTATCGCTATTGCTGGATACGCGACGCTTACTACACGGTTGAGGCGCTCAACCGGCTTGGCGCTCTCGACGTGCTGGAAAGCTACCTGGTATATCTTCGCAACATCGTCGACGGCGCGAAGGGCGGTCACATCCAGCCGCTTTACGACGTCCGTGGCAATGCGCGTCTGGATGAATGGGAAGCCGAGGCGCTCCCCGGCTATCGCGGCATGGGGCCCGTCCGGGTGGGCAATGCGGCCTATGAACAGGTACAGCACGATGCGTACGGACAGATCGTGCTCTCGTCGGTGCAAGGCTTCATCGATCATCGCCTGCTGCGCATGGCAGGAAAACCCGATTTCGAGGCGCTGGAGGCTGTAGGCGAGCGAGCCTGGGCCGTGCACGACAAACCCGACGCCGGGCTTTGGGAACTGCGGAACCGAACCCATGTGCACAGCTATAGCGCGGTGATGTGCTGGGCGGCCTGCGACCGGCTGGCGCATGCAGCGGCAGCGCTGGGGTTAAGCGCGCGTGAAACATACTGGTCCGAGCGCGCGAAGATCATGCGCAACGACATATTGGAAGCGGCATGGCGGCCTGAAAGCAACGCTCTGTCAGCGAACTTCGAAGATGATGCGCGGGACGCTTCTCTTCTCCAGTTGCTCGATTTGCGGTTCCTGGCTCCTGAGGACGATAAGTTTCTTGGCACCTTGAGTGCGCTGGAGGCCGATCTGCGCCGCGGCTCCAACATGCTGCGCTACAGCGCGCCAGATGACTTCGGCGCGCCAGTTACCGCCTTCAACGTCTGCACCTTCTGGCTGATCGAAGCCTTGCATCGCACGGGCCGCCGGGATGAAGCGCGCTCTCTGTTCGAGGAGATGCTGGCGCGGCGGACCCCTGCAGGGTTGCTTTCTGAAGACATCGACCCTGATACCGGCGAATTGTGGGGCAACTATCCGCAGACCTATTCGCTTGTCGGAATCATCAATTGCGCTGTTCTGCTCAGCAAGCCCTGGAGTGAGTGCCGATGAGCCGCTTGATCATCATTTCCAACCGCGTCAGTCGACCCACCAAAGGCGGCGAACAGGGTGGACTGGCTGTCGCTCTAGCCGCCGCGCTGCGCCAAAGCCGGGGCATTTGGGTCGGGTGGTCCGGAGAGACGACGGAGAAGTTTACCGGCCAGATCGCGTTTAATGAGGACCAGGGCGTCAAGACGGCGACCATCGACCTCGAAGAACAGGACGTCGATGAATACTATAATGGCTATGCCAACAAGACGCTGTGGCCGCTATTTCACTTTCGCATCGATATCGCAGAATATGCGCGGGACTTCGAAGGCGGCTACAATCGCGTCAACCAGCGCTTTGCCGATACCGCAAGCCCTCTGATCGAGCCTGACGATATCGTGTGGATACACGACTACCACATGATACCGTTGGGCCAGATGCTGCGGAAGAAGGGCTTGAAGAATCGCATAGGGTTCTTCCTGCACATCCCCTGGCCACCGACGCGCCTCCTCGTGTCGCTGCCGCACCACAGCAAGCTGGTAGAGACGCTGTTTGCCTATGATGTGGTAGGTTTCCACACTGAGGAGTGGCTCGAATCCTTCCGGCATTATGTCGAGAAGGAGATGGGAGGTACCGTCAATGGCGACTTCGTCACCGTTGGCCAACGGACCATCCAGGCAATTGCCTGCCCGATAGGAATCGATACCCCCGAATTCGTGGCAGCCAGCAAGGGCGAAGTTGCCGCCGAGATGCAGGAGCGCGTCCGCGATTCGCTTCAGGACCGCGCGATGATCGTCGGCGTAGATCGGCTGGACTACAGCAAGGGGCTGGAGGAGCGGTTCACGGGCTATGCGCGGTTCCTGAAGGACAATCCCGAAATGCACGGGACGCTGGTACTCGTCCAGATCGCGCCGCCCTCCCGCGGTGACGTTGAGAGCTACCAGGAAATCCGGGCGACGCTCGACTCTCTCGCCGGGAGGATCAACGGCGAATATAGCGACGTGGACTGGACGCCCATCCGCTATGTGAACCAGGGATATCCGCGTGAAAAGTTGGCCGGGATATATAGGGCAGCCCGGATCGGCCTCGTAACGCCGCTGCGTGACGGGATGAACCTCGTTGCCAAGGAATATGTAGCGGCGCAGGACCCGCAAGATCCCGGCGTCCTTATTCTCTCCCGTTTCGCCGGAGCCGCCAATCAGTTGAAAGACGCTTTGCTGATCAATCCCTATTCGCCCGAAGAAATGTCCGACGCGATAGGCAAGGCACTGCGCATGCCGCTCGAAGAGCGAAAACGCCGGTGGGTTGGCATGATGAAATCCGTTGAGGAACAGGATGTTTCCTGGTGGCGCACAACATTCTCGATGCGGCTTGAAGAAGCAGACAAGATCAAGCAGACTGAGGAAGCGGAATGACCGATGCTGGCATGAGCATCGAATGTCCCGGAAATGCCGCCCAGCCTGCTGTATGTAGTGGATGGGCGTTTCAGGTCATGGCCAAGGAACAATGAAAGTGGTGGATGATCCCTTGAAAGTGTCACGCCGATCCATCCTGGGTGGTAGCGCTGCCATTTGCGCACTGCCTCAAATAAGCGCCGCAGCCGCTGCGCCCCGTCCACCAGAGGACAAGATGAACGCTATTCCAGTCAAATTGAAGGTCAACGGCAAGGATGTACGCCTGACGCTTGATTCGCGCACAAGCCTGCTGGATGCCCTGAGGGAGCATCTCCACCTGACCGGTAGCAAGAAGGGGTGCGACCACGGACAATGCGGCGCTTGCACGGTCATCGTCGAAGGTCGGCGCATCAACAGCTGCCTTACGCTTGCCGTCATGCATGATGGCGATGAAGTCACCACGATCGAGGGACTTGGCTCAGCCGAAAAGCTGCATCCGATGCAGCAGGCGTTCGTTGTTCAGGACGGATTCCAGTGCGGATATTGTACGCCGGGGCAGATCTGTTCCGCCGTTGCCGTACTGGATGAGATCAAGGCGGGTATACCGAGCCACGTCACGGCTGATTTGAACCAGGTGAGCTTTTCGGATGCGGAGGTCAGGGAACGGATGAGCGGGAACATCTGTCGCTGCGCCGCCTATCCCAACATCATCGCCGCAATCCGGGATGTGGCCGATGGAGGCAAGGCATGAAGGCATTCACCTACGAACGGGCGAAGAGTCCTGCGCAGGCAGCCGCTGCGGCAGCAAGCAATCCGGCTTCCAAGTTCATTGCAGGCGGCACGAACCTGCTCGATCTGATGAAATTGCAGATCGAGACGCCCACTCACCTGATCGACGTAAATCACCTTGGCCTAGACGAGGTCGCGACCACCAAGGATGGTGGCTTGCGCATCGGAGCGCTGGTTCGAAACACCGATCTTGCCGCGCACAAGCTTGTTCGTCGCGATTATGCGGTGCTGAGCCGCGCTTTGCTCTCGGGTGCATCCGGGCAGTTGCGCAACAAGGCGACCACTGCCGGGAACCTGCTGCAACGGACACGCTGCCCCTATTTCTATGACACGACCAAGCCGTGCAACAAGCGCAAACCCGGTGCAGGCTGTGCCGCGCTTTCGGGATATAATCGCAACCTTGCAATATTGGGCACCAGCGCCGACTGCATCGCGACGCATCCTTCGGACATGGCGGTCGCCATGCGGCTGCTGGACGCAACGGTAGAAACCGTATCGCCGGACGGAAGCACACGCGCCATTCCCATGGCGGACTTCCACCGCCTGCCAGGAAATACCCCCCACATCGACACCAATCTGGCGGCGGGGGAATTCATCACTTCCGTGGTGCTTCCCAAGCCTCTGGGGGGAACCCATTTCTACCGCAAGGTGCGGGATCGAGCATCCTACGCCTTTGCGGTGGTGTCCGTAGCGGCCGTGTTCGATGCGAGCGGCGGCGGGCGCTTCGCCTTTGGGGGCCTTGCCCACAAGCCCTGGCGGATCGAAACTGCGGATGCCGCAGCTTCGCAAGGTCCCACAGCGGTTGCCGAGGCAGCGCTGGCAGGCGCGAAGACCACTCCGCAAAACGCCTATAAAGTCGACCTCACGCGAAGAACGCTTGCCTCGACCTTTGCCCAGAAGGGAGCGGCAGCATGAAATTCGAGGAACCAGCCACTCTCAACCCGATCGACCGCAGCCGCATTGTCGGAAAGCCGGTAGACCGTATCGACGGTCCGTTGAAAGTCAGCGGCGCGGCGCCCTATGCCTATGAGCGGCATGATGTAGCACCCGGCGCGGCTTATGGCTGGATGGTGGGATCGGCCATCGCCAAAGGCACCATCAGCGCCATGGATACCCAAGAGGCGGAGGCTGCGCCCGGAGTGCTTGCCGTGGTAACGCATGCCAACGCTGGCAAACTTGGCAAAGGTCAGATGAACACCGCCCGTCTCTTGGGCGGACCGGAAATCCAGCATTATGACCAAGCCTTGGCCCTCGTGGTCGCTGAAACGTTCGAGCAAGCGCGTGCCGCCGCAAAGCTCATCCGGATCGACTATGCCCTGGCGGATGGCAAGTTCGACCTGGAGGCGCAAAAAACGTCGGCCGCTCCACCGAAAAAAGTTCAGGGTTCTCCGACGGATACCGCAGTCGGAGATTTCGAGGGCGCGTTCAAGGGTGCCGAAGTCAAGATCGACCAGACCTACACGACCCCAGACCAGAGCCATGCAATGCTGGAGCCCCACGCGACGACTGCGGCGTGGTCAGGCGACAAAGTGACGATCTGGACATCGAACCAGATGGTCGGATGGGGTGTCAAGGAACTTGCGAAGACGCTGAACATTGCTCCTGAAAATGTGCAGGTCGTATCGCCATACATAGGTGGCGGATTCGGTTCCAAGCTGTTTCTGCGGGCGGACGCACTGTTGGCTGCGCTGGGAGCACGTGCGGCTAAACGACCAGTTAAAGTAGCTTTGGCTCGCCCGCAGATCCCGAACAACACCACCCATCGCCCCGCGACGATCCAGCGGCTGCGCATCGGAGCCACGCAGGACGGCCTGATCCAGGCCATCGGGCATGAAGTATGGGCCGGAGACCTTCCCGGTGGCGATGTCGAGAGCGCGGCCATGCAGACGCGGCTTCTCTATGCGGGCAAGAACCGCATGACCAAGCATCGCCTGGCAGTTCTGGATCTCCCCGAGGGCAACGCCATGCGCGCGCCGGGCGAAGCCGTGGGGCTACTCGCTCTTGAAGTGGCGATGGACGAACTGGCGGAGGCTTGCCGGATCGACCCCGTGGAACTGCGCATCAAGAACGACGTGCAATTCGATCCCGAGGTGGGGCCTGATCGCCCTTTTTCCAGCCGAAAGCTCGTCGAGTGCCTGCGTAAGGGCGCGGCGCAATTTGGCTGGGCAAAACGGAATCCGAAACCGGGGCAGGTCCGCGACGGGCAATGGCTCGTGGGAATGGGTGTCGCGGCGGCCTTCCGAAACAACCTTACGATGAGTTCGGGCGCACGGATAAGCATCGACCGACAGGGTCGGATCACTGTCTCCACCGACATGACGGATATCGGCACTGGCAGCTATACCATCATCGCTCAGACCGCTGCGGAAATGATGGGCGTCGGGATCGAACAGGTGACTGTAAACCTTGGGGATAGTAGTTTTCCAACTTCGGCAGGTTCAGGCGGACAGTGGGGAGCGAACAGCTCTACGGCTGGCGTCTTCGCCGCCTGCCAGACCTTGCGCGGTCAGCTGGCACAGCGTGCGGGCTTCAATGCAGAGGACGCACTGTTCGAGGGGGGAATGATCAAGGCTGCCGGCAGAGCCGTACCTTTGAGCGAGGCCGCGGGACGCGACGGCCTGACCGTGGAAGACAAGATCGAGTTTGGGGACTTGGCCAAGCGCTATGCTCAGGCGACCTTCGGCGCGCATTTTGCCGAAGTCGGCGTGGACATCTACACAGGCGAAACCCGCGTACGTCGGATGAGCGGCGCTTTTGCTGCCGGCCGCATCCTTAATCCGAAAACCGCCCGTAGTCAGGTGATCGGGGCCATGACGATGGGCGTTGGTGCTGCGTTGATGGAAGAACTCGTCGTCGACACGCGCTTTGGCTATTTCGTCAATCACGACATGGCCGAGTATCACGTGCCGGTTCACGCAGACATTCCAGAGCAGGAAGTGCTGTTCATAGATGAGCTGGACAACAAATCTTCGCCGATGAAGGCCAAGGGCGTCGGAGAATTGGGCATTTGCGGAGCGGGCGCCGCGATCGCCAACGCTATTTATAACGCCACGGGCATTCGCCTGCGCGAATATCCGCTCACGCTGGACAAGATGATCGGTAAACTCGCCAGCGTATGACCTCCGTCAGTCTGCCTTGAGCTTGGCAATGAACGCCTGCGCGGCGGCAGGCGCCCGAACCTTGGCCCCGCTGATGAAATAGACGAAGGCGTCGCCGCCGGCAGCCCATCTGCGTGCCTCATCGGCCCAGCGTTCGATAGCCTCAGGCGCATAGCCTGTCCGTTCCTCCTCGACCGAACGCATGAGACGCGCATATGTGAAATCTGCGGTATCGGCTTCGATCAGGGGATATTCACCGTGGTCCGCCCGCACGATCGCGACATTCGCTTTTTTGGCAAGCGCGACAAAAGCCGGATCGCGAAAGCTTTCGTGACGCACTTCGAGTGCATGGCGGAGGGGAACGCCAGCAACCGCAGACGGCAACAGGGCGATGAAGGCTCCCATGTCCTCCTGGTCGAACACTTTGGTCGGCGCAAATTGCCACAGAATGGGCCCCAGCTTCTCGCCAAGCTCAGCGATGCCCTGATTCACGAACTTCTCGACAGACTCTTCGGCCTCGGCCAGCACCTTGCGATTGGTGCAATATCGCGATGCCTTGAGAGCATAGACGAAACCGTCGGGCGCGGCCTTCGCCCACTGCGCAAAGCTCTTCTCAGTTTGCAGGCGGTAGTAGGTGCCGTTTATCTCGATCGTCGTGAGGTGCGCTGTCGCATAGGCAAGTTCGTCCTTCTGTTTCAGCCCGGGTGGATAGAAGGTTCCACGCCATGGCTCGAACGTCCATCCTCCAATCCCGACGCGGATCATACCCATTGTCTTCCTCATAGCCGTCATGCCTCACACCTACATACATCAACGGTGGCGCGATGACACAGCCACGCTCGCTGTCCAAAAGGATCGGATGTTAACCATAATTCATGGTGAGTTGCTTAGGCGGCGCGGGCTATGAGGGCGCAGGTTGGCGCTGTCTCGAAATCTCACGACTGAAGGATAGCGCTAGTTGCTTGCCTCTGGGGCCAGGCCATTAGGAGAGTCGCAGGACATGTGGTCCAGCATAAATCAACGCCTGAAGCGCCGCTGGTACGAGCACAAGTGTGCGGACATTTACGCGACGCCACCTATCCAGCCGCGCAATGACGGCTTGGCGATCTTCTCGATGATCGGCACGGCGGTGATGACGCCTTACCTCGTTGCAGTAAAATCGCTGCATCATCATCTGAACCGTGGCCGCATTGTCATCATGGACGATGGCACGCTGACGGATCAGGATCGTTTGATCCTGCACACGCATCTGGGCAACCCGCAGATACTTTCGATACGCGATGTCAACGTGGGCGCCTGCCCCAGGGGAGGCACATGGGAACGACTGCTGACGATCCTCGACATGTCCGCAGCCGACTACGTCATCCAATTGGATTCCGACACTGTAACGGTGGGGCCGATTCCGCAGGTCCTGCGAGCCATCGACGAAAACCGGAGCTTCACCCTGCTGGGAGCCGAGACCCAGATCGACAGCATCCTCGATGTCCGTACGTTCACTCAGCAACATTTCCAGGGACGGGCGCCCAGCAAGGAAGATCGCGAAGGCCACATACAGGGCGCCACCGAATCCGTCCTGTGCCAGTTACGCGTGGCCGGGCTCGATCAGCCGTCCTATGTTCGCGGATGCTCCGGGTTCGCCGGGTTCATGCGTGGCGGCGATCGGAGGCTTGCCGAAGCGTTCTCACAAGCGGCCAGTGCGGTTCTGGGCAGTAGAAGATGGGCGGAATGGGGCACCGAGCAAATCACATCCAACTTCGTGATCGCTAATCATGTAGGCGCCAAGGTGTTGCCGCCTGTCTTATACGCGAACTACTGGGGAAGCCCGCTGAACGATGTACGGTTCGTCCATTACATCGGCACCTATCGCTGGCAGGGGTTCACCTATCAGCGCAGCGCTCTGGAGGCTATTCAAGCTCTGAAGAGCGCATGATGCGGCTCCGGGCGTCAGGCCGAAGCCGTGCGTCCGCGGATCAGTAGCGTCAACTCGATTACCGTGGCACGAGAAAAGATCATCAGGATCGTGACATAGGTGGCAAATCCCACCGCCACCAAGATCGCCAACCGGAACAGCGCTGACATCGGCGGCAGGGCGGCCGCGACGGTAAATACGACCAGCGTCATGGGCAAAGCCGATAGCAATGACGGCAAGATTGCCCGCAGGAGATCGCCAAACCGGAGGCCCATCGCGGTTCCAGCAATCCGGATTGTGGCCAGCGTCAATAAAGGCACCCCGAACGCCCAAGCGAGGGCAAGGCCCGTCACGCCATATTTGACACCAATCAGGAACGATGTGGGCATGATTAGCGCTCCCATCGCTGAAATGCTGGCCGTCTTTCGCGGAAGCCCCAGTGCATTGAGCGCGGGGCTGAACAGGACTTGCAGCGCGTAGCAGGGCATGGATGCGGCCAATATCGAAACCAGCGGTGCCATGCCCGCCCAGTTGCAGCCGAAGAGTATCTCTATCAGCGGTTCGGCAACCACCGCCATCCCCAGATAGAGCGGACACGCCACCAGCAGGATCAGCCGTACGGCCCTGCAGAAGGATCGGTTGAGCAGGTCCTTGTCCGACTGCATCCGTGCGTAAGCGGGAAAGGCGACATCGTTCAGAGGCGGAATGAAGCGGGAGACGAAGATCTGCGTCAGGAACAGGGCTTCTGAATAGAGGCCGAGTTCATGCGGACTAAGCACCCGCCCTCCTATCAGGATGTCGGACTGGCTTTGTATCATGATGAGCAATTGGGAGCCCAATATCGACGAACCGAAGGCGATCATCCCGCCCGTCCCCCTGAAGTCGAAACTTGGCCAGACGAAGAACCGCATGGCGATCATGTTGCCGATAGCCTTTACCCAGAACCCGGTGATCGGCGCAAAAACGAGAGTCCATACGCCCCATCCAAGGAGCGCCCCGGTCAGGGAGACAATGGCGGTCACGATGGCGGTCAGGATATTGATCAACGCAGGACGCTTGAAATCAAGGCTTCGTCCGATCGCCACCTCCGGCAGCGAAATGAAGGGCGTCGCCAGATATATCAGCGCTTGCACTCGCAGCAGGTTGGCGACCATGGGCTGGCCGTAGTAATCGGCCGCGTAGCCCGCCAGAACGATCTGTGCCAGCGCAAGCCCTCCGTTCAGCATCAGCATCAGCCCGAAGGCCTGGCGCACTTGCCGGATATCCAAACTAGGTGCCTGTACCAAGGCGCTGATTAGGCCATAGCCACTCATGAAGCTCATGAAGTTCAGCACGACCAGCGTCATGGCGAACAGGCCGTAGTCCGCGGGATCGAGCAGCCGGACGACGATCAACGTCCCGGCCCACGACACGATCTGTGCCAGTATCTGACTGCCAGAGCGCCAGAACACGGCGCTACGGATACGAGAGCCGAAGTTGCTGTCGCGGGAGTCCGCGTCGGTTACATGCTGCATGGCCGCCATGGCTTCACAAGGGCAGCGTTAGTTTTTGCGCCGCGACGAACAGCATGACACTGACCGCTCCCATGGCGATGCTTCGAGGATCGCGTACGGCAAAAGCGACCGGATCGCCATCCACTTCGCCCCTGCGCGCCATCATCCAGATGCGATTGATCCAGTACAGTAGCGGCAGGCAGATGAACCAGAGAAGATGCGGCGTAGCGTAGCTTCGGGCCGTGCCAAGATCGTTTGCGAAAAGAGCGAGCACCAGCACGGACACCATGCCTGCTCCCACGCCTGCCATCATCACGACATCCAGATCACTCGGCACATAGCCTCTGCCATTCAGAAGCCGGTGCGGGTCGATCGCTTCGCGCAGCTCGATATAGCGCTTGAGATAGGCGAGGCTGAGGAACAGGAATATCGAAAAGAGCAGCAGCCAGAATGACAGCGGCACACCAATCGCCACCGCTCCTATCCAGAGCCGCACGGTATAAAGTGCGGCGAGAGCAATGACGTCAGCCACCATCGCCGACTTGATCCGGAACGAATAGGCGCACGTCAGCGCCACATATACGAGCAGCGAAAGCAGTAGAGGCAAGCCCCCGACAATCCAGCCACCGATCAACCCCGCGCCGACGAGAACCAGCGAGAGACCAAGCGCCGCAGGGATCGAGAGATCGCCTCGCGCAATAGGGCGCCGCCACTTGGTCTTGTGCGCCCGGTCTGCATCCAGATCGAGAATATCGTTCAGCAGATAGATGGATGATGCGATGAGCGAGATCAGCAGCATCGCAAGGATCGCTTTCCCGGCGATAGCAGGCGACGAGATCATGCCCGAAGCCAGTGCAGGAACCAGCACGAGGCCATTTTTGGCCCATTGATGCGGTCGGGCAGCTTTCAACGAAGTCTTCCAGGGCGACGCTGGCTTGGTGCCAAGTCGCGTCACTGCCATGTCCCTGGGGCAAATTCCCACAGACCACCCCTGTCGGGCCACGGCCCAAAGACAGCGATCAGCGCGGCTATCGCCGATATAATCGAAAGGTGCACCTTTACCAATCGCATTTCGGATTGCTTCAAGTTTCGCGCGCGACTTGACATTGAACCTGCCCCGCGTGGCGATAACCAGCGGAGAGAGCCCCAGGTGCCTCGCCACTCGCGTAACATTGCGCCAGTGACTGGCGCTGGCGAGGATGACGGGTCGACCTTCCAACTGCGCAGCACCAATGAGATCAAGCACATCTTGCCGATATGGCAGGCGAGCGGGATCGACTGGGCGATACCGAGCGGCCATGGTCTTGGCGACGGCCCGGCCGGAGACCAGCCAGAACAGCAACCAAATGGCATTTGCGAGACTGCTCCGCGCATAGGCAACGAAGCTCTCGATAGAGATATCAGCATGGGTGAGGGTGCCGTCTACATCAACGAACAGAGGCACGACCTCGTCCGCCGCAAGCGCCTTTTCATGCAGCATGGCTATGCGTGCCCTCTTGATATGCCCGCGTATAAGGCCTTCCCGAGCGGTATCGAAGAGCATCCCAAGCATCCATGGCCAAGAGGCATAGGCTGCATTGCTGAGCCTTTGGTTAAAGCCCGACTGATTAAATTCCAAATCGGCGCCCGAGTGGCTTGGGAAAGGAAAAATAAAGCTCCCCCGCTTATGGAGCGGTGAGGCCCCGGCGCCGGTTACTCCGTTTGGAAGGATAGAAGCCCAATGGCTTCCGCACGCGCAACTTGGCAAACCCGTTTACTCTTCGGATGCCTGATCGCTTTGGCCGCATCGCCCGTGCTGTTGTCGAGGGTGCCGGGATTGGCGGATCTCCCCAACCACATTGCGCGTCATCATGTGCTGTATCACTTCGGAAGCGGTGGGCCTCTGGACCGCTTCTTTGAGGTGCAATGGCGCTGGATCGGCAATCTTGGTGTGGATTTGCCGGTCATGGTGTTGATGCGGTGGCTGGACGCGGAGACGGCGACGCGGCTGGTGGTGGCCGTGATCGCTCCGTTGATGGTGGCGACGATTTTGTCGTTGTCCCGCGTGGTGCACGGGCGCGTGAGTGCCGGTGCGATGCTGGCGCTGCCGTTCGCCTTTCATCAAGCCTATCTTTACGGCTTCGTGAATTACTGCCTTGGCGTCGGCCTTGCCCTGATGACACTTGCGGCGTTTCTCAGATGGCCGCCTCGGTCACTGCTATCTTATCTGCTGTTCGCGGTTGCGGCCATTATCGTGTGGACGGCTCATCTGGGCGGGTGGGCGATCTTAGTGGTGGCTGCAGGCTGCGCCGAACTCGTCGGATGGCGATCGTTTAAATCCGTGACCGACAGCATCAGGCGGATGATCCCCCTCACCGCCCCGCTCGTACCGCTTTTGCTATGGCGCGGCGCGTCAAGCGGTCCGGCTTTCGCTTATTTGGATCAGGGTCTGATCTGGGCCAAGGCGATGAACTTCGTAATGGTTCTGAAGGGCTGGTCCCGCTATCCGGACCTTGGGATGACAGCGCTGATCGGCCTGCTGGGCATGATGGCCATTTTTTTGGCCGGACAGCGGCGGTTTGATCTGCGTCTGCTGGCTGGTGGGCTCGCGCTCTGCCTCCTGACGATCATAGTGCCGACGACGGTACTGGGAAGCTGGGGCGCGGATTTCCGCATTGCGCCTGTGGCCGCGATATTGCTGCTCCTGTCGATCACTCCGGCATCCAATCCGAGTCGGGAGCGTCTCTTGTTCGCGGCAGGAGCAGCGCTGTTCGTTACTCGCGCTGTGGGTATCGCAACAAGCTGGAGCCAGGCAAGCACGGTACTGGAACGCCGTCTGACGATCTTGGACGGCGTTCCGCGTGGCAGCCGGATGGGCTTTGTGGCGGTACACTCGAATTGCCGGACACCGTGGACACTCAGCCCCGACCGGAAAATGCCCAGTCTCGCAAGCGTTCGCCGCGACGCCTTTACGAATACGATGTTCAAGGTAGAGGGCGCAGACCTCGTGACCATCCGCAACCCTCACGATCGCGCCGTCTGGTTCGACACTTCCGAGGATGTGGAGGCGCTATGTCCGGCCGGGCTAATGGACCGGCAAGGCCTCATCGAGCGCCTGAACGGAATGGGTCGTGATCGTTTCGACAGCATCTGGATATGGGGCGTTGATCAACGCGAACTTCCCCTTCCGGCGGGCTATCGCATCTGGCGAGCCAATGGCAAGGATGTCCTGATCGGACGCCTCAGCCGCTAATGATCACGCCGTTCGCGCGACCAGCACGCACCCAGCGATAATCAGGCACGCGCCTGCTACCCGCGAAAAGCCGAGCGGCTCGTTGAGGACCAAAGCGCCTGCCAGCATCGTCAGGATGAAACCAAGCCCGACGAAAGGGTAAGCCAGCGACAGTTGCACACGGCCAAGCACGAAAAGCCATAGAAGCGCGCCAACTCCATATAGGCCGAGGCCAAGGATGACCATGGGCGACAGCAGCATGCTCCAAAGCTCGCTGCCTACGCCCGCTACTCTGCCGGTGCGCGCCGCCGTAATGCCGACTTTCAGCGAAAGCTGCACTGCGGCGGAGAGGCCGACGCTCAACAATATGAGCAGGAACAGGCGGATAGGCATCGGAATTCTCTTACCGTTTCCAGACGGCAGATAGCTCCGGAGGCTCAAGAAAGGATGAATGCGTTCGGATTAACGGTGCCGAATGGTGGCAAGATCTAAAGCGAAATGTCCTTCGCATAATCGTGCCGGTGAGAAGCCGACAAAGGCACCAACGCGGGCGAGCGGAATTTACTGGCTCCCGAAGAGGGCAGTGCTTCCTCTATCACCCAGTCGAGCATTTCAGCGCCATTCGACCACTCGCCCAAGTCGGCCGCTGCGTTCGCGGAACCAATCGCGCCGCCATCGAAGCAGTAGCTGCCCCAGAACCGTGCAAGAGCGAGCGCGCCGCCGAAGTCCATGCGCGGGTCGTTGCGGCTGGCGACCACGGCAGAGGGGAAAGGCAGCAACGTCTTGGGCGCTGGTCCGAAGCTCATGAGCCGCAGGTCAGCACCCGCTGAGTCTACGTTCGGCGGCGCTACCAGGAGGGCGCCACTGACGGGGCTGCCATAAGCCGGTCGTTCGAGCGCCGCCCACCATGCCACCGCGATGCAAGCTAGCCCACGCGCGACCAAAATCACGGGTCCGTCTACATGGGATACAGCATGGCTGATCGCCGTAACCCAGCTGTTCCGGTGTGGCCGATCCCATATGCCAAGGTGAACGCGGGACGTGCAGGGCCGGTCGGTTTCCCACCGTGAAAGCCAGTGAGACGGACCAGGCTGTTCCATTCCAGCGAGAGTCAGGATCGTAGGCGAAGTGGACGAAGATCGTTCGTGCATGATGCTGCTCCTCAAGCCGGGATAGTTATCCAACATCATCTCTATTCAAGCAGTAGACAACTCGCATATGATGAACTGTGCTGAAGGCGCGGCGAGTTCTCCTAAGTGCCAGAAGCGCTTGTTTTTTGCATTATCGGGAACAGTATCCCTTTGACCCTTTCAAGGAAAATGCACTTCATGTTCCATCGGGGGTGTGGGTAAGCCAGTGCAACAGAGGCAAACCGAGGCGGCCATGACCGACATACGAGACAACGCAGCAGAGGCCAAGGAAGGGTATTGGGATCTCGACCGGATCGTCGGCGAACTCAGCACGGCGCGCACGCTCTGGCGACAGAGTCAGAAGCGGCATATCGAATATGGTGCAGAGGGCTTTCCCTCACGCGCCAATCTTGCAAAGATCATGGCTTCGCTCTGCGGCGCGCTGTTCCCGCTACGGCTGGGGCCTAGTTTCGTGAGGATCCATAACGAGGATGCCTTCGTCGCAGAGACGTTGCAGACCTCGCTCAGCAGATTATATGGGCAGATCCGACTGGAACTCGGCTACACTGTCCGCGACGTGATGGCAGAGAGCGTCGATGTCGAAGCCGCGCGTATAATTGGGGCTTTTGCAGATAGTCTCCCTGCTCAGCGTGTCCTTCTGGACACCGATGTCGAAGCTGCGTTCGTCGGCGATCCGGCAGCACGTAGCGTTGACGAAGTGCTGATCTGCTATCCCAGCATGCTTGCAATCATCCACCATCGTCTCGCGCATCAGCTTTATCGTCTGGGCGCGCCAGTCGTGGCGCGGATCATTTCGGAAATCGCCCATTCCAAGACAGGAATCGATATTCATCCCGGCGCGACCATCGGCGAAGGCTTCTTCATCGATCACGGTAACGGCGTAGTGATCGGTGAGACGACGATCATCGGCAGCCGCGTGCGCCTGTATCAGGGCGTAACGCTTGGCGCGCGCAGCCTGCCCGTAGACGAGAGCGGCCAGATGCTGAGGGACGTACCCCGCCACCCGATCATAGAGGACGACGTGGTGATCTACGCAGGGGCCACGGTGCTCGGACGGATCATTGTAGGCACTGATTCGGTCATCGGGGGTAATGTATGGCTCACCGAAAGCGTGCCCGCGGGCAGCCATGTGCGTCAGGCCAAAGCCGATCATCAAGTCACCCGCCGAGCCGATTTCTCCGCGCCTCACCGCACGCGGGCGGCGAATGTAGCGGGATAAAGGGGCTAACGTGCATCATGGGTCAGGATGAATAACGTTCGGACCTGCTCAGTTCCCCCCCATAGCTCAGCCTGAGGAGCGACCGCTACAGTCCATACGAGGTAAATATACGCTGGCGCTTTTCCATTTTCCGACATATCTACGCCGACCGCTCACCTTAAGTGAGTCAGGTAATGCCGGCTTAGCACAGTGGTAGTGCAGCGGTTTTGTAAACCGAAGGTCGGGGGTTCAAATCCCTCAGCCGGCACCAACTATAAGATACCTGCCCCTCAGATCTGCGTTTGAAAGTGCATGCCGTGCTCTTCATACGCCACAAACGCGACGTTTCTGCAACCTGCTACTTGGACTTCCGCGCATGACGGCGCGCGACGGGGCAAGCGTCGGCAGCTTGGTAGCCGGCCTGATGCGCAGCCAACGGCCGCGCACCGATCAGCACGTGCGGCGCAACAGCCGCCATGCGAGCGAATTTGAGCGACGGCGCTGGCGGCAGACGAACATGTTCCCTCGATCCGAGCATAACGCCCGCATGTCCGCGCTGGAGCACATCAAGCTATCGACCAAGATGAAGGGCAAGCGCCGCGGCCTGGTCGGCGATGTCGAGATGGAGACATACCGCTACATGCTTCGGCGCCGCGGCAAGCTCGACGGGCGCCTCGACATGGCGATCGATACGATCGCGAAGGACATCCGGCGCGCGCGATCCGCGGTCATCGAAGCGCTGAAGCGGCTGAAGGAACTCGGCTTCGTCGATTGGCTGCGCCGCACGGCGCCAGTCGAGGATCCGGAACCGGGCGGCCAATACGTCCAGCAGATCACGAACGCATACTTCCTCACGCTGCCCCCTAAGGCCGCTGAGCTGCTTCGCCGCATCTTCCGCCGCCCGACCGAGGCGAGCCGCGCTGCTACGCGCCAGCGGGCCGTGCAAGCCGAATTCGAGGCCATGACTCCCGAGGATCAGGCCGCCCAATTTACCGATCCAGAACTTTTTGAGACGCTCGAACGAATGCGCCTTCATTTGTTGGGTGCGAGTCCACCAGACGGTCACAATGGGACCCTGTAGGATTATAGAAGGATAAGGACTGCCTTCGGCAGGCGCTGTTAGCGGCACTCACACGCAAAGATGCAGAATGATGCACCCCTGCCCCAAGTAGCGGCGTCAGGGGACGGAGAGGCTTTGCCTCCCCGCTTGGCTTCCCAGGGGGCCAAGAGGTTGGGATCGCCCTCCCCTCGACGCTCATGCCGCGCCGATCGGGCGGGACGATCCCAATCCGCTAAGTGATGTCGAAATTGCTGATCAGCAACTCCCCTACCCGCTTGCTCCCAGCCGCTGTGGCGGTGCCGATCGTGTAGGTCGTATCCATCTCGAGCATCGAGAAACCGGCAAAGCAGGCGCGCACCCCGGGCGTGTCATTGATCGAGAGCAGGAACTTCCCCGCGGCCCCGGCCAACTGCGCCGCGAGGCGCTCAAAATCGGCGCGCTCGAATACGCCGGCGCCGTAGTCGCCTTCGCAATTCCAATAGGGCGGATCGAGGTAGAACAGCATGCCTGGCCGATCGTATCGTTTGATGAAATCCCCATAGGGCAGCTGCTCGATAACGACGCCGGCGAGGCGATCGTGAATATCGGCCAGCATCGGCTCGAGCTTTGACACATTGAACCGGCCGCCGGCGCGAGTATCGACACCGAAATTCCGGCCGCTGACCTTGCCGCCAAACGCCAGGCGCTGCAGATACAGGAAGCGCGCTGCGCGCTGCAGGTCGGTAAGCAGCCGCGGCTCCATGTTCAGCAGTCGATTGAATTCCGCCCGGCTGGACAGCCGCCACCGCAACATGTCGATCAAATAGGGATAATGTTCCTGGAGCACGCGGAAGAACGTCGCGACGTCCCCGGAGATATCATTGATGATTTCAGCGCGCGGCCGCGCCGATCGGCGCAGGAAGATACCACCCATGCCGACGAAGGGCTCGGCATAACCATCATGCTCGGTTTGATCGATAATGGGGCAGATACGGCGCGCGAGGTTTCGCTTGCCGCCCTGATATCCGGCGGCCGGGCTTACGGGTGAGACGGGTTGAAGCCCGGGTAGTACAGTCACTGTAGAAAAAGTCATGTAAGAACGTGTCCGGAAAAGCGCCCCCGACCGTACCGGCCGGGAGCGAGTATTGATCGAAAGGTCGGGGCTCAGGCCGCAGCCATCATGGCGTCTCGGACGTGGTCAACCTTGAGAGTGCGCCACGCGATCGCCGCAGCCAGGCTGCAAACCCCGTTGCCGGCTGCGCGGGATCGCTCCACCCGGTCGGCCAGCCCATCAGCAGCTCGTGGAACCGCGGGTTGGAGACCAGGCTCGTCATGAAGGAGCCATTCCCACTTTTGAAGCTCACCCGGACCGGGAGCGAAAAGCCCGGCTGGCCTTGGATCGCACCGAGGCCGAGGGCCTTGATCGTCAACCACAACGCCGTCCAGCTCCTCGCTGCCGTCGAGGCCCCGTACTGTCCGCCGCTCTTGTCCGCCACGTCGAACGGCGATCTCAGCCCCATCCGGCCCTCTTCGATCATCAGATCCGGGAAGTAGCCGCCATCGCTCGCTGTCGGCGTGGGCCAGCAGGAAGACCCTGCGTCGAAGATGGCTAGCGCCTGCTTCTCGCGCAGAGAACATGCCCGCCTTTGGTGTGTAGCCCATGGCCCGAAGGCATTCCGCG
Source organism: Sphingobium sp. (assembly GCF_033795625.1). Lineage (GTDB taxonomy): Bacteria > Pseudomonadota > Alphaproteobacteria > Sphingomonadales > Sphingomonadaceae > Sphingobium. The sequence continues at coordinate 23,589 of NZ_JARYGI010000002.1, read as the reverse complement.
ACCTCGGCAAGTCCCAGACTGATGTGTCCTTCGACGTTCTCGCAGAACACCCATTCGGGTCGGACTTCATCGACGACGCGGGCGACATCAGGCCACAGGTGTCGCGGATCCTCGGCTCCGCGTCTATTGCCGCTGAGGCTGAATGGCTGGCAGGGGTAGCCGGCAGTGACGATATGAACGCGGCCGCGCCAAGGCTTGCCGTTGAACGATTTAAGATCGTCCCAGATAGGCGCTTGTGCCAGGGACGAGTCTTCCATCCGCGCCACGAGAGTTGCTGCCGCATGAGCTTCCCGCTCGACGAAAGCCACAGTCCGATATCCCGGCTCTGCGACGTGCAGGCCAAGATCAAGCCCGCCATATCCGGCACAGAGGGAGAGCCCGCAAATTGGCTCAGATTGGGTACGTAGATCCACAAGGCGATACTCCTCAAAGTCGCTCTCTTGGCGATCGAGGTGGGCTCTGTGGCCTCATGCAATTGAACTGGCCGCAGCGGCGGCACTTGATCTCGATAACTCCTGCGATTGCGCCGGGCTCAGCCTTGAAGAGCAGTGCGCGGCAGCCAGCGCAGCGGATAGCCGCTCTACGGCCGCAATACTGAGGTGCGGAAGCTGTCGTTTCGGATTGTATATCACTGGAAAATTGCAAAGATTGGATTGACGAGTGCATCAGAAATCGCTCCAGAGACCCCGCCCGTATGCGCGGGTGCGGGGCGGCCAGTCGGCCAGCTGTGTCGCGGCGAGGCTCTTGCTCGTCGGTTCCCGGGTTGCTGCCCGGTCACCCCCGCTCCCAGCGCCAGCGGCGCCTGCGGGTTGCTCATTTCTTTCCTGATAATCTTACGCTCAGGCAGTCTCGAATTTGTATCGTTCACAAATGAATGAGCGTTGCTGCACCTATTCTGACGGCAGGTCTGGGCCACGTAGCCTGCGCGGCCTGGATGACGGGTAGAGCAGCTCGCGTATTAATCTGCCCTGTAGCCTCACGAAGCGCGCTCTCGCCAACACTGAACCGAGTCGTGCTTTGATCTTCATGATCGAGACCACTTCGCCTCGCGCGTATTTCCGCATCGTACAAACTCCGCACGCTCGTTTGCAACACGCTGAACGGGAGCATTGTTATGCACGACGTGTGGGAAAGTAAGTAGCGAATATCTCTTAAGGTGAATTCCTAGCTTGCTACTCCGGATCCGTCGGCTCAGCCGAAGCAAAGCAGCCGATCCGATCAACGGATTCTTCGAGCCGCCGCTTGCTACGTTTTATGGCTAGGTCGGATTGCTCTAGAGCAACTTCCGCACGACGTATAAGCTCGCGCAAGCGCTCGATCTTGAATGGGTCAACCATATCAAAGGCTTATCTTCGCCTGCAAACCACACACTAACACAGGTAATTCGAGGTTGGACTCAAGTTCGGCCTAAGCACATTTAATCACGTGCTCGATGCCAGACACGCTGCTAGATATTGCGCCTGAGGGTAGAAGGCGCATCGTGACCAAGGATAGACTAGCTTATATAGCCAAAGTGGCGCTGATCACGGCCTTTGTACTGCTCTGGACGATCGATTTTACGTCGTCAGCGACTGATTGCCTCTCGCACAAGTGCCCGCTCTTCAGCGGCCCCGCGGCCTAGGCCGCTTTCCCCAACAGGTCCGCCCAGCGCTGGTAAAGACGCCGGCGTCGTCCGAGTTGCTCTGCCCTATTGTAAGCGGCCTCCACTTTATCCTTGGGCACATGCGCCAGCGCCCGATCGATGGCTGCGCGCTCGTCCGGAAATCTCTCGTTGAGGACGGTGGAGAAGCTAGCGCGCCAGCCGTGCGGAACGTGTCGGCCGGCGAAGCCTGCTCGAACATAGATCTCGCCGACCGCCGCCGAACCTAGTGGAAGGTTTTTCGCCCCGGCCCGAAAAACTAGTCCACCCCCGCCGGCTATTGCGCGCGCTGCGCGTAATACCTCTACCGCCTGCAGGCTGAGCGGCACCAGGTGCGCGAAGGAAGCATTGGCCTTCTTCGCCTTGGCGAGCTTCATGCGCGCCGCCGGCACGCGCCAGGTCGGCCGAAGCGGACCGATGAATGTGCCGTCCCAATCGATATCGTCGAACTCGTCCCAGGTGGCGCCGCGAAGCGCCGCCATGCGCACGGCCGTCAGCGCCAGGAATCGGGAGGCAAGTTTCACGATCGGCTTGGCGTCGACCAGCTCGGCCGCATCGAGGAGCGCGCGCACCTCGTCGAGATCTATGAGCGCTGGCTGGTGACGCTTGATCGCCGGCGGCTGAAGCGCCTTTGCGACGATAGTGGCGGGATCCTGCGTCGTCTCTCCTACGGAAATAGCATAGGCGAAGACGGCCGAGATCCGCTGGCGAAGGCGGCGCGCAGTCTCGACGCTGCCGCGTCCCTCGACCAGGCGCAACGCGCGGAGCACGTCGGGCGGCGTGATCGTGCCGATCGCCATGCTCCCGATCGATGGGAAGGCGTCGCGTACCAGGCTATCGAGAACGTCCTCGGCGTGGCGATCGGTCCATCGCGACCGATGATGTTGGTGCCAGGCACGCGCCATCGATTCGAACGTGCAAATTTGCACGTCTGCCCGCGTCGCGGGAGAAGCTGAAGGATCTTCGCCAAGGGCGAGACGATCGCGTGCCGCGGTGCAATGCTCCCGCGCTTCCGCAAGCGACAGGTCCGGCCAGCGACCGAACGTCAGCAGCTTCTCCTTGCCTTGATGCCGGTACTTCATGCGCCAAGCGCGAAGGCCGGTCGGCGCGACGTAAAGATGGAGGCCGCGCTCATCGAACATCTTATAGGCGCGCGCCATCGGCCGCGCGGATTTAACCGCTGCGTTACTGAGCATGAAAGCCTCGTTTAAGATTTGAGAGCTAGACTGAGGGAGGAAAACCTAAAGGACGACGGACAACCCCTCCGTCGAGGTGCAGCGAAAAGCCCGTGTTACAGGCGTTTTCGAGGGCGCTATTTTGTCCCCGTACCCCAAGCCATACCCCATGATTGAACATAGGCTCTTGACCGACTCGACCGAACTGTTCTCATTTCGTTCTTATGATGAGCACAACCAAACTGAAGCTCGCGAAGGAACGCGCTGCGCGCTATCGCGATATGCTTCCCACCCGCGCTCAATCCAACGATCCGGACAGCTTCACTGCTGAGGACCTGGACATCCTGATTCGCGCTGATGACCTGGTGGAGGCCATTTCGGCCGACGATCTCCGTCACAACATGACTGTCACGCTGATCGTCTACTATCGACGCTATTTGGACAAGCTCACCGGCAGGAAGCGACCTGAGCCCGATCAGACGGGCAAAATCGTGGAGCATCTGACGCGGGGCTGGGACGATTACATCATCGTCCGACCAAAGATCGGTTATCGCGGAGTTTCACCGCTGCAGGACTTCGTGGAGGATCTGCTCGGAACGGAGGGCGTGAAGCCGCTCGATTAAAGTTGAACCTCGCCCCGAGCTTGCAGCCGGGACGAGGATTTGGCGCCTACTCGACGGTTTTTTCGAGCCGCTTCTTCGCGAGCTTCTTGGCAATTGCATCGCGCAACATGGGCAGGACGATCGTGGCGATCTTACGTAACAGCTTACCGATATTCATGACGTGCTACTCCTCTTGGTGAAAGCGGCCGCCAGACGTTCGTCATAGCGGTTGGCTCGGTACGCCGAGCCATTGTATCCTTTGGCAAATGCAGCCCAATCGCCGCGCTGCAGGGCGCTCTTCAGGCCGCGGCCGCCGACGAAGCGGACGAACGCCTCGATCTGGTCGCCTTCGGACTGCGCCTGCTTCCATGCGAAGGACCAAGGATCGTTCGCGCCGCAGACAGCGAAGTTCTCGCCAAGGATCTGGAAGCCGCCGTAGCTGGCCGACATGAAGGCCGCGTTCACGTCCAGACCCACGGCGTCGAGCAGCTGCTCCCATCGGGCAGATTGCGATCCAGGATAGAGTTTCCTGTTCCAGCTCCTGGACGAGAGCCGCGGGTGCGAGGCGTCGTAGCGGTGGTTTGTGGATCGGCTGAAGCGGTGCGGCTCGAAAAGAATCGTGGGCCGCCCATCGATGAAAGGATCGCCCGACGATTCTACGTCGTAGATCGCCCAGATTTTGGCTGGTTCGACGCCTATGTGCGCGGCGGCCTCGTCTATGTCATCGGCAGTCACCGGCCAGTCTGGACCATCCGACAACGCCGCCAGCGTCGCCGCCCGGCATTTCGCTCCCCATCCAGGGAGGCCGGTGTCATAGCCAAGCGCGTTTAGCCGCCGCTGCAGCCCAGCGTGGTCCATATCACTCTCCATAAATGCAGTGGATGATCGGTCGCTGGCGACCGAGAGATCGATGCGCAGGCATCCAGTCGCTCGCGAGAGGATAGTTGCGATGAGCAGTGTATCATCGTAGATGAAGGGTGTGGCTCTAGCCGCGAATCTGGTAGGGCGTTTCGGGGGAAACCATGAAGAAGGTCGTTTTCGGTGCTATGCTTGCCTTCAAGATCGGAGGCATTGCGATGCTGGTGAACATCTTCATGGCAGCGCAAAGCACGCCCGTCGGCTCGCCAGCCCGTACAGAACTGGCGAGCGCTGAGCTGAGGAGCCCGGACTAAGGCGCTACGCCGGTCACCGCTTTGAAGACCGGGGGGCGATTAGCAACCGCTGCCGCAGTTGCGGTTATACCTGCATTCGTCGAAAAGCGGACAGACGTCGGAGATAGCACCTTGGCGACGCGCAGCACGCCTATTCCGGTGATCGTCAAATATGTGCCAGGCTTGATGCCGGTCGTGTCCGTGATCGTGGCATCGCGCTGGTTGTTCACGGTCGTGACGGTCGGTGTTCCAGAAGGCAGAGCACCGAACGTTCCGGGCGTCACGCAAACCCACTCCAAGGTGCCGCCTGCCGTGGGAGCTGTGTTGCGGACCCGATCGCCCTGGCCGAATGTACCCGTGGTGGGAACAGCTGCAGAAGTTCGCACACGCTGACCAGGCACGTTATTATTCGCGTCGATCAGCGCGCCCGACACTCCGCCGGAGATAGCGGTGCCGAATGACCCAGGGAAGATGGTGGTAAAGTTGATTGCAGGGTCTAGGAATTGATATCCGTCACCCCAGTCATTCTGCTGAACCTTGATCTGGCCGATCGCGCCAGCTGGAAACGCCGGGTTGGCGGTAATAGGGCAGTAGGGAGGGTTAGTGGGTGTTCCCTCATTCAGGCCGATATCTATTTCGCCGAACGAAGCGAGATTGCCAGCACTGAAGAACACATACCCATTGGTCGCCGAGGCTATGCTGTTGAAGCCATGCATCTTGCCGTTTTTCACACTCACCCGCCCGCAATACGCTTTGTGGCTGATGTGTACGGCCGCTGCATTAACGGTCGAGGTCAGCGTGCTGCGAACCTCACCAATGCTAAGCTCTTTGGCTGCCGCAAGGCTGCCGACGTTGACATAATGGTCGAAGCCAGAGCCATCGAAATAGAAATTGCCGATCCTGGCAGTATCCAATTGAGCGCCAGGGAGGCCAGCGCCGGCGTTGCCGACCCGAACTGCCGATGCACCTGAGCCGCCGGTTACATTGATGAAGCTGATGCTATCGCCCGTAGTAGCCTCTTTGACGGCCAGCCTAATTCCGTCGGCGCCCGCCGGCAGGTAGCTGTCCCGGATAATAATATCATCGACCGTCGCCGTGCCGCCGGACCGCTGGGTAATATCGACTGGAGGATACAGGCAATGCATGTCCCGGCCGCGCAGGCCGGTTACTCTGTAGTCACCTTCATTGGCGTTGTTAAGCGACACCAAGCCCATGCTCTTGACGTAAACTCGCGCGCCGGCGACCGTCGTAAGTGCATTCGTTCCCAAGGTGACTATGTTGTTCACATAGTCAGTAGCCTCGATCGTGTAGAACGCATCTACGCCGCCAGCGCCTGAGCCAGCTACGTACACGACCCGCTTATTTTCCTCATCATTCGGATGAACGTAAAACGCATCCGGCATGAGCAGCTGATTGGTGCCGACGGTGATGGAGCCGGTGCCCACTTCGTGAATGCCATCCAATTCAACAGAGTCGATGGTGACCTGGTTAGGGATCTCCTCGCCGTAGATCGCGGCCGTATCGAGCGTCGGAAACGGCCCTTCGACGGCGCGGTCGTGATCGCCAAATGACGAATGGTTGTTGACGAAGACGCCTCGCGCGCATCCTCCGACTGCAACGCCTTCGTCTTTGGTGAAGTGCGTTGTAGGAGCATCTACTCGAATGTCGCGGCTGCTAAGGGCAGGCGATCCCCGGAACATGATACCATAGGCGCTTATGCCGTTGGCAGTTGCGGACTTCTGGCCACCATAGCCGACGAGGCTTGTCTTGGGGCTCACATACTCAATATTCCAGCCGCCGACATGGGATAGGCCGTCATTAGGCGTACCATGCACGAAACAATCATTGAACTTGATGTTGTATGCATACTGAGTGCGTATCCCGAACATGCGCCATCGTTGCGCCGGCGATGGAAGCGCCTTCCAGTAGGTTCGGATGTGAGCATAAATCCTGACCTTTTCGAACGTGATGTCATGCACGAAGTCAGCAAGGGTGGCGCCACCCGGGCTCACGATGCAGGCGTCTTTGCTCGCGGCCCGCGGCAGAAAGCGCGTGCAGGTTTCAGGATCTCCGGCACCAATCTCATTTTCAAGCCATGCACGAGCCGCGCCAGCGCCGGGATAGGTATTGATGTCAGCGAGCAAGGTCGGATCGAATTCGAGCCGAGCGTCACCGACCGGACGCCATTCGACGTTCGAGGGTGTGCCGAGCCCCGGAATGGCGGCCGAGAAAGCGATACGGAATATGCCGTCGCTGTATTCGACGATACCGCCGCCTTTATATTTGCAAACGATGAGGGCGCTGCGAAATGCCGCAATATCATTGGTTGCTGCCGTTACGGCGGCGCGGATCGCAGTCTGATTGACAGGCGTCATCGCAGAGACGTCCGGGCAGTCTCCCTTAGCGCCAAAGGCACGAACATTGAAAACCGGCCCGATGATTTCGAACCACCTGCCACTCGCATCCTGGAACTTGCCCGGGTGCGCAGGCTGCGACGCGACAGGCTCGTACGATGCCCCACCGCCATCCCCAGGCGCGTAGTAGCCGGTTGTCTGAACCATCGTCACGTCAGCCGCGAAATAAACGCTGCTAGCCTGAAGGAAGGTTACTGAGCTGAGCCCTTGCTTCGTGAGAGAGCCGCGGGTGACGCCGCCAGCCCCGCCGGATTGTCTTCCCATGGCTTATGCCTCCGCGATCATGTTGGTTGCGGTGGTGCCGGTGGCGCGCACATGGCTGGCGCGCACTGCTATGTAGCTCGCGTCAGGCAGGTTCTTATAGGTGACATCGGCCGCGCCATCGACACCGCGCAAGGTGACATCGCCGCCTGTGCCGACATAAATGCCCTTCGGCACATCCGCCAGCGCGTTGACATCATGAGGAACGATGGCGAACGGTCGCCGGGAAGGATCCTCGACGCTGTCGGCGAAGGTTGCGAAACGGTCAGCCATGAGCTTCTCCCAATAAAAAAGGCGCCCGCGGCGCCTGTGAAATCTTGATGGTGGTTATGTTCAGCCGGTCCGCTGGAGTGTTGCCGTCATGTCATCGGGCACCTGCAGGTGGATCGGAAAAGCCGAACCGAGAATGTCAGCGACTTGCTTCAGCTCCGGGGCGCGGGGGTCGTCGCGGGCAACCTTGGCAACCAGGACGTGGATCGCGATGCGATGCGCCTCCAGCGCCTTACCCTGGGCCATTACCGTATCTTCGACTTTGCCGAGCCGCTCCTTCAGATCCTTCACCGCGGCCGCTTCCTCTTCATTCAGTTTTGCTTCGCGAGCATCGAGCTCCGCTTTTCGACTGCTGTTCCAGCCCGTAAGTTGCGTCCAAAGCCAGCTGACGCCGCCGCCGATCGCCACGAGGCCGCCGCCACCCAGCAGCCATTGAAGTGTACTGGTGGGCTGCTCAGCCATCGGAAGTGCCTCTCTATTGAAATCGTGCGCGCACGCCTGCCAAGCGATCGCCTGCGCAATCGCTCGGTGTTTTCGGTACCGGTGTCGATGAGGTTTCTAGGGTGCGATGACTCGCTTTAGAGACACGCTGTCGAGCGTCGCCCCGTTGGTGCTGTTCGTGCAGCCTAAGAACAGGGTCTCCGAAGTCGCGACGAACTGGCGCGTGATCTCGCTCCCATCAACGTTGAATTTGGGTTCCAGATACCGATTTGCCGTCCCGAAATAGCCGCCATCGGTACGGCCAGCCCCCAGCCCGAAGGTGCCCCTGTGCTTGAGTTCGTATCTTTCGCCGATCTCTAGAATATCCAGCCGCCGCTTGAACCGGGTGTTGGTAATGCCTGCCACGCCGCCCGTCTGCGCGCGCATCAAGCCGCCCCCGGCAGCGTCGCTCTCCCATTGCATTGAGCAACCTGGGTCGCTGTCGACATCCGTCCATGCACCGGAGTTGATGTTGAACATACCGTCCCTAATCATTTCCGGTCCGCGCGTGATGCCGGGCATATCGGGAACCTTGGGGTAGGTGACCTCTTGGATATTCAGAAGCATCTTGGCGATGTTGTCACGGTTGGCCCGGTATATCCGCCATAGGGGATATTGCCGCCTCTCAATACCATAGCCGACATGCTGATTATTGATGTTGACGATGAGGTCGCCGTCTTTCCTGACGTGAAGATACCCGTTCGTTTCATGAGTATATACGTCGATCTCAAACTCGTACTTCACCCCTTCGACAATCGCGTGGGCGGGATTTACGAGAGTGGAGGACTGGAACACGATTTCCTGCACGCCGCCGGTCGCGAGACCGTTTGCGTCATACGTCTGGACCTGATTGTAGACCCGGAAAATCGGCCGGGAGCCGCTGATATTCCATTCATAACTGAGGCGAAGGGGGCCGGACCCCTCAAACTCGTGCGTGCCCGGTAGTTTGAAGGCGTGTAATTCGAAGAAGTTCAACCAGTTAGATGAATCGACAGCCGCGCAACCGGACAAGAAGACGACCTGAAACTTTGTATGGAATATCCGGTCCCCATTCGGCATCGGGTCGATCCAGCCGTCGAGCCCGATGCGATTTACCAATAGGCTATCGCCATAAGGGCGGTCGCCGGGGCGTACCTCGAACTGCACCCATCCGGGTTCCCCGAGATAGCGGGCGTACTGGACGTTATATGGCTTTTTGGGACGACCGTCGTAAATGGTCTCTCGCGTGTTCACCCGGTTGCCGGTGAGGACGAGGAATTCCTGTCCTGCAATGGTGTAGGTTCTTCGCAACTGCTGCCTCGGAGGCCCGAGCATTCTCATCGCGGGCATCGGGTCACGCCTTAATAGTGAAGGCGAGGCCGGAAATCCCGACATCGATGGTAGCGGGTGCAACCAATTTGATGAGCGAGCCTGCGGGTATGATGGTGTCGCCGCTCCCGGCCGTGGCGAAGGTGAACACGCCCGCAGGCGATATGGTGACAGTGCCCACCGCCGTCCCGGTCGTGGGTGACAATGAACCGCCTACCCGCAATGTCAGGACATAATTGGCCACCGGGACGGTATGGACGAAGCCCACCGATCCAGGCATCCCCGCTTTGAGCGTGAACGCGGTCGCCACGACGCAGAAGTCCACAACCTCGCTGGGATCGGGCGAGCTCATGAACCTGAAAGCGATGTCGTAGGTGGCCCCCAGCAATCCACTATCAATTACCGTGTCTAGCTTTCCCACCATTTCGGCGATCAGATCGGCTAGTTGGTCGGGTGAATAGCTCATGCGACTGGCCCCTGCGGGTCGTTGGGCGTGACCACTTCGATCTCGTAGGTTTCTCCCGCCTCGTGGTCGATCTGCGCTTCCAGGTCGGCAACGGTCACGACGGAGTACCGGCCCTTGTCCGTGCCGTCAGCATATCTGATGATTGCCTGGATCATTGCCTATCTCCGCTGCCGCGTTACTTCGATTTCTGTGCCGGCCTTGGCTGTAAACGTCCCCACCCCAGTCGGATTGTATCCCAGCTTGAAGGTGTGAGTTCCGGCCTGCGCGGCGATTACGCGCGCGACCACTGGAAGCGTCAGGGAGGAAGCCGTGTCGCGGTCGCTGTTTAGCTGCATGGGTTGCCGCCTGAGGTCATAGGCCGAGCCGCCGGGCGGAATGTGCTGCACTATGATATTGCCGGTAAGATCGTTGGTCGTGAACAGCGAAAACGCCCCAACGACTTTCAGTAGCTCGCCAGCCGCTACACCAGGAACGCTCAGGGTGAGAGGGAAGTTGTCCACGGTCTTCGTCATCGGCACATCGCTTGGAAGCGACACCCAATAGGGGTAATTAACCGAGTTGAACGCGATACTGTCGGTCGTAACCGATCCGAATTCCAGATTCTCGACGTAGACATCGCTCAGGATGAGACGGTTATCGAGACCGTAGCGCAGAATGAAGCGCGCGTTGCCACCATCGGGGTCGACGATCTCCAAAGTATCGGCCGCCATTTGAAGCGTTCCGAGTCCCTCGCCGGTCAGAAGGTTGCGAACCCCTGTCACTTTGCCGTTGCTGTTCTGAGCGGTCAGTGCCCACACCGCGTTGCCATCGGTATCGACGGAACGGAGGAAATCGACAAAGGTAGTCACGCCGCCCACGGTGACGCCCAGCTGCTCGACCAGCTGCCGCAGCGTCGCGCCTCCTGGAAGCTTCAGGATATCGTCCGCCTGCGCACGCCAGGTGCCGTCGCGCAACGCCTCCTCTGCGATAGTCAGCGAGTTGCGGATCATGCCGTCGACAACTTCCTGCGCCCCGTCATGCAGGTCGGTCAGCTGCCCCTCGATAACCGTGATTTTGCCGCGGCCAGTGATGACGTTGGCAAAAAGCGTGGCATTTCCGTCGATGGTGCCTACCCGGTAGCTAATTCGCACGTCGTAAGCGGTCTCGCTCTCCAAGGGCGAAATGACATGCCTGACCGGCTCTATGGCCGAGAGGATTGCGGAATTGGTCCACGTCTCCACGCCGGATTTGCGGTAATCGATGATTACTGCATCGGCTGAAGGCATTTCGCTCGTGCCTAATACCACAAGCGCCGGGAAACCTTCCCCCGAAGTGACGCCCGAAACGGTCCAGCTGGTTTGCAAGGGGGCGGTAGGCTTAAGGTCGGGCGCCGTCAGCGAAAACGGCGATGGCGGTGTCGTGCTTTGCCCTAGCGCGTATGCGTGCTTCGAGTATGTCTCTGTTTCGCCTGCAAAGCTTACCTTCCCGGAAGCTGGATCCGGCGCACGCCTAGTGATGAGAACTGGCTGATTCACCAGCCCCTCAGTGGGCACGTTCAGATAGACCACATCGCCCGTCTTCAACCCGGCAAACTCCGGGCCGGTAGTCCATGTGAAGGGACCGGCCTCCCGACTGTTGACGATCACATAGGCGGCGAGCTGGCCCGGCTGTGTCGCAACCTCACCTTCAAACACCTGGACGAGCGGGAAATCGACTTCCTTTGTGCGTTGTCCACGATCAGCTGTGATGAACTGCGATACCGAGATTGCCGACCCGCTGATCGTCGCCCAGTCGCTTGCCTCGTCGATATAACGGGGGATGACCGTGTTTATCCGGTCGCGCCGGCTCTTGGTCGAAGGGAAGCGGAATTGGTCAAGGAGATGGTGTGTTTCGATCGTCGCGATCGCCGTACGGGGCATGCTGACCAGGCAACCGATCATCGCGCCGGTCTTCGTTGGTACCGCGCCGCCAGCCTGCAGGATCCTCTTGAAAGTGTCCCACTTGCTATCGGTGGTCCACTCGACACCTCCGACCTTCCAGCCATTGGCGTCGCAGACGTTCGCGCATTCTACAAATTCATGGACGCGGACGTTAGCAATGGGCGCGCCTATCCCACAGGTGCGCTTGCCGTTCTCCCATCGGCCAAGTGCCCAGGTTAAGGCATGAAGGCCAGGGTTCTGGCTCCAAACATAGCTGCTCTCCACCAATGGGCGGCATGATCCGCTCCCGCCAGGATGGGTGCTGTCCAGCCGGGGGTCGTAAACCTTGACCCACTTCCCGACCCACGCCGGTTCTGGAGGCCCTGCACCGAATAGCTCGCCCTGTTTGTTGAAACGTAGGCCCCACATGGCGTGGGTCATGCCGGACAGACGGTGCGCTGCGGTCCAGCCGGGCGCTGTGCCTCCGTTGAGGCTTACGTTGAGGCCACTCGCCTGTGGGCCGCCCAGGTGGACCTTCTGCGACATATAATTCGCAAAGCGGCCCACGGCATGACCGGAGCCGTTGAACGTTACAACCTCGTTATCGACCGTGAATTTCTCGATGCCCTCGATCTGGCCGCCAATCGACAGCAGCGCACCGAACCAGAGCAGGTCGTCGAACTTTGTGTATCCCGGCGATGTGTTCGTCTTGGCAAATATGCGCAGCCCGGACATCCTGGTCCGCCCCATCGCGTAAGGAAGCCCTGACTGCGGATTGGTGGCGAACGTGGTGGCATTACCGCCGATGCCAGGCTTGGGGGTGGCGAGTGCCGCCCCTAGGCTGAGCGCGGCCGCTCCCAAGGACGCGAACGTGCCGATCGTGGATATAGTGGCCACTGACATTCCGAGCACCGTTCCGCCCGCGCTGGCAGCCGCGGTGCCAAGTAGACCTGCGCCAGCTGCGGCCCCGATGCCGGTGGCAACGAGAGCTACGGCGCCGACAACGAGTGCGGCGGTTCTCAGGGCCTTCGCCATTATAGCACCGACCAAGCGCGCAAGATATTATGCGGCTGCAGAGTCACCAAGCCGGGGTGGTCCTGATGGAAACCGAATAGGTTACCATTGCTCGTGTAGATGCCGATCGTGCCGATCGGGCTATCGCCCTCGATCTGAGCCAGGTCCCCAAGCAACATGCGCGAATAGGGAATTTCGGTAAGGCCCAGGCTTTCGATCAGTTCGGGCAAGGTGGTGACGCCGAACTTCTTGATGGCCCGCTGCGCGCCAAGAGCGCTGGTGTAGCTGCCCCCTCTCGAGATGCTGATTTTGTGACCAAGCTGCTTGAGGTGAAATGCGCCGACCCGGGCACAATCCACCTTTCCCCAAGCGAAAGGCCGGTCGCGATATTTCGCCATCGTCGCCTCGATGGCGGCATGGCGGCGCTCGAGCGGCGTCTTCATCGGAAGATCTGCTTGAGGACAGCAGAAGTGGACGGTTTGCTCGCCGCGGGCGGCTTGGATCCCCAATAGAGATTGACGTCGGTGCCGGTCATGAAGTCCAGGCCGAGCTCACCAGGGAAAATCGACTGGTGATAGCCGTTGGATGCGCGCTGGCCTTCCTCGGTCTCGAATAGGCGCTCGAACACGCTGACGATGCTATAGCTCACTGATCGCTGACCGCTCTCTTCGAGTGTCACCGTCGGGACATCGATCTCCCCCAGGAACATCGGCTCCGGTGTGCCCAGGACCGATCCGGATATCGGATCGACCGCCCCAAGCATGAGGTTGACTGTGGATCCCTGCATGTCGGGATGCGACAGTGCGGCGGTGGCGCTCAGATCGGGCGGAAAAAGGCTGAGCGTGATCTCAGGCGCACTATCGCCAAGCTCTTCCTCGATCTCGGAGATTGAATCGATCGTGCCGAAGGTGGGATCTATGCCGATATAGGTTTCGCCGCCAAAATTCAGCTGCGCGGATCCATCCAGCAGACGGAGGGTGTAGCCGGGAAATTCGATCTTCACGGCGCCGAACATCCACGGAGCCGGTTGGGCCAGTGCGGCTTTCAAGGTTGCGTCCAAGGGAACCCCCAACAAAAAGGCGACCCGCAGGCCGCCCCATCAGCATTCGATTGTGATCGTGCCCTCAGGCGCGTTCGGTGATCGTGAAGTCCGGCAGCTGCACGTAAGGCAGCTGAAGAATGTCGTATTCGAACTGAGCGTCGAGCCAGCCCTCGATCTTGGGCGCGGCGATTTCCACCACGTCGTTAACAAACAGTCCTGTCCGGATCATCGGCCACACGCTCGCATTGATGGTGCCGCCAGCGCTCACGTTGGCGTCGGCCCCGAAGATATGGACGTAGCGCTGCCCAGAGTGGATTATGGACAGGTACTGCCCGGCCTTAACCCCATATCCTGCCGACATCCCCTTCAGGGGCAGCGTCGTTCCCGCCGTCACACTCGCCGATAGCAGCGGTGCTCCCGGATCCCCGACATCAATGTCCTGCGGAATCGCCATCACGGCGCCGCGGTCAACGCCCTGTGCGAGTGCCGCCACCCAACGACGCGCAAGTTCTGCCGCCATCGGCGGCATAGAAAAGCGCATTGCCCAACGCGTGCCGAGCCGGTTGATCCGCTGTGTAGGACCGCCGAGAAAAGGCGTCAGGATCCCGCCGAACGAAAGCTGCATCGGCTTCGCGTTGCGGACACCGGGCGACGCCGGCAGTATGATCGATGCCACTAACGTATTGTCCCTCGTGCCCTACGTGCAGCGCCTGCGTCGGCCTTGTTCGCCGCTGCGCCGATTAAGGCGGGCGCGGTCGTGGACATCACTTGCGCGGAAACTCTGCCGGAGATCCCGGTGACACGCGCCTCGAACAGCCCGCCCTCGCCTATCTCGATCCTGACCACCCCACCGCCCTGAGTGGCAGCAGCTGCAGCGGCTGTTGCGCGCGAGGCGGAAGGAGCGCGAAAATTGCCGCTGCGCAAAGCGGCAAGATCATGATTGGGAATGATGTTTCCATTCCCCGGCGCGGTGAAGAGCTCCGGGCCGTTTTCCCCGACCAGATAGGTCTTGCCGCTGGCGACCGGACCGCCCCCTGCCCTGGCGCCGGCGAATTTGGTAAAGGCACCGCCCATGACGATATCGCCACCGCCGCCACCAACGCCGCCACCGATTCCGCCGAAGATGCTGCCCAGGGACTTTGCCAGCGCATTTACGATCGTCTGCTGGATGGCAATGCGGATCAGGTCGCCTATAATCTGTTGTGCAACGTTCTTGAAAACATCGCCAAACGATTTGGCGTGAAGGATTGCGTCAGTGAGCCCGTCAGTCAGGCTTTCCAGTCCACGAACTTTGATCTCGGCTATGCTGTCGTCCAGATTGTTGGCGACGTCAGCGATTTCGCGTCTATACCTTTCGAGCGGGCCTTCATTCTGCTGGTCAACTTGCGCCCGCTGGCCCGCCTCAATGGCAGGCCGTGCGGCTAGGTCAGTGCGCGCCTGTCCCTTAGCACCATCGCTCGACTTCGGATCGTCTAGGACCTGCTGAAGGCGGAGCCGAGCTTGCTCCTGTTCCTTCGCGAGGATCTGTTCCGCCAGGCGGCGGCGCTCGGCCGTCGTCTTGGCCAGATCCTGCTGAATCTGCAGAAGCGCGATATCGGCCGTTAGGCTGCGGTCCTGTGCTTGCGCCTGGTCGGCAATGGTCTGGGACTGCCGCTCGACCTGGACATTCTGCAGGCGTTGAGCACGGGTGCGTTCGTTTAGGTCGAGAAGATGATCTGCCTCGGCTTGGGTAATTTTCCCCTGCGCCTGCTGAAGCCCGATCTTGGTCTTTTGCGCATCCGCCTCCGCGTCGATGTCCTCGCGGATCAACGCATCGCGCGCGGTCTCGCTCGCGGTCGTGCGCGCAGTGGCATCGAGGAGCTTATGACGGGCTTGGCGTTCTGCCTCAGTGAAGGAGACGTCGTCAGCCAGGACCTGCTGCCGAGCAGTTTCCTGACGCTTGGCCAGTGACTCGGGGCTCGCCTTGCTCCTGCCGAACGCAACATGGAAGTGGTCGTTGTGATCTTTGTCGCCCGGGCCGAGTAGCTCCTTCAGGGTTATGCCCTGCCCTTCAAGGAACTTGCGGACGTCGGCCTTCGAGGTGGAGCCCATGCCGCCCTTGGGCACGAAGTCTACCGCTTCGCCCTTGTAGTGGTAGGAACCAGGAACATGCTTTCCGCCGGTCGTCGACGTGATGGTGCCGCCGAATTCGCCCTTGAGAAGGCCGCCGACGTCGTTCGCTGTCAACCGGCCGTTGCGCCTGTCGCTCTCGCTATGACGTTCCGCTGACTTTTCGTCCTGTACCTTCTTCAGCGCGGCCTTGCGCTGCTGCTCGATCGTAGTCAGCGTCTTGGTGAGGCTGGCGGTAAGCCGATCATTGGCGCTGGCCGCGGCCTTCGCCCTATCGACCATCTCATCGTATTTCTTATTTACCGCGGCAATCGGATCCACAGCGGCTTGCGCGGCATCGATGGCGATCGGGATCTGAGCATCGCGTATGCCCTGGCGTGTTGCCGCGATATCAGCATTGATCTTCTTGAGACGGCTCTCCAGCGCGGCGACACGTCGGGCAGCCTCCTGAGCCGCGTAGAGGTTCGCCTGAGCGCCTTCGGGATCATCGAGCGCGCTAGGGTTGCGGACGCGATCTTCCGCCTTTTTCGCCCGCTCACGCGCCGTGGCGAGCTCACGCTCGAGCGCATTCTTGCTGGTTTCTTCAGCTTTCAGCGCGGACCGTGAAGAGTCCAGCTTTTCTCGCGCGAGCTGACGCTGGCTCTTAATCCCTTCCGCTAGTTCCTTGTTCAGTTCGCGCTGCGCGGCAATCTGGCCTTCCAGGGTCCTCGTGAACGCAGCATGCGCCTGGCGGCTGATTTCGGCCTCACGGCCATCCTCCCTGAGCTTTTCAACCGCCTTGCCAAGGGCATCGTTGCCTTCCAGCAATTTGCCAACGAACGGCGTCAACACTACCAGTGCCGTCGTGATCCCAAGCCCCCATGGGCCGCCCAGGAAGCCAAGGAACCCTTTGGCTCCGTCGGTCATGAGGCCGAGCGCCTGGATAACCTGTCCAGACTGCTGGGCAAATATGATCATTGCCGGCGTCCCGGCTGCAAACCCTACCGCGACGTCGTTAGCCTGGTAACTAAGTTGCTGGAACGCCGCACGCTGCTGGCCGCTGACGACGATGCCGTTGCGCTGATGGCCGTCGAGGACTTGCTGAGCATTACCGGCGGCGCGAAGCTCGATCTGAAGGCGCTCCAATGCGCCGGCGTCCTTTTCCAATGCTGCGGCGTGCAGGTTTGCCTTGGTCCGCGCTGCCTCGGCCGCCTGAATGAAGATCTGGTTTTCGCGCGTGAGCTCGCTTTCGGATCCTGCGGCACGTTTCGCAGCATCTGCCACCAGACCGATAGCTGCCGCCTGCTTCCGCGCATTTTCGGCAGCTACTCTGGCCGCGCCGGCGCCAAGATCGATATCGCCGCTTTTCAGCCGTGGTCCTTCAATCGCCTGTGCTGCGATCTTCTGGATCGTGGTGAAGCTGGCCTGAAATTCCTTCTCGACTGATTTCAGCGAGTTGGTGAGGTTTCCAGTGTTCAGACCTGAAAAGCGCTGCTCCAGCTTGTTGAGCTTCTGCTCTACGGCCTGGTCGAAGTCGCCGACCGCTACCTCGGCCTGTTTCATCTGGCCACGGAGAAGCTCCGTCGTGGCATCCACGCGGATCAGCAGGCTCTTTACGTCATCTGCCACACGGTGCTCCCGAACGAACGACGCCGCGAGCTTGCGCGGGCGGCGTCAGTTTTCTTGGCTGCAGTTCAGTTCT
Source organism: Sphingobium sp. (assembly GCF_033795625.1). Lineage (GTDB taxonomy): Bacteria > Pseudomonadota > Alphaproteobacteria > Sphingomonadales > Sphingomonadaceae > Sphingobium. The sequence goes on along the minus strand of NZ_JARYGI010000002.1, from coordinate 6,079 downwards.
TCCCACACTTCGAAGGCGGTCCAGAACTCATGCGGGGTGCTTGCCCACCACTCTGCTGGGCGCCAGCCCAATGCAGCATTGGCGAGGCCGGTCAGGCGGCGTCGGGAGGCGTCCCCGTCTCCATCGTCGCCGCCTTCGCTTCCCCCTTGGCGGAATATCCCCCGGTTGCAGCGAGCGAGAGCAGGCCAGCAACGGTGGCGAGCGCTTCGCGGATGCCGCCATCGCTTTCGAGAATCAGCTCAGCGATACGATCCGCTCGAGCGCCCTTCGCGCCGATGCTGCCGGTGTCACGGCCCCAAGCGCGAATGCATTGGCATGCAATCTGCGCAGTCTCGCCCAGGGTCAAGGAGCCGGACAGCGCCTCACGCGCGAGCAGAAGCAATCCTTTGCCCGTCTCACGCTCGAAGGCGGTGATCGCCTCGAAGCTCGGTCGGAGGCCCATCTCGCCGCCATCGATGCGTAGCGAAAGTTCTCCGCGCGCCTGTTCCGGCGCGCGGGCCGCTTCGAACTCCATCACTTCAACTCGTCGATCGTGGGAGCCGCTGCCAAGCTGAGCTGGAAGGTGCTCTTCACAACGTCGTTCTTGCCGAAGTCGGTATCGAAATTGCCGACATACATCGACGCTTCAAACACGACGTCGTCAGTGTCGCCGGCTGAGCCGCCCTTCCGAATCTGGAACCCGACAGGCACAGTTCCCTTAGATACGGTCTCAAGGCGGCCATATCCGGTCGCATCAGGCAGGTTAGGGTAGTTCTCCGAATCCAGGGTGAGCGACTTCAGCCCCGGTGCCTGGGTGCCATAAGGAAAGTCGTCCTTCGTTGACGTATCGATGGTCTGTGCTTGCCTGTTGACCTTGGTGGACGTGCCACCCTTGATCTCGTTGTACGTGCCGGCGACAGCGCTCTCGATCCACAGCCGATAGTCGTTACCAAGTAGCTTGGTCATTTTTCACTCCTATGTGTATATCCCGCAACCGTGCGGGGCGGTCAGGCGGCGAACGCCAGAATTTCAAAGCGGCTTTCGCCGACGTAGCCGTCGCCCTCAGGCGTCAGCACTGCACTCGAGCCGACGAACGTGAAGCTGAGCTTCCAGCCGTTTTCCTGAAGGCGCGCGCCGTCGAGCCTGGTCTCGACTGCATTCATCAAGTCCAGGAGCGGCTTTCGCTCTTCCGCCTCGGTGACGGTGATGACCGTCAACGCTACGCGCCTGTCAGGATCATCCTTCCCGCCGATCGGCGTCGCTTCGATATCGCCGATGATGATCACGGGCGGATCTGTGTCTTCCGGCACATGCTGGAAAACCGGAGCCCCAATGTCACCGCCGGCGCTGAGCGTGGCGTAGCTGGCCTTTTCGACCGCGTCGGACGCGCTAACCATCGTTGCCCCCCGACAACCGCTTCAGAATGCGGTCCCACACGCCACGAAGACGATTTGCTATAAGCGCACGTGCGTCCGTGCGCGGGCCGCTGATGAAGCGCTTCGCGGCGATCCCCCGCACCCTCATGAGGTAGCGGGAGACTTTGCCGCTTGGTGCCCGACGCACCGCTTTTACGACCTGCGCGCGCCGGCCGAGATCAAGGATGCGGCCGTAGAACACGCTGCGGCGTTCTGCCGGCGGACCGATGATGCCGATCTTGGCGGAAAGTGTCTGCTTTAGGACCTTGGTGCGGATCGCATTCTGCAGCGCACCTTTACGGCGTGGCGTCTCGCGCAAAACCGCCTTCTGAATATCGGCGCTGCCATCTTCCAGCACCTCGGCCATTTCGGAGCGGGCGGCATCCGGCAAGTTGCGAAACAGGCGCTTTATCGTGTCTGTCCCTTCCAGCTTCCGCCGACGCGCCATCAGGTGGGCACGCCCGTCTCAGCGGTAAGCTCCAGGCGATCTCGATTGCCGTAAGGATCGTCGGAACTGCGGATGTTCCAGATCCTCCCGCTGCGCAGCTCTACAATCCGATGAAGGGGCGAGACGTCGGCCCGGTACCGGATGATGAAGCGCGCCGTGGAAACTGAGCGAACAATGCTTTCGCGCGTAATTTCATCGCCTCGAAGGGGAACCTTCTTGGCCCAGACGGCGACCAGCGGCGTCCAGGCGGTCGTAAAGCCTCCCCGTCCATTGGGCCCACGCGTCTCTGCTTCAATCCGGACACGAAGGCGAAGCTCTTCGCTGGCGAGCGGCTTCATGTGCTTAGCCCCAGATCCGGTCGTTGATAAGCAGCATTGGCAGATCGACAGCGCTCCCGTCGAAGCGACCGCGGATCGCCAACAGCAGCGCCAGCCCGATCGACGCCGGCAACGTCGCGTATCCGACCTGCAGCTGCACCGAGATTGCGCCGCGGGCATTACGGGCACTTGGCCAAGCAGCGCCGAAGCGCGGCCGAATACCGCGCTCTAACCCGGCCCCGAAGAGCTCATAGGTGTTCGCGGCGACGATTTGCGGCGATCCCGCGATATCGTCATAGTTGATCGAAACGACCGACGACACCGGCCCCACCTGAAGGTGCATAAGATCATCGAAGGAATCGGCACGGACCTCTACGACCTGATTGCCCAAGCGTGTGCTGGTGAGCCGCTCAATATCCGCCACGGCCGCATCCATGTATGCCTGGATCTCGGCATCGAGCTCGGAGCCGTCGACGCGGACGAACAACTTCACTGTCTCAAGATTCATCACGGCCGCGACGGGGGCAGTAACTGTGACAGGCTCGCTGAGCATCTTTATGCCTCCGGGGCGTCGCAATATTCGGCGAACCCAGCATCCACGAGGCGCTGCGCCTCAGATGGCTCGCCTTCCGGCCCCGGCGTGGCATCGAACAGGTGCTTGTCGCCGTTGGACAGGCAGATTTCTGGCCCTGTCAGCCCGGTTTTCATCAGTAACCAGGCGCAACCCTGCATCGCCTTTTCGGGTGCATACTTCGGGCCATCCACGGGGGCAGACGGTGCCGGCTGTTGCGCGAGCGGTGCCTCTGCGGGAGTGACTGCCGGGTGAGCAGGCGCAGCTGAAGGAGCGCGGGCGCGCGCTGGTCGATTCGACATGCTGAGAACTCCCATTGAAGAAACCGGGAGGCGAGCCGACGCCCGCCCCCTGATATCGTTTACGCCAGCTTCAGATGCTTGATGGCGGCGGAGTCCATGAGCTCGCCGTCGTACCGGATCAGGCCAGCGAGGCCGATCTTTGGCCAGAAGCGCTCCCGGACCGTCCCAATGAGCGGGCTACCCACCTTGCGAACCCAATAGCGGCCGAAGTCGCCAAAGAGCACGGCGCGAGCACCAGTTGCGATCGCTGCAAGGTCATCGTTGATTGAATAAGGCTTATCGAGCAGCACTGCTGGCGCGCCGATGCGGATATCGCCCATCTGCCACAGGAAATTGCCCTGACCATCCTTCAGTTTGCGCAGTGCCAACAGGGTCGTGTCGGCGAACATCCAGCGGCACTTTGGGCTGCGGCGATAGGCGGCGTTGACCGAGTGTTGCAGGTTGAACATTTCGTCAGCCGCGATCGCCGTGGCGCTCGCTGCGGTCACACCCAAGCTGGATGCGGTGGCGATGCCGTTGGGCTGGCTCGCGCCAGTCCCGGTCGTGAGACGCAAGTTCGCGCGTCGGCCGAGGCGTTCGCCCAAGGCTTCAGCGAGGAATTCCTCGAGATTGAAGACCGAGTCCTGCATCAGCTCGAAGCTGATCTTTACCCAAGGCGTCGCATCGACGTATGCATCGAGGCGCTTCTGCCCAAACGTCAGGTCACCGCTGTTGTCGTCGGTGACGTCGGCACCTTCCGCGAGCGAGGATGCCGAACCCGCCGTGTCATCGTTCGTCGGGATGTCGAATTCGTTGCCGGAACCGGTGACGATTTCGCGTACGATGTTGCCATCGTACATCGGGCCCCAGTCCTTCATCGACTTGATGATCTCGCGAGCCAGCTCGACCGGCACGGTGTAGCCGCCGGCAGCGGCAGTGCCCGCGACCTGGGTACGAATTTCTGCGTCATAGCCGCGGCGCAGCAGCTGGCGCTGTTCGGCATCGAGGGCGGAGACATCGCAACCGGAACGACAGAATGCGTCGAAGGCAGAGCGATATTCCGCTGCTGCACCCTCGTTGCCATTGCCACCGCCGTTGCCCCCGGGATCCTGGCCGCGCGTTTCGCCGTCCGGACCGATCGGACGATTCTTGGCGCGCCGCTCTTCCTCGTCCTTTTCGATCTTGGCGAGGCGCTCTTCGCGAACAATGTCCTTCTCGAGCTTGTCGAATTCGCCCATGATCGTGTCATGGCGCTGCTCCAGCTCGGCCGTGCGGCTTTCGTCAGTGTTGGCGGTGATGGCGTTAAGAGCGTCGCGGGCCTGGGTAACCAGGGTGCCCCGCTTCTCCTGCAGTTCGGTCAATGTGGGCATGTCATACTCCTGGACATGAAAAAGCCCGCCAGTGGCGGGCAGCAAAAGGCGAGAAGCGGGATGCTCCGAGCCAGGTCCGGCTAGGCCGGGATTTCAGCGGATATTGCGCTCGATCTGCTCCAGGCGTGCGCGGCGCTGCGCGTTGCGCGTCACGAGGCAGGCGTTGCATGTCCCGTCCCGCTCGTTGCGCACGTGCTCCAGCGAGCGCAGGCCGACCGTGGTGTCGGGATAGGCAGGGAACGCTGTGTAAGTGATCTCGTAAAGATCCGCCTCGATGATAGTGCGGTGTGGCGGGTCTACCGTCTCATCCCATTCCTGCTTGCGCGTCACGAAGCCGAACGACATGCCGGGGATATCGCCGCGATCGATCTGCACGGCCAGATCTCGCCCGTCGCTGGTATCGGGCAACTCATTTTCGAAGGCGAGGCCCTTGCTGTCCTCACGGAGCGTCAATGTACCGGCATCTTTCCGGCCGACCACGCGGCCGCTGTCATGGCTATGCAGTGCGACCACGTCGCGCTCGGCGAGCGACTTCGTGAAAGCACCTGGCGCGATAGTTTCACGCCAGTAACCGCCGATATCGGTCTCGCTGTTGAACAACGCCGCATAGCCACTTGCGGTGCGAGCATCGCCATCGACTGCGGCAGCGCGCACCTCGAGCCCAAGCGACACCGCACGCGTCTCGCGCCCATCACTCTTCGGTGGTTTTGTCGCCGGCATCGCCAGTATCTCCATCGTTCTTGTCGGGCTTCAGGATCGGCTGCGTCCCCAGCGGTACCGTCGCGCCCTGGATATAGAGGACGTCGCCTTTCGGCTTGGGTGGACGATTTTCGAGTGCCCGGGCCTCGTTGGGCGTGATCTGGCCCGTTTGGATGCCACGGGCGAGACCCTCCGTGCGGCTCTTGAAGTCGCCACGCTGCAGGCCGTCGAGATTATGTTTTACCTGTTGGCTGCGCCGGCGCTGGCCGAACAATTTCAGGTTGAGCTCGTCTTCGAAGCCCTTGGCATGCTGCCCGATATTGTGTTTCACCAGGTGAAGATCTTGCTGCTCGGTGTTGCTGAGCGTTCCGGTGCTTAGATCCTGAAGGAAAACGGGCGGAAGACCGTACAGGCGGCCAATCTCCTGAAGCTGAAAAAGCCGCGCCTCCGTCATCTGACCCTTTGCAGGGTCGAAGCCGATTTGCTTCAGTGCGTGCCCCGGCGGCATTCCGAAGAATGGCGTTCCCGCCTTCTTCGCCATGTCGATAGCACGTTGGATGTCGCTCTGGGCGCGCTTGAAAGCGTCGAGTCCCTGCGGCATTGGTCCTTCCAGCGCTAGCGGTGGCACGCCGCCGCCGGCGAAAAATGTGCCGGCAAAATCGGCCATGGCTATAGCCAGACCAATTGCCTTCTTGCCCTTTGCGATCGGCCCATAGGCATCCAGCTGGTTTGGCTTTAACATGTATGTGACGTCTATTACGTCGGCCGCCGGATATTCCTTGTTGTCGAAGCGGTAGATCTTCCGGCCGCTCTGACGGCGTACCGAGGTGCGCGAGGGATCCATGGGCCAGAGAGCGACGGCCTTGTTGCCGGCGCGCTCGATCCAGGTAACGCCGCGGCCGCCGGTAAAAACCTGCTGCCATGGACTTGTAACGGTTTTGCGCCGGTCACCTGAGCGATTAGAGCTCGCAACAGGAGACCGACGAGATGATCAAGCAT
>NZ_JARYGI010000029.1:0-43695 GCF_033795625.1 Sphingobium sp. | reverse complement strand
CTTGAAATCCGTCATCGTTCCGTCCGTCCAATCTCCGCCAAGCATGCTCAAGCTTCACGATTTTTGCAACAGAGCCCCGCTGAGCGCGTGTGCGACAAGGACAGCGCACGCAAGCTTTACGAGAAGCGCAGCTATCTGCGTTGCTATGAACCGGCGATGGCCGACGCACGGACCGACCTCGATGCTTTGGCTGCCGCGGTGCGCGCCAGCTGACCCCTTGCGTCGATTGGCACCGTCGCCGCTGATGGGCGACGGTGCCAATCGGAAATATCTTGTTAACCAATTCTTAGAGGATTTCGTTCACTCCGGGCAGGAACCACTGCCGGGGGACGAACTCATATGCTGCGTACGGACAAGAGTGTCGATGTAGCCATCATCGGGGCCGGACCCGCAGGCCTGACGGCAGCCTACCTTCTCACCAAGAAGGGCTATAGCGTCACCGTCATCGAAAAAGATCCGCATTATGTGGGCGGCATCAGCCGTACCGTGGAACATGAAGGTTTCCGCTTCGACATTGGCGGCCACCGCTTCTTCTCCAAGTCGAAGGAAGTCGTGGACCTCTGGAACGAGATTCTGCCGGACGATTTCATTCAGCGGCCGCGCATGAGCCGCATCTATTATGAAGGCAAATTCTACAGCTATCCACTGCGAGCCTTCGAAGCGCTATGGAACCTGGGGCTGCTCCGCTCGGCTTTGTGCATGGCAAGTTTCGCCAAGGCGCAGATGTTCCCCAACCGCGATGTCCGCTCCTTCCAGGACTGGACCGTCAATCAGTTCGGCCACAAGCTTTTCTCCATTTTCTTCAAGACCTATACCGAAAAGGTGTGGGGCATGCCGTGCAACGAAATGTCCGCGGACTGGGCAGCGCAACGCATCAAGGGATTGAGCCTCGGCGCTGCGGTGCTCGACGGGTTGAAGCGCAGCCTTGGCCTCAACAAGCGCCCGAATGACGGCATGGCGACCAAGACGCTGCTGGAGACCTTCCGCTATCCGCGGCTTGGCCCCGGCATGATGTGGGAAGCCGCACGCGACCGGATCGTCAAGGGCGGCAATCAGGTGCTGATGGGCCACGCACTCAAGCAGATCACGCAGGATCAGGTAACGGGCCTCTGGCGCGTGGCGACAACGACCGAGGCTGGCGATATCGTCACGATCAACGCCGCGCACGTCATCAGTTCGGCGCCGATGCGGGAACTGGCAAGCCGCATCCATCCCATTCCGGCAACAATCGGCGAAGCGGTGGATCTCAAATATCGCGACTTCCTGACCGTCGCGCTGATGATCAGGTCGGAGGATCTGTTCCCCGACAACTGGATCTACATCCACGACAGCAAGGTAAAGGTCGGCCGAGTCCAGAACTTCCGTAGCTGGTCGCCCGAAATGGTGCCGGATGAAGGCATTGCCTGCGTCGGCCTCGAATATTTCTGCTTCGAAGGCGACGGTCTCTGGTCATCGACCGATGCCGAACTTGTCGAACTCGCCAAGACGGAGATGGCGATTCTTGGCTTGTGCAAGGCGGAGGATGTCGTCGGTGGTGCGGTCGTCCGTCAGGAAAAGGCCTATCCGGTCTATGACGATGCCTATGCCGCCAACGTGCTGGCGATGCGGACGGAGCTTGAGGCAAGATATCCGACGCTGCACCTGGTCGGCCGTAATGGCATGCACCGCTATAACAATCAGGATCATGCGATGATGACTGCGATGCTGACGGTCCGCAATATCGAGGCAGGCGCGCGGGTCTACGACATATGGGCGGTCAACGAAGACGCCGAATATCACGAAGCGGGCGATGAAGGTGAGTGCGCGGCCCTTGCCAGCGAGCGATTCGTGCCCGCCCGCCTCGCCAGCAGCAAGGCGGCCTGAGCCATGCTGGGGCGCTGGCTCGCTGCGTTCGTGCAGTTGACCTATACGCGCTATCTGGTCGCGAGCGGTGCGGCGCTTGGCGCGGACGTAGCCATATTCATGATATTGCTCGCCGGGGGCATGGCCGCTGCGGCGGCATCGGCCATCGGCTATCTGTGCGGCATCGTCGTCCATTGGATGCTCTCCAGCCGCGCTGTTTTCATGACGCACGGATATGCGACGGCACGCCACAGGCAGCGGTTATTGTTCCTGGGGTCGGCTTTTATCGGCTTAGGGCTAACGGCCGGAATCGTCGGTCTTGGGGATAGCGTCGGTATCGATCCCCGCCTCGCCAAGATTGCGGCGATCGTCGTCAGCTTCCATGTCACTTACCTGTTGCGCAAGACAATCGTATTCGCGTGATGACGGGATCATCGCGACTGGCGCAGCCTGATCGCTGGCCGCTGCTTCCCTCGGTCGCTGCCTTCGCATTTCTGCTGTGCCTTGCGATGCTGTGCATCAGCTGGCACGCGATTACGTCGTTCGGCTTCCATGATCCCGATGACGCGCTGCGCTATGTCGAAGTGCGGGATTTCCTGGGCGGACAGAGCTGGTTCGACGTGTCGCAGCACCGGATCAATCCTCCGGTCGGCGGGCCGATGCACTGGTCGCGGCTGGTCGATCTTCCGATTGCCGCGCTCATGCTGCTGCTTCGTCCGCTGTTCGGTGTGGCGACTGCGGACCGTATCACTCTCACCGCCGTGCCGATGTTGCTCACATGGGCGCTGTGCATCATGTTCGCCCTGGCGGTGCGGCGTCTCGGCGGGACCCTTACGGCTATCACGGCCACGATACTGATCAGCCTGTCCATTCCGATCCTGATCCAGTTCCAGCCGATGCGAATTGACCATCATGGCTGGCAGATACTGATGGCGGCCATTGCCCTCTGGGGCCTTTACGACTCGGACATGCGCCGGGGCGGGATCGTAGCGGGGCTCGCCGTCGCATTCTGGATGCACGTGTCGAGCGAAGGCTTGCCTTATGCGGCGCTATTCGGCGGCGTGATCGCAGTCGCGTTCATCCGGGACAAGCAGGTCTGGGCCAAGCTCAGCCTATATGCCGGGGCGCTTGCGACGGGGTCTGCGGCATTACTGTTGGTCACGCGTGGTTGGCCTGAAGCAGCCTTGCCTTATTGCGATGCAATTTCGCCCGTGTACCTGTTCCCGATGCTGGCGGTCGCACTCTCTCTGCCCGTCGCGCACCGATTCCTGGGCACCAACAACTGGACGCGACGCGCGATCATACCTTTCGTGGCGGGTGCCGTCGGTGCCGCACTATATATCCTCATAGGGGGCAAATGTCGCGCCGGGCCGTTCGGGACGCTCGATCCGATAGTCTATAAATACTGGTATCTCAATGTGAGCGAGGGCCGTCCCGTGTGGGAGCAAAGCCCGCTCATGGCCGCGATCATCATCGTGCCGCCGCTCGTCGGCGCCCTAGGTATGCTGATGGCGCTGAAGGCCGCGCGCGACCCGGAGCATAGGTTCCGATGGTTTCAGATGCTGCTTCTTTCCGGCGGGGCCTATGCCGTGTCGCTCCTCGTCATGCGGGCGGTTTCGACATCTTATCTGATGGCGCTGCCCGGTGTGGCGATAATCATCCTGATCCTGTTGCCCAAGGCTCAGGGACTGGCGACCGCACCCGCCCGGATCTTCGCGACCGCATGTCTTTGCGGACTTACCCCTATAGGCATCAGCGCGATAGCTGCGGCCCTTTTGCCGGCTGAGACGGATAGTTCACTGAGCCCGAAAACCAGTTCGTCCACAGCCGCGTCAGAACAACTCTGCGCCGCCAAGGAAAAGCTCTCAGGCTTTGCGGCTTTGCCGAAGGGCACAGTCATGGCTCCGCTCGATATAGGCCCGGCAATACTGGCCTTCACGCTGCACAGCGTGATCGGCACCGCGCATCATCGCAACAGCGCGGGAATGCGCGACGTGATCCTGTCGTTCATGGGATCGGCAGAGCAGGCTCGGACGCTGATGAAGCGGCATGGCATATCCTATGTCGCCTTCTGCCCGCATCGGAACGAAGTCGAGACGTACACGGAATTGCGCCCCCGAGGATTTGCGCATCGCCTCGAAAATGGGCCGCTGCCGTCCTGGTTGACGCCTGTCCCGATGCGGCCGGGTGAGGCGATCCGCGTGTATCGCGTCAGCTACGCCGGGATGCGCTAGGCGCCTGCAACGAACTTCATCGCCGCGCCGTTCATGCAGTAGCGCAGGCCGGTGGGCGGCGGGCCGTCATCGAAGACGTGGCCCAGATGCCCGCCGCATTGCGCGCAGTGGACTTCGGTACGGCTGTAGCCAAGCATGGTGTCTTTATCCGTCCCGATGGCGCGGGGCAGCGGTTTCCAGAAGCTGGGCCAGCCGGTGCCGCTGTCGAACTTCGTCTTCGACGAGAACAGCTTCCGATCGCATCCGGCGCACAGGAAGGTCCCGGTGCGGTGCTCCTTGTTCAGCGGGCTCGTAAAGGGCCGCTCGGTCGAGGCTTCGCGCAGGATCGCATATTGCTGCGGCGTCAGCTTCGCTTTCCATTGGGCTGGGGTCAGCGTCAGCGGATATTTCGCAGCGCCTGCACGATCCTCGCCACCCGGAATCATCGTCGCGGCAATGGCGACGACGGCTACGCCGGCCGTGCCCAGCAAAGCGCGGCGCGTAAGAGTTGAGGAAATGTGCATCGCTTGCTCCTGATGGTCTTGCAGCAGCTACGTTCGGATTTGGCGCAAGGATACCAAAGCGCGTGAAAAAAGTCCCGGGCGCTTTTCGCCGGGGCCGGATTTGAGGACGTTGCGCCGGAACAGGCGGACACCGATGCGGATGATGATCGCGACCCACAGCAACTGCCACGCCACCGCCATCACGTGCGGCATCAAGGCGTCCGATTGCGCGGCGCGGGCGATCATGGCGAAGGGCGAGCTGAACGGGAAAGCCGCGGCGACAAGTTCGGGCGTCTGGCCCATGCGATCGACGCTGTAGCTGGCGAAGAAGAAGATCATCACCTGGCTCATCGTGATCGGCATGGAGATGGTCTGCACCTCCCGCACGGTAGACGCCTGCGCGCCGATGCCGATGAACAGCGAGCCGAGCAGCGTGTAGGCGGTGGCGAAATAGAGCACGCCCAGCATCACGAACAGCGGCCAGCCGACGGCGGGTTCCGGAATAGGAAGTGGACTATCGGACAGCATTTGATAGCCGACCAGGGCCGTCGTGGACCAAACCGCGATGCCGACGAAGGACATCGCCAGCATCGCCATCAACTTGCCGAGGAAGATGGCGTCGACAGGTACGGCGGCTGCCAATACCTCTATGATCTTGTTAGTCTTTTCCTCAACCATGTTGGAAAGCACCATCCCCGCCAGCAGCATCGTGAGCATGAACAGCACCACCTGCGCAGCGCGCCCGGTGAGCAGACGGGACTGCTGTTCCGATCCGCTGCTTTCCGCAACGATCTGCGTTCTGATCTGCGTGTCGGGCAGGGCGGTTCCGGCGCGGGCGATGCTGACGAGCAGCGAAACGTCGCCCTCAAGTTGATCGACATCGCCGCCTTTGCCGGTCAGGACCGGGCGCTCCAGCGATCCGGAAAGGACGGCAATGATCCCCTGTCCCTTTCGCGCCAACAGCGCTTGCGGATTGCTGGCCTCGGCATAGCTTTTCAAAGCCGTCACGCCGCGTTCGCCCTTGTGCTGGACGAGCCGTTCGCGCGCGGCGGCCAGTGCCTTGCCCTCGCCGGGGGACAAAGCGACGCCCACTACCGGCCGCATGCTGTCATTGGCCATGCGATCGCCAAGGCTCCCTGCGACCACGCCGAACACCACGGGAAGCAAGGGGCCAATAAGGAAAAGAATGAAGGATTTCGAGAAGATGATCGCCGTGAAGTCGCGGCGGGCAATCACGAAGGCGGCGCGCAGGATCTCCCTCATGCCGCTTCCTCCGCAGGCTCAAGTGCGCCCATGTCGCGCATGGCATCGGGTCCCGCAATGACGACGAACGCGTCATGCAGGCCGGGGCGTTCGATGGACAGGCTTTCTATACCTGCTTCGCCATCCACCAAAGCCTTCAACAAGGGTTCGACGCCGCTATCTGGCAGAGGAAACGTCCAGATATTGTCGTGTACCAGAGCATCGGAAGGCAAGGCGGCGCGCCATGGGCCGTCGCTGCGCCGGGTTTCGAGCCGAACCTGCGGGCGGAGGCGGTCGCGCGCGGCGCTGACCGACCCCTCGAAGCGGATGCGGCCGCCCGCAACGATGGCGATGCGTTCGCACAGGCGCTCGGCATGGGCGATGACGTGCGTGGAGAAGAGGATCGTGACGCCCTGTGCCGCCTGCCGCCGGATCAGCGCCTCCAGCTTGCCCTGATTGATCGCATCGAGGCCGGAAAATGGCTCGTCCAGCACGATCAGGCGCGGGCCATGGACGATGGTGCCGAGCAGCTGCACGGTCTGCGCCATGCCTTTGGAAAGCGCGCGCACTGGCTTGGCGATGGCATCGCCGAGGCCGTGGCCTTCCATCAAATCCCGTCCGCGCCGTCGCCCTTCCTTCAAAGGCAGACCGCGCAACGCGCCCATGAACGCGATGGCTTCCAGCGCCTTCATCGCAGGATAGAGACCGCGCTCTTCGGGCAGATAGCCGATCGCCCGCGCCTGCTTCAGCGGCTCGCTGGCGCCGAGCAGGCTGCGATGCCCTTCATCGGGATCGATGATGCCGAGCAGCATCCGCAGCAGCGTCGTCTTGCCCGCGCCATTAGGACCCAGCACGCCATAGATGCTGCCCGCCGGGACCGCGATGTCGATGCCGTCGACGGCGCGAAAATCGCCGAAACGCTTGACAAGTCCATGCCCCTCGACGGCATAGGGGGCAGGATCGGAAGGGCCGTTCATCCAACCGACGATAGCCGCGCTCCATGACAACACAACTTATTCCTCTCGAAGAGCGGCTCAAGGACGCCGCCGCCGATCTGGGCTTCGCCGCCTGTGCGATCGCGCGCGCCGATGCCGCGCCGCTGGCGGCCGAACGGCTGCGCGCATGGATCGCGGACGGGCAGCATGGCGACATGCTCTGGATGGAGGAGCGCGCGGCGCAGCGCGGATCGCCGCAGGGTCTGTGGCCGGAGGTACGATCCGTCATCATGCTGGGGATGAGCTATGCCCCGGCGCGCGATCCGCTGGCGCTGGAGGGGGTGGGCGACCGGGGGCGGATTTCCGTCTATGCGCAGGGGCAGGATTATCACGATGTCGTCAAGAAGGCGCTGAAGGCGCTGGCGCGCTGGCTGGTGGAAGCGGCAGACTGCCAGTTGAAGGTGTTCGTCGACACAGCGCCGGTAATGGAAAAGCCGCTGGCGGAGGCAGCGGGGCTGGGCTGGCAGGGGAAGCACAGCAATCTCGTAAGTCAGGCGCATGGCAGCTGGCTGTTCCTGGGCGCGATCTACACCACGCTGGAGTTGACGCCCGATGCGCCGGGGAAGGATCATTGCGGGTCCTGTACCGCCTGCCAGGCGGCCTGCCCGACCGATGCCTTTCCCGCACCCTATCGCGTCGATGCGCGGCGCTGCATTTCCTATCTCACCATCGAGCATAAAGGCCCTATTCCCGAGGAGTTCCGGGCCCCTATGGGCAATCGCATATACGGCTGCGACGACTGTCTGGCAGTGTGCCCGTGGAACAAGTTCGCGCAGACAGCCTCGACGCACCGCGCATTCGTCGGCCGTGCCGAACTGGCAGCGCCGGAATTGCGGGAGTTGCTGGCGCTGGACGATGCGGGGTTCCGCGAGGTGTTCTCCGGGTCTCCGATCAAGCGGATCGGGCGGAACCGGATGGTGCGTAACGCCGCCATCGCTGCGGGTAACAGCGGTGACGCAACACTGCTTCCATTGCTCACCGGACTGCGAGAGGACGACGATCCGGTGGTGGCGGAGGCTGCTACGTGGGCGATGGAACGTCTGAAGCCCGCAATCCTTCATGGAGGCAGTTGACTTTTTCCGGCTGCTTTGGCTTTAGGCTCTCATGGGGGCCGCGATCCCCCCTTCAGGCATTTGCCCAAGAATCGCGTCCAGTTTTGAGAAGGACGCCGCATGCCTGTAAGACTTTCCTGTTTCTGTGCCCTGACCGCTGTCGCTGCGATTGCCTGCCCCGCCGCAGCGCAGGAGGCAGAGGGCCTCAAGGTCTCGGGTAGCATGAGGCTGCGCTACGAGGCCATATCGGGGCAGGCGCGGACGGGTTTTGACCGCAAAGACGATCTTGTGAACCTGCGTACGCAGGTGATGGCGGAATATAATGCCAAGCCGTTCCGCTTCGTCGTGGAAGTCTTCGACAGCCGGGTATGGGGAGACGATCCGGGTACGCCCGTCACAACCGGCGAAGTCAACGCGCTGGAGCCAGTGCAGGCGTTCGTTGCCGCCGACCTCGGCGCGATCTTCGGCAAAGGCAGCAAGGCTTCGCTGCAGGCGGGGCGATTCATGCTGAACCTCGGATCGCGGCGGCTGGTGGCTGCGGACGACTATCGTAATACAACCAATGGCTATACGGGGCTGCGGGCCGATGTGGCCGTGCCGGGCGGCATGAAAGGCACCTTTGTCTATACTCTGCCCCAGGTCCGCTTGCCGGACGATCCGGCGTCGCTTCGCGATGCGGAGGTGGAACTGGACCGTGAAAGCTTCGATCTTGTGCTGTGGGGCGGCTATGTCAGCAAGAGCTGGGCGGCAAAGGGCGCTGCCTCTCCGGTCATGGCGGAAGTCGGGTTCTTCCATCTTGGTGAGCGGGATGCTCCGGGCAGGCCCACTCGCGACCGCTCACTGGACACAATCAGCGGCAGGATCATCGCAGAGCCGAAGCCCGGCCAGTTCGATTATGAAGTGGAGGCCATCTACCAGTGGGGCGATGTGAGCAGTTCGCTGCTGGCCAATGCCGCGCGCCTGCCGGTGAGCGCGACCTTCTTCCATGCGGACGCCGGTTACAGCTTCGGCGGAGGCTGGAAGCCGCGCCTGTCAGTCGAGTTCGACCGCGCGAGCGGGGACGGGCGGGGGCGCAGCTTTGGCCGCTTCGATACGCTGTTCGGTATGCGGCGTGCCGACCTGGCGCCTGCCGGGCTGTATAATGCCATTGCCCGGACCAATGTCGTCACGCCGGGTGTCCGGCTTGAGGTAACGCCGAGCAAGCGGCTGGATGCGTTCGTGACGTATCGCGGATTGTGGCTGGCCGACCGGCGGGATGCCTTTTCCTCCACCGGGGTCCGCGATGCGTCGGGGCAGTCGGGCAGCTTCGCCGGGCAGCAATTCGATGCGCGCCTGCGCTACTGGCTCATCCCCGACCGGCTGCGGTTCGAGGCGGATGCGGTGCTGCTGATGAAAGGGCGGTTCCTGCGCGACGCGCCCAATGCGCCGGCCGGGCGGACGACGCGCTATGGTTCGGTCAATCTCTCGGTGAGTTTCTGATCTTACCGTCTACTTCGCACTCAGCATCGTCGCACATGCGGTCGGGTCGATATCGTTGCCATTGGGCAGGCGGCTGTCGGCATAGGTGACGACTGGCTCCTTGGTCTTTTCGGTGCTGTACAGATAGGCGTCCAGAATACAGCGTCCGTTGGTGAATTGCAGCTTCCGTACGCTGCGGTCGCGGATGTCCAGGCGAGGCTGGCCGAACATCTGGGTGAGCCTCTTTGCGTCGGCGCCGATGACCGAATGGGGCTTGCCGTAGGCGCTGGCCATCGGTCCGGCGCTTGGAGGAGGCGCGGTCAGCGGCCCGCTGGTTGGGACGGTGGTGCAGGCGGACAGCGCCAGTGCCAGGGCACTCGCCAGATAAATGCGTTCAGCCATCGCTCTTCCCCTTGCGGCCGTGCAGGACGTGGACGGCCATAGCCGCGCTCCAGATCGGCGCAAGAAGGTTCGCGACGGGTATCAGGAACATAAGCGCCGAGGCGAGGCCCATGGCCATCCGGGTAGAGGATGGGATCGCAGGTAGGTCGGGATGCCGCGGCTGCACCATTTCGGAAAGATCGCGCCCGAGCAGATAGCCGTTCACGGCCAGCAGCAGCACGAGCGTGCCGACGCCCGTCACCAGCAGGGCGATGTAGAAGGGCAGGGCCACGAGATTCCATCCGATCGTCCGCAGCACCGACCGCAATGCCAGGCGCAGGCCGCGGACGAGCGACACGGGTTTCGCCCGCATGGCCGCGTCCGGGTAGCTCTCCCGCTCCACAGCCTCGACTATGGCATCGCCGAACAGGCCGAGCACCGCAATGGCCACGGCGCGGAACAGGAGCCATGCTGCGCCGATGGTCAGGATCGTCGCGGCGGCGGCTTCCGCCAGACCGCCGGTCGTGCCTGTCCAGCCCATCCAGTCGAAGACCGCCCGCAACCCGAACCAGAGCCCGACGCCGAGTCCCGCAAAGATCAACAGCGTCAGCGCCAGCGACTTGATAAGCACGGCGCGGGCTGCCGGGCGGAAAATCTGGGGAAAGGCGCGCAGGGCGGCGGACAGGATCATCTGGCGACTATCGGCGGCCCGACGGGGAGCGTCAACGTTGCGCTTGGGCCGGCGTTTATCTAGGACGCGTCTCGACATCTCCCTTCAAGATCAGGACCGTGTGTGACCCAGAGCCCCGCAAAATATGATGTGATCGCCATCGGCAACGCCATCGTCGACGTGATTGCCCGTGCCGACGACGCGTTCCTCGCCACGCACGCGCTGACCAAGGGCGGCATGCAGCTGGTCGATGCGGAGATGGCCGAGTTGCTCTACAGCGAAATGGGCGCGGCGGTGGAGATCAGCGGCGGGTCGGCGGCGAATACGCTGGCCGGGCTGGCGGCGTTCGGGAAGTCCTGCGCATTCATCGGCCAAGTGCGCGACGATCAGCTGGGGCAGGTGTTCGCCCATGACATCCGGGCGTTAGGCATCGACTTCGACACGCCGGTGCGCACGGCAGAGCCGCCGACGGCGCGCTGCCTGATCATGGTGACGCCCGATGCGCAGCGGACGATGAACACGTTCCTTGGGGCGTCGCAGTTCCTGCCCGCGCAGGCGCTGGACAAGGATATGATCCAGGCGGCGCAGATCCTGTATCTCGAAGGCTATCTCTGGGACCCGGAAGAACCTCGCGCAGCGATGCGCACCGCCATCGCCTACGCGAAGGAAGCGGGACGGAAGGTCGCCTTCACCTTGTCCGCCGATTTCGTGATCGCCCGGCATCGCGCCGACTTCCTCGCGATGATCGAAGAAGGGCTGATCGACATCCTGTTCTCCAACGATGACGAGATCCGGGCGCTCACCGAACTGGATGACTTCGAAGCGGCTGTTGCGGCTATCGCGCCCAAGGTGCCGGTGCTGGTGTGCACCTGTGGCGAGAACGGCGCGATCGCGATCGTCGATGGAGTGCGTTCCGAAACCCCTGCTGCAGTCGTCGAGCGGATCGTGGACACGACGGGCGCGGGCGACCTGTTCGCTGCCGGTTTCCTGACGGGCTATGTCGATGGACTGTCCGTGGAGGATAGCCTGAAGCTGGGCGCGATCGCCGCCGCGGAAGTGATTTCGCACTATGGCGCGCGTCCGGAAGAGGACCTCAAGCTGCTTCGCGTGAAGAAACTGGGCTGAACTAGAGCGTAATCCGATCATACAGGATCGGGTTACGCTCTGATTGTCTTTTGTTTTCCGCATTTTCCGAGCCAGCAGATGATGCCATCTGCTTCGAAAATGTTCTAGGCGGCGGCGGGCGTCTTGCGGAACAGGGCGCGGTCCTCAGGGCCGAAGCCCTTCCGCCAGATGACCAGCGCATAGACGCCCATCACCACGGGCACGCCGAACACCAGCTCGACCCATTCGAGATGCCGGGGCAGGGCGACGAAGGCGCTGCCCGCCAGCGTCGCCGCGGCTGCGGCCCACAGCAGGGCCCAGCGCCAGGCATTCACCGGCGCGTCGAGCAGCCGCGCCAGCAGCTTCGCCTTGACCAGCGAACTCAGCGCCAGTGCGATGGTGAGAGCGAGGGCAGGCGCGGCGGCTATCACCAGCGGGCTGAGGCCATTGCGGCGGGCGGCGATGATCAATGCGAAGCTGAGGCCCGCCTGTACCGCGATCATCACCAGCGAGATCGCGAGATTGCGATGGCGAGCCATGTAGACGAGCGCCGATTCACTGACCACGGCCGTCGCGGCGACGACTTCGGCAACCAGCAGAAAAGCGAGCGCACCCGTGCCACCGACGAAGGTGGGTCCGACGAGGCCCATCACTGCCTCGCCGGGAATCCCGAGAGCAAGCGCGATTCCGGCTTGCGCGGCGATGATCCAGAAGCCGACCTGACTGACTTGCCGCGCGATGCCGTGCAGGTTGTTTTCGGCAAGATTGCGCGTGATGACCGGCCCCAGGATCGGATCGAAGCTGGTCTTGAGCTTCTGCGGCAGCGAAGCGACCTGCTGTGCGACATAATAGATCCCCACGACATAGGGCGTCGCAAAGAGGCCGAGAATGGCGAGGTCGAGACGGCGTGAGCCCCACTCCACGGCATCTGCGGCCGCGAGCGGAAGATTGTGCCGCGTAAGCTTCGCTATGCTGCGCCACTGGGGTGTCCAGCCCCGCGGGAAGCCGTAATGGCGGATCATCGGTATCAGCGACGCAATCAGCGCCAGCACCATCGAGACGACATAAGAGAGGATGAGCCCGTCGCGGACGGAATAGAAGTAGAAGCCGAGCGCGCCGAAACTGATCGCCCATGGCTCGATGATCGAGCGGGCCCGCACCGTGGCGGCGATGTCGAAGCGATAGGCGCAGGCGGCAAGCGCTACATCGGAGCAGGCAATGGCGATGATGATGAGCGGCAGCAGCCTGTCGAGGCCATTGATGCCGCTGTTGGGGAACATGGCCTGGGGAAACAGGATCAGCAGGCCAGCCGCAGCCATGGAGGCAAGCAGCGCCACGAGCATCGCTTCGGCAACGATCTGCGCGTGCGGCCGCTCGGTTTGGCTGAGTTCTCCCGCGAGACCGCGCTTCAGGCCGAGCGTGGCAAGTTGCGCCGCGAACTCCACCACCAGAATGGCATAGGCAAAGCGCCCGAGCACGTCCGCACCGTACAGGCGACCGGCTATGAACAGGAACGGCAGGCGCGCGGCGAGGCGCAGCAGGAAGCCGATGATGTTGGTCCGGCCACCCTTGGCAAGAGCGGCGATATCCTCGTCATCGCTGCGCCCATGGTCGGTGTCGGCGAGTGGCCGCCCGCCGTTCATCGCGTCGGAAGTTGCCTTACCGGCCAAAAATCAGTGCCCCTCTCTCGCTCAGCGGGGGACTGTATTGGAATTGCGAGGTCGTGAAAGGAAAATCCGGTCCAAAGTGCTATCGCCCCGACGATTCTGAGCGGATGGGGCGTGCGAGCAACGCTTCCACGACACGCGCGACTGGCTGGCTGCCCTCCAGCAGGGCGCAAACCGCCTCGACTATGGGCATGTCGACCCCAGCCGCGCGGGCGACCTCGCGGAGGACAGGGGCTGTGAAAGCGCCTTCCGCGACGGTCCGGCGGTTGGCCAGCAATTCGGAGGCGGGCCTGCCTTCGCCCAGCGCCTTGCCGAGCGAGAAGTTGCGGGAGTCGGTGGACGAACAGGTGAGGACGAGATCGCCGAGACCGGAGAGGCCCGCCAGCGTTTCGGCCCGTGCGCCGCGGGCAAGGCCGAAGCGCGTCATTTCGGCAAAGCCGCGACTTATGAGAGCGGCCCGCGCATTGAGACCCAGGCCCGCTCCCTCCGCGACGCCGCAGCCGATGGCGAGCACGTTCTTGACCGCACCGCCGATTTCCGCGCCGATCACGTCGTCCGAGAAATAGGGGCGGAAGGATGGGCGCTTCATCCGCGCCGCTATCCGTTCGCCAAGAGCATTGTCTTCGCAGGCGAGCGTCACGGCGGTTGGCAGGCCGTTGCCCACTTCATGCGCGAAGGTCGGCCCCGAAAGCACGGCGATCGATGCCTCCGGGCATGTGGCGTGCGCCGCTTCCGACATCAGCAGGCCGGTGCCCGCCTCGATCCCCTTGCAACAGAGCACCAGTGCTTTCGTGCCGACATTGGCCTGCCTCAGCACGGCGCGCAGGTGCTGTGCCGGTGTAACGACCAGCAAGGCTTCGCAGTCGGCGAGGTCGGAGATGTCGCCGGTCGCCTGCACTCGGGCGTTCAAGCGGACGTTCGGCAAATAAAGCGTATTCTGGTGGCGTTCGTTGACGTCGCGGACAACTTCGGGTTCGAGCGCCCACAGCTTGACCGGTTCGCCGCCAGACGCAGCCACCTGGGCCAGGGCAGTGCCCCACGCGCCTGCGCCAATGACGCCGATCTTCATGCTTTGACTCCTGCGCCGCGCGCGGCCTGTGCGTCGGGATCGAGCGGCCAGCGAGGCCGGGCGGCGAAATCGAGGCCATCGGTCAGGCCGAGCGCGAACCGCTCCGCCCCCGCCCAGGCGATCATGGCGGCATTATCCGTGCAGAGCCACATCGGTGGTGCGACGAACCGCAGGTCCTGCGACGTCGCAAGTGCTTCGAGAGCGGCGCGGATCGCCTGATTGGCCGCAACGCCGCCTGCGACGACGAACGCGGTGACTTCTCGATGCGCTTCCAGTTGCCGACGGCTGCGATCCAGCAGGCAGTCGATGACGGCTTGCTGGAAACTGGCGGCGATATCCTCGACGCTGTGATTGCCGGACTGCGCGGCGCGCATGACCGCGCTCTTGAGGCCCGCGAAGGAGAAATGCGGTTCCGCCGTTCCGACCAGCGGACGCGGGAGAGGCACGGCCCTGGGGTTGCCGCGCGATGCCGCTTCCTCGACGGCGGGGCCGCCCGGATAGCCCAGGCCGAGCAGCTTTGCGGTCTTGTCGAAGGCTTCGCCTGCGGCATCGTCGATCGTGGTCGCAAGCCGCGCATAATCGCCGACGCCTCTCACGAGCAGCAACTGACAATGCCCGCCCGAAACGAGGAGCAGCATATAGGGGAACTTCAACGTCGGGTCGGCGAGGCGTGGCGACAAAGCGTGGCCCTCCAGATGGTTGACGGCGACCAGAGGCTTGCCCGCGGCGTGGGCCAGCGCCTTGCCCGTGACCAGCCCCACCATCACGCCGCCGATCAGCCCCGGCCCTGCCGTGGCGGCGACGGCATCGACATCGGCAAGCTTCAGCCCGGCATCGGCAAACGCCGCTTGCACGAGCGGCGTCAGCACCTCGACATGGGCACGGGCGGCGATTTCCGGCACGACGCCGCCAAAGGGGCGATGCGCCGCTTCCTGGGTGGCCAGTCGATGCGCCAGTATGCGCCCGTCATGCGTCACCAGCGCTGCCGCGGTTTCATCGCAACTGGATTCGAGGCCGAGGATGATCGTCATGGGGCTTCCCTCTAGTCCGACCTCTGGATAGAAGGAAGCGCGATATGGTTGCAGCTTCTCCCACGCCCACACTTCCCTTGCGTCTTGGCACCCGCGGATCGCCTCTGGCGCTCGTGCAGGCCAATATGGTGGCCTCCGCATTGTGCGCTACGCATGGGTGGGAGAGCGATGCGGTGCAGATCGTCCCCGTCAAGACGAGCGGCGACCGCATTCAGGACCGGGCATTGGCCGACATAGGCGGCAAGGCGCTGTGGACCAAGGAACTCGACCGGGCACTGATCGACGCGGAAATCGACTTCGCGGTGCATTCCATGAAGGATGTGGAGACGATCCGTCCCGCGCAGATCGCGATTGCGGCGATGTTGCCGCGCGCCGATGTTCGCGACAAGCTGATCGGTGCGGAGAGCCTGGCGGAATTGCGCGAGGGCGCCGTGCTGGGGACCAGTTCACCGCGGCGGGCGGCGCAGGTGCGGCGGCTGCGGCCTGATATCACGATCACGCTTTTTCGCGGCAATGTCGCGACCCGGCTGGCAAAGGTGACGGCGCGCGAAGTCGATGCGTCGCTGCTGGCGGCGGCGGGGCTCGACCGTTTGGGCCAGCCCGACATCGGCGCTTTCATTCCGGTGGACGTTATGATGCCTGCCCCGGCGCAGGGGGCTGTGGGCATCGAAACGCTGGCGGCGAACGACGAAATGAAGGCGTTGCTCGCGGCAATCTCGGACGCGGACACCATGGATTGCGTGCTGGCGGAGCGGGCGCTGCTGCTGGCGTTGGGCGGAAGTTGCCATTCGCCGATAGGGGCGCTGGCGCGCGTGGAAGGCGACGCCATCTATCTGATCGCGGAAATCCTGACGAGTGATGGCAGCGAACGTGTGTCGGATACGGCGTTGATGCCGCGCGGCGACCTGAAAGCGGCGGAGGCGCTGGGCCGCAGCCTGCTTGAACAGGCGACACCTGCGATCCGGGCTTTGTTCGAAGGGGCCGTGGAGGCATCGGCATAGGACTGCGGCGTCCTCTGCTGGTGCTGCGCCCCAACCCCGGTGCCGGGGCAACAGTGGCAAAGGCGCTGGCCGCGGGCTTCGAGGCGCGCGCCTATCCGTTGTTCGAGGCCGTGGCGCTGCCATGGGCGGGGCCGGAGCCGCATCTGGTGGACGCTGTCATGTTCACCAGCGCCAATGGCGCCAGGCTGGGGGGAGCACAGCTTGGCCAGTACACGCATCTGCCTTCTTTTGCAGTCGGCGAGGCAACGGCAGAGGCGGTGCGGGAGGCGGGGTTTGCATCCCCGCAGATTGGCGAGACGGACGTTCAATCCTTGGTGCATAGGATTGCGGCGGACGGTTACAGGAACGTCCTCCATATCGCTGGACGCGACGTCCGCGCTTTTGACCCCGAGGGACTGAACATCATTTCCGCTTGCGCTTATGCAGCCTTGGAGCAGGGCGACGCTGAAGGGCTATCAGGCGTGCTGCCGCCCGGCATGATCCTCCTCGTCCACTCGCCCCGAGCAGGCGCGCGTTTGGCCGAATTGGTGCTGCCGGAGCACCGCGGGCATCTTCATCTCGTGGCCATCAGTTCCGCCGCTCTGGCGGTCTGCGGCTCCGGCTGGGCCACAGCGTGTGCAGCCGAAAAGCCGCGCGATGACGCGATGCTGGCTCTCGCCGCCGGATTATGCGAATGACGGTGCCGCTCCTGATTGATCGGGTCGACAAGGAAAAGGCATGAGCCAAGACGCCCAAAGCCCGCTGCCGCTCGGTACGGTCGAACCATCCGCCGAAGTTTCGGCACCCGATCCCGCGATCGGCACGGCTGCGCCTGCCCCCCGCGCCTTTCGCGAGCGGCGGAGGAGCAATGCGCCATGGGTGATCTTGCTGGTGGCGCTCGCTTTCATCGGCGGAATGGCGGCGACGGTGGTGGCATATCCAAGGCTCAATGGGTGGTGGGGTGGCAATGCAGCGCCCGCCGCCAGCGTTCTGCCTGTCGCCGATCCGTCCGCTCGCGCGGCTGCGGCCCCCGTACCGGCCGACGCGGCGCGGCAGGATCTGCTGGCGCTACGGATGACGGAGCTGGAGGATCGGCTGGCGCGCGTATCCGTCGCGGCGCAGGCCGCATCGGGCAATGCCACGCGATCGGAGGGGATGCTCGTCGCTTTCGCGGCGCGGCGCGCGCTGGATAGCGGTGCGCCGCTCGGCTATCTGGAGGGCCAGCTGAGGCTGCGCTTCGGGCAGGCGCAGCCGCGTGCAGTCGCGACGATCATCAACGCCGCGCGCGAACCTGTCACGCTCACCGATTTGCAGGGCGCATTCGACGACATTGCCCCATCGCTGCGCACCAGTCCGCCGGGGACGGGCTGGTGGACTGCGTTGCAGAGCGAGGCGCGCAATCTCGTCATCATCCGCAAGTCCTCGACCCCTTCGCCGCTGCCCGAAAAGGCGATCCCGCGCATCCAACGCCTGCTGGCGGCAGGTAGGGTCGCGTCTGCCATGGAAGAAGTACAGCGCCTGCCCGGCAAAGCCAGTGCGGAACGCTGGCTGCAGATCGCCCGGCGCTATCGGGAGGCACGCCGCGCGCTGGACTTGGTCGAAACAGCGGCGATCCTTGAGACGCCCCCTGCACGTGGCATCACCTAGATAATCGCAGGGCCTTCATAGCGAGGCCGCAAAGTGCGTAACGGCCACGCAATCTAGACGTCATAAATCTTTCATAAATCTGCGGCGTGCTTATATCGATTGCATGTCCCGCGCCGCCGCCCTTTCCGATTCTCTCGCCCGTGGCGCCGTCGCGCCTTCAAAGGCGTTGCTGGCGGGCGAAGTGGGCGCTTTTCTGCACATGCGGTGGGCCGCCGCTTTTGGCCGTGCCGTGCCATTGCCGGTTCAGGGCGAAGGCCGTCCGGTGCTTGTCCTGCCGGGTTTCATGGCGTCCGACAACACGACGGCGCGGCTGAGACGTTCGCTCGCGGGCGCAGGCTTTGCCGTCCATGGCTGGGGACTTGGCCGCAATCTTGGCGTCAGCGCCAATATGCTGGAGGCGATCGACCGGCGCGTTGCCGAAATCGCTTCGGATCGCCCGGTGACGCTGATCGGCTGGAGCCTGGGCGGGCTGATCGCGCGCGAATATGCCAAATGTGCGCCCGAACGCGTGAGCCGTGTCATCACCATGGGCAGCCCTTTTTCGGGTGATCCGCGCGCGAACAATGCGTGGCGCATCTACGAACGGGTGGCGGGTCATCCTGTCGATTGTCCGCCAGTGCAATGCACCTTGTCCGAAAAGCCTGCCGTGCCGACGATCGCCTGCTGGTCTGCGAGGGATGGCGTCGTAGCGCCTGCCTCTGCGCGGGGGCAGGAGGGAGAGCGCGACCTGGCGCTGGAATTCGACTGCACGCATATGGCATTTATCGCGGACCCGAAGGCGATCCGTACCGTGGCCCGCTTGATCGTCGACTGATCAGGCGAGGAACGGCGCGGCTACTTCCGGCGGGATGCGCAGGATGCGGCCGCTGGCGCGATCCACGATCACCCAAGTCGATTTGGCGCTGACTTTCACCTTGCCATCGGGTCCGGTAAATTCCACGAAACGGTCGAAGCGCGCGCCGCGGGGGCTTTCGCCGACCCAGGTCCTGGCTGTCACGATGTCGCCTTCTTGTACATTGCCGCGATAGTCGATTTCGTGCCGGTTCACGACCCAGACAAAGGCGGCGATATGCGCAGGGTCGGCAACTGCCTCCCAGTGCCGGGTCGCGACTTCCTGCAGCCACTGCACCCACACCGCGTTGTTCACATGGCCCATTTCGTCGATATGCTCGGGCAGAGCGGTGATCGTCGCGACGAAGGGCGTAGGCATGGCCTCAGTCCGTCAAGCCCATTTGCCAGAGGATGAAGGCGAATTCCTCGGCCGCCTCATGCAGGCTTTCGAAGCGTCCCGACTTGCCGCCATGGCCCGCGCCCATATTGGTCTTGAGCAGCAGGACATTGTCGTCGGTCTTGGTGGCGCGAAGGCGCGCGACCCATTTCGCAGGCTCCCAATAGGTCACGCGCGGATCGTTGAGGCCGGCCGTCACCAGCAGCGGCGGATAGTCCTGCGCCTTGACGTTGTTATAGGGGCAGTAGGACAGGATCGTCTCGAACGCTGCCTTGTCCTGTATCGGATTGCCCCATTCGGGCCATTCGCCGGGCGTCAGCGGCAGGCTTTCGTCCAGCATCGTATTCAGCACATCGACGAACGGCACATGCGCGACGACTGCGCCCCACAGGTCCGGATCGCTGTTGATGACGGCGCCCATCAATTCGCCGCCAGCGGAACCGCCCGATATGCTGATGTGGCCCTTGGCCGTGTAGTTGCGCTCGATCAGGCCCTTGGCGACATCTACGAAGTCGTTGAAGGTGTTGGTGCGCTTGTCGAGCTTGCCGTCGAGATACCATTGCTGGCCTAGATCGTCGCCACCGCGGATGTGCGCGAGAGCGAACGCGAAACCACGGTCGAGCAGCGATAGCCGTCCCGCCGAGAAGCCCGGCTCCATCGCGATCCCGTAGGCACCATAGCCGTAGAGATGGAGCGGGCCGCTACCGTCCTTCTTGAAGTCCTTGGGGTAGACGATCGACACCGGGATCTGCGTGCCGTCGCGCGCCGGGATCATCAGCCGCTCGGTCGCATAGAGCGACGCATCGTATCCTGAGGGAATCTCCTGGATCTTCAGGACTTCGAGCCGGTCCTCGGCCAGATGATAGTCGTAGATCGTGTCCGGCGTGACCATCGATTCATAGCCGATACGCAGCTTCGTCACGTCATATTCCGGATTGTCGTCCAGGCTTGCGGAGTAACTCGCCTCAGGGAAGGAGATGCGTTTGGCGGTGTGCGTTTCGTAGTCGCGGATCTCGACCTGATCGAGCCCGTCGTCGCGCCCCTCGGTGACGTAGAACGTCTTGAACAGCGTGAAATCGGTCAGGTAAAAGCGATCGGACGGCGCAATAACCTCATTCCACTGGTCCGGCGTTTCCAAAGTCGCTTGCACCAGCCGAAAGTTGGGATGCATGTCGTTGGTCCGGATGTAGAGTGCGCCGTCACGCTCATCGACATCATATTCCCGGCCCGGCTTGCGCGCGGATACCAGCAGCGGCTTGGCCAGGGGATCGTTGGCGGGCACCAGCCATGCTTCGCTGGTCACATGATCGCCGGTCGCGATGACGATCCATTTTTCCGATGATGTGAGGCCGAGGCTGACGCGGAAACCGTCGTCGTCCTCGTGGAACAACTCGACGTCGCTCTCGATGGGAGAACCGAGCCAGTGCAGCCGCGCATTGTCGGTCCGCCAGTTCTCATTGGCGAGGCTGTAGAGCAGCCCCTTGCTGTCGCTTGTCCAGACCAGCGAGGAGAGGGTGCCGGGGATCACGTCCGGCAGCATTTCTCCGGTCGTGAGGTCCTTGATACGCGCCTCGAACCGTTCGGACCCATCGGTGTCCGTCGCAAAAGCGAGATAGCGGCCACAATGGCTGACCGACATGGAGCCAAGGCGGAAATATTCGTGCCCCTCCGCCAGTGCCGGCTCGTCGAGGATCAACTGGTCCTCGCCGCCTGCCACCGGGCGGCGGAACCACTTGCGGTACTGCGCGCCCGTCTCGAAGGCCCGCCAGTAGACATAATCGCCGTCCTTCTGCGGCACCGACTTGTCGTCTTCCTTGATACGGCCCTTCATTTCCTGGAACAGCGTCTCGACCAAGGGCTTGTGCGGCGCCATGGCCGCTTCGAACCACTTATTCTCCTCGGCCAGATAGCCAAGGACGTCCTTGTCCGTCACTCTCGGATGGCCCGGATCGCGGAGCCACGCCCATGGATCGTCCAGAGTAATGCCGTGCGTGGTGAAGATGTGCGGGCGGGCAGGCGCCTTGGGGGGCGACGTCAGGGTTTTTGTCATGCAGGCCTTTTGTCCTGACACGGGTGCTGGCGCAACCATGGATGCGTGTCTATGTTGGACCGATAACCATTGATACAAGTCGCACGCACTGGAAATTCCGATGTCTACATATGAAGCCCGCCTTTCCGCCTTGCGCGAACAGCTCAAGAAGGACCGGCTCGACGGCTTCGTCGTACCGCTGACCGATGAGCATATGAGCGAATATGTGGGTGCTTATGCGCAGCGTCTTGCGTGGCTGACCGGCTTTCAGGGATCAGCGGGAAGCGCTGTCATATTGCCCGAAGCCGCCGCGATCTTCGTCGATGGACGCTATACGCTGCAGGTCCGCGAGCAGGTGGACGGCAACCTTTGGCAGTATCAGAGCGTGCCGCAGACCAGCGTGGCGGGCTGGCTGGGCGAACACACGACCGACGGCGGGCGGATCGGCTACGATCCCTGGCTACACACCAGCGCGTGGGTCAAACAGGCATCGGAGGCGCTGGCGGGAAAAGGCGCAAGCCTGGTGCCCGTCGACACCAACCCTGTGGACGTGATCTGGCCCGATCGGCCCGAGCCGAGCAAGGCGCGGCTGGTCACGCACGATGACGTGTATGCGGGGCGCAGCGCGCGCGACAAGCGGCAGGACATGGCCGACTGGCTCGGCACGCGCAAAGCCGATGCCGTGGTGCTTTCGGCGCTCGATTCCATCGCGTGGACGTTCAATATCCGCGGTGCGGATGTGGAGCGGACACCGGTCGCTCTGGCCTATGCCATTGTCCACGCCGATGCGACAGCGGACCTGTATGTCGCCCCGGAGAAGATCGGCGAAGACGTGATCCAGCATCTTGGCAATTCCGTGCGCGTCCACGACCGCGCCGACTTTGCCGATGCGCTGGCGGCGTTGTCGGGCAAAACCGTAGCCGCCGATCCTGAGCGCGCGGTGGCAGCAATCTTCGATGCCCTGGAACGGGGCGGGGCGAAGGTGCTGGCTTTGCGCGACCCGGCCGTACTGCCCAAGGCCATCAAGAACGAAGCCGAGATTTCCGGTCACCGTGCGGCGCAGGCCCGCGATGGCGCGGCACTGAGCCGGTATCTTCACTGGCTCTCGATCGAAGCGCCCAAGGGCGGCCTCACTGAACTCGGCGCGGCAGCCAAGTTGCGCGCGTTCCGGGAGGAGACCGGCAAGTTGAAGGACCTGTCCTTCGACACGATTTCCGCTTTCGGGCCGAACGGCGCCAGTCCGCATTATCGCGTGGATCAAAACTCCAGCCTGCCCATCGAAACGGGGTCGCTGTATCTGGTCGACTCGGGCGGCCAGTATCTGGATGGCACCACCGACGTTACCCGGACGATAGCTGTGGGCACGCCTTCCGAAGAGATGCGCACGCGGTTCACGCTCGTGCTGAAGGGGCACATCGCCCTGGCGCGGACCGTGTTCCCCGAAGGAACGCGTGGCGGGCAGTTGGACGTTCTCGCACGCCAGTATCTGTGGGCGCAGGGCTTGGACTATGCTCATGGCACGGGTCATGGCGTCGGCAGCTTCCTGTCCGTGCACGAAGGCCCCCAGCGTATCGCGACCTTCAGCGGCGGCGACGAACCGCTGCGTGCGGGCATGATCCTCTCCAATGAGCCGGGATATTACAAGGCGGGGGAATATGGCATCCGCGTCGAGAATCTCGTGCTGGTCGAGCAGCGGGAAGTACCAGGCGCAGAGCAGTCCATGCTCGGTTTCGAAACGCTCACCTTTGCGCCGATCGATCGCAGCCTGATCGCGCTGGACCTCCTCTCAATCGAGGAGCGGGAATGGATGAACGGCTATCATGCTCGTGTACTGGAAATCGTGGGTTCGCAATTGCAGGGCGAAGCAGGCGCGTGGCTCGAAAGTGCGTGCGCGCCGCTATAGATCGCCTTCCTTTTCCGGGGCGGCTTTCGTGGCTTCCGTGGCGGCCTGTTCCCGCGCCTGACCCTTGCGCCGTCGCAGGTTCTCCCGCAGCGCCTGCGCCAGCCGCGCCTTCCGTTCGTCCTCGTTCTTCATCGCGCGGATCATAGGGAAAACTGCCCCTGTCGGACAACCCTTTGCGGCAAAGCGGTGCTTGACAAGCGGGTGCAGAGAAGGCCATAGGCCCGCTTCCCGCGCGGTGGGCTGACAGGTCCACACGTCGCGCGTGCGTAATGGTATGCTGCCGTAGCTCAGTGGTAGAGCGCATCCTTGGTAAGGCTGAGGTCGTGAGTTCAATCCTCACCGGCAGCACCATTTCGTCTGAGACTTGTGAATCCAGGAGTCGAAGAATCCCGAGCAGTCGCGTCTTGAGCTGGCGGATGCCTGTGCCTTTTTGGCAGGCGACGGCCCTCATAAGGGCGCGGATCGATCACTAGCCGCTTACATAGGGCTTTGCGCGGGGGCTTTGTCTGTCCTACCGCGTTGATGGGCTGGGCATCGTTAAGTTCCCTGCGATGTCGGTGATGCGTCTGGGATGGAGCGACTTATATGATCACTGGCGACAGCTTGGCCAGCAACGAAACCAGCGGAAAATGATTACCTTTGATGATGCTCTCCCTGCCGGCAGGGTAGTTGAGCTTTTATTTCATGGGCATTGCCGTTGATGACCTCCCAACCTGTCCTCGCCGCACCCGCTTCGCCTCTCCGCATCCCGATTTTTCGCGCGGTGTGGCTGGCGAGCATGGCATCGAATTTCGGGGGACTCATCCAATCCGTCGGTGCATCCTGGATGATGACATCGCTTACCAAATCGCCGGCGTTGGTGGCGTTGGTGCAGTCGTCGACGACATTGCCGATCATGCTCCTCTCCTTGCTCGCGGGAGCGATTGCAGACAATCTGGACCGGCGCATCGTGATGCTCTGGTCGCAGGCGTTCATGCTTTCGGTTTCGCTTGCGCTGTCGTTCTGCGCCTGGACGGGCGTGCTTACGCCAACCCTGTTGCTGGGCTTCACCTTCCTAATCGGCTGCGGCACTGCCTTCAATGGCCCGGCATGGCAATCGTCGGTCGGCGAGATGGTGCCCCGGACAGCCTTGCCTGCCGCGGTAGCGCTCAACAGCATGGGCTTCAATATCGCCCGCAGCATCGGGCCTGCACTGGGCGGGGCGATCGTTGCAGCGGCAGGCGCAGCGGCGGCGTTTGCGATCAACGCGGCAAGTTACCTCGCCCTTATCGGTGTCCTACTGAGATGGCGGCCGGAGCGGCCTGCGCGAACACTCCCTCCCGAACCGATCGGCACGGCAATGGGCGCAGGTGTTCGTTACGTGGCGATG
The DNA here is from genome assembly GCF_033795625.1 of Sphingobium sp. Classification (GTDB taxonomy): domain Bacteria; phylum Pseudomonadota; class Alphaproteobacteria; order Sphingomonadales; family Sphingomonadaceae; genus Sphingobium. The sequence continues at coordinate 19,312 of NZ_JARYGI010000029.1, read as the reverse complement.
TCACCCAATTTGAGAGTAGTGCTGGTACGAGCGACGGTATTCGGCTTCGCGGCAAGCGCCATTCCCGCCTTGATGCCGATCATAGCGAAGGATCAGGTCGCGGGCGGCCCGCTAACCTATGGGCTTCTGCTTGGCGCGTTCGGCGTCGGCGCCGTGCTCGGCGCACTCTCCAGCGGTCGGCTGCGGGCCCGATTTTCGACGGAATGGATCGTCCGATTAGCCGCGACGGCAATCACCATGGGAGCGGCGGTAAGTGCCGTCAGCACGATCATGCCCGTGACCGTCGTGGCGCTGGTTCTTGCCGGGGCGGGATGGGTGTTGGCCTTGTCCACGTTCAACGTAACCGTGCAGATGGCCGCGCCGCGTTGGGTCGTCGGTCGAGCCATAGCATTGTATCAGATGGGCGCATTCGGCGGCATGGCTCTGGGCAGTTGGCTGTTTGGAGAACTGGCGGACGGTCACGGCGTTTCAGTGGCCTTGGCCGTTGCCGCCGCAGTGCAGGCGCTGAGCGTACCGCTCGGCGTGCTGCTCCCGCTTCCGCAGGCCGAGGCACTCAATCTCGATCCCCAGAATCGCTGGCAGGAGCCGCAAACGGCAGTACAGATCGAGCCCCGGAGCGGCCCGGTGGTGGTGACCGTCGAATATCGCATCCTCCCTTCGGACATCGGGCGTTTCCTGACGGTCATGAGCGAGCGGCGCCGCATTCGCGTGCGGGACGGCGCGCGCCACTGGACGTTGCTACGCGATCTGGGCGACGAAAACCTCTGGATCGAGCGTTATAATGTCTCCACCTGGCTCGATTATATCAGGCACAATCAACGTCGCACAAATGCCGATGCCGAGAATTCGGATCGCATCCGGGCACTGCATCAGGGACCGGAGGGGCCCCGCGTCCATCGCATGATCGAGCGGCAAACAAGCCTGTTCCTGCCCCATCGTGAAGATCCGCTTTCCACCGGGGCCGACCCCCTCACGGATCCCACGCGGTCGAGCTAAACGGCTCTTTCTTTATGCCTGCCAGACTTCTAGATCGGACCACGGTCATAAGGAAAAAGCGATGCAGCGGTTCGACGTCATCATTCTGGGCGGTGGTCTGGTAGGCTTGACCCAGGGCATAGCGCTGAGCGCTCATGGAGTGTCCTGCGCAGTCATCGATCCTGCTGATCCCAATGCGGCCATAGCGCCGGGTTTCGATGGTCGCGTTTCCGCCATTGCCAGCGCCACGTGGAACATGCTGTCGGCAATCGGCATCGACCGGCATCTAAGAGGCAAAGGCTGTCCGATAGAGCGCATCTGGGTGAGCGACGGTCTGGAACCGGGCGCTCTGGACTTCGTCGCTCCCGAGGATGAAGGCGCGATGGGCACGATGTTCGAGAACCGTGACATCCGCATAGCCTTACGCGATGCGGCAAGGGAGGCTGCGAACCTGACGATCTTTCAGCCAGACCGGGCTCTCGCTGTGGAGCGTGACACAGACGGCGTGCGCATGACATTGAGCAGCGGGGCTGAGCTTTCGGCTGCACTGCTTGTTGCCGCGGAAGGACGCAACAGTCCTACGCGCGATGCAGCAGGACTGCGCGTGGCCCGCTGGTCCTATCCGCATGTCGGGATGGTGACGGCCATCGAGCATGAGGTGCCCCATGCCAATACGGCCTATGAGATCTTTTATCCCGGCGGTCCTTTTGCATTGCTGCCGATGCAGCCCGGCAATCGCTCGGCGATCGTATGGACCGTGCCTGCCAAGCATGCGCCCGCCATGCTGGCGCTCAGCGAGCGGGCCTGGCTGGCGGAGGCGCAAAAGCGGATCGGAGGGTTCTTGGGAGAGATTTCGATGATCTCTCCGCGTTCGAGCTATCCGCTCGGCTTTCACCATGCAGCGCGGATCACCGACACGCGGCTCGCGTTGGTGGGTGACGCAGCGCACGGTATCCATCCGATTGCTGGGCAGGGGCTGAATCTGGGCCTGCGGGACGTGGCGGCCCTGACACAGGTATTGGTGGAAGCCATGCGACTAGGACTGGATGCCGGGGACGCTCAAGTGTTGAGCCGGTATGAACGCTGGCGAAGCATCGACACATTGAGCGTAGCTGTCGCAACGGACGGGCTGGTTCGTCTGTTCGACTTGCCCGGAAAGCTGCCTTCCGCCATCCGCCGGTTCGGGCTGAGCACGGTGCAGAAGATCACGCCGCTGAAGAACCGCTTCATGGCGGAAGCGCGAGGCCAGTCAGGCGCCCTGCCAAGATTGCTGCTAGGCGAGACCGTCTAAGGTGAAATCCGCCGGGCTTCGCGCGCAAGCAGCACCGGAACCCCATTCTTGATCGGGTAAGCCAGTCCAGCGGCTTCCGATATCAACTCCTGGCGCTCTTCATCCAGCCGCAGGGGAGTGCGTGTGACCGGACAAACGAGCCTGGCGAGCAGCTCCGCCGTCAATATCACTGCAAAGTTGCCTGTCCGCCGCCGTCGGTACGGCCAAAAAACTGCATAAGCTGGATCGTCCTGTCAGCGCGCTCGCGCAATGAAGCCGCTTCCAGCAGCACCTGTTTGGACGCAGCATCGAAGGGCGCGATCTGCGCGATGCCATTCACCAGAGAGGCATCGTCCAGCCGGGAAACCGCGTCCCAATCGACAACATAGCCCTGCGCTTTTGCGAACCGTTGCGACTCCTGTTCGAGTGCGGCTCGCTCAGCCGAGGCAAGGACATCGTCATCATGCACGGCCAGGCTCTCGACTTCCGCCTCAACTTGCCGGAAGGGCGTCGTCACAGTGAGCTCCCGCACCACCCGGAAACGCGCGACGCCCGTCAGGATGATGTTGTAACGGCCGTCCTCCAGCGCCTCGAATTCGCCAATGTGGCCGAGGCAACCGATGCCATACAGGTCCGGATTGACGCTCTTGCTCTGCTCGCCGCGCGGCTGGATCATGCCGATCCGCCGGTCCCGCGCCATCGCGTCGCTGATCAGCGCCCGATAGCGGGGCTCGAAAATGTGGAGCGGCAGCTGCATTCCGGGAAACAGCAGCGCCCCGCTAAGCGGGAAAAGCGAGATGCGCTGAGTAGGCATGTCAGCCGAACAGGATCGCCGAAAGGCGCCGCCGTTGGGCAGACACCCACGGATCCTCTAGTCCGACAGCTTCGAACAACTTCAACAGCTGCTGGCGGGCCGCGCCTTCGTTCCAGTCACGATCCCGCGCCACTATGTCGAGCAGCGCGTCGGCCGCAGCATCGCGATTACCATTGGCCATATGTCCACCGGCCAGCGCGAAACGGGCCTCGTGATCGTCCGGATCGGCGGCGAGTTTCGCTTCCAGGCCGGATAGATCCTCAACCGGCTTGGCGTCCAGCGCGAGCGATACGGCCGCACGCGCACGTTCCAACGGCTGCTCCTTGGCGAGTTCGACAGGCACGGCGTCTAGAACGACCTGCGCCTGCTCCAGTTCGCCAAGCGCAACCAGTGCCCGGATCTGGCCCGACAGCACTTCGGCATTGTCGGGCACCATGTCGCCGATTTGCCGGAAAATCGTCAAAGCGCGTTCGGCGTCACCCTCGGCCAACGCCTCTTCGCCCATTGCAATCAGGGGCGCGATTTCCTGCGCCTGCGCCTTATCTTCGGATTCGATCGGGAGTTGCGCGAGCAATTGGTCGAACATCTGCCGGAACTGGCTCTCGGTCCGCGCTTGCGTCAGGTCGGCAACGGGTTGCCCCTGGAAGATCGCATAGACCGTGGGGATCGACTGCACCCGGAACTGCGATGCGATGAACCCATTCTCATCGACGTTGATCTTGACCAGCTTCACGCCTTTGGTGGCGTACTCCGCACATACTTTCTCGATCACAGGTGTCAGCTGCTTGCAGGGGCCGCACCATTCCGCCCAGAAGTCGACGATGACCAGCGATGTACGCGAGGGGTCCACTACGTCGCGGCGAAATGCCTCAACCGCCAGTTTGTCGCTCTCGCTCATCCCAAGCGTTGCCAATGATAGTCTCCTGCATCCTGCAATCCCGATGCTCTAATGTGGGGCATCGCCGCGCAGGCGCAAGCCGGTAAGAGGGTTTACCGTCGCTGCGCCAGTCTTTTTCCTGCGGATTCCTCAAACTATCAAAAACCCGCTTGCCGCTTTGCGAAACCGATGCTAGTTGCCGCGCCTCACCCGCCGGAAGCATTCGTCTCCGGCCGCCAGAGCGGGCGTAGCTCAGGGGTAGAGCACAACCTTGCCAAGGTTGGGGTCGAGGGTTCGAATCCCTTCGCCCGCTCCATTTTTCCGAGAAATCCCAGATTTCTGCGACAAATCGTCGCCCAGACGGTCGCGTCCCCACATTGTCTCCACAGATCGTCTACACAATGATCCCCCTAACAGTGGATCAAACCATCGAAAATGCTCGGGAAATAAGCGTCATGGCGTCTACACAAGACGTCTACACAATCGCCCCATCGGCCTTTGTCATAAGCGCGGCATATTTCATTATCGAAGGCGGGTTAGGGTCGGTGACCGGGCGATCCGTCGTCAGGTCTATTCGCGAAGCCCATGTCACCTTTCCATAGGGTGCAGCCGAAACAAGCTTTCCTGTCTCGCAGTCTGGCACGTAGGAAAACCCGTTCTTTGGCGCCTGCATTAACACCTTGCGCTCTCTTCCGTTGATCGTGAGATCGGCGACGATCCTGTGCTGCGTTGCAGTATAGTCCCATTGGTCGCCCGGCGTGGTCTGATAGTGCCACACGTGCTCTCCGTTTCCCGGCGCAGCGCGATGATGGACGGTATGAACAGATTGTCGTTGTTGCCGCCGCCTGTGGTGGCGGGACTGTGGTATTTGGCGGGCCAATAGCTTGTGTTGCCTACACCAACGAAAAGAAGGTCGGTTTCGGGATCATAGGCGATCGAATGCCAGACGGTTCCTCCCCCGCTCCCACCGGAAACCGGGCAAGCTTCGCGAGCGCCTTGTCGGAGGCCGCACCATCGGCAGTGCCAGGCTTGCCGGGCACGGTGTAGAACCGCCAGCGCCATCGTACCTGTCTCCGCGTCATAGGCGGAAACATAGCCGCGCGCACCATACTCGGCACCGCCATTGCCGATCATCACCTTGCCTTTGGCGATATGAGGGGCTCCCGTGATCGTATAATTCTTGGTCTGTTCGACGGTTACAGGCGACCAGACTTGCCTTCCGAACCTCGCATCGATCGCGATCAGGTGACCATCGAGCGTACGGCATTCCCAATTCGGCCAGATGACGCCACAAGGCATGGGCCAACAACTGGGTGCCACCGCGCTCCAAGAAAACATCTCTCTGCTATAGATGCCGCCACGCGAAGCCGCGATGCCCGTTCTATCTCTGAACGTTGTTTGCGCGGTAAGGGAGAGTTACGGCAAACGCCGAACTTTGCTGGAGTCATGAACGGTTTGATGGCCATTCACAGCTTTTGGCCGGGCAGATCGGGTAGACCGGCGGTTCCAGCGTCCAGCGTTGACCTATCGTCCAGTATGGTAGGTCGCAGCCGCATCAGGCAGGTGCGATGCTCATGAGCCCGACACGGCTAGTAATTTCGTTCATCGGGTTTTATAATGGCGAGCGTGGCAGCACCAAAAGGAACCGGCGGATACAGAACGCAAAATGGGGAAGACCGCCGCGCTCGCACTCGAGCAATGATCTTGCGGTCGTCATTCGAATTGCTGGGTCGGCCTGAAGGGCGCTCGAGCCGCATCGAGGAAATCTGTAATGGCGCGGGCGTTTCGAGAGCCACCTTCTATAACTATTTCTCCAGTGTCGAGGAGCTTTTCCAGGCGACCGCATTCGACATAAGTCATGATTTCAACGATGCTGTCAGGGCGGTGCTTCGGCGAGTTCCCGGCGGCGCTATTCGCCTGGCCTTCGCTCTCCGCTATAACCTTCATCAAGGAAGACGAGATCCCCCTTGGGGCTGGGCGTTGATAAACCTCAGCGTGGGTGGCCCGATCTTCGGTGACGAGGCTGCTCGGTTCTGTATGGAAACCCTCGAGGAAGGCATCATGAGCGAACAGTTTCGCGCGCCCAACCTTTCTGTTGCGTTCGATCTGGTGACGGGAACGGCACTCGCCAGCATGGTCACTTTACTGAGAAAGCCTCAGCCCGAGAATTATCCGGAACTCGTAGTGGCTCAGCTGTTTCAAGGCTTGGGCGTCAGCGAGACCTTGATCCGGAAGTCGATCTCGACAGACCTACCCGATCCTTTCGAATATTCGGCAGTGCACGGGCTGGGAACGGCTGATAATGTCCTCGATGGCTCCATATTCACGTAATTGGCACCCACTGATTAAGATCATTTCGTCTTACGGCATCTTCGGATTTCAGGACTTGAGGACTGCAGTACCGGACGGTTGCTTCAACTGGTCACTGCTTTCAAGCTGGTCGAGGCCGATTTTACAATGTTCCGCGCGCCAATGATGGCGCGCCGCAACGGCTGCTGCGCCATGAGAATAGCCCCTTCGAGTACTTCGCTAAAGAGCGGGAAAGCTGAGTCTCCAGTGCAATTGCCGTCCTTGCCTGTTCCAAAATTCAATAAGGTGTCAATTATCATCTTACTTTCTCAATTCACTCGTTGACACCGTGTCCAGTTTGGCATAGGCAGGGTTCTCGAAGCTTCACTCTAACAACGGGGTAGCCGCCGATCCCACGCATGGTTGATTCAGCACTGGCCTCGGGTGGAAGCAAGAAGGAGGGGGGAAGGGTCGTGCAAAGGTCATCTGGAAAGCATCGCTCTGTATCGTCGCTTTGGTTGGCGAAAGGGTGACGCAACCGGCGTTGGCTCAATCTGGCGGGGTCACACAGGTAAAGCACGTTCCGAAGCCTTCAGCCTCGAGAATATTATCGTGACTGCCCAATAGCGAAGCGAAAACCTTCAATACGTCCCTAGCGTATGCCAGGCACTAAACCTTGTTCGTCAAACGGCCGTAAGCGCCGCGTAAATTCCTGGGAGGGGAAAAATGAAGAAACTCTTCGCGACTGCATTGTTGACGAGCGCGTCAATTCTGGTTTCTCCGATGGCGGCTGCCCAAGCGCAAACGACCTCGCCTGCTGCGATCCAGTCTGAAGAGAGCAAAGCGTCGCAAGTGGGGGATATCGTGGTCACCGCACAGCGCAGATCCGAGAACCTTCAGGACGTGCCCGTCGCCGTGACCGCTCTCAGCGGCAAGCAACTGGAGGCGACCGGTATCGACACAGTGCTGGACCTCAAGATCTCGGCACCCTCGCTCAACACGGCGGCGGCAAGCGGCATTTTTGGCAGCTCGATCCGCGGTATTGGTTCTTTCGGGTTCTCGCCCGGTATCGAGTCTGAAATCGCGCTTTATATCGACGGCGCCTATATCGCTACCCCTCTGGCAAGCGAGTTGGCGTTGGCGAACGTCGCCTCGGTCGAAGTGCTGAAGGGGCCTCAAGGAACCCTGTTCGGCCGCAACTCTACAGGCGGGTTGATACAGGTCACGACGGCGACGCCCAAGCAATCGCCGGAAGGTCGTTTCTCACTCGAGTACGGAAGTTATAATGACGTTGTGGGGGCGGCCTATGTCACGGGCGGTATTGCCGAGAACCTTGCCATGGACTTGTCGGTACGCGCCGAACGACGCGACGGCTTCGGGAAGAATTTGACGACAGGATCCGAGGCGAACGGTATTCACCATGACTTCGTCGCACGTTCGAAGTTGTTCTGGGAGCCTGGCGACAACACGACCGTGACCGCAGTCGGAAACTACTGGGATGGCCGAAATCACCTGGGGACTGGCGTTGTCTTGCCGGGCACGTTCAATGCCTGGACCGGCCAGCAAGCGCCTGATTACGGCAAAAACGACTATAGCGCCAACATCGACGAAGCCCTAAATGGTTGGACGGCAGGCGGCTCGCTAAAAATCGAACACGATATGGGCGGTGTGCGGTTAATGTCACTCTCTGCTTTTCGGAAAGTAAATTTCGAGATTACCCGTGATCTCGACTACTCGCCGCAAAGTGTAGCCTCATTGGCGCTGCTTCAGACTGACAAACATTTCAGTCAGGAACTTCAGCTGAGTTCGATCGGAAATTCACCCTTTAAATGGGTCGCCGGCGTCTTTTATTTCAACCTCAAGAGCGCCTATCCTGCCATTCTGGTCGATCTCTCCGGCAGCGTAAACGCCGCCGCCATCGCGATCAACGCTACGCAGCGCGCGAAGTCGTGGGCAGGCTATGCACAAGGAACCTATGAGCTTGCCGAAGGCACCAACTTGACGCTGGGTGGCCGATACACGACCGAGCGACGCAGCGAAGTCAATTCGAGCCAGGAGATCAGGATCGTGAATGGTCCGGTCATTCCAATAGCTTACCCCGATCGGTCAGTAACCGCCAACAAGTTCACGTATCGCGCCAGCCTGGACCACCGTCTTTCAGAGGCGCTAATGGTCTACACTTCGACAACGACCGGGTTCAAGAGCGGCGGGTACAACACCAACGCACCCGGCGACCCTTCTTTCAAGCCAGAAGAACTGACCGCTTACGAGATTGGGGCCAAGGCGGACGTCCTCGACCGGCGCCTGCGATTGAACATTGCCGGCTTTCACTATGACTACAAGAACATTCAGGTTCAGCGGGTCGGCACTTTCGCCCTGCAGACCGTCAATGGCGCATCTTCGCGAATTTACGGCATCGATGCGGACGTGACCGCAGTTTTGAGTAATGAGTTCACTTTGTCAGGCGGCGCCGCCTGGCTAAATACTAAGTTCAAGAGCTTCCCAGGTTGTCCGATCTCCACGCGTGATGGCACGGTCCCGGTGGCTATCGGCTCCTGCGCTGGCAACGCCTTACCATTTGCCGCCAAGTTCTCGGGCAGTTTGATGGCGCTTTATACCAAGCGTGCGAGCAGGGGCGAATTCCAGGGCTCGGCTAGTATCTACTATAACAGCGGCTATGCAGCAGCCGCCGATAACGTCTTTCGTTCCGATCGATATGCGCGAATTGGCGCAACCGTGAAGTGGACATCGGACAACAACTACTCTGTATCGCTGGTCGGCAGGAACCTCACGAACATCCGCCCGCTGCAATATGTAGGCTCGCAAACCAATGGAACCAACACCGGGTCCTATCTGGAACCTCGAACAGTAAGCATTGTGGTCGGCTTCAACTTTTGATGGCGGCGGATGGGAGCGCGGGGGTCTTACGCTCTTCCAACCGTCGGATGAGCCAACGATCGAGTTTGGTCAGTCATACCAGACCTTTCCCGGTCCGGGCATGAAATTGACAGCCGATATTTAAGCACATGGCTTTCACGGGAGCCCCCGGTCGGCCGACAAGTAAGGAGAGATTTGACATGGCTTCAGTGGCGAAGTGTGCAGCAACGAGTTTCCGCGACCGCGTCAACACTCAGGAAGGGCTCGTTGATCGCGCCATATTTAGTGAAGACGAGGTCTATCGCGTAGAGCTTGACAAGATTTTCGCGCGCGCTTGGCTATTCATGTGTCATGCGAGCCAGCTCCCCGAAAAAGGCGACTTTTTCCAAAGCTTCATGGGGGAAGAGCGCGTTATCGTCACGCGGAGCCGCAGCGGAGAATTCGAAGTGCTGCTCAACGCTTGTCGTCACAGAGGCGCACTCGTGTGCCGGGCGAACGCGGGGAATGCGCCATCCTTCACCTGCGCATATCACGGGTGGACCTACGATCTGTCCGGTAACCTCATCGGTGTTCCCGGGCTCACCGATCTCTACGAAAAGTCACTCGATCGGGATGCCTGGGGCCTTCGCAAAGCGGCGCAGGTATCGTCCTATCGGGGGTTCATCTTCGCGACGCTCGATCCTGAGGCTCCGCCGCTGGACGAATTTCTCGGTGAGGCAGGAAAGGCGATGATCGACAAGCTTGCCGACTATGGGGACGTCGAAGTGGTGCCGGGGATCATCCGTCACCGCCTGAAAGCGAATTGGAAGATCGGCGTCGAGAACGATCAGGACTATTACCACGTCGGCATCTCACACGCCTCGCTTCTCGACGCCTATGGGATGTCTCGATCTGAGGTTCACACGAGATACTGGCAGAATAACGAGGGCCCCTCGGTCATGGGAGAATATGGCCACACAACGGATCTGATGACAGGCCATTACCACGCCACCATCTTTCCGCATATGAGCATGCTCACTGATCTGTTGCAGGTCGTCATCGTCCGGCACCCCAAGGGGCCGCGTGAGATGGAGATGTGGTACTTCACGTTCGTCGACAAGAATGCGTCTGCCGAAGATCGCAAGATGGCGATCGATCGCAACAATTCCAGGCTCGGACCTACGGGGATGGTCGAGCAGGACGATGGCGAGAACTGGGAGTTCTGCACGATCGGGGCCAATTCACACGCGATGCGAGATGTCCCATTCAATTACCAGATGGGATTGGGCGCTGGCACTACGGGCGATAGCGGCGAGGTCGGCTATCCTTTGTATACGGGTCCAAGGACGACGGAAGAATATGCTCGATGGCGCCTGAAATGCTGGGCGGAGTGGATGGATGCAGACAGTTGGCCCGACCTGCAAGCGCATCACTCCAAGCCAGGCGCCAAGTGATTGCCGAAACGCCAGACACCTTTTTGAACGGAAATCCAGGATGCTTTTAAACGCTGAAACGCAGTATCAGATAGAGCAATTCTTTTATGCCGAAGCTGCGCTGCTCGACGCCCATCGCCACGAGGAATGGTTGGATCTATTCACAGACGACTGCAGATACTGGATGCCGGTTCGTCAGGCGACGTTGGCCAAGCAGAGCGAGAACGAGTTCTCCAAACCGGATGAGATCGCGTTTTTCAACGAAGACAAGACAAGCCTTGGCTATCGCGTGAAAAAGATCGAAAGCCCATATGCCTGGGGTGAAAGCCCACGTCCCCGCACGAGGCATATGTGTTCCAACATCAGGGTGCTATCGGTCGATGGCGACGAGATGACCACTGAGTGCGCGTTCGTATTCTACCGGACCCAGGTTGAAGCCGATGTCGATTGGTTTGTGGGTCGCCGGGAGGACGTGCTTCGTCGTGTGGGCGATAGTTTCAAGATTGTGAAGCGTAGCCTGTTCCTGGATCAGACGATCATTTACGCGAAGAACATGAATCAGTTTTTCTGAAGAACCCGTCCAACCCGGCGGGCCTTTGGCCAGGATCACGCTGGTTGGATCGCGATGCATGAATTCGGTGAACGGTGCCGACTGCGCACGTTTCAGGGCACGAACAAACAGACAGTCAAAGCAGCTCCTGCGGTTGCCGAAGCACCGTGGGCACTTTTCGAAACAACCCGATGGAGACACGTAACATGGCAGAAAAACAGAGTCCGGCGTTAAGCGCCCGAGCGGAGCGAAATCTGGCGATCGCAACCTCGGTCCACAAATCGTGGGCGGCAGGATATACCGAAGGTATGACCGTTGACCTCTCCATTCTGAGCGACGCGATTGCGGACGACATGGTCCTGTACCATCCCGAGTTTGGGGAGGTTCAGATCGGTCGTTACTTCGCCGAAGGCCTGGTGCCGGAAATTGCGACGATGGAACTACGCGCCTGGTGGAGGGCCTTTCCTGACATCTGCATGGACAAGTTTTTGGCCTTCCCCACTGACGAGGGCGTGGCATATCATGTGAGGATGGGGGGGCATGCTCGCGCCGATGGCCGCTGGCTGGAGTTTTGGGAGTGCAATTTCTGGACGATCAATGATGAAGGAAAAATCACTCGATTTGAAGTGTTCCATCTTGGCAAGAACTACGACGAAATGTGCGAGATGGCACTCGGATTTACGGGTAAAGACCTGACGCCGGAAAGCTACCGCGCTGCTGTGCTGAAAAATGGAGGAGCTGAAGCCTAAGAGGGCTTAGCGGCAAGGCAATCTCGGCGTGAGCGATGCCATCATTAACAACGAGGCTGACAGCAAACCAGCTCGCGCTATATCACCGGCGCCGGTTTAAACCACGACTGGGCCCTACATTCTCTGAAATCACCGTGCACTGGTAAGCGCAGAAACCTCTCCATATTTCGTAGGCGCTGATCTGTCTTTGGTTTGCCCCTGATCCGAGGGGTATCGTAGTGGCTGATGATGTAAGAACATTCGAAACAGGTGTCGAAAGGCAGGAGGGTCAGCGGCCCTTGCGTATGGACGTCATTCCAGCAGGGCCGGCGCGTCGCCGTTGGTCGGCAGAGGCCAAGGCACGGATCATCGCGTCAAGTTTCGAACCCGGAGCCAACATCGCGGAAACCGCGCGGACGCATGGACTGGTGCCACAGCAGCTCTATGCCTGGCGGCACGTTAAGGCGGATAGCCAGCCTCTACCAGAATCGAGACGCGTATCCGAGGTTCCCGCCTTGAACACAGGTTGACGGTCCGCCAAGCTGAATCCGCTTCGGTTATCGCGGAAATGCTGCCCTGGCTCGAGGAGATGCTGCCCAAGCTGCCCGAAGCTCCAATACGGCCAAAGTTATCAGATACACCCTCAACCACTGGAAAGGCCTAATCCGCTTCCTGAGGATGGGCGGATCGAGCTGGAGAACAACACCGTCGAGCGGTCAATCAGGCCCATCATGCTCCAGCGGAAAAATGCCCTGGTCACAGGTCATGACCTGGGAACCGAAAACTGGGCGGCATTCGCCAGCCTCATAGAAACCTGCAAACTGTGCGGCATCAACCCTCAGGCCTAGCTCACCGATGTCCTCACCCTTATCGTCCTGCGCGGCGACGCAGATCCCATGGATGATCTGCTCCCCTACAACTGGGTAGATAGCCGCGCCGCCGCCAGTGCCGTCATTGATCAGGCCGCTTAATGCCTCAAGGTGGGGGTGTTTAGTGCCGAGAGCCCGACTAGGCTCGCTATCGCTGGGCGAGGCAAGGAAGGCTGCATTTCTTGCCAGTCGACACGTCGATTGCTGATACTGGCCTGCCGTTCGCACTTAGAACCAAGTAGGCCGGTTGCATGCGCAGCGTTCGAATGCATCTGTTCTCGAAGGAGGCACTAGCCTAGTTACATATGACAGGTTGGAAGGCATGGCCCAATGCAGATCGACATTCTCAAGGTGAAAACTCAGGTTCTGTGCGGGGACGAGTTCGCTATGGGACCAGGCAAGGCGGCCCTTCTCGATGCGATCGATCAGGAACACTCGATCTCCGGCGCGGGTCGTCGTCTCGGCATGAGCTACCGGCGCACGTGGCTGTTGGTCGACAGCATGAACCGGTGCTGGAAGCAGAAGCTGGTGGAGACGTTAGCCGGGGGTGGGAAAGAGCGTGGAGCGCGGCTGACAGATACCGGAAGGGCTGTGCTTAAGGCTTATCGTGACATTGAAGCGAAGATGCTGCGATCTGTGGACGGAAAGGCACTTGCGGAGATGCGCGATCTGCTGCGCGACCAGCCTCTTCCCGCCAGTGCGAGTGCGAAGGCTGTCATTTCAACCGAATAATGTCTACCCGATGGCTTGCAAGCTTTATAGCTTCCACCGTGTCATGAGTGACATAAAGGATCGGCAGTTTCAGCTCGTCCCGGATACGCAGGATGACATCCATAATCTCACCACGGCGCGCCGGATCAAGCGAAGCGAGCGGTTCATCCATCAACAAGGCTCGGGGACCGGAAAGCAGAGCGCGACCAATGGCGACGCGCTGGGCCTCTCCGCCAGACAAGGATCGCGGCCAGCGATCCATCAACGCCCCGATACCCAGGAAGCCGACAACTTCATCCACGCCGATCCAGCGATGCTCAGGTTGAGCCAAGCGATAACCGTAGAGCAAATTGGCACGCACGCGCCGATGGGGGAACAATCGCCCGTCCTGAAACACATAGCCAAGCCGCCGATGATGGACAGGCATATCGACATTTTCCGCTGCATCGAAGAGCGTTACGTCGCCGACACGCACATAGCCCCTGTCGGGCCGCAGCAGCCCGGCAATCATGTTCAGAACTGATGTCTTTCCTGCGCCTGACGTGCCAGACAGCACCGTCAAACCTCCATCGGTCAGGAACGTTGCGCCAACATGCGCGCCGCCCAAATTTTTACTGACATTGACGTTAAAGGACATGAATGCTGTTTCCCGCCCGCACCTTCTGACTTATCTTTTCGGAGAGGATGAGTGCACCGAGCGACAGGAAGATCGAAATCAGCGCAAGCCTCCAGACCGTCGCATCGCTTCCGGGTACCTGCAGCGCGCTATAGATCGCGATCGGTAGAGTACGGGTTTCGCCGGCGATGTTGGAAACGAACGTGATCGTCGCTCCAAATTCTCCGATCGAGCGGGCAAACCCCAGGATGATGGCTGTGATGATGCCGGGCAGCGAAAGCGGCAGCCCGATCGTGAAGAAGCAATGCAAGGGACTGGCTCCAAGGGTGCGCGCGGCATCTTCTATCCGGCGATCTACAGCTTCTATAGACAAGCGGATGGCGCGCACCATCAGCGGCAGCGCCATGATCCCCGCTGCTATGGCAGCGCCGGTCCAGCGGAACATGACGGTGATCCCGAACCATCGTTCCAGCCACCCACCGATCGGGCCGGCGGGGCCAAGGGCAAGCAGCAGCAGCCACCCGATTACCACCGGCGGCAAGACCAGCGGCAAGTGGACCAACGCATCGACCAGCACCTTGCCGGTAAAGCGTATGCGCGCGAGGAGCCAGGCTATACCGAAAGCCACGGGCAAGGTCACGAACACGGCGACCAGGCTCACTCGAAGCGACAGGGCGACGATCTCCCAGTCGTCGGCACTCAACTCCACAGCGCCCTCATCGCGTCCCGAAGCCGTATCTGCGGAAAATCGCCTTGCCCTGCGGAGAAAGTAGAAACCGTCGAAAGGCTTCGGCATCCTTGTGGCGGGAGACGCTGAGGGCGGCGATAGGGTAAGTGATTGGTGGATGTGTGGCGGCGGGAAAAGTGCCAACGATCTGCACGGTCTTCGATGCGCGCGCGTCAGTTTCGTAGACGACGCCATAGGGGGCCTGTCCACGCTCGACCATGCTGAGGGCGGCGCGCACGTTCTCGGCGATCGCGACGCGGCTCGCAATCGAAGGCCACACACCAAGCGCCGTCAATGCTGCCTTTCCATATTTGCCTGCCGGAACGGCGTCAGGTTTGGCCATCGCCAACCGACCGCTTCCCAGCGCACGGGCAAGTGGAAAGCCTTGCCGGATGGCCAGCCGCTGGCCCCTTCCAGCCGGAGCGACCAGCACGAGGCGGTTGGTGAGAAACGAGGTGCGAGTGCCGCGCTTGACCAGACCTTTGCCTTCGACGGCGTCCATCCATGGCTCGTCCGCCGATAGAAACAGGTCAGCCGGTGCGCCCGCTTCGATCTGGCGTGCCAATGCCGAAGAAGCGGCGAACGAAAGGATTGGGCGTAAATGGCGTTGCCGGGTCCAGGCGTCAGCGGCTGCCGTGAGCGACTCTTGCAGGCTGGCCGCGGCGAGGACGAGCGGCCCTTTTTCCTGTGCGGCCAAAGGCGCGGGCAACAACGTCGCCAGCATAAAACAAAGGACAGCAAACCAGCGGCGCATCGGACTCTCCCTCAAAGCGATATATAGCCGTATACAGAGCTAAGCGCATTTGGCGACGTTCAATTTTTCGGGCTTCACATCTTCTGCCCACAGACGTGACTGGGAAACCCCAGCCGTTTGTTCGACACAAAGCCCGTGTCAGTCAGGCTCTCCAGAAAGGCGATCAGGTCCGACGCCTGCGTGGGCGAGACAGGCGTCGGATGTCGGTCCAGGGCATCTTCCAACGTGATCGCGCTGCCATCGTGCAGCCAGGGTCCGGTGACGGCCACATTCCGCAGCGGCGGCGTGCGAAATTTGCTGTCATCCTGCGTCGGTGAAGATACGCCCGCTGTGACAAGCCGCGCAGCCTGCGTCGTCCAAAAAGCTGGTTGCGCCACGCGCCCAATCGGCAATGTTTATGATCGCCTCATCACAGATCTAAAACACACATGGAGTGAGCGCCGTATTTTCGCAGGTGGAAAGGATGTAGTGCGGCGCGAGATCAGAAGCGTACGCCCACGGTCGCCATGACATTGCGAGGTGCGCCGATGAAGCAGTCGCCGCGCGCCAGGCAGGAGGCGAACTGTTTTTTGTTGAGGAGGTTGGTGGCGTTGAGAGCCAAGCGCCAGCTATTCCAGTTGATTTCCGCCAGCGCGTCGACCGTGGTGCGCGAAGGCGTAACGATCGACCAGATCGAGCTGGTCGAGATGCTCTTGCCACTGTAGACGACGCCGCCGCCTAGCCGCAGCTGCGCGGCGTCCGCCAGGCCGAAGGTCTTGGTCGACCAGAGCGAGGCTGTGTGGCGGGGCATATAGTCGAGGCTGGTGTTGGTTTCGGACTTGAGCTTGGAATAGCCATAATTGGCCAGCAGTTCGAAGTGGCCGGGAAGAGTGTGGCTGGCCTCGATCTCGAAACCCTTCGTTTTGAGTTCACCCGACTGGGTCGTGCCGCCGCCGGCAAGATAGAGGACGCGATTGCGCTCCTTGATCTTGAAGGCAGTGGCCGTGACCAGCGTGCTGACGCCGGCCTGCCACTTTACGCCGGCCTCGTACTGCGTACCGGTCTGTGGGCGGTAGGGCGCGCCGAAGGTGTTGTCGCCGTTATCGATTGACCCGGCGACCGGCAGGAAGCTTTCTGTATAGCTGAAGAAAGGCGAGAAACCGGCGCCAACCTCGCCGATGATACCGGCGCGAAAGGTGGTGGCGTTGTCCTTCTGCCCTGAGGAGCCGGTGACGCGGTCGCGGCGCGCGCCCAGAACGACCGAAACGCGGTCATAGAAGCGGATCTGATCCTGTACATAGATGCCCAGCTGCTTCTGCGATTCCGGGATGAAGGGGCCGATAGGCTCGTAGGTCTGCAGCGCGTCATAGTCGATGTCGTAGAGATCCACGATCTCGCGTCCGGCGCCATAACGCTTGGCCACCTTGTTCCAGCTGTAATCGATTCCAACCAGCAGCTTGTGTTCGACATTCGAGCCGGTGTTGAAGTTGAATTGAAGATTATTGTCGGTGGAAAACACATTCATCCGCGCGTCACTGGTGTCGGCGGTGAGCCCTATCGTGCGCCCGTCGGTTCCGTATACCGAGAACGGATCGGTCGGATTGCTGTAGCTGTCAGCATAGTGCGTGTTATATTCGAGATCGCTGTCGATATACCGGGCCTTTAGGCTCAGCTTGATGTGGTCGGAGAAGCTGTGGGTGATGAAGCCGCCGCCCTGCAGCAAGCGCCCGGCATAGCGGTCCCAGCCAGCCTTGCCGACGAACGTATATTTGTCCAGCCTGCCCGACGGATTGCGAGTGTTCGGCAGGAAGGTGCCAACGATCGGCAGGAACTGCGAGGTCGAGCCGGTGTCGTCTTCCTGATAGAGGCCGGTCAGCACAATGTCGGTGTCGGGGGTCGGTTGCCAGCGGATCGATGGCGCGAACATTACCCGGTCATCGGGGACGTGATCGACATAGGTGTCGGCGTCGCGAACCCGGCCTACGGCGCGGATCGCGAGATTGTCGGCCAGCGCGAGGTTGACGTCACCCAGTGCCTCCTTCCGATCGAAGCTGCCGTAAACCAGGCTGATTTCGCCGCGGGTCTCGAATTCCGGGGTCTTGGACACCAGGTTGACGAGGCCGCCGATGGACCCTTGGCCAAAAAGCACCGAGGCCGGGCCACGCACGATCTCCACGCGGGAGAAGTTGTACGGGTCCGAAGTGATGCTGGCATAATAGGAGAAGACATCGCGCATGCCATCGCGGAACTGGAGCGCGTTGAGACCGCGCACGTTGAAGCCATCCACGCGCGTGTCTCGGCCATATGGGTTGGCGAGGACGCCTGCGGCATATTTCACGGTGTCGCTGATGCTGATTGCGCCTTGCGAAAGATATTGTTCGGCGGTGATCACCTTGATCGGCTGGGGTAGCTCGATGAGCGCAGTTTCGGTCTTCGTGCCCGTGCTGGCGGCCGTGACCACGATCTGGTTTTCATCCTCTGCGGGAGCCGTTTGGTTCGCGGCTTCGGGCGCACGGTCGGCGGCGTAGGCGGGCATGGTAGAAAGGGCGATAAGCGCAACGCTGCACAGCGATATCGAGCGACTGACGGACATAAGAGAGTTTCCCCCGTTTAAACGACTTCTAATGAGCGGGGCGATTATAGCTATTAAGACTGATTAGCAATAGTTCACAGTAATGTCGTTCGGGGCCGCATCCTCCATCCCGGCTGCTAGCATCGTCAGACGCGGCTATCGAAGCTCGTCAGGATTTCGGCACAGGCAACCAAAACCTAGACTGGCGTTGCGATGGATAAGGTTAGAAGCAGCTATGTCAGTGACTATGCGCGCCGCGGCAGTGCGGCTTACAGCGGCCTTGACTTGGAGAACTTCGCTCCGCTCGGGCAAAACTTGAACACGACACAGGATTGGCAATCCGGCGTTCTGGCGTGGCACACTTGCATACCGAGTTGGATCAGCCATTCGTGCGCATGTCGCTTATATTCCGCAGGCGTGATGGCGTTGATCGTGTCCGCGGCTTGCTCGGCGGTGGCGTCATCGACGATTTCCAGGCGGCGTAGAACGCGCAGAACGTGAGTATCGACAGCAATACTGTCTTCCGAGAACAAGTGATTCATCATCAGGTCGGCTACCTTGCGACCCACGCCTCGTAGCTTCAACAGGCTCTCACGGTCACTCGGAATTTCGCCACCATGCTCCTCGATGATCTGTCGACACAGATGGGGTGGTTGCCGCCCTCCCCAGACGGCATCGCAATGTGCCAAGATAGTGGTGTTGAAAGGCCACTGAGCGGAAAGGACGGCAACCGTGACAAAGGATATGATGATCGGGGTGGATTTGGCAAAAACTGTTTTTCAACTGCATGCTGCGTCGATGACAGGTCAGCTTCGGTTTTGTAAAAAGCTGTCGCGGCAGAGCTTCCTCAAGTTTATGGCCGAGCAGCCTCGTGCGGTGGTCGTGATGGAGGCCTGTGGCAGCGCGCATTACTGGGCCCGCGAGATGGCCAGCCTGGGTCACGAGGTGAAGCTGATTGCGCCGCAATACGTGAAGCCGTTTGTGAAGCGGCAGAAGAATGATGCGGCAGACGCCGAGGCGATCGTGATCGCCGCCCAGAGACCGGAAATGCGCTTCGTCGAGCCAAAATCAGCCGAGCAGCAAGGTCGAGCAATGCTGTTCCGAGCGCGGACCCGGCTAGTCCAGCAGCGCACAGAACTGGTCAACATGCTGCGCGCTTTTCTTTACGAGCTCGGTCATGTGGTACCGCAAGGCATCAATAACGTGCCCCAGATCGCCGCGATCATCACCGAGCCCAACAGCGACCTGCCTGAGATTGCCCGGATTGAATGCCGCGATTTGCTGGAGCAGAT
>NZ_JARYGI010000028.1:0-44198 GCF_033795625.1 Sphingobium sp. | reverse complement strand
ATCCCCTCAAATCTCGCTTAGGGCATTGAATCATGCCAACACGGTCAGGTGAAGAGCCTTTTTCCGCGACCTGTTAAGGCCGTGTGCGCGCATCGTCACCCCGGCGTGTTCTTGCCCAGATAGCGGCTGAGTGGTGCGGTTGCGCCTTTGAACCGGGCCTGCGCCGGGTTGATGGCGTCGTAAACAACCGCATTTTCCAGCACGCGCTGCACATAGCTGCGCGTTTCGTAGATCGGGATCATCTCGATCCAGCGCAGCATGTCGGAGCCGCCCAGCCGGGGGTCGCCATTGGTGCGTATCCACTTGTTCACATTGCCGGGCCCCGCATTGTAGGCTGCGACGGCCAGTGGATAGCTGCCCCCGTAATAGTTCAGCATCTGCTGGAAATAGGTGCTGCCAAGCTGGATGTTATAGCTTGGGTCGGCGGTGAGCGAGGACATGTTGTAGCTGAGGCCGATCTTGCCCGCCGTTTCGCGCGCAGTGCCGGGCATAAGCTGCATCAGGCCGCGTGCTCCGGCGTGACTTACGGCTGCGCGGTCAAACTGACTTTCCTGGCGGGCAATGGCGTGGATCATCGTCCAGTTCGCCTGATGGCCGGACGGCACGGAAATACTGGGGAAGCTGGTCCGGCCATAGCGCGAGAGGCCATCGGAGACAGCCCGCCGCCCGACCATGACGCCAAGGTCAGGACGCCCAAGAGTCTGGGCGAGTTCAGCCGACAGGAGGTGGCTCTGCTGGTCATCGGCCCTGGCCGCGATGGCGCGCACGAATTTGCTCTGATCTTCCCAATAGCCCATCTGCCCAAGGGCACGCGCAGCGCGGACCACGCTGCGGTTGGCGAAGGTTGCCCGGTCTGCGGTTGTCACGGCAGTTGGAAGTGCCGCCACGGGAGCAGGGACGGGGCGACCCAAGCGTTCGAGCGACAATTGCCCGTAGAACTGATCGGGATAGGCGGCTGCCTGCATGAAGAAGTTATTGGCTCCAACGGCGTCTCCGCTGGCGAGCGCAGCCCGCCCGGCCCAGTAGAAGCCCTTCGATATTGTCTGCGGCGAACGCGCGGCGGTGGCATAGCGCTGGAACATGCCGATGGCGTCGCGGGGGCGGCCCAGATTGTAGAAGGCCGTGGTGCCAGCGAGCCATGTCAGGCTGGTATAGTCGTCCCGCTCGCCGATGCTGCGGTCGCGGACGGCCACGCCGGTTGGATAGGCATCGTCCACCTTGCTGGCGATGCCCCAGGCATAGCTCCACTGGCTATCGTTTGCAGCCGCCTTGGCGTTTGTCAGGAGCGTCTCGAACCACTTTTCGGCGTCGCCGGGCGGGGTGGAGAGCGTCTGGCGATTGGACAGGAGCGTGCGAGCCGCGATGCTGTTGCCGCTGTCGCGCAGCCAGGTTGCCTTGTCGTTGAGATAGCCGGCATCGTTTGCGCCATAGGATTCGGCCGCCTGCATCTGCGCCATGGCATCGACGGCCTTGCGCTGCAAAGCTATGCGCGCGGCGAATACGGGGCGGCGGCGGGGCGAGGTGTAGGCGAGTATCCGTTCGGCACCCGCATTGGCCCGGGCGAAGAGCAGCACGTCCGCGCGCTGATCGTAGTCCGCCGTGGTGAAGCTGCTGCCGAAGAGCGACATCAGCCGCGCTTCGTCATCGGGAGACAGCGCGCCGGTTATCCAAGCGGAACGCGCGGCTACTCGCGCTTCGGCCATGCGTCCGATGGCTGACAGAGCTACAGCGTTGCGCGCGTGACCCACTGCCGTTCGCGCAGGGAAGCGGGCGAAGAAGGCGACGACCTGATTAGGCTCATAGGCATTGGGATTGATCGAGGTTTCGGCGAGCCGCCGCATCCGGTCTTCGCCTGGCCAGTCGGGATAAGTGGTGATGAAGCTGGCATAGGTGGAGAAGCCCAGCCCGTCGCTCTGCTGCAAGCGACGCCATTCATTGATCGCGCCGACAATCTGGGAATCCTGCGCGACGCCGACTTGCGCGCGGACGGCATTCCACCCGGTCGATCCGGGGACCGGCTGTACCGAGGCGGGCTGTGCCGATGCCGGCTGCTGCATCGAAGGCGGGAGCAACTGCGTGGGCGCCTCGGTCTGCGCACTGGCGACGGCGGTGGAGGAGAGAAGGACAACCAAGGTTGTCCGGACGAGGCGTTTGCGGAGTTGAGGCGTTGACGTGACCATGCTGGACATTATGGGGGCAGGTTCCTTATCAGGCGCTGAATACGATGCCTGTGTTGGGCTATATCATATGTTGCCCGGTAAATCCGGCGTTTTGAAGGAGATTTTTCATGTTCTCCGGGTCCATACCGGCTCTGGTGACTCCTTTTCGCGACGGAGCGTTGGACGAACAGGCGTTCAGGACCTTCGTCGACTGGCAGATTGAGGAGGGCAGTTCGGCGCTGGTTCCCTGCGGCACCACAGGCGAAAGCGCTACGATGACGGTCGCGGAGCATAACCGGGTGGTCGCGATCTGCGTAGACCAAGCCGCTGGCCGGGTGCCGGTTATTGCCGGGTGCGGATCGAACGATACGAAGATCGCGCTGGAACACATGTATGCGGCGCAATCGGCGGGGGCGACGGCGGCTCTGGTCGTTGCGCCTTATTACAACAAGCCCAATCAGGAAGGCGTGTATCGCCATTTCGCCTATCTGGCGGAGCGGTGCGATCTGCCGATCATCCTCTACAACGTGCCGAGCCGTACGATTACCGACATCGGTGTGCCTGTGATGTTCCGGCTGGTGGAGGAATTCCAGTCGATTGTCGGCATTAAGGACGCCACCGGAAATCTAGGGCGTGTCACCGCGCAGCGCCTCGCCTGCGGCAAGGATTTCTGCCAGTTGTCCGGGAATGACGAGACGGCGCTGGGCTTCAATGCAATGGGTGGTGTGGGCTGCATCTCCGTCACGGCCAATGTGGCGCCGCGGCTCTGCGCTGATTTTCAGGCAGCCTGCTCTAGCTGGGACTGGGACGCCGCCGTCGCACTGCAGGACCGCCTATATCCGCTGCACGACGCGCTGTTCAGCGATTCTTCACCTGGGCCTGTTAAATACGCCCTCTCGCGCGTACTGCCGGACATGCCGGCGGACGTACGGCTGCCGATCACATGGCCTTCCGACGCCAGCCGCACGGCTGTCGACCGGGCGCTGGAGATCGCAGGATTGGTTTGAAGGTTTCGCACACCCATATCGTGACGACATAACGCCACACTGCATCAGGAAATCATGGCCCGCCCTCGTCCCGAAACATTCGACAAGAAGAAGATCGTCGCCGAGAACAGGCGCGCGCGCTTCGAATATTTTATCGAGGACGTGTTCGAGGCCGGCATCGCCTTGCAGGGCACCGAAGTGAAGGCGTTGCGCGGCGGCGAGGGATCGATCGCGGAAAGCTATGCCGAAGTGAAGGGCAATCAGGTGTTTCTGGTGAACAGCAACATCCCCGAGTACAGCCACGGCAACCGCGAAAACCATGAGCCAAAGCGTCCGCGCAAGCTGCTGCTGCATGAACGTGAGATCACGAAGATGCAGAGCGCAGTCGAGCGGCAGGGCATGACGCTGGTGCCGCTGATGGTCTACTTCAACAGCAAGGGCCGCGCGAAAGTGGAAGTGGCGCTCGCCAAGGGCAAGAAGCTGCACGACAAGCGCGAAGTCATGAAGGATCGTGACTGGAAGCGAGACGCTGCGCGCATCATGAAAGAGCGAGGCTAGATGAGCCGGCTGACCAAATGGTGGCATGCCAATGCTCCAACGCGCGAATCCCTGGA
Organism: Sphingobium sp.; assembly: GCF_033795625.1. Classification (GTDB taxonomy): domain Bacteria; phylum Pseudomonadota; class Alphaproteobacteria; order Sphingomonadales; family Sphingomonadaceae; genus Sphingobium. Next base: position 40,439 of record NZ_JARYGI010000028.1, on the reverse strand, counting down.
GCATAATCGCTTCATTGCGCCTGTTGCCCATCGCGTGCTTGAGCCTTCGTTGTGGCGCTTTACGCGCAGGTCGGTGCCGCGTGGCGTGGCGCTTGGCCTGCTGGTCGGCATCTTCCTGCTCATTCCGGGCATCCAGATCGCGGGGGCGGCGCTGTTGGCGCTGCCGTTCAGGGCCAATATTCCCGTCGCTGCGGCGATGACATTTCTCAGCAACCCCGCGACCACGCCGCTGATCTTGTGGGCCTCGGTTTATATCGGCAACTTCATGCTGGGGCGGACGGCGGATGCCTCGGGCTTCATGGCGCTCGTCCATAACCATGCGGGCATAGAGCAATGGATGGCGTGGCTGTTTTCGGAAGCCGCCCCCGCCATGCTTTTCGGGCTCGCTATTATTTCCCTTGCTTCCGCGGCAATAGGCTATCTGATTGCGATCGGGTTCTGGCGTGTCCGCATGGGCCGCAAATGGCACGCACGTAAAATGAGGATTGGCAACTGCGGCAAAACTGGCTCAATGGAAGAAACGGCAGCCGTCTGACCCGCGCTGCCTGACACGATCAGGTTGACGGGAGAACGCCACGCCATGGCGGCGCAGGGCAATATATCGCAGAAGAACGAGATGCTTGCGATGGCCGCGCCTGCGCCTTTGCGTGGATTATTGCCCATGCTCGCGGTCGCGGCGCTGGCCTGTGCGGGGCTCGTCTACTTCGCAGTGGGGCAGGTGGCGCTCGCCGCAGGATTTGCGGCTACGCTGCTTGCGGTCGCGGCTCTGGGCTATTGGTTTACGTATCTTTTCCCGCGTGAAGTCATGGATGTGGATGCCGTACCCGACTGGACTGTGGCCCGCGCCGCGGCGGATGCGTCGAGCATGGCCATCGCCGTGACCGATCGGTCGGGGCGACTGGTTTGCGCCAGCGACCTCTTCGGCGAATGGTTTCCGGGTTTTCCGACTCCCCCCGATCTTCCGCTGGAGCAGCCTGACGCCGAACGGCTCACGGCCGCAGGGCGCGCGGCCTGGTCCGATGGGGAAGGCAGGGCCGTAGGGATCGGGCGCGGCGCGTTGAGACTCGATGTCGATGTGGCGCGGACGGGGCGGTCCGAGGATTATCTGCTGTGGCGGTTCACGCCGGTGCGGCAAGTCAGCATCATTGATGACTTCAATAGGATGCTTACCGGAGAAGCGGGGCGTCAACTCACCGAAGCGGGCATCATGGCCGTGATGATCGGCGGCGAAGGGCGGATCAGGGCAGCTAATGGCGCGTTCCTGTTGCGTGCCGCCGGACGGATCGATTCCAATATAACGGGCCGCGATTTCGCGAGCTACCTTCGCATCGACGAGAAGGGGCGCGTGTTCTTCGCTCGCGAAGAGGGCAGCGCGCTGCCGGTCCGCCTGTTGCAGGTGCCCATGCGGCGGGGCGGTGCCGAGGGGCCGATGCTGATCCTGATGCTGGATGAGCAGGGCGGCAGCCTCGATGGTACATCGGCGCTGTCCTACATCGAAACCCTGCTGTCGCTGCTGCCCTTCGGACTGGCCATGGCGGATCGCGACGGGCGCGTGTTGTTCCTGAACAATGCGTTCGCCCGGGCAGTGGGCCTCAAGTCCGGCGAAAAGCCCAGCTATCCTGGCGACCTGGTCGTGCGCGAAGATCAGGCGGCAGTCGCTGATTCGGTGCGGCGCTTTGCGGTGGGACCGCAGATGTCGGGCGACATCGCCGTGCGAATGCGCGTCCAGCCCGATGAGCCGGTGGCGCTCAGCCTGGCGGGCGTGCGCGGCCTTGGCGAGGCGGCTGTGCTACTCAGCCTGAAGGACAACAGCGAGGAGAGCAAGCTGAAGCGCCAGGTGGCGCAGGCGACGAAGATGCAGGCGATCGGCCAGCTTGCAGGAGGTGTCGCGCATGATTTCAACAACATACTGACAGCGATCATCGGCCATTGCGACCTGATGCTGATGCGCCATACACCAGGCGACAGCGATTATGACGATATCCAGCAGATCAAGTCGAACAGCAACCGCGCGGCGGGGCTGACGCGCCAGTTGCTCGCATTTTCCCGCCAACAGACGTTGCGGCCGCAAGTGCTGCAGCTGCCGGATATCGTCGCGGACGTCTCCAACCTGCTCAATCGCCTGCTCGGTGAGAATGTGAAGTTGGTGGTCAGCCATGGCCGAAACCTTGGCGCAGTGCGCGCCGATCCGGGTCAGCTGGAGCAGGTGATCGTCAACCTGGCAGTCAACGCTCGCGACGCAATGCCGGACGGGGGCACGGTCAACATCCAGACCTACGCGGTTCCGGCCGTGAAAGTCCGGGAAATGCGGCACGAAGTCTTGCCCGTCGGCGATTACACCGCGTTGCGCGTTTCTGACAGCGGTCTCGGCATCGCGCCCGATGTCCTTGCCAAGATATTCGAGCCGTTTTTCACCACCAAGGACGTCGGGAAGGGGACGGGCCTTGGTCTATCCACGGTTTACGGCATCGTGAAACAATCAGGCGGATTCATCTTTGCCGAATCCGAACCGGGCCAGGGCGCGAGTTTCGTGATCTATCTGCCCGTCTACGCCTCTGTGGGTAAGCCGGCAGAGCCCGAAAAGCCGCGGCTTCCCGACAAGCGCAGCGAGGTATGGGGCACCGGCACCATCCTGCTTGTCGAGGACGAGGACATGGTGCGCACCGTCGCTGAGCGTGCCCTGTCGCGGCAAGGCTATACCGTGCTTGCGGCTGCGGACGGCGAGCAGGGGCTGGAGATTCTGGAGTCGACCTACGCGTCAGGTGGACATATCGACTTGCTCATTTCCGACGTGGTGATGCCGAACATGGACGGCCCGACAATGGTGGCGCAGGCGCGTCAGTCTCACCCGACGCTCCCCGTGCTATTCATGTCGGGATATGCCGAGGAGCAGCTACGGAAATCGATCGACATCCCTAACGTCAACTTCCTTCCCAAGCCGTTTTCAGTCAGCCAGCTTGCCGAATCCGCACGCGATACGCTGATCGCCTATGCCCCTGTCCAAGCTTCGGAAAAGACTGAAAGTCTCGGCAATCTTGCTGCAGATCAAGGGGAAAGGCACTAGGCAAGCCTGCTTCTATAGGATAGCGACAATTCTCCTTTCGCCATCGAAACACAAATGTTCGGGCACTCTGGGACCGCGGGGAATCATGACTTCAAGTAGATCTATTCTGGTGGTTGAAGACGAAGCCATGATTGGCATCATGCTGGAAGATTTTTTGGAGACTCTGGGCTACGGCGTCCATGGCGTTGCTGCCACGGTCTCTGAAGCTTGCGCTCTGGTGGATCAAGGCGGCTTCGACGCCGCCATCGTCGATTGCAATCTTCAGGGTGAAAAATCCTGGCCGGTTGCCGAAGCGCTGGCCAGTAAAGGCACGCCTTTCCTGTTTGCGACTGGCGGCAGTTCGGATGACGTGCCGACCATTTTCGAGGACCGTCCGACTTTGGCAAAGCCGTTCACCATCGGCGCGGTGGAGCGGGCGCTCGACAAGGTTCTGGCGAGCCGGTAACGACCGTTCAGGAAATTCCTGTTCCCCTCTTGTTCTTACGGAACAAACATAGTACATCATGGCTCAAGCGCTACTGGCGCGCTTCTCCGGCTCCGCAAGACGCGCGAGCTGCTTGACAGGAGGCCATGAGATGACCGCAATGCTGAAATTGATTGATTCCGACAAGAAGACGGGGACCATGGATAAAACTGGACTGGACCGGCAGAAAGCGCTGGACGCCGCACTGGCGCAAATCGACCGCGCGTTCGGCAAGGGCTCGGCCATGCGGCTTGGCTCGAAGGAGACTATGCAGGTCGAAGCGATTTCGACCGGCAGCCTCGGCCTAGACATTGCCCTTGGCGTGGGTGGATTGCCGCGCGGGCGTGTCATCGAAGTGTATGGGCCGGAAAGCTCGGGCAAGACCACGCTGGCGCTGCACGTTATCGCCGAAGCGCAGAAGGGCGGCGGTACAGCGGCTTTCGTGGACGCGGAACATGCGCTCGACCCAGTCTATGCCAGGAAGCTTGGCGTCAACATCGACGAACTGATCGTATCGCAGCCCGACACGGGCGAGCAGGCGCTCGAGATCGTAGACACGCTGGTGCGCTCCAATGCGATCGACGTGCTGGTGGTGGACTCGGTTGCCGCTCTGGTGCCGCGCGCTGAAATCGAGGGCGAGATGGGCGACAGCCATGTTGGGCTGCAGGCCCGCCTGATGTCACAGTCGCTGCGCAAGCTGACTGGCTCCATCAGCCGTTCGCGCTGCATGGTGATCTTCATCAACCAGCTTCGTATGAAAATCGGTGTGATGTACGGCAATCCGGAAACCACGACCGGCGGTAATGCGCTGAAGTTCTATGCGTCCGTTCGTCTCGACATCCGCCGCACCGGTCAGATCAAGGACCGCGACGATATCGTCGGCAATGCGACCCGCGTGAAAGTGGTGAAGAACAAGGTTGCTCCGCCGTTCAAGCAAGTTGAATTCGACATCATGTATGGCGAAGGTATTTCGAAGATCGGTGAGATCCTCGATCTTGGCGTTAAGGCCGGTATCGTCGAAAAGTCCGGCGCGTGGTTCTCCTATGACTCCATTCGCATCGGGCAGGGGCGTGAAAACTCCAAGACCTTCCTCAAGGAAAATCCCGAACTCGCCGACAAGCTGGAAAAAGCCATTCGCGCGAAGACCGAAAAGGTCGCCGAGGGCATGATGACCGGCCCGGAACCTGACGAAGCGGAAGACGGGGAAGCATAGGTCTAAAGGCTACCCGTCAGGTACAGGCGAGGCAGTCTTTAAGATCCAGTTTTCTCTTGCCATTTCAAGACCCGAAAGGCCCGCTGCACGAGTGCTGCGGGCTTTTATCGTAGTGGTCGAAATATGGCCTCGTTCTTCCGTGTTACCAGCCGGCCGACCAGTATGCTATTTGGCTGCTGTGTCGTGGCAAGAGGAAACGGCTTCAAAGTCGCACTTTATCCCAAAGCAATCACGATTTGGCTTGCCGTTTCCCTTGAGAAGCGTTCCGCGACCTTCTAAGTCCGCTGCATGACATCGACCAACGACATCCGCCGCTCCTTCCTCGACTATTTCGCTGGTGCCGGGCACACGCCCGTCCCATCGGCATCGCTCGTGCCGTACAACGATCCGACGCTGATGTTCGTCAATGCGGGCATGGTGCCGTTCAAGAATGTCTTCACTGGCCTTGAGAAGCGCGCTTACAGCACGGCTACGTCCAGTCAGAAATGTGTGCGTGCCGGGGGCAAGCATAACGACCTTGATAATGTCGGCTACACGGCCCGGCATCATACATTCTTCGAGATGCTCGGGAATTTCAGCTTCGGCGACTATTTCAAGGAACAGGCAATTACTCATGCCTGGACCCTGCTGACGAAGGAATGGGGCCTTGACCCGAACCGGCTGACCGCGACTGTCTATCACACGGACGACGAAGCATTCGAATTATGGAAGAAGATCGCAGGTCTCCCCGAGCAGCGGATCATCCGCATTCCGACGAAGGACAATTTCTGGGCGATGGGCGATAGCGGACCCTGTGGTCCTTGTTCGGAGATATTCTTCGATCATGGCGATCACATCTGGGGCGGCCCGCCGGGATCGCCGGAAGAAGATGGCGACCGCTTCGTCGAGATCTGGAATCTGGTCTTCATGCAATATGAGCAGGAAGCCAATGAGATCGTTTCGGAACTTCCCAGACCAAGCATAGACACCGGCATGGGCCTGGAGCGGATCGCTGCGGTGATGCAGGGCGTCCATGACAATTACGACACCGACACGTTCAAGGCATTGATTGCGGAGAGCGGCGCGATTTCCCGCACCGCCACAGATGGCGAGCACAAGGCCAGCCATCGCGTGATCGCCGATCATCTGCGCTCGGCCGGGTTCCTGATTGCGGACGGCGTACTCCCCGCTAACGAGGGGCGCGGCTATGTCCTGCGGAGGATCATGCGCCGGGCAATGCGCCACGCGCATATCATTGGCGCGCGCGACCCGCTGATGAACAGGCTGGTCGGCAGCCTCGTCAGTGAAATGGGCAGCGCCTATCCAGAACTCGTGCGGGCACAACCATTGATCGAGGAGACGCTGCTACGCGAGGAGACGCGCTTTCGACAGACGCTGGAGAAGGGATTGCGCTTGCTCGAAGACGCGACTGCTGATCTGGAGGAAGGCGCTACGCTCCCCGGTGAAACCGCGTTCAAGCTGTACGACACTTATGGTTTCCCTTATGATTTGACCGAAGATGCACTGCGGTCGCGCGGCCTTGCCGTCGATCGCACCGGGTTCGACGCCGCGATGGCGGAGCAGAAGGCGGCCGCCCGCGCGGCCTGGAAGGGCTCGGGCGACAAGGCTTCCGATGATATCTGGTACGACATTGCCGACAGTGAAGGCGGAACGGAATTCACAGGCTATCTCTCCACCGAAGGCGAGGGCCAGGTCGTCGCGATCCTGAAAGACGGGGTGAAGGTCGAGAGCGCCTGCGCGGGCGATAACGCCGTCATCCTGACCAACCAGACTCCTTTTTATGGCGAGAGCGGCGGGCAGAATGGCGACGCCGGCCTGATTTCCGGGAGCGGCGGACTTGCCGCGACGGTCAGCGACACCGCCAAGCCGCTGGGCCGTTTGCACGCCCATCATGCGCATATCGACGCGGGCAGCATCAAGGTGGGCGATACCGTTCATCTGGCGGTCGATGTCGAGAAGCGTGATCGAGTGCGGGCCAACCATAGCGCCACCCATCTGCTGCACGCGGCCTTGCGCCACAGGCTGGGCAATCATGTGACGCAGAAAGGCAGCATGGTTTCCGCAGACCGGCTACGCTTTGACTTCTCGCATCCTGACTCGCTGACTGCCGCTCAGATCGCCGACATCGAGGCGGACGTGAATGCCCAGATTCGGCACAATGAAGAAGTCACCACGCGCCTGATGACGCCCGACGATGCTGTGGCGGCAGGCGCGATGGCGCTGTTCGGCGAGAAATATGGCGACGAGGTGCGCGTCCTTTCGATGGGGAAGGGTGACGACAGCCATTATTCTGTGGAACTGTGCGGCGGCACACATGTTCGCGCGACCGGCGATATCGCGCTGTTCAAGATCATCTCGGAAAGCGCGGTGTCCAGCGGAATCCGGCGGATCGAAGCGTTGACCGGAGAAGCGGCCCGGCTGTGGCTGATCGAGCGCGACGAGCGTTTGCGCCAGGCAGCGGCGACGCTGCGTACGTCGCCCGATGATGTACCTGCCCGCGTTGCCGCGCTGGTGGAGCAGAGCCGCAAGCTTGAGCGTGAACTGGCCGACGCCAAAAAGGCGTTGGCGCTGGGCGGCGGGGGTGCTGCGGCGCCGTCCGGGCCGGAGCAGGTCGGCAATATCGCCTTCCTCGGACAGGTGATCCAGGGATTGGACCCCAAGGACCTGCGCGGCCTCGTCGATCAGAACAAGACGATGATCGGCAGCGGCGTTTCCGCGGTCGTTGCGGTGCTCGATGGCAGAGCGAGCATCGCCGTAGGCGTCACCAGTGATCTGGCGGCAACGATCAGTGCAGTCGATCTGGTAAAAGCCGGGGTGGATGCTCTTGGCGGGAAAGGCGGCGGCGGTCGTCCCGACATGGCGCAGGGTGGCGGGCCGGAAGGGGATAAGGCGGCGCAGGCATTGGATGCCGTCAAGGCCGCGCTAGGGGCGGTGCCTGCGTAAGGAGAGATCGTGCTGCGGGGTTAGGCGTCTTCGGCGCGGAGCTTTCGCAGTTTAGGTGCTGTCTCCAGATTTGCGGCGTCCTTGATGCCTTCGCGCAAATCCTCGCGCATTTGGTGGATCGACGCTATGACCGGGCCCATCGCGACGCCGAGGTCGACCAAGGCCGTTTCCGCCAACTGAAGCGAGCTTTCCAGCGTTTCGGGCACGGCGTCACTCGCCCCCGCTTTATACAGTTCCGCCGCATGGTCCGTGTCTCGCGCGCGGACGATGATGGGGAGGTCCGGTATCCAGCCGCGGACCCTGCGCGTGATGCGAACCGACAGCACCGGATCATCCATCGTCAGAATAAGCGCGCGGGCATGGCCCAGGCGCAACTTGTCCAGCATTTCCGCCCTTGATACATCACCGAACAGGATCGGATAGCCGTTGCGTCGCGCCTCCGCGACGACGTCCGCATCCGATTCCACGGCGATGAAAGGCTGATTGTGCGATTTCAGAAGGTCGCACACCATTTGACCCACGCGCCCGAAGCCGATGACCACAGCGGCAGGTTGAGCACCCTCTTCGCCCATCGACATGGGTTCTTCGGAACTGGCGAGTTCCAGCCGCCGGGCGACATCATGGCCAATACGGGCCAGCAACGGCGTGATGGTGAGGCCGATAGCCGTCACAATCTGCCAGAAGGCGGCGGTCGAAGGCATGATGAGTTGTGCCGCCGATGCCGCGGTCAGGACGATCAGCGTGGTTTCGGAGGGACTGGACATCAGCACTCCGACTTCCAGCGACACGCCGCGGCTGACGCCAGAGAAGCGCAGCAGCAAAGTCGTCACGACGGTCTTCACGATCACCACGCCCACCACCGCGAGCAGCAGCATCGACCAGTTTGCTGCAATCACGCGCAGGTCCAGGCTCATGCCGACCGTGATCAGGAAGACGCCCAACGCCAAGCCTTTGAACGGGGCGGTCATGACCTCTACTTCGCCATGATACTCTGTTTCGGCGATCAATATGCCGGCAAGAAGCGCGCCAACGATCGGTGACAGACCCACAATCGCGGTTGCGAGGCTGGACACGATGACGACCAGCAAGCTGGCGGCGAGAAAGACTTCCGGGCTCTTGGTGCGCGCCGCCTGGCTGAAGATATGGGGCAGCGTGAACCGGCCAAGGAACAGCATGATGATGATGGTGAGGCCGCCCTTCAGCAGCGTGTCCACGAGGCCGACCCAGCCTTCGTCGCCTGCGGCCGGGGCGAGGGCGCCGAGCAGGAAGATGATGGGAACGAGCGCGAGATCCTCGAACAACAGCATCGAAAAGGCCGATCTTCCTATGGCGCTCTGCGTGCCGACCATCGGTAGCACCAACGCCGTCGACGAGAGTGCTAGCGCTAGGCCAAGGCCAACTGCGCCGCCCACGGACTGGCCGATCAGGTAGAGCGCTATCCCGATCAGTCCGGCGCTGATCAGCAACTCTGCCGCGCCGACGCCGAAAACTTGCGTCCGCATCGTCCACAAGCGCTTGAAACTGAGTTCAAGGCCTATCGAGAAAAGGAGGAGGATGATGCCGAGTTCGGCGAACGGGGCAATCGCCTTGGGATCGGAAATCGTGATGTAGAACAGCCACGGGTACTGGCTGACGAGAGACCCCAGGCCAGCGGGCCCGACTGCAAGGCCCACCAGGATGAAGCCTATCACGGGGCTGATGCGGAACCTGGCGAATGCCGGGATGACCAGGCCCGCTGCGCCCAGAATTACAAGTGTATCGCTGAACCCGCTGTGATCGATTTCGACTGCCATGCCTCATCTTATGCATCAAGGCGGTCGATTGTCAGCGCTTTATACCAACTGCTTCAATATTTCAGCCGCCGCCGGGGGAATTATGACCACCCGCGGGCACGGGGCCGCCGCTGGGTGCGTGATCGTGGCCGCCCAACGTGCTGTCCCATTCGATATGGTATAAGTCGAAACGGCGGTCGCGCAAATTGCGGACGGTTCCCTCGGCCCGGGCCCAGCTCAGGTCGGCAAGGTTCACGTCGGCGATGGTCAGCGTCTCGACGTTCTCGCTCGCTTCCGCGGCAATGCCGTCGCGCGCGAACGGCAAGTCGCAAGGCGTCAGTATGCAGCTTTGCGCATACTGAATGTCCATATTATCCACGTTGGGAAGATTTCCGACATTGCCCGACATGATGACATAGCACTGGTTCTCGATGGCGCGGGCCTGACAGCAGTAGCGTACGCGCATGTAGCCGGAGCGACTGTCGGTGCAGAAGGGCACGAAGATCATCCGTGCGCCCTGGTCCACCAGCCGCCGCGCCAGTTCCGGAAATTCGCTGTCGTAGCAGATGAGCACGCCGATCGGGCCGCAATCGGTCTGGATCACATCCAGCGATTCTCCGCCCTTGATGTTCCACCAGAACGCTTCGTTGGGCGTGGGGTGGATTTTCTCCTGCGCATGGACCGAGCCGTCGCGCAGCGCCACATAGGCCACGTTCTGGATGTCGCCATCATCAGTGCGCGTAGGATGAGATCCGCCGATGATGTTGACGTTATATTCCAGCGCCATGCGCGCAAGTTCCTTGGTCAGGCGCGGCGTATACGTCGTGAGGCGGTCGATCGCCTCCATCGGCGAAAGCTTCTTCGTCTCGAACGACAGTAGCGGCAGCGTGAACAGTTCGGGAAATATGATGAAGTCGGAACGGTAATCGGCCGCGACGTCCACGAAATATTCGATGTTGCGCACGAAGCCTTCGAAATCCTCGACCGCGCGCGCCTGTAGCTGGCAGGTGGCAAGCCGGACGCTTTCCACGCCGCGGGGAACCCGCATTTCGGGTGCCTCGTCGGGATCGACATAGGGATTGCGCCAAACGAGATGCGCAGCATTGCCAGCCGATAGCTTGTCTTCGGGAAGGTAGTTTTCGAGGACGCCTATCGGTTCGAACTGGTTCTTGAGCTGGAAGCTCAGCACCGGGTCGCGTAATTTCCCCGCGATCACCCCCTCCAGATATTCCTGTGCGCTCCCGACGCGCCGCCTGGCGCGCGCATATCCGGGCAGTCGTCCAGCGATGACGATGCCGTGAAGGTCGAGTTGCTCGGCCAGTTCCTTGCGTTCGTCATACAGGCGCTGCCCGATTCGCAGGCCGCGCTGCTTCGGATCGACGGCCATTTCATAGCCATATAGCCATTCGCCCGCTGCGCTGTGGCGCGTACCGAAGCCGTTCGCGGTGATCTCCTCCCAATCATGCTTGGAGAAGGCCATGGCCTTGCTGACACGCATGGTGGCGCAATAGCCGACTACTCGATTATCATAGAGGGCGACGAAGCAGCCTTCGGGAAAGTTGTTGATCTGGCCCCGCAATGTCGCAGGGGAATAGCCGGGCATCCCGGGGTAAGCACGCTCGATCAGGCGCTGGATTGCACGGACATCTGTAGGAACGGCATTTCGGATTTCCAGCCGTTTGCGTACCGCAGTCGTCATATGCTGTTCCCCGGAAAATAATTCGGCCCCAGCGATGGGATTACCCGCCGCCGGAGCCGAACAATCAGTCGTTCACTGCGGTTCCGGTGCTTACCAGGACGCCATCTCGGTTTCGAGGTTCGCGCGGATGGCTTCGAAGAACTGCTCGGTCGTCATCCATGCCTGATTGGGGCCGATCAGCAACGCGAGATCCTTGGTCATCGCACCCTTTTCCACGGTCTCGATGCAGACACGCTCCAGCGTCTCTGCAAAGCGGGTGACTTCGGGTGTGTCATCGAACTTGCCGCGGAACGAGAGGCCCTGCGTCCATGCGAAGATCGAAGCGATCGGGTTGGTCGAAGTCGCCTTGCCCTGCTGATGCATGCGGTAGTGGCGCGTGACGGTGCCATGCGCAGCTTCCGCTTCGATGGTCTTGCCGTCGGGCGACATCAGGACCGAGGTCATCAGGCCGAGGGAACCGAAGCCCTGCGCAACGGTGTCTGACTGCACGTCGCCGTCATAGTTCTTGCAGGCCCAGACGAACTTGCCGCTCCACTTCAGCGCGGAAGCGACCATGTCGTCGATCAGGCGATGCTCGTAGACAATGCCGGCTTCCTTGAACTTGGCGGCGAAATCGGCGTCGAACACTTCCTGGAACAGATCCTTGAAGCGGCCGTCATAGGCCTTGAGGATCGTGTTCTTGGTGGAAAGATACAGCGGCCATTTGCGGTCCAGCGCATAGTTCATGCTGGCCTTGGCAAAGTCGCGGATCGAATCGTCAAGATTATACATGCCCATCGCGACGCCTGCGCTCGGGAACTGGAACACTTCCTCGTCGATCTTCTCGCCATTGTCGCCTTCCCAGACGAGGCGCAGCTTGCCTGGGCCGGGGACGAGGAAATCGGTCGCTTTATACTGGTCGCCGAAAGCATGGCGGCCGACGACGATCGGGTCAGTCCAGCCGGGGACGAGGCGGGGTACGTTCTTGATGACGATAGGTTCGCGGAAGACGACGCCGCCCAGGATGTTGCGGATCGTGCCGTTGGGCGACTTCCACATTTTCTTGAGGCTGAATTCCTCGACGCGCTGCTCGTCAGGGGTGATGGTGGCGCACTTCACGCCGACGCCATATTGCTGGATCGCCTTGGCGCTGTCGACCGTGATCTGGTCGTTCGTTTCATCGCGCTTCTGGATGGAAAGATCGTAATATTTCAGGTCGATGTCGAGATAAGGCTTGATCAGGCGTTCGCGAATCCATTCCCAGATGATGCGGGTCATTTCATCGCCGTCGAGTTCGACCACCGGGTTCTTGACTTGGATCTTCGCCATGCGCCTGTTTCGCTTTCTGTTCACTGGGGACTTGAAGTTGGCACCGCGTCTAGGGAAAGCGACCGGAATGATCAACCGCCGCTACAGAATTTGCGGGTCGAAAACAGAACGCTAAATGGAGGACCGGACGGGCGTTGTCAGTGGCGGCGTCTATCCGTAAGACAGGGCGATGGAAAACAACGAATTTACAATGGCCGTGGGTGGCAACGTGAAATGGCGGTTCCCCACCGTACATCCCGAAGGCCGCAAATTCGGCCTGATCGCCGCCGTCATCACAGGCGCCCTGTTCCTGTTCGGCTGGGAGACGGTGGGTTGGCTGATGGTGATCGTAACCATCTGGGTTCTCACATTTTTTCGCGATCCTATTCGGGCGACGCCGCAGGACGACAGCCTGCTGATCGCGCCGGCGGACGGGCTCATAACGCTGATCCAGCAAGTCACGCCGCCGCGCGAGATGGCGGGGCCGCAGGGTCTTGGCGACGCGCCGATGATCCGGGTGTCGATCTTCATGAGCGTGTTCGACGTTCACATCAATCGCACGCCGATCAGCGGCACCATCAAGAACGTCATCTACATCTCCGGCAAGTTCCTCAACGCAGACCTGGACAAGGCGAGCGAGGACAATGAACGCCAGCACATATTGGTAGAGCGGATGGACGGCGTGCGAATCGGCTTTACCCAGATCGCGGGGCTGGTCGCGCGGCGGATCGTGCCATTCGTGAAGCCGGGCGACATAGTGGCGGCCGGCCAGCGGATCGGGCTGATCCGGTTCGGTAGCCGAGTCGACGTCTACTTGCCTGCCGGAACCGTGCCGCGCGTCGTGCTTGGCCAGCGAACGGTTGCCGGTGAGACAGTGCTCGCGAAGCTCGGGGATGCGCGCAGCGTGACGGGTGTGTTGCAATGAGGCAGCGACGCGCGATTCCCCGCGGACTGCGCCGGGGCATAACGCTGCGTATGGTCGCGCCCAATGCAGTGACGGCCATGGCGCTGTGCTTCGGCCTGACGGGCGTGCGCTATGGCATTGCGGGCGAGTGGGAGCGGGCGGTCGCCTGCATCGTCCTGGCAGGCGTGCTCGATGGCCTTGACGGACGCATCGCCAGACTGTTGCGCGGCGAAAGCCGGTTCGGTGCCGAGTTGGATTCCCTCTCCGATGTGATCGCCTTCGGTGTTGCGCCCACGCTGATACTGTATCTCTGGTCGCTGCAGTCCATGCCCAAGGTCGGCTGGATATTCGCGCTGGCCCACGCGCTCTCCTGCGCTTTACGGCTGGCGCGCTTCAATGCGAATATCGATGCCGACGTGCAACCGCACAAGTCTGCCGGGTTCCTCACGGGCGTTCCGGCGCCTGCGGGAGCGGGCCTGACCTTCGTGCCGCTATATCTGTGGTTCGTGACAGGGCTGGACGTATTCCGCGCCTGGTACGTCGTTGCGCCATGGACGGCATTCATTGCCTTCCTGATGATATCCAACGTCGCGACGTTCAGTTGGTCGTCACTGCGGCTGCGCAAGACGGTGCGAATGGAGGCGATACTTGTAGCGGGCCTGCTGGCTGCACTGTTGATGACGGTGCCGTGGCACACACTATTGGTGATCAGCCTGATCTATGTAGGGCTGATCCCTTTCGGGATAATGAGCTACGCCAAAGTCCTGCGTTCCAAGCCAACAGCGGGCGCAGCCGCCCCGTGACGAGAACTCAGGCAGCGAGCGCCGTGCGAACGGGATTGGCGCGGTGCGTCTGGACCGGACGGACACGAGGACGCGTAATCCGCACCTCGTAAACTCGGACCGTATCCGGCATCGGCTCAACGAGAAGGGCGGCCACTATCTTTTCGCGATACTGGATGAACATCCACGCAATCACGCCAATGGCGAGCATGAAACTGGATACGAATACCAAGGCTGAGAGCAAACCAAACATCGAACTGGCCTTTCCATCCCACCGTTTGCACGGTTCATCGGGCATTGTGGTTTAAACCGCATAAACTAACGTTTTGTTCCGTTTGTTCTCTATATGTTCTATGAGGCGGTGCTGTCAAGCCTTGCAAACTCAAGGCTGTGGCAGTATGGGGCGCGTTCCAATCCACATGGGGATCGCACATCCCGGTGCCGGACGGCCTCTTTGAGAAGCTCGATGGTCACTGATCCCCAGAGGCTCAACCGGTAAGGAGAACTATTATGGCGGCACCTGTCGTCTCGATGCAGCAATTGATCGAAGCTGGCGCGCATTTCGGCCACCAGACGCACCGTTGGAACCCGCGCATGAAGCCGTACATCTTCGGCGACCGCAACGGCATCCACATCCTCGACCTTTCGCAGACCGTTCCACTGTTCGCCCGCGCGCTCGACTTCGTGTCGGCCAGCGTTGCTGCCGGTGGCAAGGTTCTGTTCGTCGGCACCAAGCGCCAGGCGCAGGACCCTATCGCCGAAGCCGCGCGTCGCTCGGGCCAGCATTTCGTCAACCACCGCTGGCTGGGCGGCATGCTCACCAACTGGAAGACCATTTCCGGCTCGATCAAGCGTCTGAAGACTCTTGAGGAAAAGCTGTCGGGTGACACCCACGGCCTGACCAAGAAGGAAGTGCTCCAGATGACGCGCGAGCGCGAAAAGCTGGAACTGTCGCTGGGCGGCATCCGCGACATGGGCGGCATTCCCGACGTGATGTTCGTCATCGACGCGGGCAAGGAAGAGCTGGCGATCAAGGAAGCCAATACGCTAGGTATTCCGGTCGTTGCTATCCTGGACACGAACGTGTCGCCCGATGGCATCGCGTTCCCGGTTCCCGCCAACGATGACGCCAGCCGCGCCATCCGCCTCTATTGCGACGCGATCGCCGCCGCCGCCACCAAGGGCAACCGCGGTGCGGTGCAGGCGTCGGGCGTTGACCTGGGCGCGATGGACGAGCCGCTTCCTGAGGAAGTGGCCGTTGAAGTTGCTCCGGAAGCCGCGCCTGCTGAGGCTGCCGCCACCGAAGCCTGACGCTTTCGCAAAACTGCAAAGCTCATCGGGTAGGGCGCGCTCTTCATCATGGGATCGCGCCCTCCCGCATATTTGAAATAGAATGAAGGAAATCACGATGGCCGAGATTACCGCCGCCACTGTCAAGGAACTGCGCGACCGTTCGGGCGCGGGTATGATGGATTGCAAGAAGGCGCTGACCGAATCGGGCGGCGACATCGAAGCGGCATCGGACTGGCTGCGCGCCAAGGGTCTTGCCGCCGCAGCCAAGAAGTCGAGCCGCACCGCTGCCGAAGGTCTGGTCGGCGTTGCCGTCGCCGGCACGAAGGGCGTTGCCGTCGAAGTAAACAGCGAAACCGACTTCGTTGCCAAGAACGAGCAATTCCAGGACTTCGTCCGCACCGTCGCGCAGATCGCGCTGGACGAGCAGGCTACCGATGCCGATGCGCTGGGCAATGCTGCCTATCCCTCGGGCGGCACCGTTTCGGAGAAGCTGGTCGCGAACATCGCCACCATTGGCGAGAACCAGACGCTGCGCCGCGTTGCGCATCTGTCGGTCGATCAGGGCGTGGTCGTTCCCTATGTGCATAACGCCGCGGCTCCCGGCCTCGGCAAGATCGGCGTGCTGGTCGCGCTGGAAGGCGATGCGCCTGCCGACGTTCTGGAGCCCCTGGGCAAGCAGATCGCGATGCACATTGCGGCCGCTTTCCCCTTGGCCCTCGCTGCAAGTGACATCGATCCGGCACAGCTTGAGCGTGAGCGTTCCATCGCGACGGAAAAGGCCGCCGAATCGGGCAAGCCTGCCGAGATCATCGCCAAGATGGTGGATGGCGCCGTGGCCAAGTACGCCAAGGAAAATGCGCTGCTCAGCCAGCTGTTCGTGATGGACAACAAGACGCCGGTCGCCGACGTCGTCGCCAAGGCGGCTAAGGACGCAGGCAAGTCGATCACGCTGAAGGGCTATGTCCGCTTCCAGCTCGGCGAAGGCATCGAGAAGGAAGTCAGCGACTTCGCAGCGGAAGTTGCGGCGGCGGCTGGGGTTTAACCCCTCTATAAACCGTTCGCCCTGAGCTTGTCGAAGGGGTCTGCTGAGCGGAGCCGAAGCCACTTCACTGCGTTCAGTGTGGCCCTTCGACTTCGCTCAGCGCGAACGGATTAAAGGGCTGCCTCCTAAGTGAGTGGCGCTACCTTAAGGGCCAAAACCCCGCTTCACATCATGGCGCGCACTGCCTAAGGTGCGCGCCATTTCCACGACCAGACAGGATCAACGCCCCGCATGACTCGGCCAGCCTTCAAGCGCATCCTGCTCAAGCTCTCCGGTGAAGTATTGATGGGGTCGGGCCAGTTCGGCATCGACCCGGAAACGGTGGACCGGATCGCGGGCGAGATCGCGGCGGCGAGCGATGCGGGTTTCGAGCTGTGCGTCGTCGTGGGCGGCGGCAACATCTTCCGCGGGCTGGCGGCGGCGGCCAAGGGGTTCGACCGGACCAGCGCCGATTACATGGGCATGCTGGCGACGGTGATGAATGCGCTGGCGGTGCAGAACGCGCTGGAACGCATGGGCCGCGATACGCGCGTGCAGTCGGCGATCCCGATGGCAAGCGTGTGCGAACCCTATATCCGCCGTCGCGCCGAGCGGCATCTGGAGAAGGGTCGCATCGTGATCTTTGCGGCGGGGACGGGCAATCCGTTCTTCACGACCGACACGGCGGCTGCATTGCGCGCCGCTGAAATGGGATGCGATGCGCTGTTCAAGGGGACCAGCGTCGATGGCGTCTATGATGCCGATCCCAAGAAGGTGGCGACAGCTACCCGTTACGAATCAGTGACTTTCGACCGGGTCCTCAATGATCATCTTCAGGTCATGGACGCGAGCGCAATTGCGCTATGTCGCGAAAACAACATTCCGATCGTGGTCTTCAACATCCGCGAAACTGGCAACCTGTCTCAGGTGTTGTCAGGTGACGGCACAGCAACGATCGTTCAGGCTCAGGAGATTTAATCATGGCGCAATATAGCAAGAGCGATCTGGAACGCCGCATGTCCGGGGCAGTCGAATCGCTAAAGGGCGACCTCTCGGGCCTGCGCACGGGGCGCGCCAATACGGCGCTGCTCGATCCGGTGACGGTCGAAGTTTACGGCGCGCATATGCCGCTCAATCAGGTGGCGACAGTCTCAGCGCCCGAACCGCGCATGATTTCCGTGCAGGTGTGGGACCGCAGCAATGTGACGCCCGTCGAAAAGGCAATCCGCTCGGCCGGGCTGGGGCTCAATCCGATCACCGATGGCACGACGCTGCGCCTGCCGATCCCCGACCTTACCGAGGAGCGCCGCAAGGAACTGGCCAAGCTTGCCAGCAAATATGCGGAAGGCGCGCGCATTGCGGTGCGTAATGTGCGCCGCGACGGCATGGACAGCCTGAAGGCGGACGAGAAGAAAGGCGAGATCAGCGAAGATGATCGCAAGCGGCTGGAAACCGAAGTCCAGAAGATGACCGATGCGACCATCGCCGACATCGACGCGACGGCCAGTGCCAAGGAAAAAGAAATACTTGGCCAATAAGCCGCAAATCGGCACATAGTTTTACCGTGGCAACCCAGGCATCCTCCAGCGCACACACCAGCGTTTCGCCGCATGACGTCCCCGATCATGGCGCGCGTCATGTCGCGATCATCATGGATGGTAATGGGCGGTGGGCGAAGAAGCGCCTGCTGCCGCGTTTCGCCGGGCATAAGGCAGGCGTGGAGGCGGTGCGGCGGATCGCGCGGGCAGCGCGCGAACTGAACATCGAATGCCTGACTCTCTATGCCTTCTCGTCGGAGAACTGGAAGCGGCCCGCGGCGGAAATCGCCGACCTGATGGGACTGCTTCGGCGGTTCATCGAAGCGGATATAGAGGAAATGGTGGCGGATAACGTGCGGTTGCGCGTGATCGGCAACTATCGGGCGCTGGAGCCGTCACTCGTGGCCTTGATCGACAATGCTCTGGCAAGGACGGCGACAAACAGCGGTCCGGTTCTGGCAATTGCCCTCAATTACGGATCGCAGGATGAAATGGTCCGTGCGGTTCAGTCATTGGCTGCGCGGGCAGCGGCCGGAGAAATTTTGCCGGATGAGATCTGCGCGGAACATCTGCACGCGTCCTTGGATACCGTGGGCTTGCCGCCGCTCGACCTTATGATCCGGACCTCCGGCGAGATGCGGCTCAGCAACTTCCTGTTGTGGCAGGCGGCTTATGCCGAACTGTATTTTACCGACGTGCTGTGGCCGGACTTCGACACGGCAGCCCTTTCCGGTGCGCTCCACGCGTTCAAGCATCGAGACCGCCGTTATGGTGGCCTTTGACCGAAGCATTTTCGTGCGGAACCGGGGCTTGAAGGTATAATGACCGGGCGTCCAAGCGACCTCAAGACCCGAGCCATGGTCGGCCTCGCGCTGATCTGCGTAGCGGTGGCGGCTCTGCTGATGGGCCACATCCTGTTCTGGATTTTGGCGTCCGTTGCCGGTGTCCTGATGCAGGGCGAATGGGCGAGCCTGATCGGTGCCGATGCGCGGGCGCGCAGGATTTCGATGTTCGCGATCTGCGTGCCCCTGGCAATCATGGCCCCCGATCCGCTCGCCGCCGGACCATCGTTTCTGGCCATCGGGCTCATTATGGGCGCGATGGTGTTCGTGGTCGTCATCACGCGCTCCGTTCCACTGGCGCTTGGTATCGCCTATGTTGGCGTGCCCGTGCTGGCGCTCCTGTTCCTGCGCGCGCAGCCGCAGGGCCTGCTGCTGGCCTTCTGGGCGCTGGGGCTAGTCTGGGCGACGGACATCGGCGCGTATTTTGCCGGCCGATCTATTGGCGGTCCAAAGCTCGCGCCCTCGATCAGCCCTTCGAAGACATGGGCCGGGCTCGGCGGCGGCGTACTGGCGGCGCTCGCATTTGGCTTCACGCTGCATTTTGCTGCCGGGTTGCCGCTCCGGCTGGCTGCGGCATGCGGCATCTTGGCAGTAGCGGCGCAGGGCGGAGACTTGTTCGAAAGTGCGCTGAAGCGGCGGGCTGGCGTCAAGGATAGCGGCAACCTGCTGCCGGGCCATGGCGGCGTACTGGACCGGCTGGACGGTGTCGTGACGGCCGCGCCGCTCGCTGCGCTCCTGGTGGCGCTGCCGGGGTTGCTATGACGCGGCGCATTTCGATATTCGGCGCGACGGGGTCAGTGGGGACGTCGACGCTCGACCTTATCGGGCGTGACGACGATGCCTGGAGCGTGGTGGCGCTGACCGCGCATAGCGACGTCCCCGCGCTTGCCGCAGCGGCCCGCGCCCATAGCGCCGAAGTCGCAGTGATAGGGCAGGAGGCGCTGTATGCAGACCTCAAGGAGGCGCTGTCCGGTAGCGGCATAGAGGTAGAGGCCGGGGCTGAGGCGCTGGTGGACGTAGCGCGACTGGACGTGGACTGGACCATGGCGGCCATTGTCGGCACGGCGGGGCTGGAACCGACCTTGGCCGCTCTGGAGCGCGGCAACAGCGTCGCGCTTGCGAACAAGGAATCGCTGGTCTCGGCGGGCGGCCTGATGATGGAGGCAGTACGCGCATCGGGCGCAACACTGTTACCCGTTGACAGCGAACATAATGCTATCTTCCAATGTCTTGCGGGCAGTCGTTTAGAAGATGTGCGACGTATAACGCTGACGGCCAGTGGCGGGCCATTCCGTGAGTTTACGCGCGATCAGATGGCGGCTGTCACTCCCGCGCAAGCCGTCAAGCATCCCAACTGGTCGATGGGCGCGAAGATCAGCATCGACAGCGCCACGATGATGAACAAGGGACTGGAACTGATCGAAGCCGATCACTTGTTTCCCATTGGCCTCGACAATATCGACATCCTCGTCCACCCGCAGTCGGTCATTCATTCGTTGGTCGAATATCGCGACCATTCCACGCTGGCGCAGCTTGGCAGCCCGGACATGCGCATTCCGATAGCCCACGCACTTGCCTGGCCGAAACGGATGGCAACGCCCTGTCAGCCGCTCGATCTGGTGACGATCGGACGGCTGGACTTCGAGGCGCCCGATCAGGTTCGGTTTCCAGGATTGCGACTGGCGCGCGAGGCGGCGAGGGCAGGGGGCGGCCATCCAGCGACGCTCAATGCCGCCAATGAAGTGGCGGTCGCCGCGTTCCTTTCCGGGCGGATCGGGTTCCTGGACATCGCCACGATTGTGGAAGAGGTGCTGGCAGGCTATAGCGCGCCAAAGCCGCGTGACATCGCGGGGATATTGGAGGCGGATGGTCAGGCACGAGAGGCCGCGTCCCGCATCGTGGAAAGAGTGCAAGCTTGATTGAAAATCCGGGCCTTCTACTGACCATATTCGCTTTCCTCGCCATTATCGGCCCGCTCGTCTTCGTCCATGAATTCGGCCATTATATCGTCGGCCGCTGGTGCGGGGTGAAGGCCGAGGCGTTCTCCATCGGCTTCGGCAGGGAATTGTTCGCCTGGGTCGACAAGCGCGGCACTCGCTGGCGCGTCGCGATGCTGCCGCTGGGCGGATATGTGAAGTTCAAGGGCGACATGAACGCCGCCAGCCAAGCAGATCCGGCATGGCTGGAAATGCCCGCGCACGAACGCGCAGAGAGTTTCCCTGCGAAGCCGGTATGGCAGCGCGCGGCTATCGTTTTCGCGGGCCCTGCAATCAACTTCCTTGCGGCGATCCTGTTGCTCGGCGGCCTGGCCTATGTTCAGGGTGACCCGCAAAGCCCCCCGGTCGTCGGCGCAGTATCTGCCGGATCGGCTGCGCAGTCGGCAGGTCTAAGGAAAGGCGACCGGATCGTCAGCATTATGGGACGGGAGATCGAGGATTTCTCCGACATTTCGTCCATAGTGACGCTGCGCCCCAATGAAGTGCTGCCTTATGTCATCGAACGAGACGGGCGGAAGTTCGACATCTCGATCGCAGCCGGAACCAGGATCGAGAAGGACCGCTTCGGCAATATCTTCAGGCTGGGACAGTTGGGTGTGGCTTCTGCGCCGCTGGTGTTCCGTCCCGTCAGCATCATCGAAGCGCCGATCGTGGGCGCGCGCAAGGTTGGGCAGCTATTTACGTCCGCGCTGGACGGCCTTTGGCAGATCGTCACCGGACGGCGCTCGGTCAAGGAACTGGGCGGACCGCTGAAAATCGCGGACGTATCGGGCCAGGCTGCGAATATGGGGTGGCAAAGCTTCATATTCCTGATGGCCTTCATCTCGATTAACTTGGGGTTCATCAACCTCTTGCCAATTCCGATGTTGGATGGCGGCCATCTGCTGTTCTATGCAATCGAGGGGATAAAGGGGCGTCCGGTCAGCCCGCAGGTGCAGGAAATGGCCTATCGGTCGGGCCTGATGGTTCTTCTCACCATGATGGTGCTGGTGACATTCAACGATTTGTCGTCTTTCGGCCTGTGGAGAAGCCTGTCCGGCTTGATCGGCTGACCCGGTTCGGGCAGTGAGCAGGCGGGGGCTCGGGCAACAATCCGATACCAGAGAGCACAATTCTTCGGCCGATGGCCACGATCTTATTTCAAGGGTGAAGCGGGTGACAGCGACCAAGAGCAGCAAATTCGACCGGCCGGTGCAACAGCGCCTGGGCCTGGTTGCCCTGTTGGCGGGAACGATGCTGGCGGGTGTGCCCTCCGCTGTGCTGGGTCAGGTTGCGCCGGCGCCTGCCGCCGCTGCGCCCGCCACGCCCCCGGCGGCGCAGGTGGCCGCGCCGATCAAAGCGATCAACATCACCGGCCAGCAGCGCCTGGAGCCGGACACGGTGCTTTCCTACACCAAGCTGCGCGTCGGTCAGCCCTACACGCGCGAAAGCCTCGATCAGGCTCTGCGAGACTTGTTCGAGACGGAGCTGTTCGCCGATGTGCAGATCCGCGACGATGCGGGTGTGCTGACCATCGAGATCAAGGAAAACCCGGTCATCAACCGCATCGTGCTGGAAGGCAACAAGCGGCTGAAGGAAGACAAGATCCGGCCGGAAATCAAGCTTGCGCCGCGCCAGATCTATACTCGGTCGAAGGTTCGCGCCGACGTCGCTCGCATCATCGAACTCTATCGTCGCCAAGGCCGCTTTGCCGCCACGGTCGAGCCGAAGATGGTGCAGCTTGACCAGAACCGCGTCGACATCGTCTTTGAAATCAGCGAGGGTCCCAAGTCCAAGGTCCGCCAGATCAACATTATCGGCAACGAGAAGTTCAAGGACGGCCGCCTCCAGGGCGAGATGGCGACCAAGGCCGCACGCTGGTTCCGCTTGTTCTCCTCGGGCACCAGCTATGACCCCGATCGTCTGGCCTATGACCAGCAGAAGCTGCGCCAGTTCTACCTGACGCAGGGCTATGCCGATTTCCGCGTGATCTCGGCCGTCGCGGAATTGACGCCTGACAAGCAGGACTTCATCATCACTTATGTGGTGGAGGAAGGCGACCGCTACAAATTCGGTGACGTGAAGGTCGAGAGCGAAATTCGCGACCTGTCCGGCGATTCGCTGACCAAGCTGCTGCCGATGAAAAAGAGCGACTGGTACAATGCGAAGCAGGTCGAGGACACCGTCGATCAGCTGAACGAAACGGCCGGCCTGTTCGGTTACGCCTTCGCCGACGTGTCTCCGGATTTTAATCGGAGCAAGGAAAACCTGACGATGGGGATCACCTTCCGCATCGCCAATGCGCCACGCGTCTATGTCGAGCGGGTGGACATCAACGGCAACACGCTGACGCAGGACAAGGTAATCCGTCGCGAATTCCGTTTGGCGGAAGGCGATGCGTTCAACAGCTTCGCCGTCAAGCGTTCGAAAGATCGCATCAACTCGCTCGGCTTCTTCCAAGAGAAGCTGGACATCGAGCAGAAGCCCGGATCGACGCCCGACCGCATCATCCTGGAAACCAATGTCGAGGAAAAGTCGACGGGCGAGCTGTCGCTGTCAGCCGGTTTCTCCAGCCTTGAGCGCTTCATTATTTCCGGATCGGTCACACAGCGCAACTTCCGCGGCAAGGGCCAGGAGCTGCGCACCAGCGTCAACTATTCCAGCTATTCCAAGTCGGTAGAGGTCGGCTTTACCGAGCCGTATTTGCTCGACAAGAACATTGCGGTGGGCGGGGACATCTTCCGCCGCGACCTCAACAGCTTCCAATATGGCCTCAACAACGACCGTAATACCACTTACGAGCAGACCAGCACCGGCTTCCAGCTTCGCGCAGGCGTGCCACTCACCGAGTATATGTCTCTGGCGCTGCGTTATGGGCTGAGCTTTGACGATGTGACGCTTGCCCGGTCGACCTATTTTACAGATGATAATGGTGACGGCATCCGGGGCAATAGCGGTACCGATGACTGCGATCCTATTCAGGCGGGCCGCTATCTTTGCGATGCAATCGGCAAGCGCACAACTTCTTCCATTGGTTACTCGGTAATTTTTGATAATCGAGACAATCGCATCCGGCCTACGCGCGGGCAAAGCTTGTCACTGAGCCAGGATTTTGCGGGACTAGGCGGCAGTGTGAAATATATCAAGACGCGGCTGAACGCGACGAAGCACTTCAATATCGGGAGCGGCTTTATTGCCAGCCTGTCGGCGGAAGGCGGCTATATCCACTCGCTTGAAAAAGCGCGGTTCGATCGTTCTAATCCTACCATCGAAGTGGAGCGCGTCCGCTTGACGGATCGCTTTTTCTTGGGTGAGCCGCAGATGCGCGGCTTCGCGATCCGAGGGATCGGACCGCGTGTCTTGCGCTATTACCTTCAGCCGGGAGCCACTGCCGGGGAATATGTGCGCGTTGATAGTAACGATAACCGCACGGACGATGCGCTCGGTGGCCGGATGTACTACATGGCGCGAGGCGAGGTGGAAATCCCACTTGGATCAGGCGCTCGTGAATTGGGTTTGCGGCCCTCTGTTTATGTCGATGTTGGGGCGGTCGCTGGAATCAAGGATCCAATCACTAATGGTTTTGCAGGGTACTGCACAACCGCTGGCACGGGAACTACTACGACTACGCCAGCACCGGGAACTCCTCGTAATCCAGGATGCCCGGCGGGGTCGACAGTGAGCAACAACTTCGAGGAAGTCTATACCGGCGATACGCTGAAACCGCGCCTTTCGGTGGGCTTTGGTGTCAACTGGAACTCGCCCTTCGGCCCGTTCCGGATCGACATCGCGAAGGCGCTGCTCAAGGAACCAGGGGACGACGACAAACTCATTACTTTCAACGTAGGGACTCAATTCTGATGAAGACGATTTTCAAAGCTGCCGCGCTGGCCCTTGCGCCGATGACGGCAATCGCGCTGGCTTCCGCGCCCGCCGCTGCTCAATCGAAGAGCGGCATCGCGGTTGCCAATCTGGAACAGGCCGTTGGCACCAGCGTCGCGTACACCACGGCGCAGACGCAGATGCGCACCACGTACAAGGCGCAAATCGACGCGTTCAACGCTCGCAAGACGGTAATCGACGCCGATCTGAAGACCCGGGGCGAAGCGCTGCAGACGGCTATCAACGGGGCAGGCGGCAAGCCGACTCCGGCGCTTCAGACGCAATATGAGCAGTATCAGGCGCAGACCCAGACCTATCAGCAGGAACTGCAGCGTCTTGGCCAGCCCATCGCGCTCGCCAATGCCTATGTCGAGCAGCAGATCACGGCCAAGCTTTCCGATGCGCTCAAAAGTGCGATGACCAAGGCGAAGGTCGACCTGGTTCTCACGCCTGACGCGACCGTTTCCTATCAGCCGACTGTCGACATCACGGCTGCGGTGGTTACGGAACTCAACGCGCTCGTGCCGAGCGTCGGCATCACGCCTCCCGCAGGCTGGCAGCCTGCTCAGCGTGGCCAGCAGCAGGCCGCGCCTGCTGCATCTGCCGCGCCGACTAACCCGGCTCAGAGGCCGACCACGCGCTGATCGGTCGATTCCAGTGACTGACACAAATGTGCCCGAAGCGGCGGAAATCCGTGGCCCCCTGGATATCCGGGGGGTCATGGCCGCGCTGCCGCATCGTTTCCCGATGCTGCTGATCGACCGCGTCGTTTCGATGGTGCCGAGCAAGAGCATCCATGCGGTAAAGGCCGTGACGATCAACGAGCCGTTCTTTGCCGGACACTTCCCCGAGCGGCCAATCATGCCGGGCGTGCTGATCGTGGAAGCGATCGCGCAGGCGGCTGGTGTGCTGGCGGTGGAGTCGCTGGGGCTTTCGGGCACCGGCAAGCTCGTCTATTTCATGGGCATCGACGGCGCGAAGTTCCGTGCGCCGGTGGAGCCGGGTTGCCTGCTGGACATCCATGTGGAGTTCAACACGCTGCGCGGTGCGATCTGCAAATTCTCCGGCAAGGCAATGGTCGACGGCAAGTTGATGGCCGAAGCCAGTTGCACGGCGATGATTGCCGATCCGCCGAAATAACGCAGCGTATTGCCTTTTC
This sequence comes from Sphingobium sp., assembly GCF_033795625.1. Taxonomy (GTDB): domain Bacteria; phylum Pseudomonadota; class Alphaproteobacteria; order Sphingomonadales; family Sphingomonadaceae; genus Sphingobium. The sequence continues at coordinate 14,601 of NZ_JARYGI010000028.1, read as the reverse complement.
GCGCCAGACTCGCTAACCGCGCGCCTTCGCAGAGTTTCCACGCATCCACAGGCCGGTCGGAACCGGCCATCACCGGAGCATTACCCATGAAGACCGACACGCATCCCGACTATCACTTCATCACCGTCCAGATGACTGACGGCACTACCTATCGCACGCGCTCGACCTGGGGCAAGGAAGGCGATACGCTGGCGCTCGACATCGATCCCAAGTCGCACCCGGCCTGGACCGGCGGCACGCGTCAGCTGGATCAGGGCGGCCAGGTTGCACGCTTCAACAAGCGCTTCGGCGGCCTGACGCTGAAGAAGTAAGTTTCGGAACTTCCGGCTACGAAGAGGGCGCCCGCGGGCGCCCTTTTTTGTGCTGCCGAGCGTGAATGCTATTCGATGCCGGTCAGGACGAACTTCTGGACGCGGCGGCCTGTGCTGACTTCCGTCGCATAGATATTGCCTTCGGAGTCCGTGTCGATGCTGTGCAACCAGGTGAATTCGCCCGCATAGCGCCCGTTGCGCCCGATCGCGCCGAGCACCTGATGCGTGGACCTCAGCAGGATCCAGATGCGCCCGTTCATCATGTCCGCGACGTAAAGATATTTCTCGTCGGGCGATAGCGCGATGTCCGTCACGGTGCGCGTGCCCCCAGTTTCGGGCGCTATGACGATGTCGCGCACGAATACGGCGTTGCCCTTGGCATCGCGCCTGAACAACTGCGCGCGGTTGTTTCGCCGGTCGCAGACGTAGAAATGATCGTCCTTGGCCTTCACTATGCAATGGACGATGTCGCCAAATTGCTTCGATTCAGGATTGGCGCCTCCGTCCGACGCGCTCGACGCTTGGGATTGGTCGAAATGGCCAGCTCGTGACTCGCCGCCGGGCACCACCCCATAGGCGCCCCAATAGGTGCGGAATGCATCTGTCCTGTGATCGAAGCCGATGATGCGCTTGTTGACATAGCCATCCGCGATCAGGACTTCGCCGTCTTCGTGCATTACATCGGCCGGATTGCCGAGCGCCGCCTTGTCCAGGTTCCCGCGCGTTTGCTCCCGCCGCCCATAGCTTTTGATGAATTTTCCGTCCGCAGAGAAATTGAGCACTGCGTGGTCGCCATCGCCATTGCCACCGAACCACACGGTCTTGGCGGCATCCACATAGATGCCGTGCCCGCTTTTCGGCCACTGGCTGACGCCGTCGATCACCGGACCTGTATCAGGCGTTCCCCAGCCCGCGAGATAGGCACCCGCCTGGCTGAACCGCACGATGGTGGGCGCGGGGCGGCAGCACTTTGCGATCGGCGGGTTTTGCGCAAGGCCGTTGTCGGTCGGGCTCAACGAGTGCGGCCTGTGGATTATCCAGACGTCATTGTCTTTGTCGACCGCCACGCCGCTGACCTGGCCGAGCATCATGTCGTCGGGCAACGTTGGCCATGCGGCATCGACCTTGAACCGAGGAACCGGCGTACCCTTGGCCGCCAAGATTTCGGTGTACACCTCAGTGAGAGATGCAGGTCGTGCAATCGGCTTCTCGGCCTGCACCGACGCGCCGAGCCCCAGAAGCAATGCCGCGCCGATGGGCCAGCGCATGTTCGTAACCTGATCCATCGTCGCGATTCTCCGGAGGAGAGCCCAGCCTACCGCACCGCAGCATCGGCTCAAGCCCTTATTGCGGTGGCAGGGGCGGCTCGTTCGTCGGCTGCGTAGGCACTATGCGCGGTGCAGGAGTAGAAGGCGGCGCGTCGGGATCGTCCGGCAGATCCGGCTCGATGCCGATGTCTATGCCCTCCGATCCCAAGTCGATGTTCACATTTCCAAGCTCGGTGGAAAGGCTGACATTGGCAATGGAGTTCACGATGTCGCCGCCATCTTCGGGCAGGACGACGTCGGAACTGGGTTCATCGATCGCGCGCGCCATGAAGTCGCGCCACACTCGCGCAGGGACACCGCCGCCCGCAAAGCCCGGCAGGGGAGTGTTGTCGTCATTGCCGATCCAGACGGCCGTCACCAGCCCGCCTGCATAGCCGACGAAGATCGCGTCCCGGTTGTCCTGTGTCGTCCCGGTTTTGCCAAAGGTGCTGGTGCGCAACGCGGCGGCAGTACCCGTGCCGCGATTGGCAGCGGAGGACAGCAAGTCCCGGATCATCTCCAGTTCGTCTTCGGGCAAGGATTTCTGCCGCTCCATCAGCGATGCGACCCAGCTGCGCTCCTCCGGCGGGAGGCCATGCGCCTTGACGGGATACGCCCCTGCAGCAATCGCTGCATAGGCTTGCGTCAACTCCAGGATCGTCACTTCCGACGTGCCGAGCGCACTGGAGAGGTTTTCCGCTATCGGGCTGGCGATGCCAAGCTCCTGCGCCACCTTGATGACATTACGGATGCCGACTTTCTGGGCCAGCCGCACCGCCGCCACGTTGCTGGACACGGCGAACGCCTGACGTAGGGTGATCCTGCCGCGATAGCGTCTGTCATGGTTGGACGGGCGATACTCTCCTTCGGTGATCGGCGTATCGTCGATCATGTCGTCGGGAGTCATGCCCGCGCGGAAAGCGGCGAGATAGACGAACAGCTTGAAGGTCGATCCCGGCTGCCGCTTCGCCTGCACCGCTCGGTTGAAGGCGCTATCCTTGTAGCGCTTGCCGCCCACCATGGCGACAACGGTCCCCTCCGGCGTCATTGCGACCAGGGCAATCTGAGCCTTGCCCAGCGGGGCGCGCCGCGCAGCGCCCTCGGCCTGTTTTTGCAGCCTGCTGTCCAGCGTAGTCACTATGTCCTGTGCGCCATAGACGGCGCCTGCCCGGTCCCGCGCTTCCGGCAGCACCCAGTCGGCGAAATAGGTGCCGCTCGTCGCTTCGGGAGTCTTTCGCACGTTCAGCCGGGCCGGGCGAAGGGCATCTTTCCGCGCCTGGCCGATGTAGCCCGCTTCCACCATGGCCTGCATCACCAGCGCGGCCCGCTCGCGTGCGCCAGATAAGTTCGATGTCGGCGCCAGCCGGGAAGGCGCCTTGAGCAAGCCCGCGAGCATGGCTGCCTGCGGGATCGTCAGATCGTCGGGGCTGCGATTGAAGTAATGCTTGGCCGCCGCACGCAGTCCATAGACATTGTCGCCGAAGTAGACGTTGGACATATAGCGTTCGAGAATCTGGTCCTTCGTCAGCCACGCCTCCAGCCAAAGCGCGATCATCGCCTCACGCAGCTTTCGCCCTGCGGTGCGGTCGCTGTTGAGGAACACGCCCTTTGCCAACTGCTGCGTGATCGTGCTGCCGCCCTGATGGGTGCCGTGAATGGTGTTGCTCCACAGCGCACGGGCAATGCCGCGCGGATCGATGCCCAGATGGCTGTAGAACCGCCGGTCCTCAATCGCCATGAAGGCTTGGGGAACATGCTCCGGCAATTCCGCGATCGTGACCGGCCGGTCGATGATCGCTCCCTTGCGGGCGATGACTACGCCGTCCGCCGACTTCAGCGTGATACTGGGTGGCGCTATGGGCTTGAGCGAGCGGGAAAGGGGTGCCGTGATCGCCAACCACGCCACCAGCGCCATGAAGATGGCGAGCATGGCGGCGAACACCCAGCCGGCAATGCGCACCCTCTTGCGCCAGGGCGTGCGGGAGGGAAAGCTACTCGGCGGCCCCTCGCCGAAACCTGCGGAGGACGGCGGCGGGACGCGGTCGGAAATCGGTTCGGGAAAAGATGTCATGCAGAATGTCTGTACTGTGTTACACAAGCCATACAGTCAAGTCTTCCGGAAGTTTGTTTCTGCAAGTACGGCGCGCGTCCGTTTTCCAGCGATAGCGTGGTACGTCGGTATAATCCACGATCAACCACTCCGTTGCACCCCATGAGCATCTACAGGCGTTTCCTGTGTCGCAACTATCCGGGCTATGCGATGGAAAGCCGCACTTCGTTGAGGATCATGACGTGAACCCATTCCAACGCCTGACATCCTTCTGGCGTGACAGCATCCGCGTAGACGCTCGGCTGTTGCTTAGCTTTCTTGCCATATGCCTCGCGCTGTTCGTATTCGGCAAGCTTGCGTCGGAGGTGATGGAGGGAGACTCCATGGCGCTCGATCACGCCATCATCTCGGCGCTTCGGGTGCCGGGCGATCCGGATACGCCAGTTGGACCGCGCTGGTTCCTGCTTTGCGTGCGGGATATCACCGCACTGGGTGGATGGACCGTGCTGACCCTCATCACGGTAGCAGTGGCAGGGTTCCTCATGGTCGCGCGGCGGCGTGCGACCGCGCTGTTCGTGGTGCTCGCCATCGCAGGCGGGGCCACCCTCAGCACGATCCTAAAATCGCTGTTCAATCGTCCCCGCCCCGATGTGGTTGCGCATCTGGTGGACGTGCATTCCACCAGTTTCCCGAGCGGTCACGCGATGAACTCGGCCATTGTCTACCTGACGCTCGGCGCATTGCTGGCACGCACGCAGCAGGTTCGGATATTGCGGATCTATCTGTTGTCGGTGTCGATCACGCTTGCCCTGATGATCGGGGCGTCGCGCGTGTATCTGGGCGTCCATTGGCCAAGTGATGTTCTTGCCGGATGGATGGTGGGTGCAAGCTGGGCAGTGCTGTGCTCGCTATTGGCGAGGCGCCTGCAACAGAGCCATACGCTGGAGCCGGGCACTACGCCCAAGGTGCAGTAGATGACCGGACGGCCACTAACTGCCGCTGAGAGAGCCTTGGCAAAGAGCGTGTTCGGGAACGCGATCGACCTTGACCGCGTGCGACTGCACCATCGCAAATGGTGGCCCTTCCAGCCACGCAACGTCACCATGGCGCCGCGCGGCGCGATCCATTTCCATCCGAAAGGCCACAGCTATTGCGACTGCTTTGCCAGCAACAGCATCGCGATGCAGGGGCATTTGATCCACGAACTGGTGCACGTGTGGCAACATCAACGCGGCGTCAATCTGGTGCTGAAGCGGCATCCCTTCTGCCGTTACAGCTACACCATCAAGCCGGGCTGGACGCTCACGCGCTATGGCATCGAGCAGCAGGCGGAGATCGCCCGCCACGTTTTCCTGATGCGGCACGGCGTCGCCGTGCCCGGCGCACCGCCGCTCGCGACGCTCGAAAGCATATTGCCTTTCGGCACTGGCTGAACACGGCGCAATCGGCAGTTGACGTACAGGGGCGAAACGTTCGATCAGGAGCAGCCTCAAGCCCGAAGGACCTGCATGCCCGATCCCGTCCCACCGGCACCGACACAGCGCAGCCGCCTTTTTGCGATCTTCGGCGGCTCAGCGGGCAATCTGGTCGAATGGTATGACTGGTATGTGTACTCGGCCTTCGCACTGTATTTCGCGCCGGTCTTCTTCCCGAAGGGGGATCAGACGGCGCAGTTGCTGAATACCGCCGCGGTCTTCGCAGTGGGCTTTCTGATGCGTCCGATCGGCGCTTGGATCATGGGCGTCTATGCAGACCGGCATGGGCGCAAGGCGGGGCTTACGCTCTCCATTGGCCTGATGTGCGGCGGTTCGCTGTTGATCGCGGTCGCGCCTGGCTATGCGGCCATCGGATACTGGTCGCCCGCGCTGCTGATCCTCGCGCGGCTGATGCAGGGCCTCAGCGTAGGCGGCGAATATGGGGCAAGCGCCACCTACCTGTCGGAAATGGCGAGCCAGAAGCATCGCGGCTTCTTCTCCAGCTTCCAATATGTGACGCTGATCATGGGGCAATTGCTGGCGCTTGCCGTGCTTCTCGTTCTTCAGGCGACGATGAGTGAGGCGACGCTGGAGGCATGGGGATGGCGCATCCCGTTCCTAATTGGCGGCGCTCTGGCCGTCAGTGTGCTCTATCTCCGGCGGCGGCTGATGGAGACGCAATCTTTTCACGCGGCGAAAGAGCGCGAAGGGCCGAAGTCCGGCATGTTCGCACTGTTCCGCCATTATCCGGGGCAAGCGCTGCTCGTTATCGCGCTGACTGCAGGAGGCACGCTCGCCTTCTATGCCTATTCGACGTACATGCAGAAATTCCTGGTGAACACGTCGGGGTTCAGCCGCGAGACGGCCACTGCCATCATGGCCTGCGCGCTGCTCGTCTACATGGCTTTGCAACCGCTGGTGGGCGGGCTGTCCGACCGGATCGGGCGTCGGCCGATCATGATAAGCTTTGGCGTGTTGGGCGTCGCCGCAACGGTATGGATATTCCGGTCGCTGGAGGCCGTGCGCAATCCCATAGAGGCATTCTTGCTGGTCCTCCTCGCGCTCGCCATCGTCAGTGGCTACACCGCGATCAACGCCGTCGTTAAGGCAGAGCTGTTCCCAGCGAACATTCGCGCTCTGGGCGTCGCGCTGCCCTATGCGATAGCCAATGCGCTGTTCGGTGGAACCGCCGAATATGTCGCTTTCTACCTCAAGGACATCGGCATGGAGTCGCTATTCTACTGGTATGTCACCGGCATGATCGGGGTGTCGCTGATCGCCTATCTCTGGATGCGCGACACCAAGCGGCACAGTCTTATCGACCGCGACCTGGACTAAAGCTGCAGCACCTCTTTCACCCAGTCGGGAACCAGCACACTCGCCGGACCTGTACGTGTCTCGTCGAAGTAAATGCTGCCCGCTGATGAATCGAGATTGAGTTCCAGCGTCCGCGCTCCGATATGCCGGGCGGTCTGCACGAACCCGGCCGCGGGGTAGACTGCGCCCGACGTGCCGATGGAAACGAACAGATCCGCATCCCGCAGCGCCGCGTCGATCCGGTCCATCTCATAAGGCATTTCGCCAAAGAACACGATGTCCGGGCGCAGCGCCGGTGCGTTGCAGAAAGGGCAGGGCGTCTCTGGCGGTAGCGCGTCGTGCCACGGCTTGGACGTTCCGCAGGCAGCACAGAGCGCCGACATCAACTCGCCATGCATATGCAGCATCCGGTTGGCTCCGGCGCGCTCATGCAGGTCGTCCACATTCTGCGTCACGATCAGCAATTCCCCCGGCCAGGCGCGGTCGAGTTCCGCGAGCGCCGCATGCGCTGCGTTCGGCGTCACCTCCGTCAGCTTCGCGCGGCGCTCGTCATAGAAGCGATGCACCAGCGCCGGATTGCGGGCGAGTGCTTCGGGCGTACAGACGTCCTCCACACGATGCCCTTCCCACAGCCCATCCGGCCCACGAAAGGTCGCAAGGCCGCTCTCGGCGGAAATTCCTGCGCCGGTGAGGATGACAATGTTGCGAATGTCTGGCATCCGCGCATCGAAGCATGAAGGCAGCAGAGGCGCAACAGCGATGACCGCGATAGGCATTTACGGTGCGGCAGGACGCATGGGGCACGCGATCGCCGCTGCCGCTACTGAAGCGGGCGTTGGCATTTCGGGCGGCGTCGATCGCGCGGGCAGCAGCGGCGAGATCGCACCTGGCATCGCCATTGGCAGCGATCCTCTCGCGCTGGCCGAAGCAAGCGGCGTGCTGATCGACTTCTCCTCGCCCTCTGCGCTGGGCGTGCATCTGGACGCCTGCATTGCCGCGCGCCGTCCGGTCGTGATCGGCACGACCGGGCTGGAGAGCGTGCATCACGCGCTGATCGATCAGGCGGCGGAACAGATCGCGGTGCTGCAAACGGGGAACACCTCGCTGGGCGTTAACCTGCTCGCGGCTCTCGTGGAAGAAGCGGCGCAGCGGCTGGGCAATGACTGGGACATAGAGATTGTAGAGATGCACCACCGGCATAAGGTCGATGCGCCGTCCGGCACTGCACTGTTGCTGGGCGAAGCCGCAGCGCGGGGGCGGGGCATCGCCCTCGGTGAGAACAGCGCGCGCGGTCGCGACGGCATCACAGGCGCGCGAGACGTCGGAAGCATCGGTTTCGCATCACTGCGCGGCGGATCGGTCTCGGGCGATCATCAGGTGATCTTCGCGGCCGAAGGCGAACGCATAGAACTTGGCCATCGCGCGGAGAACCGCACCATCTTTGCGCGCGGTGCGCTCAAGGCCGCGATGTGGCTCACGGCGCAGCCTGCCGGGCGATACGACATGAAAAGCGTGCTCGGCCTCTGAGCTGCGATGAAGAAGGCCGACATCTTCGAATTCTACCGGCGGCTGGCCGAAGACAATCCCGCGCCGCGGACGGAACTCGCCTATGGCAACGACTATCAGTTGCTGGTCGCGGTGACACTCTCGGCGCAGTCCACTGACGTCGGCGTCAACAAGGCGACCCATCGGCTTTTCCAGCAAGTCGAAACGCCCGAACAGATGGTGGCGCTGGGCGAGGAGGGCCTGAAGCAGCACATCAAGACCATCGGCCTCTACAATGCCAAGGCGAAGAACGTGATCGCTTTGTCGGAAATGCTGGTGCGGGATTTCGGGGGAAAGGTGCCGCAAGACCGCGACCCCCTCACCACGCTGCCGGGAGTAGGGCGCAAGACCGCCAATGTGGTCATGAACACCGCGTTCGGGGCGGAGACGTTCGCCGTAGACACGCACATCTTCCGCGTCGGCAATCGCACGGGCCTCGCGCCCGGCAAGAACGTGGTGGAAGTCGAGGCGAAGCTGGACAAGCAAACGCCCGCACCCTTTCGGCGCGACGCGCATCACTGGCTGATCCTGCACGGCCGCTACGTCTGCAAGGCGCGCAAGCCCGAATGCTGGCGCTGTATCGTCGTGGACCTGTGCCGCTACAAACCCAAGACGCCGCCTCCGGCCACGAAGGGCAACGCCGTCGCGACAATCCCATGAAGGATCATTTTGCCGCTGGCGCTGCCCCACCGCCTTTGCTAAGCGACCCCAACGGCGCATCGCCCAGGCACCCGTAGCTCAGCTGGATAGAGCGCTGCCCTCCGAAGGCAGAGGCCACAGGTTCGAATCCTGTCGGGTGCACCACTTTCACCTCAGTACCACTGTGGTCGCGACATAGGTCGCTGTGGGATGATTTTCTCAGGCAAATTCCGGTACTTACCGCCACCTCCTTTGCGGGGTGCGAAATGCAGACACTTTCGGCACGGTTCACTGGTTAGAATATGCCCGATATCTGGAATCCCTTTGTTGGTAGCCGCGAGATTTGTGAGTGGCCGGAACGAGAAGGGCGAGGCCATGGCCTCGCCCAGATGCATCAGACATGTAAGCGATCAGGTGATGCCGAACAGGGTCTCCTGCTCGGACCAGAGCAGCGAAAGGTTCTTGGTCCGTATCAACTCGGTGCGAGAAAGCGATGCCGGCTGCCGACCCTCGACGATGGCCGTGATGATCTTAGGCGATAGAAAGCTCGTCCGCAGCAGGTCGGCAAGATAGTGGCGACCATAGCCAAGCCTCTCGGCGACGGCATCGAAGGATCCGCCATTTTCCAGTTCACGCCGTGCCGAAAAGGCCTGTGCGATCAGCTTGAGCAGCGCGGCGTTAGGCGCTGGCATGTCTTCGTGCGCCGGCGGCAGCACTAGCTTGATCTGTCGGCCCGATCGGACGAAGCCGATGGGCACGGCGATAACCGGTGAGGCAAGGCCGGCATCGATGGCGCTGAGGTTTGCTGTGATGGTGAGATGCGCTTCGGAAAGATCCACGCGCGTGATCAGGGCAAGGAAGGCGCGCCGTTGCACATGCGGCAGGCCATGGATTTGCTCGATGGCATCGTTCCCCGCCTTCTTCAGCTTTTCGATGGCATCGCCTGACAACGCACCCGAGGCGATGCTGGCGGCGATGGCATCGTCAATCCCGCCCGCCAGTCTTGCCGCCACCAGCGTTTCGACGTCTGGTGCGCTGATGCGCCAGCAGGGTTCATCCCGATCATCGCCCTGCAGCGCCGAGACATAATAGCGATAGCGCTTGCCGCTTCGCGCTGCATGACTGGGTGACAGGCGACGGCCATGTCCATCCCATAGCAGTCCCGCGAGCGGACTGGGCTCATCAGCATTGACACCGTGGCTGCGCTCCACCCGTGCCTCAGCAAGCTGCTGCTGGACCTGGTCGAATAGCTCTGGCCCGATGATGCCGGTGTGCTCGCCAGCATAGATGCGGCCCTTATGAACGATCTCTCCGACATAGAGGCGGTTCTTCAGGATCGCGTAGAGCGCACCGCGGCTGAACGCGCCGCCGCCATAGCTGCGTCCATGCCGGTTCGTGCGCATGCGTCCATGGATACCCTGCCGCCGAAGCTCGGTCATAAGCTGCAGCGCTGAGCCAAGTTCGAGATAGCGCGTAAAGATCAGGCGCACGATGTTGGCCTCGTCCGGCGCGACGTGCAGCTTGCGCTCCTCCAGTCGATAGCCCAGCGGTATAACACCGCCCATCCACATGCCCTTGGCCTTAGATGCGGCGATCTTGTCGCGGATGCGCTCGCCCGTCACCTCACGCTCGAACTGGGCGAAGGAGAGCAGGACATTCAGTGTAAGCCGTCCCATACTGGTGGTGGTGTTGAACGACTGGGTCACCGAGACGAAGCTCGCTGAAGCGGCGTCGAGTATGTCGACGATCCTGGCAAAGTCCGACAGGCTGCGGGTGAGGCGATCGACCTTGTAGACGATGATGATGTCAACGCGCCCGGCTTCTACCTCGGCAAGCAGGACCTTCAATCCAGGGCGTTCCATCGTGCCGCCTGAATAGCCGCCATCATCATAATAGTTTGGCACCAGCGACCAGCCTTCATGCCGTTGACTCAAGATATAGGCGGCACAGGCTTCACGCTGCGCGTCCAGGCTGTTGAACGCCTGCTCCAGTCCTTCCTCAGTCGACTTGCGCGTGTAGATGGCGCAGCGCAGGGCGCGCGGCGCTGTGGTGTCGGTCTTACGCATCGGCCGTCGTCCTGGAGCGAGACGCAAGTCCGAAGAAGCGCGGTCCAGACCATGTCGCGCCGGTAATCAAGCGTGCGATGCTGCTGAGCGAGGCATAGTGCTGCTCGCGGTAGAGGAAGCCTTTCTCCAGCACTACCACATGGTGGCTGACGCCACCCCAACTTCGCACCAGCCTTGTGCCGGGTTTAATGCGGATCGCCGGACCAGACGTTGCCTCGCCGGTCCGGCCAAGCTCGCGGCATAGGCGCTCGATCTCGCGCAAGGTCGCTGGCCTATAGCCACCACCCGCTTTCTCCTGCAGCTTACCCGCAATGCCGCGACGGAGCAGGTCGGTGGTGAGCGATGCGGCAGGGGCCTTGTAGAGCTGCAGCCATTCTGAGCGCAGCTGGGCCGAGGAGAGGGAGGGAAGCGCGGCGACCCGCGCTTCCATGGCTGCCCGCTTCATGCTGCGACCTCGGCGTTGAGCGTGTAGCAGCTTAGCTCGTCGCGCTTGCCACGCACGATGGCGTGCCCCTTCTTGCGCAGGCCGGTCAGCGCTGCGCGCGTCGTATGCGGTAGCCAGCCAGTGGCGGTTGTGAGCTCGTCGAGCGTCGCGCCGCTCTCCCGGCGCAGGAGTTCGAGCACTTCGGCCGTCTTGGTGCGGGCAGGAGCGGGTTGGGCAGGGGCGGGCGCGTCAACTGCGGCCGAGGATGTCAGCACTTCGGCAGCAGGTGCATGACTTACTGCTGGGGGAGACGTAGCTGCCTGACCTTCATTATCATCCTCAGCAGGATCCACCGCTATAGCCGCTCGCCCGGCGTCGGTGATGACGACGCCAACCGCGCGATTGCCCACGGAGCGCCAAGCGTCGGCGCCGGGGGCAAGTTCTGCTTCTGCAGCAAGGCCGCGGCGGATCAGGGCTTCGACCGCTTTGCGGATGCGGGCAGGTCCCTCGCCCAGTGGCTCGGGCGGCGGCAGCAGGCTTCCATTGTCACGGCGTGCAGCGGTGGCAAGCAGCATCAGTTGGATGTCGGTCAAGCGGGTGATGCCAGTCATAGGTGGTCTCCTTGTGTCAGAGCAGCTGATGCTGCTCCCACCACCCAAAGCCCCGTGGGCCTCAAGCCATCGGGGCAGGGGCTTTGAGATCCAAACCCCGTGCGTTCAACATGAATAGCGTTCGCTCTGTTCGGCAGCGAAGTCGAATGGAAAAGCGACCGGTCAGTGCAGAAAGTGCATGGCCTTGAAAAAGCTGCATCTGGACTGCGCCGCGACAGTATCGCTTCTGGCGCGCAGGAGGCGACACCCCCATGCAAGACGACGACTGCAATGCGCTCAACAGTGCGCTGTTTGCGCTGCTCACCGCCAAGTTCGAGGATGCCGCAGCCTTTGCGGTTGAAGGGCAGGACCCACGCTGCCCACATACCGGTGACCTTGTGGTGCAGGTCCGCTATCTGGCAGAGCAGGCCATCAAGCTCATCGACGCCATCGACATGGTGGATAACAGCCGCTCTTGACCGGCACCGCGATCGCTGCTGGTGCCACAGTCATGGACCAGCCCGATCTCACCGCCATCGTCACCGCCGTTCTGGCCAAGGCCCCGCAGTGGATCCGGCATGATCTTGCTTCAACCGACGCAACCCTGCGCGTGCGCGCCGAGGAAAGCCTCGCGGCCATGATTGCCGCCGCGTTAGGTGCGGATCAAGGTGCCACTGGCTAAATGACATAGTCCAAGTCGAGCAGCGAATCGTCGGCTTTTCGGCGAGAGCTGGGACATTCGCGAATGTCGGCTTCGGAGCAACTATGTTAAGATAGCTGACATTCCCGGCGTTCTGCGTTGATGACGGCTGCCGCCAACGAAGCCGACGTTCCCCACCCGGGCGTTCGACATCGCGGAACAACAAAAGCTAAGCCGTAAGTCGACACGCAGCTCATGAGCTACAATTGCTAAAAGCCGACATTCGTACTGGCGTTGCATGACACAGAAGATGACACCCAGCTGTCTCTCCGCACTTCACGGTAGTAAACGTGAGTTCATGGGGTCGTCGCGGATAGCAGATAGATGTGTGTGCGTAGCGGTTCACGCGTGCATATTGGCATCGCACTCGCTAATGAAAGACAATGGCGAAGGGGCGGCGATGAAGGGCGATTGGGTTAAACATGGATCGTCGACCGCACCCGTCGTTGTGTTTATTCACGGCGTTCTGTCGAGTGGCGAAAGTTGCTGGCGGCACGCAAGCGGAGCCTACTGGCCAGACATTGTCGCTAATGATGCGGAGATGTTGGACCTTGGCGTCTACGTCTTCACTTATAGAACCGGCTTCTTTTCCGGTAGCTACCACCTGGCGGACGCTGTTGACGCATTAAAGGAACATCTCGCTCTCGATGGGATCACCGGTTCGGCGGGGTTGATATTGGTTTGTCACAGCATGGGCGGGATCGTCGCGCGCAGATACTTAGTATCGCGAGCCGCGGAGCTGATCGAGCGTCATGCACAGGTGGCGATCTTCCTTCTGGCATCACCTTCGCTGGGAGCGGACTATGCTGACTGGCTTAAGCCGCTCGCCAAACTCGTTGGACACTCTCAAGCAGGCGCTCTACGTTTCGCTCGATCTAATATGTGGCTGGCTGACCTCGACCGGGATTTTCTGAACTTGAAGGAGCAGGGTCGTCTCTCCCTTGTAGGCAAAGAATTGATCGAGGATCGCTTCATCGCTTTACGTTGGCTGTGGCGCAAACAGGTCGTCGAGCCGTTCTCTGGAGCCCGCTATTTTGGCGAGCCCTACAAGGTGCCCGAGTCAGACCATTTCTCAATCGCGAAAATTAATGATGAACATGCGGTCCAACATCGTCAACTTAAGCGCTTCGTAAGGGAATGGCGCCAGACCCACGTTAGAACGACGATCTCGACAGAGTCATCTAAGCATAGCAGCATTCAACCGGTAGGATCGGACGAACAGTCGTTACCTATCTCCATCAATGACACCGCTTCTGAAAAATTTCTATGCCTGAATCCGCATCTCGGGCCTTCCCGGACGGCAATTTCTGTCGTTGAGGAGGCTATTGTCCCCGCCCCCCACCTAATTCTAGAGGTAATTATGGGCGACCCAACAACTAAACATCTCATCGACCGCTTCTGGGATTTAGATGCAAGCCACCGGCGTGAGATCGCACTCGAACTCGGCCTGATCACGGAGGACGAGATCAACCTGCCTGAGCCGCAGCGCTACGGCATCGCCTTCATACGCGCATCGGAGCGCAATCTTCTCGACCTGCTGGAGCAGCTGGTCGATGAAAGAGAATGAGAAATCGGGAGCACGATCCAAATGCACAAAGACTTTCCGAAACTGTTCTCCGAGATCTCAATCGATGGCGACCAGAGGGATCTGCGTTGGGCGGCCATCGAAACCTACGCTCGCACATACACCACCGCGCGGATCGAAATGCTCGCCCGCCTCGCCTTTGGGACGAAGCCGCCGGCCGGAGGGCTCCAGCAGGAAGATCTCGCGACCGCGCTGACCGCCTTCCATAAGGTCTTCTCGGATGCGGATCCGGCCTTTGAGCCGGCGGAGCGGCAGGACCAGATCCTCGCGGCGGGGACATTGCTTCTATACTTCGGCACGAGGTCGATCGCCGCGATGGCAGTGACGAACACGGCCTGCGCGGGCGCGCGGAAGGCGGTGCTACCCATCGATCTCGTAACTGCCGCCGAGAATGAGATGTCGCGTCTCGCAGCCGTCCGCCGCAAGCGCCCGGACCTCGGCAAAGTCGAGATAGAGGTTCCAGATTTCTCGTTCGAGCCCGACTTCGCGGAGGTCCAGCCGAATTCCCCTACTACCTTTAACAGGTCGCGGAAAAAGGCTCTTCACCTGACCGTGTTGGCATGATTCAATGCCCTAAGCGAGATTTGAGGGG
>NZ_JARYGI010000027.1:0-45136 GCF_033795625.1 Sphingobium sp. | reverse complement strand
GGCATCAGCCCACTCGCGTTCGAAGCCAAGGTGGCATAATGAGATAGGTGACCGGCACAAAACCGTTACAAGTCCACATCTCTTTGCGCGCGGCCGGTCACGATCGCGTATCGGTAGATCGTTCCAAATGTACTGCGGAGGCGGTTGGCAGTTTCATATCTTCCGCGCACCTCTACCTTGCGCAAGACTTCGAGCAGTTCGGGCGCCGCCAGATCTGCGATCGGTCGGTTGCCGATAAGCGGATAGGCGAGGTCTAGCATCCAGCGCATTTTCTGGAGCGTCTTCGGCGCACGCCCCTCGATCTCAAGCCGGGCAAGCCATTCATCGGCTATAGCTTGAACGTCTCAACCGACTTGGCTTTCGCTTCGCGAAGATTGGCCTTGCGGACTTCGATAGGATCGCGGCCATCTGCTAACGCCTCTCGAGCAACCGATCTCTTTTCGCGAGCCTTCGCGAGAGACACATCAGGGTAGCTTCCTAAAGAAAGCGTCTTCTGTTGCCCCAAAAACCGATAGTTCATGCGCCATAGGCGGCCCCCTGTGGGCGCAACCAAGAGATACAGCCCCAGACCATCGGCCAGCTTGTAGGTCTTATCCTTTGATTTTGCAGCATTTATTGCCGTAACGGTGAGCGCCATGATGGTATCTCCGCGATGGTATTTTTCGGAATACCATCAAAATACCATCACAGAGGGGTGGCTGCCAGTGTACCCCCGGGGACGTGCGGGGACGATGGGCTTCTCAAAAACCCATGTTTTCCGCCATTTTTGGGATGGCAGTGGATGTTGCTGGATGCTCAAAAAAGAACAAATGGTGCCCGGGACCGGCATCGAACCGGCTCCCCGTCCGCCCTTCCCATGACTGCCGCTTATGGCTAGTCTCCGGGAAAGTGCGGACGGGGAGTTTTCTTATGAGCGACGGCATATTTCTTGGGCTGGCTCCTGACGCCCCCGGCAGCGCCGCCCCGCAGTCCCTGAACCTCAAGCGCGCCAATCGCCACGGCCTGATTGCGGGCGCGACCGGCACCGGCAAGACCGTCACGCTTCAGGGCATAGCGGAAGGCTTCTCCGCCGCTGGCGTGCCGGTCTTCGTCTCCGATGTCAAAGGCGACCTTTCCGGCATATCCATGGCCGGGTCGCCGACCTTCAAGAACGCCGACAAGCTGGTTTCGCGCGCCAGGGAAGTCGGCCTCGAAAACTACGCCTATGCCGACAATCCCGCGATCTTCTGGGACCTGTATGGCGAGCAGGGCCATCCGATCCGCACCACCGTCAGCGAGATGGGGCCGCTGCTCCTCGCCCGCCTGATGAACCTCAACGAGACGCAGGAAGGCGTGCTCTCGATCGCCTTCCGCTATGCCGACGAGGAGGGACTGCTGCTCCTCGACCTCGACGATCTCCAGTCGATGCTCGCTTATTGTGCGGAGAACGCCGACATGCTCTCCGCAAAATACGGCAATGTCACCAAGGCCAGCGTCGGCACCATCCAGCGCCAGTTGCTGCAACTCGACAGCCAGGGGGCCAAGCATTTCTTCGGCGAACCGGCGCTCGACATTCACGACTTGCTGAAGACTGACGATCAGGGCCGCGGCTACATCAACATCCTTGCCGCCGACAGGCTGATGCAGAGCCCGAAGCTCTATTCGACATTCCTGCTCTGGCTGATGTCCGAATTGTTCGAGACGCTGCCCGAAGTCGGCGACCCGGAAAAGCCGGTCCTCGTCTTCTTCTTCGACGAAGCGCACCTGCTGTTCGACGACGCGCCCAAGGCGCTGACCGACAAGATCGAGCAGGTCGTCCGCCTGATCCGATCCAAGGGTGTGGGCATCTACTTCATCACCCAGAACCCCATCGACATTCCCGAAGACGTTGCCGGCCAGCTCGGCAATCGCGTCCAGCACGCGCTGCGCGCCTTCACCCCTCGCGACCAGAAGGCGATCAAGGCGGCGGCGGAGACCTTCCGCATCAATCCCGCTCTCGACATCGCCACGGCCATCACCGAACTGAAGACCGGCGAAGCGCTGGTGTCGGTCCTGCAGGAGGATGGCTCCCCCTCGATGGTTCAGCGCACCCTGATCGCCCCGCCCCGTTCGCGATTGGGGCCGGTGGACGCCAAGGAACGCGCGATCATCCAGTCGATCTCGCCGGTCGCGGGTAAATATGACGATGCGGTCGACCGCGAATCCGCCGAAGAAATCCTCGCCGCGCGCGGCAATGCCGCCGCCGCTGCCGCGACCGCCGCCAAGGCGCAGGCAGAGTCCGACAAGGCGGCCGCAGCCCAGGCAAAGATCGAGGCCAAGCAGCAAGAAGCCCAACTGAAGGAACAGGCTCGCGCCGACGCCGCCGCCGCCCGCGAAGCTACAAAGCCGTCCGCCCTTGGCCGCGCCGTCCAGTCCGCCACGCGCTCCGCCGCCTCCACCGTGGGACGACAGGTCGCGAGTGAACTAACCAAGGTGGTGTTCGGCGGATCGAGCCGCCGCAAATCCACCTCCGGCGGGATAGCGGGAAGTCTGGTCCGCGGCATATTGGGCAGCTTGTTCAAATAATATGCGCCACGGCCGATGCATCAATCACCTTGACATCATGAACCATATAGGTTATACGCGTCATCACTTCCAACGCTCCTGATCACGGCGAAGGCAAGTGAAGGTTCCTGCGCGGCGGTGTCGTGCAGGAGCGGTCGGCGCGGAACCATCCAGCATGAAGACGGATATCCGCAATACTGCCGGCATACCTGGTACCGAGGACTGTAGGGGCGTCGCGTCAGCGGCTAACCAGTAATTGCCTCCAAATGCCCGAAAGGGAGCAGCAGACCCGCCGGGATGCCAAACCATAAAGCCTCGACGCTTTATCATGACTACCACTACCAAGTCGTCGAGCCTGGGTGACCGAGGCAAGGACGCGCCGACCGTCATCCTTCTTAATGAGTTTCCGGACACGCGCGCCCAAGCGCCACGATCCAACACGCCCAACTTTCTCCAGGCTGAGAAGTTGGATGAGGCACTCCACCCCTTCGCAAGGGCACGCACCCACCCCCGTTCGCCCTGAGCGAAGTCGAAGGGTCAGGCTGAGCGCAGGCGAAGCATCTTCACTTGCGTTCAGGACAAGGCTTCGACTTCGCTCAGCCCGAACGGATCGGCGGGGTGCCGCGATACCCGAACGCCGCGCCTCAACCCCTGACCGCATCCATGATCTGCCGGATCGGCGCCAAGTCGTACCCCGCCGCCGCCGCCTGCGCGGACAATGCCTCCACATCATCCCCGGCCCGCGCCCGCGTCAACGCCCACAACAAAGTGCTCCGCGTGCCCGACCGGCAATAGGCCAGCACCTTGCCAGCATCAGGACCTTGGCCCGCCTGCTCCAGCGCCGCCGCCATGCCATCCAGTTGCCACGGCGCGAAGCCCGCATGCGTCACCGGCACCGCGGCATAATCCAGCCCCGCTGCCCGCGCCGCCGCCTCGATCTGTGCGCCTGTCGGCTGGCCCGGCTCCTCGCCTTCGGGCCGGTTGTTCACCACCATCGTCACGCCCAGCGCCTTGGCCATATCGATCTCCGCCACCGTGATTTGCGGCGAAACATAGAGCGTGTCGGTGACTTGGCGGAACATGGGCGCATCCTTTGCAATCAGGCGCAAATCCATGCCCAATCCATCCCCGGCTTTCAAGCGCGGCGAACCAGGCCCTCAGCCATATTGCCGCAGCACGGCCAGAAACGCGTCGCCATAAGCCTCCAGCTTGCGCGTTCCGACGCCGCTGATCGTCCCCAAAGCGGACAGGCTGTCGGGCCGATACTCCGCCATTTCCCGCAGCGTCGAATCGTGGAACACCACATAAGGCGGCACCCCTGCCTCCTTCGCAAGTTCCCGCCGGCACGCCCGCAGCGCATCGAACAGCGGGTCGTCGCTCGGATTGGCCCCGGCGTCCCGCCCGCTGCGCCGCCGCACGCGCTTGGGCGGCAGCACCAGCGACACCGCCTCCTCGCCGCGCAGGATCGGCCGCGCGTTCGGCCCCAGCATCAGCCCGCCATGCTCGTTCGTCTCCAGCGCATCGCGGATCAGCAGCGCCCGCGATACCGGCCGCAGCAGCGCCGTCTCCTCGCCCGACACGATGCCCGACACCGACAGCCGGTCATGCCCGCGCTGCCGCACCTTGTCGTTGGCCGCGCCGGTCAGCACTGCCTCGATATGCTGCACGCCGAAGCTCTGCCCCGTCCGGTACACGGCCGACAGGAACTTGCGCGCCGTCTCGGTCGCGTCGATGCTGGCGGGCGGGGAGAGGCAGTTGTCGCAATTTCCGCAGGTCGCGGGCGGGTCCTCGCCGAAATGCCGCAGCAGTACCGCGCGGCGGCATCCCCCCGTCTCCACCAGCGCGCCCAATGCCGATATCCGCGCCCGCTCGCCAGCCTGCCGAGCCTGCTCGACTTCCATGATCCGCTGGCGGGCGCGGGCGAAGTCCTCCGCGCCCCAGAACAGATGCGCCTCTGCCGGTTCGCCGTCGCGGCCCGCGCGGCCCGACTCCTGATAATAGCCCTCGATAGACTTGGGCAGCCCGGCATGCGCCACGAACCGCACGTCGGGCTTGTCGATGCCCATGCCGAACGCGACCGTCGCCACCATCACCATGTCCTCGCTGGCGATGAAGGCCGCCTGATTGGCGCTCCGCACGGAGGGGTCCAGCCCCGCATGATAAGCGCGCACCTGCCGCCGCCCGCCAGCGGACAGGCTCGCCGCCATCTTCTCGGTCGCCGCGCGGGTTTGCGCGTAGACGATCCCCGGCCCCGGCTGAGCGGCCAGCAACTCGGCGATCTGCTTGCTCAGGCCATCGCGCGGATGCACGGCGTAGCGGATATTGGGCCGGTCGAAGCCCGAGATGATCATGCCGTCAGCCGGAATCCCGAGCTGCTTGAGGATGTCCTCTCGCGTGTGCGCGTCCGCCGTCGCCGTCAGGGCGAGGCGCGGCACCTCCGGAAACTCGTCCAGCAACGGCCGGAGCAGCCGATAGTCGGGCCGGAAGTCATGCCCCCATTCCGATACGCAATGCGCCTCGTCAATGGCGAACAGGGCAATCTCTGCCGAGCGCAGCAGCGACCGGAATCCCTCGCCGCTCGCCCGCTCCGGCGCGACATAGAGCAGGTCGAGGTCACCATTGCGCAGCCGGTCCTGCGTCTCGCGCCAGTCCGCATCCACCGACGTCAGGCTGGCGGCGCGAATGCCCACGGCCTGCGCCGCCCGCAACTGGTCGTGCATCAGCGCGATCAGCGGCGACACCACGACGCAGCATCCGTCGAACGCCACCGCCGGAAGCTGATAGCACAGCGACTTGCCCGCCCCGGTCGGCATGATCGCCAGCGTCCGCTTGCCTGCCATGACGCGCGCGACGACCTGCGCCTGCACGCCGCGAAAAGCGGGAAAGCCGAATATGTCGTGCAGAAGCTGGCGCGGATCGCGGGGCATTGGTGGGGGCTTAGATACCGGTGGGCTGTGGCGCAATTGGTTTGGTGGTCACACCTTCGTTTCCCAACCCGTTCGTGCTGAGTAGGGGCTGAGCGAAGTCGAAGACCCGTATCGAAGCATTTGGCGCCGCGCATAATCCTTCGATACATCACTTCGACAAGCTCAGTGATTACTCAGGACGAACGGCGTGCGGAAAGAAACCCCTACGCCTCCACTGCCTCGCCCTCCACCGTCTCCCGCTCCTGCGCCTGCCGCGCCCACATCGACGCATAGAGGTCGCCCGCCCGCAGCAGTTGGGCATGGGTGCCCCGCTCCCGCACGCGCCCGCTGTCCAGCACGATGATTTCGTCCGCCTCCACGACGGTCGAGAGCCGATGCGCGACGATGATCGTCGTGCGCCGCCGCGCAATCTCCCCCAGCACGCCCTGGATCGCTTCCTCGGTGCGGCTGTCCAGCGCGCTCGTCGCCTCGTCCAGCACCAGGATCGGCGGGTTCTTCACCAGCGTCCGCGCGATCGCCACGCGCTGTTTCTCGCCACCCGACAGCTTCAGCCCCCGCTCGCCGACCCGCGTGTCATAGCCTTCCGGCAGCGACAACACGAACTCGTGGATCGAAGCGCCCTTCGCCGCCGCCTCGATCTCCGCGCGATCAGCCCCCGCCCGGCCATAGCCGATATTATAGCCCACCGTATCGTTGAACAGCACCATGTCCTGCGGCACGATGCCGATGGCGGCGCGCAAACTGTCCTGCTGCACCTTCGCGATATCCTGCCCGTCGATCAGGATACGCCCCGACTGGATCTCGTAAAAGCGGAACAGCAGCCGTGCAATCGTGGACTTGCCCGCCCCGGACGGCCCGACGATCGCCAGCGTCTTGCCCGCGGGAATCGTGAAGCTCACCCCATGCAATATCTCGCGCTCCGGATCATATCCGAACACCACATTGTCGAACCGGACTTCGGCCTGTCCCACATGCAGCGCGGGAGCGCCCGGCACATCCCGGATCTCCTGCGGCGTGTCGACCAGATTGAACATCGCCTCCATGTCGATCAGCCCCTGCCGGATCGTGCGATACACCATGCCCAGCAGATCGAGCGGCCGGAAAAGCTGCGTCAGCAATCCGTTCACCAGCACCACGTCGCCGGTACTGAACGTCCCCCGGCTCCACCCCCAGACGGTATAGGCCATCGCCCCCGCCATCATCAGGTTGGTGATCAGCGATTGCCCGATATTCAGCCACGCCAGGCTGTTCTCCGACTTGACCGCCGCCGCCGCATAGCGCCGCATCGCCGTGCCGTACCGCTCCGCCTCGCGCGCCTCGGCCCCGAAATACTTGACCGTCTCGAAGTTCAGCAGGCTGTCCACGGCATGCGCGACCGCCCCGGTGTCGAGGTCCACCATGTCCCGCCGCAGCTGGTTGCGCCACTCCGTCACCGTCCGCGTGAACCAGATATACAGGCCGACCATGACCAGCGTCGCCGCGACCATGCCGAAGCCGAACTTCAGCTGGAAGAACACGCAGACTGCCGCCAGTTCCAGCACCGTCGGCGCGATGTTGAACAGCAGGAAGTACAGCATCGTGTCGATGCTCTTGGTCCCGCGCTCCACGATCTTGGTGACGGCACCCGTCTTGCGGTCCAGATGGAAGCGCAGCGACAGGCGGTGCAGATGCCCGAACACATGCTCAGCCAGCCGCCGGGTCGCTTCCTGGCCGACGCGCTCGAACACGACATTGCGCACATTGTCGAACACCACCGACACGAACCGCGCCAGCGCGTAAGCGCCGACCAGCGCAATGGCGAGGCCCGCCACCGGCTCCAGCCCCGGCGCCATCCGGTCGATCGCGGCCTTGTAGGCGAACGGCATCGCAAACGCCGTCGCCTTGGCCAGCACCACCAGCACCATCGCCAGCACGACACGCACGCGCAGCGCCCGCGAATCGGCGGGCCACAGATAGACGAAGAACCGGCGGAGCGTTGCCCAGGCGGGCGGCGCATCCTCGCGCGGCCCGAGAGACGTGGGATTATCGGGAGGCATTGCCCGCATGTAGGGTAGGCAGCGGCGAAATCCAAATGGTCCCGCCGCTGCCGTAAGAGATCAGTCGCGCAGCAACTCGTTGATGCCGGTCTTGGAGCGCGTCTGCGCGTCCACGCGCTTGACGATCACCGCGCAGGACAGGTTCGGCCCCGGCGTCCCGTCCGGCAGCGGCTTGCCCGGCAGCGATCCGGGCACGACGACCGAATAAGGCGGCACTTGCCCAATGAATATCTCGCCCGTGGTGCGATCCACGATCTTGGTCGTGCTGGTGATGAAGACGCCCATCGACAGCACCGACCCCTTGCCGATCCGCACGCCTTCGACGACTTCGGACCGCGCACCGATGAAGCAATCGTCCTCGATGATCACTGGGTCCGCTTGCAACGGCTCCAGCACGCCGCCGATGCCGACCCCGCCCGAAAGATGGACGTTCTTGCCGATCTGCGCGCAGCTTCCGACCGTGACCCAGGTGTCGACCATCGTGCCTTCGTCCACGAATGCGCCGATGTTGACGAAGCTCGGCATCAGGATGACGTTCTTCGCGATATGCGACCCCGCTCGCGCAAACGCCCCCGGCACCGCGCGGAATCCGGCAGCACGGAACCGCGCTTCGTCCCAGCCCTCGAACTTGCTCGGCACCTTGTCCCACCAGAACGCACCGCCCGGACCGCCTGGGATCAGCGCGTTGTCGTTCAGGCGAAAGGAAAGCAGCACCGCCTTCTTCAGCCACTGATTGACCTGCCAGCCGTCCGCGACCGGCTCCGCCACGCGCGCCTCGCCCGCGTCCAGCAACCGCAGCGCCTCCACGACCGCATCCCGCACCTCTCCGCCGGTCGAGATACCGATATCGGCCCGCGCCTCCCAGGCTGCGTCAATCGTGGCAATCAGTGCGTCGCTCATCTCAATCCCCTGTATTTCCCTGAAGTACGTCCCCCAGAAATGGCGTCAGATGCTCTGTCTCATAATCGATGAAATCGGCATGAGCGCCGACATCGCCTGCTTCCGATCCATTGTTCACCCACACCGTTGCCATGCCGATAACCTTGGCAGGCTTCAGGTTCCGCGCCATATCCTCGAAGAAGACGCTCCGCGCCGGATCGACATCGTGCCGCTCGCACAGCGCCGCATAGCCCGAAGGATCGGGCTTGGGCACATAGGCGCAGGCATGGATGTCGTGGATCAGCTCGAACGCGTCCGCCAGGCCCAGCTTCGCCAGCACGCGCCCTGCATAGGCCGCATCGCCATTGGTGAAGATCAGCCTGCGCCCCGGCAGCGCCGCGATATGGTCGATCAGCTCATGATCCTCGACGATCCGGTCCAGCGAGATGTCATGCACATAATCGAGGAAGCTGTGCGGGTCGGTCCCGTGATCGCGCATCAACCCGGCGAGCGTCGTGCCATGCTCCAGGAAATACCCCTTCTGCACGCGCCGCGCCTCCACCGGATCGCACCCGAGCAGCGTCTGGATGAACTCGCCCATCTTGATGTCGATCAGGCCGAACAGGTCCGCCTTCGCCGGGTACAGCGTATTGTCGAGATCGAAGATCCAGTTGTCGATATGAGCGAAATCCGCGCGCATGGCGGCTGACTAGGCGCGGCAGGCTTGAAGGGCAAGCGACGCTTAAATTAATGTTCATCGCCATCGGGCAGGATACAACGGACGAGATTCTCAGAGGCGTTGGTTCATGTCTATCCGTGTCGGTCCTGCTTGCCGAACTGCTCCCTATATGGCGTTGCTCGCCAGCTGCGCCCTGTCGGCCTGTGGCGGCGGAGGGAGCGGCGTGAACTCGACGCCGACACCCCCGCCTGCACCGATCGTGACGCCCGCGCCCGCGCCAGCCCCGACGCCCACGCCCACGGCAACCAATTACGACACCGCCGAATATCGCCGCTCCGATGGCCCGGTAGAGCACGGCGCCATCACTGCCTATCGGGAGGGCGCCAGCGGCAAGGGCATCACGGTCGGCATCATCGACAGCGGCATCGCCACTGCCAATGCGGAATTCGCGGGCCGGATCAGCACGGCATCGCAGGATTTCGCCAACAACGGCTCGATCGAGGATGTCGGCGGGCACGGGACCGCGGTGGCCACGGTGCTCGCGGCTGCGCGAAACGACCGCAGGACCTTGGGAGTCGCGTGGGAATCCACGATCCTTGCGCTGCGCACCGACACCGCAGGCACCTGCGCCACGGAGGACCCGGCGAACCCGGAGAGCGGCTGCCAGCACGATACGCGCGCGATCACGCGGGCGCTCGATCATGCCCGCGTCAGCGGCGCACGGGTCGTCAACATCTCGCTCGGCGGAGGCGGCGTTCCCCCCACGTTGAGGGACGCGGTAGACCGGGCAACGGCGGCCGGGATCATCATCGTCGTCTCATCGGGCAACGACGGAACGCCGGTTCCCGACGATTTCGCGACCTCGATCGTGAACGCCAATCAGGGCCGCGGCCTCGTCATCATCGCGGCGTCCGTCGATGCCAGTGGCGTGCACAGCAGCTTCTCCGACGGCGCGCAGGGCTATGAGCAATCCACGCTGTCCGCGCTGGGCGAGCGGGTCCTGTCCCAGGATCATACTGGCGCGCAGTTCCTCTACAGCGGCACCTCCTTCTCCGCGCCGCAGATCGCCGGAGCCGCCGCCCTGCTGGCGCAGGCCTTCCCCAATCTCAGCGGAACGCAGATAGTCAATCTGCTGCTCACCAGCGCCACCGATGCGGGCGATTCAGGTCCAGACGCCGTCTATGGCCGGGGCATATTGAACATCGCCCGCGCCTTCGCGCCGCTGGGACCGACTAGTCTGGCGGGCAGCGCCATCCCCTTGTCGTTCACCGCCAATGGCACCCTGTCTCCGGCCATGGGCGACGCGGCGGGACAGGCATCGCCGCAGGTCGTGGCGCTGGACAGCCTCGGCCGCGCTTATGGCGTGGACATCCGGCAGACGCTTGAGCGCGCCACCCCGAACCTCAATCTTGCCCCTGCATTGCAGAGCCGCGCGCGCTCGATCTCCGCCTCCGCCGGTCCGCTATCGGTGGCCATGACCATCGCGCCCGGTCGCGACCGCTCCATCGATGCACGGCAGCTGACCTTGACCGAACAGGATGCCGCCCGTGCCCGCACGCTGTCGGGATCGATCCTTACGCGGCTGGGACGCGGCACCACCGTCGCCCTCGGCTTCTCCGAAGGCGGCTCCAGCATCGCCGCCCGTATGGCAGGCGCTGTCCAACCCGCCTTCCTCATCGCCGGCAGGGTACAGGGCCAGTTCGGCTTTGATCATGTCGCGGCCAGCAGCGTCGGCGTTCAGCACGCGCTGGGCGGAGGCCTCGCACTCACCGCAACCGGCGAAAGTGGCCGCGTCTGGCAGCGCAGGGATATCGTCAAAGCCCTCTCCGACCCAGCCGACCGAGAGCGATATTCGACGCTGGGCCTCGCCCTGTCGGCCGATGCCGGAGCGTGGCATCTGCAGACGGGTCTCACCTATCTGCGCGAGGACGGCACGTTGCTCGGCGCCCGCTTTTCTCCGGCCGTGGGAATGCTCTCCGGCCGCAGCCTGTTCCTCGACGCCGCGGCGCGCTTCGATGCGGGCAATGGATGGGGCTTCGGATTATCTCTCCGGCAAGGCTGGACCAGCACGAACAGCAGAGCGGGATCGCGCGCGCGTCTCACCAGCAATGCCTGGGCAGTGGACGCCGAGCGCGCCGGTCTGTTCGACACCGCCGATCGCTTTGCGCTTCGCCTGTCGCAGCCCCTGCGGGTCGAGACGGGCGGGCTGCGGCTTAATCTGCCGACAGCTTACGACTACGGTACGCGATCGGCTTCGATGAATCTCGTCCGCCTGGGCCTCGCGCCGCAAGGACGGCAGATCGATCAGGAGGCCGTCTATTCGCTCCCGATCGGGCCGGGATGGCTGACGTCCAATCTGTACTGGCGCAGGCAGAGCGGCAA
Organism: Sphingobium sp.; assembly: GCF_033795625.1. Lineage (GTDB taxonomy): Bacteria > Pseudomonadota > Alphaproteobacteria > Sphingomonadales > Sphingomonadaceae > Sphingobium. The sequence goes on along the minus strand of NZ_JARYGI010000027.1, from coordinate 33,710 downwards.
TCTCGCCTGGTTCTCCGATGAACTGGGCGGCGCGATGCGATACGCGCTGAGCTTCTAGATCGTGAAGCTCTCGCCGCAGCCGCAGCTTCCCGTGGCATTGGGATTATTGAACACGAACCCGGCCGAAAAATCATCCTCCACCCAATCCATGGTGGAGCCGATCAGATACAGCACCGATCCGCCATCGATGTAGAAGGTGCCGCCCGGCGTCTCGATCTTCTCGTCGAACTTGGCTTCCTCGCTGACGTAATCGACGGAATAGGCCAGCCCCGAACAGCCACGCCGGGGCGTCGATAGCTTGACGCCGATGGCCCCTTCCGGAGCCTTGGCCATCAGGTCCGCAATGCGCTGCTCGGCATTGGCCGTGAGCAGAACAGCGGCAGGACGCGCGCGGGTTTTGACTTCGGTGGACATCACAGCATCCCCAGTTCGAGCTTGGCTTCGTCGCTCATCTTGGCGGGGTCCCATGGCGGGTCCCAGACGAGGTTGACCTCTGCATCCCCTACCCCCGGCACGGCGCCGACGCGCAGTTCGACTTCGGCGGGCATGGACTCGGCGACCGGGCAATGCGGCGTCGTCAGCGTCATCGTGACCACCGCATGGCCATCATCGGTGACATCGACCCCATATATCAGCCCCAGATCGTAGATGTTCACCGGGATTTCCGGATCGTAAATATCCTTCAGCGCCTCAATGATGCCATCATAGACACTCCCGCCGGGCTCGCCCTGTGCCGGTTCGGCGGGCTTGGCCGTGAGGAACCCATCCAGATAATCGCGCCTGCGCTCGCCGGAAGCATCGGCCTCATCGACACGCGCCTTTGGCGGCGCTGCGACCGTGCTGACTTCCTCGACTGCAATCTTCACTTCTTCGCTCATCCGAAGATCTTCCTTACCCGTTCGATGCCACGCACCAGTGCCGCAACATCGCTTTCGTCATTGTAGATGCCGAAACTTGCCCGCGCCGTAGCCTCGACTCCCAGCGCCCGCATCAGCGGCTGCGCGCAATGGTGCCCGGCCCGGATCGCGACGCCTTCCTCATCCAATATGGTGCCGACGTCGTGCGGATGCACCCCCACGACTTCGAAACTCAGGATGCCCGCGGAATTTTCCGGCCCGAACACTCGCACCGAATTCAGCCCGTGCAGCGCCTCGCGAGCCTGCCCTACCAACGCACATTCATGCGCATGAATAGTGTCGAGACCGATCGCCTGCACATAGTCGATCGCCGCCGCCAGACCGATCGCGCCGACGATATGCGGCGTCCCCGCCTCGAACCGCGTAGGCGCGGGGGCGTAGGTCGTCTTCTCGAACGTCACCTTGTCAATCATCGACCCGCCGCCCTGCCAGGGCGGCATCGCGTCGAGTATCTCCTGCCGCGCCCACAGCGCCCCGATCCCTGTCGGCCCATAAAGCTTGTGCGCCGACATCACGTAGAAGTCGCAATCAAGCGCCTGCACGTCTACCGCCAAGCGCGGCACCGCCTGACAACCGTCCAGCAACAGCTTTGCCCCCACGGAATGCGCAATGTCGGCGGCACGGCGCGCATCCAGCACCGATCCCAGCACATTGGACACATGCGCCAGCGCCACCATCTTGTGCGCAGGTGTAATCATCGCCGCCATCGCGTCGAGATCGATCTGGCCATCGTCAGTCAGCGGCACCACGTCGATGGAGGCGCCAACCTTCTCTGCGATCAGCTGCCAAGGCACGATATTGCTGTGGTGCTCCAGCATCGACAGCAGGATCCGGTCCCCCGCCTTCAGGTTCGCCCCACCCCAGCTTTGCGCGACGAGGTTGATCCCCTCGGTCGCGCCGCGCGTGAACACGATCTCGCTGTCCGATGCCGCGCCCAGAAAGTCCGCAACCTTCCGCCGCGCCGCCTCATAGCCCAGCGTCATGTTCGCCGAGCGCGCATAGACCCCGCGATGCACCGTCGCATAATCCCCGCCATAGGCCCGCGCGATCGCGTCGATCACTTGCCTTGGCTTCTGCGCCGTCGCTGCGGTATCGAGATAATGCCAGTCCAGCACGCCGGGGAAATCGCCGCGATACCCCCCAACCCCGCTCGGGCTGAGCCTGTCGAAGCCTTCGCCTGAACGAAGTGAAGGCACTTCGCTGTGCTCAGTGGAACCCTTCGACAAGCTCAGCCCGAACGGAGAGGATGTGGTGCTCATACCAGCACCTCCAGCTTCGCCAGCGCCGCCGTCTCCAGCCGCTCCCGCACCGCTTCATCCGCTACGCTGTCGAACACGCCCGCGATGAACGACTGCAACAACAATGTCCGCGCAGTCGCCGGGTCCATGCCGCGCGAGGCCATGTAGAACAACGCCGCCTTGTCCAGCTCGCCCACGGTAGCCCCATGCGCGCACTTCACGTCGTCCGCATAGATCTCAAGTTCAGGCTTCGCATTCGCCGTCGCGGTGCGGTCCAGCAGCATCGCCTTTACCGACTGCGCCGCATCCGTCTTCTGCGCGCCACGCGCCACGGTGATCTTGCCCATATACGTGCCCGTGGCGCGCCCCGCGAGGATCGACCGGATCACCTGTTCGCTTGTCGCATTGGGCTGCGCATGGGTGAGCGTAGTGACGATCTCCAGTGTCTGGCTGTCGCCACCGATGATCGCGCCGCCCAATTCGAAATGCGCGCCTTCGCCCAGCGTCACGTTCAGCGCGATCCGCCCGAAAGCCCCGCCAATATTCAAAACATGGAAATGACAAGCCGCGCCATCTGCAACGCCGATTTCATAGTCATGGATCGCCGTCGCGCCATCGGCAGCATCCTGCAACAGATGGTGATGCGCGACCTCCCCAGCCGCCACGCTGATCCGCGTCGCGGGCGCAACGGGCCAAGCCGCTGCCACGGCGTCGAGGTCGCTATAACGCCAAGCCTCGTCTCGCCGCGTCGGAAGGGCTACCGCATTCACGCCGCAAGCACCTCGGCCCCGACAACATCGGCATAGCCCTCGCGCTCCAGTTCCAGCGCCAGCTCCGGCCCGCCGCTCTTCACGATCCGACCGCCCGCCAGAACATGCACGAAATCGGGCTGCACATAATCCAGCAGCCGCTGGTAATGGGTGATCAGCAGCACGGCCTTGTCGGGTTTGCGCATGATCGCATTGATCCCCGCGCCAACGATCTTCAGCGCGTCGATATCGAGTCCGCTGTCGGTCTCGTCGAGGATCGCGAGCCTGGGATCGAGGATGCCCATCTGCACCATCTCGTTCCGCTTCTTCTCGCCGCCCGAAAAGCCGACATTCACCGGCCGCTTCAGCATTTCCATGTCGAGGCCGAGCAGCGCCGCCTTCTCCTTGGCCAGCTTGATGAACTCGCCCCCGGACAGCGGAGCCTCGCCCCGCGCCTTGCGCTGGCTGTTCAGGCTCTCGCGCAGGAACTGGAGATTGGACACACCCGGAATCTCGACCGGGTACTGGAACCCCAGGAACAGCCCCGCCGCCGCGCGCTCATGCGGGTCCATGCCGAACAGGTCCGCACCCTCGAATGTAGCGCTGCCGCCCGTCACTTCATAACCAGGCCGCCCGCCCAGCGTATAAGCCAATGTGGACTTGCCCGCACCATTGGGCCCCATGATCGCATGGATTTCCCCAGCATTCAGGGTGAGCGACAGACCCTTGAGGATGGCCTTGCCGTCGATGGCGTTGGTGAGGTTATCGATATTAAGCATTGGCTCTCAATTCACTAAATTCATGTGCGGCGGCGAAACGGCAGGTAATCACCCTACGCTCCCCTCCAGCGAAATCCCCAGCAGCTTCTGCGCCTCGACCGCGAACTCCATCGGCAGTTGCTGCAGCACTTCCTTCGCAAAGCCATTCACGATCAGCGACACCGCGCTCTCCGTGTCCAGCCCGCGCTGCATCGCGTAGAACAGTTGGTCGTCGGAGATCTTCGACGTCGTCGCCTCATGCTCGATCTGCGCCGAGGGGTTCTTCACTTCGATATAGGGCACGGTATGCGCGCCGCACTGGTCGCCCAGCAGCAGGCTGTCGCACTGCGTGAAGTTGCGCACGCCCTCCGCCGTCGCGCCGACGCGCACCAGCCCGCGATACGTATTGTTCGACCGGCCCGCACTGATCCCCTTCGACACGATGGTAGACCGGGACCCCTTGCCCAGATGGATCATCTTCGTGCCGGTATCGGCCTGCTGCATGTTGTTGGTGAGCGCGACGGAGTAGAACTCCCCGACGCTGTTCTCGCCCGCCAGCACGCAGGAGGGATATTTCCACGTTATCGCGCTGCCGGTCTCGACCTGGGTCCAGCTGATCTTGCTGTTCTTGCCCTGGCATAGCCCGCGCTTGGTCACGAAATTATAGATGCCGCCCTTGCCCTCCGCGTCGCCCGGATACCAGTTCTGCACGGTCGAATATTTGATCTCGGCATCGTCCAGCGCGACCAGTTCGACCACCGCGGCGTGCAACTGGTTCTCGTCGCGCATCGGCGCGGTGCAGCCTTCCAGATAGGACACATAGCTGCCCTTCTCCGCAACGATCAGCGTTCGCTCGAATTGCCCGGTATTCTCCGCATTGATCCGGAAATAGGTGGAAAGCTCCATCGGGCAACGTACGCCCTCGGGAATGTAGACGAACGTCCCGTCCGAAAAGACAGCGCAGTTCAGCGTAGCAAAGTAATTGTCATGCATCGGCACGATCTTGCCGAGCCACGCCTTCACCAGCTCCGGATATTCCCGCACCGCTTCGCTGATCGAGCGGAAGATGACGCCCGCTTCCTCCAACTCCTTGCGGAAGGTCGTCGCGACGGAAACGCTGTCGAACACCGCATCCACTGCGATCTTGCGCGATCCCTTGACGCCCGCAAGCACTTCCTGCTCGGCGATCGGGATACCCAGCTTCTCATAAGTCCGAAGGATCTCCGGATCGACTTCATCCAGCGAATTGAGTTCCGGCTTCGCCTTGGGCGCGGCGTAGTAATAGGCGTCCTGATAATCGATCGGGGGCACGTTCAGCTTGGCCCAGTCCGGCGCCGTCATCTTCTGCCACATGGCGAACGCCTTCAGCCGCCAGTCCAGCATCCACTGCGGCTCGTTCTTTTTTGCCGAAATGAACCGCACGGTATCTTCGTTCAGTCCCTTGGGTGCGAAGTCCTGCTCGATGTCGCTCGCCCACCCGAATTCGTAGGTGGAGGCGCGATCGACGGCTTCCTGCGCTTCGGCGTTGCGGACAGTGGTGATATCTTCGGTCATACGGCTTCTCTTGACAGGCTGTTCAGCGACACGCCGGCTAGCGCCCCTCGAATGGCGCCATTGACGGCACCCCAATGCGGACGAACGCGGCAACTGCTTTCCAGTGCACAATCATGGCGTGCGGCACCTTCCTCCACACAGGCGGTCATAGCGATCGGACCTTCCACCGCCTCGACGATGTCAGCAAGGCTGATGCTGTCCGCTGACCGCGCCAAAGCAAACCCGCCCCCGGCGCCACGTGCCGACTCAAGCAATCCCGCCACCGCCAACCGCCCGAGCAGCTTCTGGGCGGTGGGCAGCGGCACTCCCGTGCGCAACGCGATATCGGTTGCCGACAGCCGCGCATCTTCATCCGCACGCGCAGCGGCGGCAGACATGACGACGATCGCATAATCGGCAAGGCTTGAAAGCCGCATCGGCGAATCCCAATCGGAGTAAATTGTTCCGATTGGGCATGTGGTCGTGAACGCGGCGGAAATCAACCTTATGTTGAAGATCGCCAACAATGGCCTTTCAGCTGATCCGATTGATCTCCGCCATCGCCAGGCCCATGTCGCGCCGTTGCAACGTCAATCTGGCCACCTCCGTCGGATCCGTCATCAACTGATGCGGCGTTAGGCCGACGAAATGCTTGATCTCGCGAATGAAGTGGGACTGGTCGTAGAATGTCGAAGCGTCGCACAGTTCCTGCCAAGGCGTTTGATCGACGGCGATCCTCACTGCACAACGCAACGCGCGATATTTTCGGGCCAGCAGTTTGGGCGGGCCGCCATAAAGGCGGTTGGTCAGCCGGGCGACCTGCCGATTGGAAAGACCGGTAGCCGCAACCAAGTCGGCCACATTGGGGGAGCCGTCCCTCGCCAGCCATGCGTCCACCGCACTCACCAGGCCGAGCATGGATGGCGAAACTGGCCGTAGATGCGCCTGTAGGAATTGCCAGATATCAGCGGCGACTGCCTGATTGTCATGGCGGAGCGCCTGCAGATGTTCCAGAAATTCGCGATAGTCGGCACTGCGTGTCGCGGCCATGTCGGCCAGATTGTCCGTCAGTTCGCTGACGTCGCCGCTCTCCAGTGCAACCCATCCCAACGGTAACAGGGAAATGCCCCATACGTCCGCTGGCTCGCCAAGCCGAAAGCTTGTAGCACCCATGGTGGGCCCCAGAAGACATACGGCCGGGGTGGCGGCCTGATTACCGTTATGGAAGGCATATTCGCCTGAACCACGGAGCATGAACCGCAGTTGCCCGGCATCGGCACGCGTCACATCCGCATAAGGGGCAATGGTCGTCGTGAAGCGATAGGCTGCGCCGAAATAGTTGCGCATCGACTCGGGAGGCGCAAAATAGTGCAGGTCTACGGCAGGATCAGCGGCTAAGTGTTCACTACGTAGCCCCACGTGGTTACCGCTTCATGGCAATGATGTTCACGATCAAGTCGGGCATTTCGCGCGTCGAACTTTGATGTGTCAGACCGATATTCATCGCGTGCTATCCCTCCGTTACCAGTCATTGCGCGGTGTCGTGCGCCACGCAATCTGTTTTGTGGGCTACATCGCGCAAAAGTTGGGCTGAGTCCGGATCGGATAAAAAAAAAAAGACCCGAACGGATGGCCGCTCGGGTCCAGGAAAAGGTCTCCTGTCATTCGACTAGAGCCCTTCGGGTCGCGGCGGCGGTTTAGATCAAGTTGCCGGACGTTTTATTGTACAGAATCGACATCCTCGCCGTATTTTCCGCACCTCTCGGCGCAACTGCTGTTAGATTGTTGCGCCCGAACGCTCGTATCGCAACGCTCCTTCTTTTGACGTGGGTTCCCGCACATGTATTAGCGCAGCGATGGCCTATTCCCTTTTTCGCCCGCTCCTGTTCCGCCTGGACGCCGAACAGGCGCATGAGATGACCCTCAAAATACTTCAGTGGGTGCCCGCCACGACTCGCCTTCGGGCTGACCCGGTGCTCTCGAACGTAGTAGCGGGCCTGGATTTTGCTGCGCCGGTCGGTTTGGCGGCAGGTTTCGACAAGAACGGGGTCGTCGCTCACAAGATGCACGCCCTGGGGTTTGGCTTTGCTGAACTGGGCACTCTTACGCCGCTGCCACAAGCGGGCAATCCCAAGCCGCGCCTGTTCAGGCTGACGGAGGATCGGGCAGTGATCAACAGGATGGGGTTCAATAACGAGGGACAGGCGAAAGCAGCGGCCCGTCTTTCGAAGCTCGCCCGGCGCAATTCCGTGATCGGCATCAATATCGGCGCCAACAAGGATGCCGTCGACCGGACAGCGGATTATGTCACCGGCGTCAGAGCCATGGCGCCCTTTGCCGACTATCTTACGATCAACATTTCCTCTCCCAATACGCCCGGCCTCCGAGCATTGCAGGACAAGGGGGCGCTGGACGCCTTGTTGGCTGCGGTGATGCAGGCCCGGGGCGGAGACGCTACGCCGATCTTCCTGAAGGTGGCGCCGGACCTGGAAGCCGAAGACATTCGCGACATCGCCGATGCCTGTATCGAACATCGCGTCGACGCCCTCATCGTGTCGAACACGACGATCGCCAGACCTCCGCTGAAATCGCGCCATGCGCAGGAAACAGGCGGATTGTCAGGAGCCCCGCTCCAAGCCCAATCCCTGCAAAGGCTGCGCGATTTCCGTTCGGTCCTCGGCACCGCCGTCCCGCTGATCAGCGTCGGCGGTATTTCAACTGCCGACCATGCCTATCAGCGCATCCGGGCTGGCGCATCCTTGCTCCAGTTATATTCCGCTCTGGTCTATGAAGGGCCGATGCTGGCGCGAACGATCCACGCGGGCCTGAAGCAACGACTGCTGCAGGATGGCTTTACGAACATCAGCCAGGCCATCGGCATAGACGCATAGTTCGCACCTGCAACAAAACACTTGCCCTCTGAACGTTGACGGATAGTCTCCGGCAATGATCCAGCGCTTTTTCCTAATCTTGGTCCTTGTATTCCTGCCGGTTCCGGCCGCTGCTCAGGGGGTGGTGACATCCGCAGACCCGAGGGCGAGCGACGCCGGCCTGCAAATCCTGCGCGAGGGCGGCAGTGCCACCGATGCGGCGATGGCGATGATGCTGGCGCTCACTGTAGTCGAACCGCAATCGAGCGGCATCGGTGGTGGCGGGTTCCTCGTTCACCATCAGGCGTCGACTGGCATCACCGATACGATCGACGGTCGCGAAACAGCGCCTGCAGCAGCCACCCCCACCCGCTTTGTCGGAGCGGACGGCAAACCGCTGCCATTCATGGAAGCGTGGCCGGGAGGCTATTCCGTTGGCGTTCCGGGAAACGTCGCCCTGATGGCGAAAGCGCATGCCAAATGGGGCAAGCTGCCATGGGCCGCACTGTTCGCCCCCGCCATTCGCCTGGCCGAAGACGGTTATGACGTGACGCCGCGGCTGTTCAATTCGCTTGGCTCCGTCCAGAAAATCTGGGCCGACTTCCCGGAAGTCCAGAAACTCTACTGGAAGGATGGCGCACCGGTTCCGGTGGGCACGCATGTCCGCAACCCCGCGCTCGCCAAGATCCTGAAGGACATCGCCGCCAAAGGCCCCGCCGCCTTCTACAGCGGCCCCAATGCCGAAGCCATCGCCGCCGCCGTCACCAGTGCCCCGAAAAACCCGGTGCCGCTGACCACCGCCGATCTTGCGGGCTATCAGGCGAAGGAGCGGCCCCCGATCTGCGGCCCTTATCGTCAGTTCACGATATGCGGCATGGGCCCACCCTCTTCCGGCGGGATCACCGTGCTGCAGATCCTCGGCATGATCGAGCGTTTCGACATGAAGGCTCTGGGCAAGGACAGCCCGATTGCTTGGCACCTGATCGCGGAAGCCATGCAGCTTGCCTATGCCGACCGCGAGAAATACCTCGCAGACCGCGATTTCGTCGAGGTTCCCGTCGCCGGGCTGATCGATCCTGCCTATATCGAAACGCGCTCACGCCTGCTGTCCATCTCGAAAACGCTGTCCAATTACGCGGCAGGCACGCCTCCCGGCGCCAAGCCACGCACGCCTGCCCTGTCATCCGAAGTCGCCGGAACGACGCACTTCATCGCGGTCGACCGCGCAGGCAATGTCGCAAGCATGACCTCCACGGTCGAAAGCCCGTTCGGCAGCCAGCTCATCGTCAACGGCTATATGCTCAACAACGAACTGACCGACTTTACCTTCGCGCCGGAGAAAGACGGTGTCGCCGTCGCCAACCGCGTGGAAGCAGGCAAGCGGCCGCTGTCCTCGATGGCGCCTACCATCGTTTATGATGCCGCGGGAAAGCCCGTGTTCACCGTAGGCGCGGCAGGCGGGAAGACGATCATCATGCAAGTCGCAAAAGCCCTGATCGCGCGGCTGGACTGGGGGCTCTCCGCTGAAGACGCTATTGGGCTTGGCCTTATCTATTTCAACAAGGATGGCCTGATTCTGGAACAGGGCACCGCTCTGGAGCCTCTCAAAGCGCCGCTCGAATCACTGGGCCACACTGTCGCCGTCGCCAAGCTGGGGCTCAAGGCCAACGCCGCCGCCCTGGAAAACGGCCACTGGGTGGGTGCCGCCGATCCACGCAGCCCCGGCGAGTCGCGCACCGAATAGCAAGGTGGCCCTCCGGCGAAGCGAACGATATAGCTGTTGGGATCGGCAATCCGACCGCATGATGGGCGCATAAGCCGCAGGAGAAAAGATGCAGACGGCCGAGCGCTTCCCCAACCTCGTGACGCTGTTCTTTGCCCGCGCGCAAGCGGGCGGGGACAAGCCCTTCCTTTGGCGCAAGCAGGAAGGCGCTTGGCATTCCCTGAGTTGGCGCGAAGTTGCGTCTCAGGTGGCGTCGCTCGCCGCGGCACTGAAGGCAGAGGGGCTGCGACCGGGCGACCGGGTCATGCTCGTCAGCGAGAATCGGCCGGAATTCTGCATTGCGGATCTTGCGATCATGGCGGCGGGGTGCGTCACGGTGCCCACCTACACGACCAACACCGCGCGCGATCATGGGCATATCCTGACCGACAGTGGGGCTGCGGCCGTGCTTGTCTCTACGGCCAAGCTGTCGAAAGAGCTGATGCCCGCCGTCATCCGATCGCAGGCGCGGTTGGTTGTCGGCATGGAGCCACTTCGCGGCATGCAGGGCGATTCGGTCCGCTGCGCGCTGTGGGACACGTTGATCGCGGCGCATGCGCCTGACATCGAAGCCTGCGCGGCTGCCCAGACCGCCAGCCGCGAAGACCTGGCCTGCATCATCTACACCAGCGGCACCGGCGGCGCGCCGCGCGGCGTGATGCAGCACCATGGCTCCATCCTCTGCAATGTCGAAGGCGCGCGGAAACTGCTGGTCGAGGATTTCGGCGAGGGCGACGAAGTGTTCCTCTCCTTCCTTCCCCTCAGCCACGCTTATGAGCACAGCGGCGGCCAGTATCTTCCGATCATGTCCGGCGCCCAGATCTACTATGCCGAGAGCCTCGAAAAGCTGGCCGCCAACATCGAGGAAGTCCGCCCGACGATCATGGTCGTCGTGCCGCGCCTGTTCGAAGTGCTGCGCGCCCGCGTCATGAAAGCGATAGAGAAACAGGGCAAGGTGCCGATGTTCCTCCTCAATCAGGCGCTGCGGGTCGGGGGCAAGGATTTGGCCGAACAGCGCAGTCTCCTGGACGCGCCCGTTCGCCTGCTCGTCAACCGGACGATCCGGCCGAAGGTGCAGCAGCGCTTTGGCGGACGGATGAAGGCGATGGTATCGGGAGGCGCGCCGCTCAATCCCGACGTGGGCATCTTCTTCCACTCGCTCGGTATTCCCCTGCTTCAGGGTTATGGGCAGACCGAAGCCGGGCCAGTCATCAGCTGCAACCGCCCCCGAGCGGGCATAGCGATGGATACCGTCGGGCCGCCACTGGATGACGTAGAGGTCCGGATCGCCGACGACGGCGAGATTTTGGTCCGCGGCGAACTCGTGATGCACGGATATTGGCGCAATCCTGCGGAAAGCGAGCGCGTGCTTGTGGATGGCTGGCTCCACACCGGCGACATCGGCGAGATCGACGCCAGGGGCCGTATCAAGATCACCGACCGCAAGAAGGACCTGATCGTCAACGACAAGGGCGATAACGTCGCGCCGCAGAAGATCGAGGGCATGCTCACGTTGCAGCCGGAGATCGGGCAGGCGATGGTGTCAGGCGACAAGCGGCCCTACATCGTCGGCCTGATCGTGCCGGATGCCGAGTGGATGCGGGACTGGGCCAAGACAAACGACGTGGAGAACGACCTGGCCGCGCTGGCCGCAAGCCCAGACTTCATTGCCGCCGTGCGGGCCGCAGTCGATCGCGTGAACGCCGACTTGTCCGTGACCGAGCGCGCCCGCCGGTTCATCTTTGCGGACGAGCCCTTCAGTGTCGAAAATGAAGAAATGACCCCGTCGCTGAAGATCCGCCGCCACGTCATCCGCGCCCGCTATCAGGCGCGCCTGGATGCCCTATACAGGGCCTAGCGGATCAATCATCTGGCGGGGGCGCTATACGGCACGAATGGGCCGAGCACACAACTACCGCGCAGGTTGCCGCTCAACCGATCCACCACGCGAACGAAATCTCCCTTGCAATAACTGCCTCCAAAGCTCTGGAACACCGGAATATCGTCCGATCTCAAGCCACCGCATTGTCCGCCAAGATCATTGCGGTAGGTCAGCTTCGTTCCTACTCGATATAGCAGAATACCGTTGCCGATAGTCTGGAGATCATTGAGCATTGTGCGCGGTACACAGTTCACGGGAGTGCCCGGCACCTTGCCCGCCAGCGCCTTTTCCAGTCTCTGCGCCTCACGCGGCGTCAGCGGCGACGCAGTTTCCGCGGCAGCGCCCTGTGCGAAGCTCAGCAGAACCAAAGCCAGAAACATCCGCATCACCGACCTCCCTTCAGAGTCTAAAACGCATCCTTGGCAGCACGCAATTCCGCCAGATGATCCGCGTCGCGCGCCCTGAGGAAGACATTAGTGGCCCGCTCCAGCCCGATCGTCGTGGGCACCGTAGGCTCACCACGCACGCGGGCTGCATCGACATCCGCCATGCGTTCCCGGATCGCTACATTCTCCGGGTCCGCAGCAAGGGCGAAGCGCCCGTTGGACTGCGTATATTCATGCGCGCAGTAAACGGCAGTGTCGTCGGGAAGGGAACCCAGCCGCTGCATATTGGCGAACATCTGCGCTGCCGTTCCTTCGAACAGTCGCCCGCAACCCATGGCAAACAGAGTGTCGCCGATGAACAGGATATGTTCGGCATCCATATGATAGGCGATATGCCCCGCCGTATGTGCGGGCACCTCCAGCACCGTCGCGTTATGAGCACCGATCGTGACGCCGTCGCCTTCCACGACTGTCCTGTCGAGCGTCGGTATCTTCGCCGCTTCCGCCGCAGGCCCGGTGATCAGGCAGCCGGTCGCCGCCTTGATCGCTTCGTTGCCGCCGGTGTGATCGGGATGCCAATGCGTGTTCCAGATCTGCGTGATGGTCCAACCGCGCTCCTTAGCCGCCTCGAGCACCGGATCGGCCACCGCCGGATCGACGACGACCGTCTCCCCGCTGTGGGCATCGTGCATCAGCCAGATATAATTGTCCGACAACACGGGAACCCGGGCAACCTCCAGTGCCATTCCGCTCACCAGACGCCCGTGTTGGGCATCGAGGCCCAAGGCTCCGCCGGTTCCAGATGCCCGTCCTGAAGCAATTCGATGGAAATGTTGTCCGGCGTCCGCACGAACGCCATGTGTCCGTCGCGCGGCGGCCGGTTGATGGTGCCCCCGGCGTCCATCAACCGCTGGCACGTCTCGTAGATATTCTCGACCCGATAAGCGAGATGGCCGAAGTTGCGCCCGCCATCATAGTCCTGTGGGTCCCAGTTATAGGTCAACTCGACCTGCGCATCCTCGTCGCCGGGCGCGGCAAGGAAAACGAGCGTATATCGCCCTTGCTCGCTATCGAACCGGCGCTGCTCCTCAAGGCCCAGCAGATTGAAGAAGCGCACAGTCGCGTCGACATCAGTGACGCGGATCATGGTATGCAGATATTTGGGCACGCTTAAGTCCTCGGCCTTACAAAGTCGGCTTCTAGGTAAGCGGTCTCAGTCCAGGAACAACAGACCCGTAGCCCCGGCGTCCCTGATTTTACGGTTTTGCGCTCAGCCGCCCGAGATTATCCGCCGCCGACTTGCCAGCGCCGCTGCCCGGGGACAGGCGAACCGCCCGCTGCCACGCGGACCTGGCTACGTCCTCATGGCCAGTGAGGACGGCTATGTTGCCCTCTTCCAAAGCCACCGAAGCATCGTCAGGCGACATCTGTACGGCACGGGCGATATGCTGTTGCGCCAAGTCCATCTGCCCCGCCCGCCGCGCCAGCGTAGCCGACAGCAACCAGGCGAGCGGGTCCTTGGGCGCTTCGTTCAGCGCAACATCTATGTCGCTACGCGCCCCGCCAAGGTCGCCAAGCGCCACCAGCGTCCGCGCGCGATCCAGAAAGGCCTCGCCCTTCTCGATGCCGGGCGGCAAACCACGTGCCAGAGCCGCATCGAAATAGGTTCGGGCCTTCGCCGCATCCCCGCTTGCGAGCGCGGCATTTCCTGCCTGCGCCCATAATCGCGCGCCGTCGGTTGCGCTTCCGGCACGTTCCGCCTCGTCCGCGCCCTGTTCGAACGCGACCATCGCGGGCGCCCAGCGCTCCGCCTTGGAGAAAGCGAAACCAAGGCACTGCCGCGCATGGAAGGTGCCGCCATCCAGCCGCCAGTCATTGGCGAATTTGATACCGGCATCAGGATCGGTGGTCGCTGCGTCAAGACATGCCTGAAACTTCGCGGCGACCGCAGGCGGCACCGGCAACGTGCCTCGGGCGGCCGCAGGCTTCGCGACCTCACCCCGAGCCTCTGCCGCTTCCCGCCTCGATCGGTCCATGACGGCATTGGTTTCAGGGCTGAACCCCTGCATGGCGAGAAGAAAGGCAAGGATCATGGATACTCCGGCAAGGTCGCCACTGTTCGGATGAGCAGTGCTATGTCCTGATCGCGCGACAGGCGATGGTCGCCGTCCTTAATCAACAGGGTCTGCACATCGGATGAACGCAGGGCAGCGGCGAGATCGACTGCGATCTGCCAAGGCACATCGGGATCCTCTTGCCCCTGCAGCAGCCGAACCGGGCAATCGATGGCGATAGCGGAGCCAAGCAGCAGATTGGCCTCACCCGACTCCCAGAATGCACAGGTGGTGACATAAGGTTCGTCGCCATAGGGTGTCGGCTCTACAATCTGCCCATCGATCCGCAGCTGGGCCTTTTGCGCATCGGTGAAGCCCCAGTTCGTGAAGTCCGGCGCAGCGGCAATGCCGACGATCCCCGCAACACGATCAGCAATCGCCAGAGCCACCAGCAAGGCCAGCCACCCGCCCATCGACGATCCGACCAGCACCACGGGGCCTTCCACCAACTCCCCGATCAGGAACAGCACGTCGTCCCGCCAGACATCCAGCGTCCCATCGACAAAGCGCCCCTCGCTTGCGCCATTGCCCGAATAGTCCAGCCGCAGCATCGCCCGGCCCCGGTCTGCCGCCCAGGCATCCAGAGCCATGGCCTTGCCCCCCTCCATGTCCGACATGTAGCCGGGCAGAAACACGATCGTCGTACCGGCCCCGGGGCGATGTCGATAGGCCAGGCGCAAGCCATCGGGACGCGCGATGAAGTCAGGAGCGGCTGAATCTGTCATTGCGAAGCCTATGAACCAAGTCGCCCACCTTTTCGAGCCCCGCTGCCCTTGACTTGACGGTTCCCGCTGGACACATGCAATCGCTCCTAAATCCCGCAGAATATAAGGCGCCGCCTTTCATGTCCCAGTTGCTCAAGATCAGCCTGCCCGACGGTTCCGTGCGCGAAGTCGCGCCCGGCACTACCCCGGCGGAGATTGCGGCGTCGATCGGGCCGGGTCTTGCCAAAGCCGCGCTGGCCGCGAAAGTGGATGGCGAAGTCCGCGACATCACGCGCCCGCTGGAGCAGGACGCACAGCTTGCGCTGATCACCGCCCGCGACGAAGCCGATGCGCTGGAACTGGTGCGCCACGACTATGCGCACATCCTTGCCGAGGCCGTGCAGTCCGTGTTCCCCGGCACGCAAATCACATTCGGGCCGTCAACGGACGATGGTTTTTACTATGACTTCGCGCCCAAGGACCGCCCGTTCACCGATGAGGATCTGCCGGTGATCGAGGAGGCGATGCGCAAGATCATCGCCGCCGACAAGCCGCTGCGCCGTGAAGTCTGGTCGCGCGAGGACCTGATCGCGCGTTGGCAGGCAGCGGGCGAGACGTTCAAGGCGGAGTGGGCGGCCGAACTGCCCGAGGGCGAGGAACTGACTGTCTATTCGTCGGGCGGCGAATGGCTCGACATGTGCCGTGGCCCGCATCTCGCCTCGACGGGCAAAGTCGATCCGCAGGCTTTCAAACTGACGCGGGTGTCCGGCGCTTACTGGCGCGGCGACCAGAAGAACGCGATGCTCTCCCGCATCTATGGCACCGGCTGGCTGAACAAGAAGCAGCTCGACGCGCACCTGCTGCGCCTTGAAGAAGCGGCCAAGCGCGACCACCGCAAGATCGCGCAGGAAATGGACCTCTTCCACCTCCAGAGCGAAGCGCAAGGCTCCGTCTTCTGGCATCCCAAGGGCTACATCGTCTGGCGCCAGCTCGAAGCCTATATGCGCCGCAAGCTGGACGACGCAGGCTATCGCGAAGTGAAGACGCCGCAGTTAATGGATGCGCGTCAGTGGGAGCAATCCGGCCATTGGGGCAAGTATCGCGAGAATATGTTCGTGGTGCCCGACGAGATTCCGAGCACCGAGGATGAGGGCCCCGTCCTGTCGGGCGATGCGGACCTTATGGCGCTCAAACCCATGAACTGCCCGGCGCATGTCCTGATCTTTCGTCAGGGCATCAAGAGCTATCGCGATCTGCCGATGCGCCTTGCCGAATTCGGCTGCTGCCATCGCAATGAGCCGCATGGCGCGTTGCACGGCATCATGCGCGTGCGCCAGTTCACGCAGGACGACGCGCACATCTTCTGCCGCGAGGACCAGATCGTCGAGGAAGTGCGGCTGTTCTGCAACCTGCTCGATACGATCTACAAGGATCTTGGCTTCGAGAGCTATGCCATCAAGCTGGCGTTGCGCCCGGAGAAACGCTTCGGCACGGAAGAAATGTGGGACAAGGCCGAGCAGAGCCTGCGGGACGCCGTGGCGCAGGCCGGGCGCGCGGGTCCGGAATATGGCTGGGAAGAACTGCCCGGCGAAGGCGCATTCTATTCTCCCAAGCTGGAGTTCCACCTGACCGACGCGATCGGCCGGACGTGGCAGTGCGGGACGATCCAGTTGGACTATGTCTTGCCCGAACGACTCGACGCCAGCTATGTCGGCGAAGATGGCGAACGGCATCGCCCCGTCATGCTTCACCGGGCGATTCTGGGCACCTTCGAGCGCTTCATCGGCATCCTGATCGAGCATCATGCAGGGCGTTTCCCGCTGTGGCTGGCGCCGGTACAGGCCGTCGTGGCCACGATTGTATCGGATGCCGACGACTATGCGCGGGATGTCGTGGAGCAGCTTCGTGCAGCCGGAATTCGCGCCGAACTCGACCTGCGCAACGAGAAGATCAACTACAAGGTGCGCGAGCACAGCCTCGCAAAAGTCCCGAAATTGCTGGTCGTCGGCAAACGCGAGGCGGAGGAGGGCACCGTCGCCCTCCGCACTTTGGGAGAGCAGGCGCAGGCAGTCCTTCGGCTGGAAGAAGTGGTGGCGCAGCTTGCAAAACAGGCGCAGGCACCCGATATACGCTGAGGCGCCGATGTCACAGGCCGCTGTCTTAGCCTATAGCAGGACATGCGGCCCTTTTCGGCATTTGCAAAAGGCGCTATGAGCCGTCCGATTCACGACCACAGGAGAGTCTGCTATACGTCCCCCGATGATGCGCCGCCCATTGGCGCCGATGCCGAAATCCGGCCCCCGCTATAACGAATTCATCACCGTTCCCAAGGTGCGCGTGATCGATGAAGAGGGCGAAAATCTGGGCGTGATGTTTACGCAGGAAGCGATCGAGCAGGCCGCCGAAGTGGGCCTGGACCTGGTCGAAGTCTCCCCCAACGCCGATCCGCCGGTGTGCAAGTTCCTCGACGTCGGCAAGTTCAAGTACGAAGCTCAGAAAAAGGCGAACATCGCTCGCAAGACCCAGAAGACGCAGGAGATCAAGGAGATCAAAATGCGTCCGAACATCGACGATCATGATTATGATACGAAGATGAAGAAGGTCCACGACTTCATTGGCGAAGGCGACAAGGTGAAGATCACCCTGCGCTTCCGCGGTCGCGAATTGTCGCACCAGCAACTTGGCATGGCCCTTCTGCAGCGCGTGGCGGAAAACGTCGTGGAGATCGCGAAGGTCGAAGCCTATCCGCGTATGGAAGGCCGTCAGATGCTGATGGTACTCGCGCCGAAATAACTCTGATACCGGGAGCAGAGGACTGCGGCCCTTCTGCTCTTCTGAGCCACAGGTGATCGGGATCATCTGGTGCGCGCTTATGGAAGCGCGCACCCTCGTGGTTGTACCTCCGCGGTTTACTTGTCGAAGAGTTGCCGCTGTCCTGATTTGAACCACATGTGTTCAGCCCCCAACCAAAAACCCACATTAGCCAGCTATTAACGCAAAAATTTCTGCGGACGCAAAATCGCAAGCATCCATTTCCTGATCCATGTGTTCAGCGGTTAACAAAAAGTTAACTAACACATGGAGGCAATAGAGTTGTCGAAGCTAACGCAAGGGAAACACACCACCTCAAGTCGCTGCAAATTCCTCAAGCATACCGTTTTGAACGGCGTTTCGCTGGGAGCCATTCTGTTAAGTGGCGCGACAATTACCCGAGCTGAGGAGCTTCGACCGATATACTCTCCGGCCGCCAATAATGGAGGTGGTTCCAGCACCGGGCGGGCAGACATCATCAGCCTCAATGGCCAGACCGAGACCATCGAGGGCGATTACAATCTCCGGTTTACCAGTTCAAAGCGCTTCACGTTCAATGCGTCCACCATCGCGGACCGGAACGCCCGGGGCGAAGTGGTCTCCGGTTTCGACGCAGTTGATGGCAAAGCCAGTGTCTCTTTGGGCACGCAGCAGAAGATTGCATCGACGACCTATCCCGACGCAATCCAGGGCACCCGCGTTGCGACCCTTGTCTATGACAATGACCAGTTGTTCGAATTTGCCTCGACCCGCACGATCACCACCAATCTTCGCGATACGAACAGCCCGGTCTATGGAGACTTGCGGCTGGCCAACATCAGCAATTCCGAAGTGACGCTCGCGACCGGCTCCAAGTCCAAGAGCGTGTACGACAAGGCGAATTTCGCTATTCTGACCGCAGATAGCGGCTCCACTCTCTACAATGTCACCAATGGCAGCCAGGTAATCTACGATTCCCGTACCGCCACCATGAACGGTGAGGATCAGGACGGAATATCGCAGTCGCGGAACCAGACATATTCCGTGCCGGTGACGACATACTCCGGCGTAGCCTTCAATGGCAACGACAGCGTGACGGATCTCGCCAGCCTCAAGCGCTACAACACCAGCCTGATCACACAGCTTTCGGCTGGAGCGATCACTCCGGAGGATTATGACAGGCTGATCAAGGCGGCGGCTCCGGTCTCCTTCGAGCGAGTTACCGTCGAGAACCGTGTCATTCCACCTTATTCCGCGCCGCCCACGACCAGCGAACGCCGGTTCATTCGCCTCGATAATTCCGGTCTGACGACGAAAGTTGATTCGCAACTGGTTGGCGTTGCCGAAGCAGACGGAAATTCCGCGGGCTCATCGACCCTGATCGAGGCGACTAATGGATCGACCGTGGTCAACAACGGCACCATCGCCCAGGCGCAGCCCGGTCCCGGCATCCTGCTGAGCGGAACGGGCACATCGCTGACGAACTCCAGCACCGGTGTCATCGGCGTAGGGTATGAAACGCTCGATCGCTCCTCCGGATCGATCGTTCCCACCGGATTCGACGGCAGGGGCCATGCCACCAATATCGCCGCAATAAGTGCGAGTGATGGCGCGGCCGTTGCCAACCAAGGAATCATCAACGTCGCCAATCGCGATATACCCGGCGCGTCAAGGCAGACCACCATCGGCAAAGCCAACGCTGGGATCGTCGCAAGCTCGGGCGCCACTGCCACTAATTCCGGCGCAATCCTGATCGGCGGCGGGCCAAGCGCAGTCGCGAGTACATTAGGCAGCTTCCGTGGCGCTGCCGGGATGGTCGCGTCCAATGGCGGCACGGCGACCAATGGCACAGGCGGCACCATTAGCGTCGGCACGACCTTTGCCGAAACGGCAGCCGATCTCGCCAATATCACTGACGTCCAATCGGTCAATTATGCGTCAGGAATGGCGTCGCTGTTCGGCGGCGGCGCAATCGTCAACGACGGCACGATCCGGATAGGATCGCTCGCGCAGAACGCCAACGGCATGCTCGTTGGCGGCAGTGGCAATACGGCGGTGAACAACGGCACGATCATTATCGACCAGTCTGTCGTTCTGACGCCAAGCGCGCGCAACGCCGCAATCTCGGCATTCGGCAGCAGTGCATCAGGCGCAGTGAACGCCACGAACGCAGGCACGATAAACATCAGCGGCGTGAACAGCGTCGGCCTGCTAGTCGAGAATTCAATCGCGAACGGCTCCGCACGTGCCCTGAATACCGGCACGATCACGATCAACGGCGGACTGTCTGTTGATCGCCTGAGGAACTACGGCGTGTTCGTCGGCAATGCGAGTTCTTCGGCCCAGCAAAACGGCGCGGTGATCCTGAATGGCGAGGGCGCCATCGGCGTCCACGCCCGTAACGGCGGCCGGATCGACGTTGGGTCTACCGGCAGAGTCGATTTTCGCGGCACCAATCAGATCGGCTATTATGCCCTGGGAACTGGCTCGACCATCGACATCAATTCGACCACGAATGTCGATACTGCGTCCTCCACCGGCTTGCGCGTCGAAGGTGGCGCTATTGCCCGCGGCGATGGCCTGGCCTTCAATGTCTCGGGTGCGAATGCATTCGGCATCGTCGGCACTGGCCCCTCTTCCGGCACGACAGTCGACACGACGGGCATGCGGATATCGGTCTCGGGACCTGGCGCGGTCGGGGTACTGATCGAGGGCGGCGCGACCGGGCGGATCAACGGCGCGAGCACATTCGCCCTGACCGGATCGGGCACGACTGCTGCGATCGTCGATGGGCAGGGACATGCGCTGGACGGTACCAACGTCGGCACAGCCCTGCCAAGCACCAGCCTCACCAGCAACGCGAATCTCACATCGTCCTTCGACAACCTGACCGGTTATGTCGCCCGCAATAGCGGCCAGCTGACGAACTCGGGCGCGATCGCCTTTACGGGAGCAGGCGGTGTAGGCATCCTCGCTACCACCGGCGCGGCAGTCACTAACAGCGGCGCAATCGCGGTTGGGAACAATGGCACCGGAATCCGGTTGATCTCGACCGGGGCATCCGATGCCGTGACCCTCACCAACAGCGGAGCCCTCAGCCTTGCCGGGCCTGACGCCATTGGCATTGACCTCGCGGGCAGCGGCGCTACCGCCCTGCACAGCGGCAGCATCACGGGCACCGGCATCGGCGCGCGTATCGCCGGTGGAGCGGCGCTCACCAATCAGGGCGCGATCGCCCTTGCATCAGGCACGGGTATCCTGATCGACGGCGCCGGCTCGACGCTTGTCGGTAGCGGCTCGAGCCCTGTCACTGCCAATGATGGCACTGCTGCGCTTCGCCTCATCAATGGCGGATCGGCAAACAGCAGCGCCAGCTTCGTGGCGAACGGCACGGCGCACGGTGTCCTGGCCGATGCTGGCGCAGGCGCGCTGACACTGGGCAATGGCACCATCACGGTCGGCGGAAGCGGCAATGGCATCGAAAATCTTGCTAACTCTTCGGCCATCACGCTCAATGGCACGACCATCATTGCCAACGGATCGGGATCGGCCATTCGAACGGCTGTCGCGATTGATCCCGCATCAACGGCGACACTTACTGCCGCCGGAGCTAACAGCACCGGCTTCACATTCGCCGGTGCAGGCGGCGCCACCACCGCGAACAACCTGACGCTGGGGAACGGCCTGGCCATAGAGGCGCGCGGCGCAGGGGCTACGGGCGTAAGGCTGGCTACTTCCGGCACCGCAACATTGGGAGGCCGGATTGCCGTCACCAATGCCCAGGGCGGTTCCGCGCTCGTCGCAGGCCCGGCAGCGTCCGTAACCAACAATGGCACACTGATATCGGCGAGCACGACTGCGCCGGTCGTCGATCTTACGGGCGGCACGCTGGCCTTCACGAACAACGGCGCGATCACAGCCTCGTCAGCCACCGCGACGGCAATAGCGGGCGGCAATAACGGGCAGTCCGTGACATTGGCGTCGGGCGATGTCGTCGGTGCTGTAGCGCTCGGCTCGGGCAACGACACGTTCCTGATGACCGGCGGCACGCTGACGGGAGCATTTACCGGCGGCGCTGGCAGCGATACGGCCACTTTCCGCGGCCTCACCAATGCCAACATGTCCGGCATCACCAGCATCGCGGGCAACGGCGCGGCAGGCGAAAACAATGTCCTGACCTTCGATGGCACGACCTCTACGGGTACGCGCCGGATCACAGGCTGGAACGCCGTCAACCTGACGCGCGGTTCGGCCCTCACGGCGGACGGGGATATGACTTTGGCGAGTGGCGGTACAGCGACGATCGACGCTACCTCCACCCTCTTCGCGGGCAATGGCGTCAACAGCGTCATTGGGGCCAACGGCGGAGCGGCAACGCTGGTAAATGCCGGTGTGATCGACCTCACCAACGGGTCTACGGGCCCCGCTGACACCCTGACGGTGCGCGGCAACTATGTCGGGCAGAACGGGACGGTGAGGTTGGAGACCGTGCTGGGCGGAGATGGGTCCCCATCCGACCGCTTCATCATTGATGGTGGCGCGGTCAGCGGAACGACGGCGCTTCAGATCGCCAACGCGGGCGGCCTTGGCGCGCAGACGACGGGCAACGGTATCGAAGTCGTCAGCGCCATCAACGGCGGCACGACCACGGCGACGACGACCGGGACGGGCTTCGCCCTCGCTGGCGAGCATGTCGATGCCGGTGCCTTCGAATACCGCCTGTTCGCGTCCAATACGACGGGGACAAGCGAAAGCTGGTTCCTGCGCACGCAGGGATCAGGCCAGACCGAGGTGCCGACTACGCCGACACCCACGCCGACGCCGACCCCTACGCCAACCCCAACTCCCACCCCCGTCCCCTCCGATCAGACGGAAGTGCCGCCAAACTATCGTGTCGAGGTGCCTCTGCTTGCGGCCATCCCGAACAGCTTGCGAAGCAGCGACATGTCCATGCTCGCGACCTATCATAAGCGCATGGGCGATGAAGAAGACACAGTGGCGGAAGGCTTTGCCTTTCCCGGCCGGGTCTGGGGCCGCGTGATCGCAGAGGATCAGCGGTTCCGCCAGCAGGGCGATGTCCGTCCCGTGACGGACGGTCGTCTGTACGGCTTCCAGCTTGGCGTCGATCTGTTTCGCTACGGCTCGTCGGCAGGGCATCACGATCTGGGCGTCTATGTCGGCCACACCGATGGCAACGGCCGTGTTCGCGGCTTTGCCAGCGGCATAGAGAACCAGTATGTCGGCAAGCTTGACCCCAAGGCGACCTATGCCGGTCTCTACTGGACCTACACGTCCAACAGCGGCCTGTACGTCGATACGGTGGTGCAGCACAGCTGGTATGGCGGCGACGCAACGGCCGTGAACGGCAACCGCATCGACATCGAAGGCACCGGCATCCTCGCCTCGGTAGAGGCAGGCTATGGCATCAAGCTGTCACCTGCCTGGACACTGGAGCCGCAAGCGCAGATCATAGCGCAGGGTGTCTCGATCGATCCGGTCAGCATCCCGAACGCCTCGGTGTCGCAGAACAGCGACGGCTATGTGACTGGCCGCATCGGCATGCGGGCAAAGGGACGGTTCGAGACCAACAGCGGCTCGATCCAGCCCTATCTCCGCGCCAATCTCTGGAAGGGCTTCAAGGCGACCGACAGCACTTACTTCAGGACGCCCGCCGCGACGACGATCATCAGCACCCGGACGTCATCTTTGTGGGGTGAAGCGGGCGCAGGTGTGACCTGGACGCTCAAGCCCGGCTTCGCGATCTATGGTGAAGCCGATCATCGCTTCTCGCTGGACGGTGGCGCAGGCCTCGCCGGTCACGCCACCAGCGGATCGGTGGGCGTGAAGATCAGCCTTTAACGACAGGCAGGAACAGAGTGTCCGACGCGGACGCGGCTTCAAAAGCGGAACGAGTACCCCGCCAGAGCCGTAGTCGAGCCGTCGGACACATCCTGCATCATGCCGATCCGAAGGCTGGACGAGGCCGAGCCGCGGGCAAAGCCTGCCGTCAACTGCAATGGCCGTGTATCGCTGGCGAGGTTGGCGTTCGATGACCGGAAGACCAGTGACTGCGACCCCGCATCATAGGCCGAAGCAAGGGTAAGCTTCGCCCGCCCGCGCTCGATCGTCAGCGGCTGGGCAATGCCGAAGCTGAGCAGGCCGCCAAAGGCAACCTTGCTCGCCTGAATGCCCGCCCGGGTTCCGATCAGGGACGTTGCGCCGGTGACTATCGAAGCCCCATCGATCTTGAGGCGCGTGACGCCGACCGACGCGTAACCCTCTAGACTCCAGTCGTTACCGATGTCGAAGCTGTGATGCGCCTCCGCCATGGCGGTGCGCGTTCCGCGCCCGAGCGACAGTCCGCCCGTAGACTCCATACCCAGTACGGACCCCCGCTCCTCGATCCAGGAAGCACGAAGCGACGTGCGTCCGACCCCGAAAGACACGGTCGCAGCGCGGGCGGCGGAACCCTCGACCGACCCGGAAGAGAGCGTTACCCCCCACCTGCCAAACCGCGTGTCGCGGTTCACGCCGAAACTGTTCCCGGCCTGCGGAGCGTAAGCCAATACGCCATCTGCAAAAGGCGCCAGACCCATGATGTCGCTTTGGAGCGAATCCTGCGCATTGAAGGCGGCCCGAACGCTCGTACGTCCTATCTGATACGCAACTTCGCCTGAACGCATCACGCTATGCACGTCGCTTTGGGCAAAGCCTGTGCGATACGTCGCATAGCTGAAGCTTCCCTGCACCTTGTCGGCGGCAAAGCTGCTTGAGCCGCCCTGCGTCATCTGGTGAAGACGCCGCCGCAACCAGGTGGAACGGGCCTGTGGCTTTACCACCATGCTTGCCATCGAGCCGTTGAAGTCCCGGCCATACTGATCCAGCACCGTCACTTGCGAGAGCGCCGTCTGCAGCGATGCCGTGCTGATCGCGCTCGGCACCACCATGATGGACTGGGCCACTGCACTTTGAGCAGAGCCGTTGGAAATGGTCGGATTGATGGGCGACAGCGCCGCCTCCACATCGATCAAGCCATGGCCGAACACCGCGTCCACGCCAGGCTCGCCGACGTCCCTGGCAGTGTTGAGAATGACTTCGCCTGCTTGCACGCCGGAGAGTTGCGGCCATTTGCTGACGATCAGCGCCGCAAGCCCGGAAACCTGGGCCGTTGCCGAACTGGTGCCGGAGAAGGCGGAAATCGAGCCATCCACTCTGGTCGTGAAGTTGGTGCCAGCGGCAGCAACGGTGCGATCGGCCATGCTCCCCGCCTTGTTCGAATAGCTGGCAAGCGCGTAGGAGGAAGACGCAGACGTATCGACGGCCACCACGAACAGCCAAGCGTCGCGATTCGCGGCATCCACGTTTACGGCGTCGGACGGATCGGATGCACTCTGGTTCCCGGCTGAGTTGACCAGGAGCCCGCCGCTTGCACCGTACCGACCGGCGGCATTGCGGATGCCCACGTTGAAACCTTGCGAAGCCAGCGAGCGGTTGACGATCTTGATCCCGGACGTCGCGGCATAGTCCAGCGCTTCGGCATCATGGCTGAGCACTTCGGTCTTCGTATCGTAGTTGTAGTCGGAAGTCCGCAGAATGGCGATCTTCGCATCCGGAGCCATGCCCATGGTCCCGGTGCCATCGCGCTTGCCCGCGATGATTGCGGCAATGGCAGTACCATGATCCGCCTGATCGTCCCCCAGTCGTTCGCGCTTGGTCGTGACGCCGTTTCTGGTTTCGCTGCCAAAGTCCTTGGAGAGGCTCGATATCTGGTCCTGTAACGCGGGAAGCGCGCTGTTGACCCCATCATCCAGCACACCGACCGTGACGCCTTGTCCGGTCCAGCCATTGTCCAGCGCGTATAGGGATTTGACGATCTCATTACCCACATAGTTCTGGCGATATTCGGCAGTGTCGCTGGCGGAGCGGACGGGCTGCATGCTCGCAGGGGTGATCATGCTTCCCGTTGGCGGCGCCACGGGCGCCGCATAGGACGGCTTATCTGTCGCCGTGGGACTAGGGGTCGGACTGGGACTGGGGGCCGGACTGGGGCTTGGGCTTGGGCTGGGGCTGGGCGCCGGAACCGGGATTGGCGCTGGTTGCGAGGCCGGAGCTTGCGTACCGCTTGAATTTACTCCGCCGCCTCCGCCACATGCCGCGACTGTCGACAGTGCCAGGATGCTGATGGAACGTTGAAGATGTTGCATGGCCAAAGGTCCTCGTTCGGTGGAGAACCCATGCGCGCCAAACTCAAAAAATATGGTTAAGCCCCCTCCAAAAAGCTGCACCGCCAAGATGAAGGCTGCATCTCCCGCGCAGTAACTTTCGGCCAACCGTCGCTGATTGAGCACTGTCTGCCGCTGCGCTGATGACCCGCATCGAATGGCGGGTTCTTTCAGTTGCGGGGGGATGATGAAGACACGCCAATAACTTCGGCGTTTATGGGAGGATATTATGCGTATTCAATCGATGCTGCTCGCGGGCCTGGGTGCCTTGGCCCTTGCCGGATGTGCACAGAAGGAAGTGGTTGCAGAAGCTCCGCCGCCGCCGCCGCCTCCCGGAGCAGTATCAGGCAGCGTAGCCGCGGATCGTGACGGCGACGGCCTGGTGGACGGCTACTATACTTCGGACGGCATCTATCATCCTAACGCCGTGCTGATGCCGCCGCCGCCACCTCCTGCACCGACTCGCAAGGGGGAACGAGGCTGATTTTCCTGCCTCGGGGGATGCGGCGACGCCGCATCCCTCTCCTGTCTCTGCTGATAATGTCCTTCGCCGGTGGCTGCCTGACTCACCCGGCGAATGCAGCACCGGCGCGCGCTTATCAACGTGCCGAGTTGCCCGCGATAAGCTCCAATCGCACAACCGCCGTCGCCCTTGCCACAAAGCAGCGCTCCGGCGGTGCCCTGCGCCGCTTTTATGCGAGCCGAGGATATCGGGGGCTGTGGGCCTCCAGCGGCTCGATCGGCAAGCAAGCGGAAACCCTGATCGGCTTTCTCGCCTCTGCCGATCTGGATGGATTGAACCCCGCTTCCTACAAAGTTGATCGCCTGCGCCATGCAGTGCAGCAGGCGCAAAGCGGAGATCCGGAACTCGTCGCAGAAGCCGAGCTGGCTTTGTCCACCGCATTTGCGCGCTATGTTCGGGATCAGAGGCGTTCCAAGGTCCGGATGACTTATGCCGACCCGGCCTTGAAGCCCAAGAAGCCGCGCCCTGAAACGGTGCTGCGCGCTGCTGCATTT
Organism: Sphingobium sp.; assembly: GCF_033795625.1. Taxonomy (GTDB): domain Bacteria; phylum Pseudomonadota; class Alphaproteobacteria; order Sphingomonadales; family Sphingomonadaceae; genus Sphingobium. Next base: position 6,768 of record NZ_JARYGI010000027.1, on the reverse strand, counting down.
CCGAAATCGTTCGTCGGCTATATCGCGGACATGGGGTGGATGAGTCCGCAATATGTCCGCCTTCGCACGTTGATGGCGCAGGCCCAGCGCCAAGGAATGACCGCGCGGGCGCTGGCGCGCCTCCGCCTCAATCTGGATCGCGCACGCCTCCTCCCCGGCCCATGGACACATCACATCGTCGTAGACGCCTCCTCCGGGCGGCTCTGGTATTATGAGGCCGGCAGGCAGGCTGGAACCATGCGCGTGGTCGTGGGCACGAAGGAGACACCGACGCCCATGCTTGCCGGCACCCTGCAATGGGCCATCGTGAACCCGTACTGGAACGTGCCGACCTACCTCGCACGCAACAGGATAGCGCCGAAGATACTTGCGGGGCGATCTCTTGCTTCATTGAAGATGGAGGCACTGTCGGACTGGAGCGAAACGCCGCGCAAGCTGGAACCGTCGAGCGTCGACTGGTCGGCAGTTGCTTCGGGCACTCAGGAGATACGGTTGCGCGAACTGCCGGGGCCGAGCAATTCGATGGGGCGAGTGAAATTCCTGTTCCCCAATGACGAAGGCATCTATCTGCACGACACGCCCGATCGCGACCTGCTGAAAAAGACCGACCGTCATTTCAGCAATGGCTGCATCCGGCTGGAGAATGCCGCCGAACTGGCTCGCTGGCTGCTCCAGAAGCCCCTTCGCACGACATCGAAACAGCCGGAACAAGCTGTTCCGCTGCCCGTGCAGGTGCCGGTGTACCTGATCTATCTTACCGCTGCCGCGACGGATGGTGGAGTAGCTTTCCGCGAAGACGTTTATGGCTGGGATCAGTAGATCCCTCTAACACCCGTCATGCTTGGCTGAACTTAAGCGTCGGCCCAGCGGCGAAGCAGATTGTGGTAGATCCCGGTCAGACGAATGACCTGTGCATCGCCATGGCTGCGCTCCGCCGCCAGTACCTGTATGCTGCTATCCAGGTCGAACAGCGTCTGCCGCGCCTGATCATCACGCACCATGGACTGAATCCAAAAGAAGCTCGCCACTCGTCGCCCAGCCGTGATTGGTTCGACACGATGCAGGGACGAGGAGGGATACAGGACCGCGTCACCAGCGGGCAGTTTCACTTGCTGAACCCCGAACTGCGTTTCAACGACAAGCTCGCCGCCTTCATAAGCGTCGCAGTCTTCGAGAAACACGGTGATGGAAAGATCGGAGCGCACGCGAAATCCGCTGCCTGCCTGAATACGCACGGCATTGTCGACGTGCGTTCCGAAAGCCTGCCCGCCCGAATAGCTGTTGAACAGCGGAGGGAATATCTTCAACGGCAACGCGGCGGCGATGAACAGCGGACTGCGGCCCAGCGCATCCAGGATCAACTGGCCCGCTTCCCGCGCTTGAGGCGCAGTCTCGGGCAATTGCAAGTTGTTCTTGGCAAGGGCCGACTGAGGTCCCGAAGTGGCATTCCCGTCGATCCACTGCGCGTCGTCGATCAGGCCGCGTATGCTTGCAACGCATTGCGCGTCCAGAAGGCCGGGGATTGCAATCAGCACTAATGCGTCCGCTCAGCTCTTGAGGATGAAGGGAATCTCTACCCTGCCGCGGACGATGACAGCCTGACCGTCACGAAGGGTCGGCGCCCAGCGCCACGAGCGTACGGCGTCCTCCGCCGCATCGTCCAGCCGCGGAAAGCCACTGCTTCTTGCTACGGAAATAGCCGACACCCGGCCATCCAGCCCCAGTGTCAGCGCGAGCACCACAGTGCCTTGTTCCTTCTTGCGGCGACTCTCGACCGGATAGCGTGGTGGCTTGGCCGAGAGCATCCTGGTGGCGAGGTCGTCCGCCTGCACAGTAGCAGGGACGGGCGGCGCCCTGACCGAAACGGGAACAGCGACAGCAGGTACGGGAACTGGATTAGCCACTTGAACTGGGGCTGCCTGGGCCAGCACATTGACCGGCGCGGGCGGCGCTTTCGTAATGGCCATTGCAAGTGGAGCCGTAACTTCGGGCGCTGGCGGCGGCGGCGTTTCGGCCTCGGCGGGCGGAGGCGGTGCCGGCGGCGCAAGATTGAGCACAACCAGCTTTGCTTCTTTATGGCGGACAAATTCAGTTCTTGCCTGGATCAGCACCCCTATGAGCACGGCATGGAAAAGCACGACAGCAAAGATGACAGGCCAGTTGGTGCTCGCGGCCTCGCCATATCGCCCGGCGCGTTGTATGGACGGTTCAGGCGTTTGCAGAACAAGCTTAGGTGCCGCGCGCACTTCCGGGAAGGACAGGATTTCACCAGCGTCCGCGTCAATCCGTTCTGACATGCCAAACATAACGGCCGCTCGTTCCCTGACTGCTTCTGCAGGGGCTGCATAGCGCAGCCCCTAATGCGAATCAATTGCAGTCTTTGGACAAGTGTATTTAGCTCATTTGCTGATACCGTTCTTCTATCCTTCGCTCTACATCGATAGTGCCGCACGATATGCTCGCTTCGCCACTCCATCTGAACCTGTTCGTCTATGGCACGCTGCGCAAAGGCAGCGACTCGGAGATGGGCAGGTGGCTTATGCAGCACGCACAATGGTGCGGTACCGGACGAGTGCGGGGGGTACTTTACGAAATCGAGAGCTACCCAGGCTTTGTGCCTGATCCATGCGGCAGTTGGATTCAGGGAGATGTATTCAGACTTGGCCCGGAAAAACGGGAAAGCGTGCTCGCGGCGCTGGACGATTACGAGCAATGCTCGCCCCGTTTTCCACAACCTTGGGAATATCGCCGTGAGATGCTCGATATCAATGGCCCAGACGGCTGCCTGCCCGCCTGGACCTATGTCTACGCTTGGCCTGTCGAGGGCAAATTGCCGATCACGAGCGGCGACTTTCTGTTCAGGCAACCGTGAACATTGCATGACGCCATAGATCCAGTAACCTTCGCAATGAGGGAACTAGAGGAGATAGCGATGCAGGACGATCCAACGACACCCATAGGCTCGAACGAGGTCGATGACAGGCTTCCCGAAGATCGCAACTGGGTCGCATCAACTGGCATCGATCGCCGCGGGGTGCTGGCAGGGGGTGCGTTCGCAGCGGGTTTTGCCGCCGCCTGTCAACCCGTGGCTGCCACGACGATCAAGACTTCGGCCGAGGGGATCACCGAACTTTCTGCCAGCGTGAAAGCTGCGGACGGATTTGCGGTTCCCCTGTTCGTCGCCAAGCCAAGCGGCAACAAAGCTGCGCCCGTCATTGTCGTAGTCCACGAGATATTCGGCGTCCATGAATGGATCAAGGATGTTTGTCGCCGCTTCGCAAAGGCAGGCTACTGCGCTGTCGCTCCCGATCTTTTCGCACGCCATGGCGACGCGACGAAGATCACCGACTTCACGGTGTTGCGCGACACGATCGTATCCAGGGCGAGCGATGCCCAGGTCATGGCTGACCTGGACTCGACCTTTGCCTGGGCGGGAAAGAATGGCGGCGATGCAAAGCGCCAGGGCATTACCGGCTTTTGCTGGGGCGGACGCGTGGTGTGGCTCTATGCCGCGCACAGCAAGGCGCTCGACGCCGGAGTCGCCTTTTACGGGCGTGTAACCGGCAAGCCCGCTCCTCTCCAGCCGACCAACCCTGTCGACGAAGTAGCTAAGCTTAATGCGCCCGTGCTCGGTCAATATGGCGGCAAGGACAAGGGCATCCCGGTAGCAGACCTCGATGTCCTTAAAGCGAAACTCAAGGAACCCGGCAAAGCGCCGCCGTCCGACATCACGGTATACCCCGAAGCGGACCACGGCTTCATGGCAGACTATCGCCCCAGCTATAACGAAGCTGCCGCCAAAGCTGCCTGGGCTGCCACGCTCGACTGGTTCGGAAAATACGTGAAAGGATGAAAGCACCCCGCCCCGCTCGATGATAAGCGGGGCGGGGCTTGCCTTTACTTGCGTGCCTTCATGGCCTGCACCGCCGCGAGCGTATTCTTCACATGCGCGGCATAGCTGAGATCGCTATGCACATAGGCGACGCGTCCGGTCGGCGCGATCACGTAAGATGTGCGGTTGGACAAGCCCACACGCTGGGGCAGGGCCACGTCAAACCCTGATATGACGTTGGGGCCCGCCGAGGCCACCGTGAACTTGTTGCGGCACTCCTCGACGGAAAACTTGGCGAGCTTCTCCACCGGATCGGCCGACATGCCGATCACCGTCGCGCCCGCCTTCTTGAAGTCATCCGCCGCATCGGCAAACTCCCGCGCTTCCGCGGTGCAACCGGGCGTGAACGCCGCCGGGAAGAAGTAGAGCACCACAGGTCCCTTCTTCAGCTCGTCGGCCAGGTGGATCTGCCGCACCGTGCCCGCAAGCGCACCGCGCGTCGTGAAATCCGGAACCTTGGCGCCGACAGCCAGAGCCGCCGAGGCGGCGTGAGGCGCAAGCGACAGAGTGGCAGCGGCGACGAGAGCAAAAAACGTCTTCATGAACGAACTCCTGGATGGCGGAGGACGTGAAAGATGCCACGCCTTCAAAGTGCTCCTCCCAATACCGCGGATGCAGGCAAATACCTATACCGGGCATGGCGATGCAATCTTATCATGCCAGCCAAAGGACGCTAGAGCCGCACGATGATCAGCCGCCTCACCGTCAGCGACTTCCGCAACCATGAGGACGCGCTGATCGTACCGGCGCACCCCTTCATCGTCCTGACCGGAGAAAATGGCGCAGGCAAGACGAACATACTGGAGGCTGTGTCGCTGCTCGCCCCCGGCCGGGGGCTGCGTGGCGCAGCGCTGCGCGACATGGCGCGGCAGGACGGCAGCGGCGGCTTCGGGATTGCCGCGCAAGTGGATGACGTGACGATCGGCACCGGCGTCCTCCCGGACGCCCCGGACCGCCGCACCGTGCGCGTCGGCGGCGCTCCCAGTGCGGCCTCGGCTTTGGCGGAGCGGCTATCGGTGCTGTGGCTGACCCCCGCAATGGACCGCCTGTTTGCAGATACGCCGGGGGGACGCAGGCGGTTCCTGGACAGGCTGACGCTGGCGCTGCATCCTGGGCATGCCACGCACAGCACGCGGTACGACGCGGCGATGCGGAGCCGGAACACCTTGCTGTCGGAAGCGACTTCGCCCGATCAGGCATGGCTTTCCGCGCTGGAGAGCCAGATGGAGACACATGGCATGGCCGTGACCGACGGGCGGGCGGACACAATATCAGCCTTGAGCGATATATTGAATGGACAGGATGAAGGTCCTTTTGCTCGGCCTACCCTGGCGCTGGAAGGATGGGCTCTGGACGACCAGCCACTCGCCCGGCAACTGCGCGATAGTCGCCGACGGGACGCTGCCGCCGGGCGAACGCTCGTCGGCCCCCATCGCACGGACCTGAAAGTGACGCACGCCGCCAAGGAACAGCCTGCCGCTCTGTGCTCGACTGGAGAGCAGAAGGCCTTGCTGCTGTCCATCATCCTAGCGCATGCGGCATTGGTCGCGGGCCGCGTGGGCAGGCCGCCAGTGCTGTTGCTGGACGAAGTGGCGGCGCATCTCGATCCTTCGCGGCGCATGGCCCTTTTCGATCGCCTTGCCTCCACGGGCGGGCAAGTGTGGATGACAGGCACGGAAGCGGCGCTCTTCGACGGCGTAACCGGTGCAACGCGGCTCCATGTGAAAGCTGGACATATCACGTCCGAGTGAGGTGTTCGAAAGGTTCCGACGAGTTGAACGGCAGTTGAACCGCGCACCCTGACAGGGGAACGTCTCACCGCAGCGCGCTGGTACAGCTCTCTCGTTTCGCCTCTACGCCCCTCAACGAAGCGAGGGGTCGCACATCATAATGCAAGGTTTCTTCCGCGCGGCTTTCGCGCTGTTCGTGGCGCTCGGTCTGGTTACAACGAGCGCTCCGGCCATGGCAGGCACATTGCAGTGTGCGCCTTACGCCCGCCAGATCTCAGGCATTCAGCTTTTCGGACGCGCTGCCGACTGGTGGGACCAGGCCAGCGGACACTATGATCGCGGCCACGAACCTCGCGTCGGCGCGGTGCTGGCCTTCGCTTCCAGCCGCTCCATGCCCGCCGGTCATGTCGCCATGGTCAGCCAGATCGTGTCTACCCGTGAAGTCCTGCTGACGCACGCCAACTGGTCCTATCGCGGCGGGATCGAGCGCAACGTCCGCGCGATCGACGTATCGGCCAACAACGACTGGAGCGACGTCAAAGTATGGTATGGCCCCATCGGTGGCCTGGGCCTGCGATCCAATTCGGCCCGCGGCTTCATCTACGCTACGTCGCCAGTCGCAGCAAAGCCCGTTCAGATTGCCTCTGCGGATACCGGAATCACTCTGCACTGATGCACCCCGGCATGCTTAACGGCTTGCTAGGCATTTCCTGACATAGTTCTGCCCCAACCGAAGCCGGCTGTCGTTGGGGGCCACTATGATGCAGAACATTCGTGGCAAGACCGCAGCGGGGCTGCTGGCAATCACGCTTGCCTTGTACCCTGCCATTCCATTGCGGGCGGCCGATATGCTGCAATGCGTGCCTTATGCGCGCGTCGTCTCTGGCGTCACCTTATATGGCGACGCGTGGACCTGGTGGGATCAGGCGGCGGGTCACTATGGTCGCGGTCATCGCCCCAGAAAAGGCGCGGTGCTCGCCTTTCAGCCTTATGGCCCCATGCAGCTTGGTCATGTCGCCGTGGTTAGCGCCGTGCTGTCGAGTCGCGAAGTGCTGATCCGCCATGCCAACTGGGGACCTCCAAAAACCCCTAGCCAATGGCTGCGTGATTTGATTCATTGCGGCTGACGGGAGGTGAGGATGCGTC
>NZ_JARYGI010000026.1:0-46569 GCF_033795625.1 Sphingobium sp. | reverse complement strand
CATCCTCACCTCCCGTCAGCCGCAATGAATCAAATCACGCAGCCATTGGCTAGGGGTTTTTGGAGGTCCCCACCTTTTTTTGGGTTGTCTGGTCTTGAGAGGACGCCAGCGAGTGAGGTGCCAAAGGACCCGCGCTCAGGCAGGAGCGCGGGTCCTTTCAAGAAAGGCTGCAGCAGGGCTTCGCGCCATCGGCTCGGCCACAGGAGCCTTAGTGATTATGGCGCGGCGATTTGCGCGAGATGCCGCGATATTTGACGGCCATCTCCAGCACAGCGCCGGTCGCCATCTGCCCCGTCTTTTCGCGGAACAGCTCTTCCCATGGCGTGTTCGACGCCGGGACTTCCGGCGGAGCCTCCTGCCGTCGCCGGGCGATCTCCGCTTCGTCGACCAGCGCGTCGCACCGCCCGCTGTTGACGTCGATCCGCAGGGTGTCGCCGGTGCGCAGCCACGCCAGCCCGCCGCCTGCCGCGCTTTCCGGCGAGATGTTGAGGATCGAGGGACTGTCTGAAGTCCCCGACTGCCGCCCGTCGCCCAGCGTCGGCAGCCACTGCACGCCGCGCTGGATCAGCGCGTCCGGCGGCTGCATGTTGACGACTTCCGCCGATCCGGGCCAGCCGATCGGACCTGCGCCGCGCATGACGAGGATGCAGTTCTCATCGATTTCAAGCGTCGGATCGTTGATCCGGTGATGATAATCCTCGCCGCCCTCGAAGACGATGGCTCTGCCCTCGAAAATGCCCTCGGCACCGGGGGTGGACAGATAGCGTGCGCGGAATTCCTGGCTGATGACGGACGTCTTCATGATCCCGAAGTCGAAGAGGTTGCCGGAGAGCACGAGGAACCCCGCCTTTTCACGCAACGGCGTGTCAAACGCGCGGATGACATCGCGGTCGCGCGCTTCCCGGCCGGCGAGATTCTCCGCTAGAGAGCGTCCCGTCACGGTCAGGCACTCGCCCGACAGCTTTCCCGCCTGCAACAGTTCCCACAGGATCGCGGGCACGCCGCCCGCCCGATGGAACTTCTCGCCCAGATATCGCCCGGCGGGCTGCATATCCAGCAGCAGCGGCAGGTCGTAGCCATGATCGGTCCAGTCGGAGGGATGCAGCTCGACGCCCGCATGGCGCGCCATCGCCATCACATGCGGCTGCGCATTGCTCGACCCGCCGAGCGCGCTCACCACCCGGATCGCGTTCAGGAAGCTCTCGCGCGTCAGCACATGCGACGGGCGCAAATCCTCATAGGCCATTTCGACGATGCGGCGGCCCGTCTCATACGCCATTTGCCCGCGCTCCCGATACGGCGCCGGGATCGCCGCGCAGCCGGTCAGCGATAGACCCAGCGCTTCGGCCACGGCGTTCATCGTGGAGGCCGTGCCCATCGTATTGCAATGCCCGGCCGATGGCGCGCTGTCGCAGGCGCGCTGCAGGAACTCCTCCTCGTCGATTTCGCCCGCCGCCAGCTTGCGGCGGCTGCGCCAGATCACGGTGCCCGACCCGACAAGCTCGCCCTCATGCCAGCCGTCGAGCATCGGCCCGCCCGACAGCACGATGGCCGGAATGTCGACGGTGCTCGCGGCCATGATCCCCGACGGCGTCGTCTTGTCGCAGCCGGTGGTCAGAACGACCGCGTCGATCGGATAGCCATAGAGAATTTCGACAAGCCCGAGATAAGCGAGATTGCGGTCGAGCGCCGCAGTCGGGCGGCGGCAATTCTCGAAGATCGGATGGACCGGAAATTCCATCGCAATGCCGCCCGCGTCGCGAATCCCGTCCCGCACCCGCTTCGCCAGATCGAGGTGAATGCGGTTGCACGGGCTAAGGTCGCTGCCGGTCTGCGCAATACCGATGATCGGCCGCCCCGATCGCAGTTCGGCGGGCGTGATCCCATAGTTCATGAACCGCTCCAGATAGAGCGCGACCATGTCCGACCGCTCGGGATCGGCGAACCAGTCCTGCGATCGGAAGCGGGGCTTGGCGGGCGAAGTCATGTCCGGTCCTCGGTTCAGGCCGTGGTCGATGGCAGGCGCAAAGCCCCATCGATCCGCTGCGGCACGCCCCACGGATTGCCGTCCGCCAAAGCCTGCGGGAGCAACGCGGTCGGAAAGCTCTGGTAGCATACCGGCCGCAGGAACCGATCGATCGCGAGGGTGCCGACGGAGGTGGTCCGGCCATCCGATGTCGCCGGATAGGGGCCGCCATGCACCATGGCATGGCTGACCTCCACGCCGGTCGGCCAGCCGTTCACCAATATTCGGCCGACTTTCCGCTCCAGCACCGGCACGAGCGCCGCCGCCAGCGGTTCGTCTTCGGGATCGAGGATCAGGGTAGCCGTTAGCTGTCCCTCCAGCGCCGCGATCACCCCAGAGGCTTCGCTCATGTCGCTGACCGTCACCACGATCGAGGAGGAGCCGAAGACTTCATGCGACAGTGCCGCGTCGCTCAGGAATTGCGCGGCGCTGGTGCTGAACAGTGCGCCGCGTGCCTGATTGACGCCCTCGCCGACGCAACCTCGCGCCACGGCCGTTACTGCCTCATGCGATTCCAGTGCGCCGACGCCTTTCTCGAAGCTGGCGTGGATGCCGGGGCTCAGCATCGGCTGCGGCTGGCTTGCCGCCATTGCCTCGCTGGCTGCATCGATGAACGCGTCGAGATCCGGCCCTTCGACCGCGATCAGGAGGCCGGGATTGGTGCAGAACTGGCCCGCGCCCATCGTCAGCGACTGAATGAAAGCGGGAGCCAGCGCAGCCCCCCGCGCCTTGAGCGCCGCAGGGAAGATGATGACGGGGTTGATCGAACTCATCTCGGCATAGACCGGGATCGGCTCGGCGCGGCCAGCCGCGATCCGCACCAGCGCAAGCCCGCCTGCACGCGATCCGGTGAAGCCCACAGCCTTGATGCGCGGATCGGCCACCAGCGCGCCGCCCAGTTCATTGCTCGGACCGGGCACGTAGGAGAAGACGCCCTCGGGCAGACCGCAGGCGGCAACGGCCTTCTGGATGGCGCGGGCGACCAGCTCGCCAGTGCCGGGATGGGCCGGGTGCCCCTTCACGACCACCGGGCAACCGGCGGCAAGCGCTGAGGCCGTGTCGCCGCCCGCCACGGAAAAGGCGAGGGGGAAGTTGCTCGCGCCGAAGACCGCGACCGGGCCGACCGACAGATGGCGGCGGCGCAGGTCGGGGCGAGGCATGGGCTGGCGATCCGGCATGGCGGGATCGATCGTCACCTGCGCCCAGCTTCCTTCCCGCAGCACCTGCGCGAACAGGCGCAATTGGCCAGCCGTGCGGCCCCGTTCGCCCTCCAGCCGCGCGCGCGGCAGGCCGCTTTCCGCCATGGCGCGCTCGATCAACAAGTCGCCGATGGCCACGATTTCGTCCGCAATTCTTTCCAGGAACGTTGCGCGGGCGTCAGGGGAGATGTCGGCAAAGGCGATAGCGGCCGCGTCCGCCAGCGCACATGCCTGCGCCGCTTCATCCGGTCCGGCGCTGCTGAAATCCGGCGTCAGGGTTTCGCCCGTCGCCGGATTGACGGCTTCAAAGCGAGCCGTGCTCTGGATTTCCGCTGCTCCTATGAGCGTGCTGCCGTTGATCATGTCATCGCCTTTTCGTTGAGTGGGGAGGGCAGGATCGGGCGCTATCGCCGCACATCGTAATGACCCTGCCGGAATGTCCGGACGTCGGCAGCGCTGGCCGTGCTGGCGTCGCCTATCGTGAAATGCTTGAGGCAGGCGAGCGCCAGCCCCTGTTCCGCCGCTTCTTCCAGCCCCTGGCCGAGCCCCGAGAGGATGCCCGCGGCAAAGGTGTCGCCTGTGCCGATGCGGTCGATGACGGCGTTCAGTGCAATCTCGCCAGTCTGGTAGAAGTCTTCGCACCCGTCGATGCGCGCCGAAAGGACGTAATTATCCGCGTCGATGGTCGTGCGCGCCGTCGAGGCGATGTGGGAGAGGTTCGGAAAGGCATCGAACAGCGCCATCGACGCGGAGCGGCGGCGATCCGGCCCCTTGCCGTCGAAGTCACGGCCGAGCAGCAGGCTGATGTCGCGATGATTGCCCAGGAACAGGTCCGCCAGCGCCACATAGTCCCGCAGGATCGAGCGCGGATCGCTGTCCCACTGGTCCCACAAGGTCGCGCGATAATTGCCGTCGAACGAAATCGAGAGACCAAGCTCCTTCGCCGCCCGCGCCGCCGCGAGACCGAGGCTGGCGCTGTCTGGACCCAGTGCGGGCGTGATGCCGGACAAATGAAGCCACTGCGCGCCGTCGAGCAGGCGCGGCCAGGCGAAATCCGCAGCGGTGGCGCGGGCGAAGGTCGATCCCGCCCGGTCGTAAAGGATGGACGAAGGGCGGATGCCAGCGCCGGGACTGAGATAATAGACGCCCAGTCGGCCCGGCGCACGGGCTATGCCCGACAGCGCAACGCCATGGCGGCGCAAGTGATCGACGGCGGCGTCACCCATCATGCCTTCGGGCAGGACGGAGATGAACCGGCTGTTGACGCCGACATGCGCAAGGGCAATCGCGACATTGGCCTCGGCTCCGCCAAAGTGCGCCTGCAAGGAAGGCGTATCGAACATGCGCCCATTCTTCGGTCCCGAGAAGCGCATGAGCAATTCGCCGAGGCAGGCTACAGATCCGGTGACAGCATTGGACATATTATACTCCGCATCCTTCCCGTTCTGCCGTATGATCTAGTTGTCTAACCCACTTGACAGCAGGGCCTTATCAATGTTGGTAGCGCTATCAAAGACGAGTGTCGAGTAGGAGTTGACGATGCCGGGGGTTTTTTCCTTACGTGACGATCTGCCGTCGGACTGGCGATCAGGTCGGTTCGTGGGCCGTGTCATGCAAGCAGCGGGGCCTAGCCCCATTTTGGTGGAAGACGGCATAGCTTACGACATGTCGCAAGTTGCGCCAACCGTCTCGATGCTGCTGGACCGGCTGCCGAGTCGGGGCGACACCGGACAGGCTCTGGGTGATCTCGACACGCTCGACCTGCCGTTATTGAGCCCGGTCGACCTCCAGTGCGTGAAAGCCTGCGGCGTGACTTTCGCTCTTTCCGCCATCGAGCGCGTGATCGAGGAACGCGCACGGGGCGACGCCCGCGCAGCGATCGACATTCGCACACGGCTGGAAGGCCGCGTCGGTGGATCGATCCGGGGGGTGGTGCCCGGTTCTCCCGAAGCCGCGGCGCTCAAGCAGGCGTTGATCGAGGACGGCCTGTGGTCGCAATATCTTGAGGTCGCGATCGGCCCCGACGCCGAAGTCTTCACCAAGGCGCCGGTCCTCGCGACAGTCGGCGCAGGCGCGGAGATCGGTATCCGCTCCGACTCGACATGGAATAATCCGGAGCCCGAGATCGTCCTGATCATGGACTCGCGCGGTACGCCGGTCGGCGCGACGCTCGGCAATGACGTCAACCTGCGCGATTTCGAGGGGCGGTCCGCGCTGCTGCTCGGCAAGGCCAAGGACAACAACGCCTCCTGCTCTCTGGGGCCGTTGATCCGCCTGTTCGACGAGGGCTTCAATATGGACGATGTTCGCGCCGCCGATGTGGAGTTGAGGATCGAGGGACCCGAAGGCTATGTGCTGGAAGGCGTCAGCAGCATGGCGCAGATCAGCCGCGATCCGACGGAGCTGGTTCGCCAGACGCTGAGCGAGCATCAGTATCCGGACGGCTTCGCGCTGTTCCTCGGCACGCTGTTCGCGCCGGTGCAGGACCGCGACGAGCCGGGACGCGGCTTCACGCACAAGGTCGGCGACATGGTGTCCATCGCAACGCCGCGCCTTGGACGGCTGGTGAACCGAGTCGTCACGTCGAACGATGCGCCGCCATGGGAGCAGGGGGTGGGCGCCCTGATGACCAACCTTGCGAGCCGCGGCCTTCTGGGCCAGCGCACCGAGGAAAGCGTGGCATGACCGGACGGGCGATCTACCCCAGCCTTGCGGGCAAGCGAGTCTTCATCAGCGGCGGCAGTAGCGGCATCGGCGAAGGGCTGGTCGAGGCATTCGTCCGGCAAGGCGCGCGCGTGGCGTTCGGCGACATCCTGGAAATGGAGGCGCAGGCGCTGATCTCGCGATTGTCGGACGCTACGTTCAAGCCTTCCTTCGATGTCTGTGACCTCACCGATGTTTCCGCCGTGAAGCGGGTGCTGGGCCAGGTGGACGAAGACCTTGGCGGCATCGACATTCTCGTCAATAATGCGGGTAATGACGACCGTCACTCCATCGAGGAGGTGACGCCGGAATATTGGGACGAGCGAATGGCCGTCAATCTGCGCCATATGTTCTTCGCGGCGCAGGCCGTCCTCCCCGCCATGCGCAAGGCTGGCGGCGGCGTCATCCTCAACTTCGGGTCGATAAGCTGGCATCTGGGCCTGCGCGATCTGGTGCTCTACCAGACGGCCAAGGCGGGGATCGAAGGACTGACGCGCAGCCTCGCCCGCGACCTGGGCCGCGACAACATCCGCGTGAACACCATCGTTCCCGGCAATGTGAAGACTCCGCGGCAGATGAAATGGTATACGCCGGAGGGCGAGGCGGAGATCGTCGCCGCCCAGTGCCTCGATGCGCGCATAGCCCCGGTCGATGTCGCCGCGCTCGCTCTGTTCCTGGCTTCGGACGACGCGCGCATGTGTACCGGCCACGACTATTTCGTCGATGCGGGCTGGCGCTGACGCGATGGAGAGCCAACCGCAACCGGTGCTGAAGCTGGGCGCCGCTCTGGGGGAAGGGCCGATCTGGGTAGGCCGCGACCGCGCCTTATGGTTCGTGGATATCAAGGCGCCTGCGATCTATCGTTTCGATCCAGAAACGGAGGATCTGGAGACCTGGGCCGCTCCCGCTCAGGTCGGATGGATCGTCCCGGCAGCGCGCGGCGACTTCATCGTGGGCCTGCAGACGGGCGTCCATCGCTTCGATCCCTCCACTTCGGCCTTCACTTTGCTGCACGATCCCGAAGCGCATTTGCCCGGCAACCGCCTGAACGACGCGACCGTCGATCACCGCGGCCGGATCTGGCTCGGCTCCATGGACGACGCGGAGGAGGCCGTGAGTGGCCGCATCTACCGAATGGACGAAGGGTCCACGACCGACACCGGCCTGTCTCCAGTGACGATCACGAATGGTCCCGCTGTCTCGCCGGACGGCACGATCCTCTATCATGTCGATACTCTGGGCCGGACGATCTGGCAGAGCCGGATAGGCGATGACGGCACGCTGGAAGGCACCGCGCCATTCGTGACGATCGAGGAGGGCGCTGGCCATCCCGATGGACCTGTCGTGGATGCGGAGGGGTGCGTCTGGATCGGCCTGTTCGGCGGATGGGGCGTCAGGCGGTACGACCCGGCCGGAGAGCTCATATCCCATGTCGCATTCCCCGTGGCCAACATCACGAAGATCGCGTTCGGCGGCGGCGACCTGTCGACCGTCTATGCCACGACCGCGCGCAAGGGCCTGAGTGAGGCGGAGCTGCAGGAACAGCCGTATGCGGGGGACCTTTTCGCATTCCGGCCGGGCGTCCGTGGTCTTGCCGCGCACCACGCGCTACTATGATAACATCGGAGAGAAGGACAAAAGATGCACGAGGGGAGCGCTGACAAGGTCAATATGGCTTTTGTCGCTGCAATCGTCGCAGTGGCGACGATCGGCGGTTTCATGTTCGGATATGACTCGGGGGTCATAAACGGCACGCAGGAAGGGCTGGAGCACGCTTTCAACCTGTCGAAGCTGGGCACCGGGTTCAATGTCGGCGCGATATTGATCGGCTGCGCCGTGGGCGCGTTCCTTGCGGGGCGGCTGGCGGACCTGATCGGTCGCCGGACGGTCATGATGATCGCTGCGCTGTTGTTCGTGGCAAGTGCATTGGCCGCGGGCGCCGCGACATCGTCGCTGCTGTTCATCCTTGCGCGACTGATCGGCGGGCTGGGCGTCGGCGCCGCCAGCGTTCTCTCGCCCGTCTATATCAGCGAAGTCACGCCCGCCGCCATTCGCGGTCGCCTGTCCTCGATCCAGCAGATCATGATCATCACCGGCCTTACCGGGGCGTTCGTCGCCAACTATGTGCTGGCGAACTCGGCCGGGGGCTCCATGGCGCCGCTGTGGATGGACCTGCCCGCGTGGCGCTGGATGTTCTGGATGCAGGTCATTCCGGCTGGCATCTACTTCGTCGCCTTGCTGTTCATTCCCGAAAGCCCCCGCTATCTGATGGTGCGCGGACGCGAAGCAGATGCGCGTAAAGTCCTGACGCGCCTCTTCGGCCCGATGGAAGCCGACCGGAAGGTCACGGAGATCAACGCGACCCTGGCCGCCGATCACCACCGGCCCAAATTCTCCGACCTGATCGACAAGACGAACGGCAAGGTGCGACCCATCGTCTGGACCGGCATCGGCCTCGCCATGTTCCAGCAGCTCGTGGGCATCAACATCGTGTTCTATTATGGCGCGGTGCTCTGGCAATCGGTCGGCTTCAGTGAAAACGACGCGCTGTTGATCAACATCCTGTCGGGCTCGCTGTCCATCCTGGCCTGCGTCGCGACGGTGTTCCTGATCGACAAGATCGGACGCAAGCCGCTGCTGTTGACGGGCTCGGCCGGTATGACCGTAACGCTTGCTCTGGTCGCGATCTGCTTCTCGACGGGCTCATTCGTGAACGGCAGCCTCCGCCTGTCCGACCAGATGGGCATGATCGCTCTGATCGCCGCCAATCTCTACGTGATCTTCTTCAATCTCAGCTGGGGCCCGGTCATGTGGGTCATGCTGGGCGAAATGTTTCCCAACCAGATACGCGGATCTGGCCTCGCCATCGCGGGCTTTGCCCAGTGGATGGCGAACTTCCTGATCTCGCTCAGCTTCCCGGCGCTCGCCGCCGGTATCGGGCTGCCCGTAACCTATGGCTTCTACGCCCTTGCCGCATTTCTCTCTTTCTTCTTCGTGCGCAAGATGGTGCACGAGACCAAGGGACGCGAACTGGAGGACATGGTCGGCTAAGCAAGGCCCGCCCTGCGCGAGCCAATGCGCTGTCGGGTGCTACGGCTTGCGCGGGCGTCGCCGGGGTGCGGCGTCCGACTGTCGGCGGACCAGGCTGTAGTCGAGAAGGATGTGGCTCGGAGGACCATCCTTCTCCATCTTGCCGCTCCTGATTTCCCGCACCAGAAGCTCGACTGCAGCGCGCGACATGTCGCTGATAGGCTGGCGAATAGTCGTGAGTTCCGGCCAGATCGTCGTCGCGAGCGGCGTATCGTCGAAGCCGCACACGGTAAGATCGCCCGGAACATCGAGCCCGCGCCGATGCGCGATCGCCACGGTCGCAGCCGCCATGTCGTCGTTGCTCGCGAAGATCGCCGTCGGTGGCTCAGGCAGGTCCAATATCTGCTCGGCCGCGTCTAGACCGGACCGGTACGTAAAGAGGCCCTGCGCAACAAGGCGCTCGTCGCTTTCGATACCCGCTTCCGAAAGGGCCAGCGCATAGCCTTCGAAACGGCGCATACTGGCGCTCTGGTTGGGATTGCCGCGAATGAAGCCGATCCTGCTGTGGCCGAGCGAAATCAGGTGCCGCGTCATTTCATGGGCGGCCTGATGATCGTCGATGCTCACCGCCGACATTCTCTTCGGCGTCCGGCCGGTGGCGACAGCGACGGCTGGGATCATCGCCGCCGCCAGCGCACGCAGCATTTCGAGGGAATCGCAAAGCGGCGGCGGCAGGATCACGCCATCGATGCGGCCGCGCAGCAGATGGTCGATCGCGCCCTTGATCGACATGTCTTCGGCGAACTTTTCGACCACCAGATGCACGTTGCTGCGGCTGGCCTGATCGAGGCTCCCCATCAGGAATTCGCTGAGATAGGAGGAGGACGGGTTGCTGTAGAGCAGGCCGATCCGCGTTTCCTCGCCACCTGCCAGGCTGCGCGCCGCCGCGCTGGGCGCGTAATTGAGCGCCGCGACGGAACGCTCGACCTTCTCCCTGGTCGCCGCTTTCACGATCTGCTCGCCGTTGATGACGCGGGACACCGTCATCGGCGAAACACCCGCATGTTTGGCGACATCGTTGATGGTGGGCGCGTTGCGTTGGCGGCGGGATGTCTTGATTTCCATCAGATCGCCGCGCCGCCCGCCGCGTTAAGTAAATCCTTGTGCATTGCCGAAACGGTAGCGGCAACTCCGGCGAAAGCTAAGGGGAAAAACATAGGATAAGGCGCTTTGGCCGAATTTTTGCGCTCGCGCCGTTTAATGGTGCTTCGGTTGATGCGCAGCCGGTCGGCAGGCATCACGGATTGCCCGGTGCGTGGGGGAAGCTCTGCGCCTTGTACCATAGCAGCGGATGCTCGGGCGCCGCGGCGCCAGCGGGCAGCGGCCTTTTCGAGATCGCTTGGAAATAGGCGATGCACGCGTCGCGCCACCAACGCGCCTCCCGCGCCTGTATCTTCAGGAACGCCTCGGTCTCGGCAAAGCGCACCGGATCGACATAGGGGCGAAGACTGCTCCACGTCGCCTGCATCCCGCCGACATAAGCGACCCCGGCATCGTAATGCTGCACGAGGCTGTTCCAGAGCGTCTCTCCCGAAGCGAGGCGATAGTCCCAGCCGACATGATGAAACCAGAGAAGGTCCCGCTCCGGCGTGGTCTTCGGATCGGCAAGGCGACGGGCTAGTGCAGGCGCATATTGGGCAATGGCATTGCTGCCGGTCTTCGTCCGGTCGAAGCCAATGCCCTCTGCGTCGGCGCGATGATAATAGACCGGGTTCCATTCCGGACGGGCAAGCTCGGACACCCAGGGCGCCGGTCCGTGATGATGGCCGGTGCCCATGATGTGCGAGAGGCCGAGCGGCGTCATGTAATTCACGGCCGCCTCCCGCGATCCCATCATCATCTTCACGACCGGCTCGACGAATTGGGGATCGGCGGTGAAGGTCTGCGCCGTCCATTCGCGCGCCACGGTCTCCGCGGAAGCATCCGGGTCCCACGCGAAACGGCCAAAGGCGTACCAGTCGGCCTGATTGAAGATCGACCCGCTCCAGTCGCGGTCGGCGCCGATATTGGCAACGCCCGCTATGCCGGTCAGCTTGTGCCCGTCCAGACTGCCGTCGATCACCTTCGCCACGGTCGACCCCTTACCCCTGGCGAAAGTGTCGCTCTTCAAAGCCTCCTCAAATAGCGGGCCAAGATAGGTGAGGTGCGTCGACTGCCCCAGATATTCCTTGGTGATCTGGAACTCCATCATCAGCGGGGTCTTTGGCATCGCGCCGAAGAGGGGATGGAAGGGCTCACGCGGCTGGAAATCGATCGCGCCGTTCTTGACCTGCACCAGCACATTGTCAGCGAACTTGCCGTCGAGCGGCTTGAAGTCAGCATAAGCCTGCTTAGCCCGGTCGTCGGGATTGTCATGCGCGTAGACGAAGGCCCGCCACATGACGATGCCGCCATGCGGCTTCACCGCAGCCGCGAGCATGTTCGCGCCATCGGCATGGGTGCGCTTGTAATCCTGCGGTCCGGGCTGGCCTTCGGAATTCGCCTTCACCAGGAAGCCGCCGAAGTCGGGAATGGCCCGATAGATTTCGTCCGCCTTCGCCTTCCACCATGCCGCAACCTGCGGGTCGAGCGGATCGGCGGTCTTCAGCCCGCCAATCTCCATCGGCGCGGTCCAGCGCGCCGAGAGATAGACCTTGATCCCATAAGGGCGGAACACGTCCGCAAGCGCCGCAGACTTGGCGATATAAGGCGCGGTCAGGCTGTCGGAACTGGCGTTCACATTGTTGAGCACGGTGCCATTGATGCCGATAGACGCGTTGGCGCGGGCATAGTCGGCGTAACGCGGACCCTTCCAGTCGGGCAGCCGCCACCAGTCCCAGATCGACTGCCCCGCATAGCCGCGCTCCACGGTGCCGTTCAGATTGTCCCAGTGGTTGAGGAGGCGCAGGCCCATGCGCGGCACGCTGCGAACCGCGATCTTGTCGAGCGGCTGTGCAGTCTGCACCAGCCGCAGATAGCCGAAGACGCCATAGAGCAGCCCCTGATCGGCATCGGCGGCAATGACGGTCACGGCCTTGCCGCCCACCGAAACGCTGCGAATCACATATCCCTCACGGCCCAACTTTCCGAGCCCGAGCGACAGCTTGGCCAGCTCCGGCGAATCGGTTGCCGTTGCCAGCCAGATCGTCCCGCCCTGTATCGCTGTGACGCTCTGGGGCGGGCGTCCGGTCAGGCCCTGAATGCCCCGCACCAGTTCGTCGCGGGCGAGTATCGCCGTGGAAGACTGGCCGGGCGCAAGAAGACTTTCGCTATGGCGGGACAGGCCGGAAAGTGCCACGCCCTGGGCCTTGGGATAGCGCAGCCAGAGGTCGTAGCCATCTTCCGCCTTTGCCCCTGGCGTCAGGACCATAACAAACATGGCCATGATCCAGCAAATCAGCCGTGCCGACATTCAAGCTTCTCCCACCAGTGTGTTGTCAATGCCGCGAGAGGGCATTGACAACCTCATCTTGTCTGCGCAATGGTAACGCTATCAGGCGCGGAACAGCAACAAAAATATCGCCTGACTTCGCAAGTGGAGAGGGAAGTGACGTTGCGATCTTATCAGATTTTGGGCGCGGTCTCGGCATTGGCGCTGCTGGCGTCGGCTCCCGTGTCTTCGGCATCTGCCCGCTCGACTCCGGCAGCAAGCGCAAAGCCGCTCTACAAGGACGCCGCGCAACCCGTCGAGGCGCGCGTCGATGATCTCCTCTCGCGCATGACGCTGGAAGAGAAGATCGCCCAGATCACGACCGCCTGGGACACGAAGGTCACGGTCTTCGACGACAAGCTCCAGCTCGACCCCGCCAAGCTGAAGGCGAATTTCCCTATTGGGCTCGGCCACTTTGCCCGGCCTTCGGATGCCAAGGGTGCCGTCAGCCCGCGCGTCGTGCCAGGCCGCAATCCCCGCCAGACGGTCGCGTTGGTGAACGCCCTTCAGCGCTGGGCCATGACCCAGACTCGGCTCGGCATCCCTATCCTCTTCCATGAAGAAGGACTGCATGGCTACGCCGCAGTGGGCGCGACGAGCTTCCCGCAATCCATTGCCATGGCGTCTGCCTTCGATCTCGATCTGGTTCGGGAAGTGAACATGGTCATTGCCCGCGAAATCCGCTCGCGCGGCGTGAGTCTGGTGCTCTCGCCCGTGGTCGACATTGCCCGCGATCCACGATGGGGCCGGATCGAGGAAACCTTCGGCGAAGACCCTTATCTTGTCGGGGAAATGGGCGTTGCCGCCGTCGAGGGGCTCCAGGGGGCCGGGCGCAGCCGGATGCTACCGCCCGGTCGAGTCTTCGCAACGCTCAAGCATCTGACCGGCCATGGCCAGCCCGAAAGCGGCACCAATGTCGGCCCCGCGCCCGTGTCGGAACGCGAACTGCGCGAGAACTTTTTCCCGCCCTTCGAACAGGTCGTGAAGCGCACTGGCATCGAAGCCGTGATGGCGTCGTATAACGAGATCGACGGTGTTCCCAGCCACGCCAACCGCTGGCTGCTGGGCGACGTGCTGCGCGGCGAATGGGGCTTTCAGGGCGCGGTCGTCAGCGACTATTCCGCCATCGACCAGCTGATGAGCATCCATCATATTGCCGATGATCTGGAGGGTGCCGCCAAGCGTGCGCTCGATGCAGGCGTCGATGCGGATTTGCCCGATGGCGTATCCTACAAGCTGCTGGCGAAGGCCGTGCGCGAAGGCCGCGTCGATCAGGCGAAGGTCGATCTTGCCGCGCGGCGTATGCTGGAACTGAAGTTCCGCGCCGGGCTGTTCGAGAACCCTTATGCCGATGCGACGGCCTCCGAAGCGATCACCAACAACCCGCAGGCGCGCGCCCTGGCGCGGAAGGCGGCGCAGCGGTCGATCACCTTGCTCAAGAATGACGGCATGTTGCCCCTGAAGCCCGGGGGCACGATCGCCGTGATCGGCCCTAGCGCCGCAGTCGCGCGGCTGGGCGGCTATTATGGCCAGCCGCCGCACAGCGTCTCCATCCTGGAAGGCATCAAGGCGAAGGTCGGCACTCGCGCGAACATCGTCTTCGCGCAGGGCGTCAAGATCACCGAGAATGACGACTGGTGGGAAGACAAGGTTACGAAGGCCGACCCTGCCGAAAACCGCCGCCTGATCGCGCAGGCCGTGGAAGCGGCGAAAGGCGTCGACCGTATCATCCTGACCCTGGGCGATACCGAGCAGTCTAGCCGCGAGGGCTGGGCGAACAACCATCTTGGCGACCGCCCGAGCCTCGATCTCGTCGGGGAGCAGCAGGAGCTGTTCGATGCGTTGAAGGCGCTGGGCAAGCCGATCACCGTCGTCCTCATCAACGGCCGTCCGGCGTCCACCGTCAAGATCTCGGAGGAGACCAACGCGCTGATCGAGGGCTGGTATCTGGGCGAGCAGGGCGGGAACGCCATGGCGGACGTGCTGTTCGGCGACGTCAATCCGGGCGGCAAGCTGCCCGTCACAATCCCGCGCTCGGTCGGGCAACTGCCGATGTTCTACAATGCGAAGCCCAGTGCCCGGCGCGGCTATCTGTTCGATACGACTGCGCCGCTGTACCCGTTCGGCTATGGGCTGAGCTACACCAGCTTCGACCTGGGCACGCCGCGTCTGTCCGCGGCGCGCATGGGGAAGGGCGGCTCCGTCACAGTATCGGTGGATGTGCGTAACACCGGCGCGAGGGCGGGCGACGAGACCGTCCAGCTATACGTCCGTGACAAGGTCAGTTCCGTCACGCGGCCCATCAAGGAATTGAAGGGCTTCCAGCGCGTCGCGCTGAACCCCGGAGAGGCCCGGACCGTCAACTTCACGATCAATCCCGCGCATCTGCAGATGTGGAACGACAAAATGGAGCGCGTGGTCGAGCCCGGAGACTTCGATATCATGACCGGCCCAAATTCGGTCGACCTGAAATCCGCGACCCTGACGGTCGTACCATGAAGGCCGCCCATTTTGCCCGTCGGCAAGTGCTCGGCCTGCTCGGCTCGACCTCTCTCGTTGCCGCTGCCCCGGCAATCGGCAAAAGCGGCGGTGGTCCGCTGTACAAGGATGCGTCCGCACCGATTGACCTGCGCGTCCGCGATCTTCTGGGCCGCATGACGCTTGAGGAGAAGGTCGGCCAGATCATCGCGCTTTGGGCGACGAAGGCCGACATCATGGACGATCTGACGTTCTCCCCCGCCAAGGCCAGCGCGGCCTATCCCGCAAGTTTCGGGCAGATCACGCGCCCGTCCGACCGGCGTGGCGCACCTGCAGGTTCGACGCAGGCCGGAGGCACCGGCGCGCGCTGGCGCACGCCTGCCGACACCGTGGCGTTCATCAACGCAGTCCAGCGCTGGGCGACGAAGGAAACGCGGCTCGGCATTCCCGTGCTGTTCCACGAGGAATCGCTGCACGGATACATGGCGACGGACGCCACCATGTTCCCGATGGCGATCGGTCTGGCGGGCAGCTTCGACCGGCAACTGATGCAGGATGTGCAGTCGGTCATCGCCCGTGAAGTCCGCGCCCGCGGCGTTCATCTGGCGCTCTCCCCGGTCGTGGATATCGCCCGCGATCCGCGCTGGGGACGCATCGAGGAAACCTTCGGCGAGGACCCCTATCTCTGTGGCGAGATGGGCGTCGCCGCCGTGCGCGGCCTGCAGGGAGACGGCAAGACCCTGCCTCCGGGCAAGGTGTTCGCAACCCTCAAGCACATGACCGGACACGGCCAGCCGGAGAGCGGCGAGAACATCGCGCCCGCGCCCATCGCCGAACGCGAACTGCGCGAAAACTTCTTCCCGCCCTTCCGCGCCGTGGTGAAGCAGACCGGCATAGCCGCCGTGATGCCGAGCTATAACGAGATCGACGGCGTTCCCAGCCACATGAACCGCTGGCTGCTGGGCGATGTTCTGCGCGGCGAATGGGGCTTCGATGGCGCCATTGTCAGCGACTATGGCGCGGTTCACGAACTCGACACCATTCATCATGTCCAATCCGATCTGGAGGCGGCAGGTCGCGCCGCGCTACGGGCCGGAGTGGACTGCGAGCTGCCCGATGGCATGGCCTATCGGACGCTCGTCAAGCAGGTTCGCGCGGGACAAGTTCCCCTTGAAGCTGTCGACGCTGCCTGCACGCGGATGTTGACGCTGAAGTTCCGCGCGGGCCTGTTTGAAAATCCCTGGCCCGAGAAGGGCTATGGCCGGCTGACCGGCAATGCCGAGGCGCGGGCTTTGGCGCTGAAGGCTGCGCACAAGTCGATTGCGCTGCTGACCAATGACGGCACGCTGCCGCTGACGGCTGGCGCTCACAAGAGGGTGGCGGTGATCGGCCCCAATGCCGCCACCGCCCGGCTGGGCGGCTATTCCAGCATACCGCGTCAGGCCATTTCGCTGCTCGACGCGGTGAAGGCGAAGCTGGCGGGCAAAGCCGATGTGGTCCACGCGCAAGGCGTCTTCATCACCCAGAGCGAGGATCGCTCGGCAGATGAAGTGCTGCTGGCGGACCCCGCGAAAAACCGCGCGCTCATCGCCGAAGCGGTCGAAGTCGCGAAGGGTTCGGACGTCATCATCCTTGCCATTGGCGACACTGAACAGACCAGCCGCGAAGGCTTTGCCGCCAATCATCTTGGCGACCGCACCACTCTCGATCTGGTCGGCGAACAGAATGACCTGTTCGAAGCAATGGCGGCCACTGGCAAGCCGGTCGTCGTCTGCGCCATCAACGGCCGCCCGCCAAGCTATATAACGGTCGCGACGCGGGCAAACGCGCTCCTTGAGTGCTGGTATCCGGGGCAGGAGGGCGGCACGGCCATGGCCGATGCCCTGTTCGGCGACATCAATCCCGGAGCGAAGCTGCCCGTGACGGTTGCGCGCAATGCGGGGCAAATCCCGATCTTCTACAATCGCAAGCCCAGCGCCCGGCGAGGTTATGTGTTCGAGGAGATCGATCCGCTTTTCCCGTTCGGTTTCGGGCTCAGCTACACGACGTTCGAGATGGCCGCGCCGCGCCTGTCGGCTCCGCGGATCGGCACCGGCGGCGAAGTGGTGGTCGAAGTGGAGGTCCGGAACAGCGGATCGAGGGCAGGGGACGAGGTCGTCCAGATCTACGTCCACGACCGCACGGCTTCGGTCACGCGTCCGATCAAGGAGCTGAAGGGCTTCGAGCGCGTGACGCTGCAGCCGGGCGAAAGCCGCACGGTGCGCGTCACCCTTGGCTCCGACGCCTTCGCTTTGTGGAATCAGGAGATGGAGGAAGTGGTCGAACCCGGCCTGTTCGACATCATGGCCGGACCCAATAGCCGCGACCTAAAATCCGTCACGCTCGAAATCATCTGAACAGGACTTATCGATGCCCAAGATCATCAGCGCCAAGGTCATTGTCACCTGTCCCGGCCGCAACTTCGTCACGCTCAAGATCGAGACGGAGGACGGCGTCTATGGCCTTGGCGACGCGACCCTCAACGGGCGGGAACTGTCGGTCGCCAGCTATTTGACGGATCACGTAATCCCCTGCCTGATCGGCCGCGACGCGCACCGGATCGAAGACATCTGGCAGTATCTCTACAAGGGCGCCTATTGGCGGCGCGGCCCGGTGACGATGAGCGCGATTGCCGCGGTCGATACGGCACTGTGGGACATCAAGGGCAAGATCGCGGGCCTGCCCGTTTATCAGCTTCTGGGTGGCGCAAGCCGGGAAGGCGTGATGGTCTATGGCCACGCCAACGGGACCACGATCGAAGATACAATCGAGACGGCAAAAGCCTATCAGGCGGAGGGCTACAAGGCGATCCGCATTCAGTGCGGCGTACCGGGCCTGGCCTCCACTTATGGCGTGTCGAAGGACCGTTATTTCTACGAGCCTGCCGATGCGGACCTGCCAACCGAGAATGTCTGGTCGACCGAAAAATATCTCCGCGTGGTCCCCGAACTGTTCAAGGCGGGGCGGGAGGCGCTCGGGTGGGACGTGCATCTGCTGCACGACATCCACCACCGCCTGACGCCCATCGAGGCGGGTCGCTTGGGCAAGGATCTGGAGCAATATCGCCCCTTCTGGCTGGAGGATGCGACGCCCGCCGAAAATCAGGAAGCGTTCCGGCTCATTCGCCAGCACACGACGACGCCGCTGGCCGTGGGCGAGATCTTCAACTCGATCCATGATTGCCGGGAACTGATCCAGAACCAGCTGATCGACTATATCCGGGCCACGGTCGTCCATGCCGGCGGCATCACGCATCTGCGCCGGATCGCCAGCCTTGCCGATCTGTACCAGGTCCGCACCGGCTGCCATGGCGCGACCGACCTCTCGCCCGTCTGCATGGCCGCCGCGCTGCACTTCGACTTGTCGGTGCCCAATTTCGGCGTGCAGGAATATATGCGCCATACGCCCGAGACGGACGCCGTATTCCCGCACGCCTATACGTTCGAGCGAGGGATGATGCATCCGGGCGACAGGCCGGGCCTTGGCGTCGATCTCGACGAAGTGCTGGCCGCCGATTACCCTTACAAGCGCGCCTTCCTGCCGGTGAACCGGCTGGAAGACGGCACGATGTTCAATTGGTGAGCCAGGTGAGCGACCTCGCGGCGGCCGCACAGGACGCGCCCGAAACGGTCGCCCATGCCGTGCCCAAGCCACGCGGCAGGGTGCGCTGGATCATCTGCGCCATGCTGTTTGCGGCGGTGGTGCTGTCCTACATCGACCGGCTTGTGCTGGGGGTGCTGAAACCGCAGCTCGAGACGCTCTATGGCTGGACGAATTCCGGCTATGGCGACATCACCGGCTATTTTCAGGTCTGCTATGGCTTGGGAATGCTGGGGTTTGGCTGGCTCATCGATCGGATCGGGCCGAAGCTTGGCTATATGCTGGCGATGGGAAGCTGGACCATAGGGCACTTCGCCCAGACGTTGGTCACCAGCACGAGCGGATTCGTTATAGCCCGCATTCCGCTGGCATTGGGAGAGGCCGGAACATTTCCTTCGGCTCTCGCGGCGGTGTCGCAATGGTTCCCCAAGCAGGAGCGGGCGCTGGCGATCGGCATCTTCAACGCGGGCGCGAATGTCGGCGCTATCGTGACGCCGTTGCTGGTGTCGTTCCTCGTCGCCGGGCTGCTGCTGGACTGGCGCTGGGCCTTCATCCTTACCGGAGTGTTCAATCTGGTGTGGCTGGGCGTGTGGTGGCGCTTCTACCGCAAGCCTTCGGACCATGCGACGATCACGACCGAGGAGCGCGCCTGGATCGAGGCGGAACCGCAGGAGGATGTGGGCCGCGCAGGCTTTCGCCGGGTGCTGGGGCATCGTCAGACCTGGGCGTATATGGCGGGCCGCTTTCTGATCGACCCTGTATGGTGGACGTTCCTGTTCTGGCTGCCCGATTTCTTCAGCACGCAGTACGGCTATGACCTCAAAAGCTTCGGACCGCCGCTGGTGGCGATCTACATCCTTGCCGATGTGGGGGCGATCGCGGGTGGCTGGTATTCTTCGCATCTGCTCAAGCGCGGAATGGCGACCGGCCGCGCGCGCAAGCAGGCGATGCTCATCTGCGCCCTGTTTGCGCTGCCGGTGATGTTTGCCGTGCAGGCAAGCGACATCTGGATCGCGGTCGCCTTCATCGGACTTGCCTGCGCCGCGCACCAGGGCTTTTCAACGAACCTCTATTCCATCCCCGGCGACCTGTTCCCGCGTTACGCGCAGGGTACGCTGATCGGGCTTGGCGGGTTCGCGGGAGCGACCGGAGGGTTCATCGCGTCGAAATCGCTGGGCGCGCTGCTCGACAAGGTGGGTAGCTACGAACCTTTCTTCATCGCGTGCGGCATGGCCTATCTGCTGGCGCTGCTTGCGACGCACATCCTCAATCCGCGCTATGCGAAAGTTGCCATGAGCCAGCCTGCATGACCCGTCCGCTTGCCCTGCACCCCGACCGGCTGTTCCCTGCGGAAGCCCGCACCCGCGACATCGCCCGTGCGTTGCATGCTGGCGTCAAGGATCTGCCGATCATCAGTCCGCACGGCCACACCGATCCATCATGGTTCGCCTATGATCACCCCTTCGCCAATCCCGCGGAGTTGCTGGTGATCCCGGATCATTATGTGTTCCGGATGCTGATGAGCCAGGGCGTTCCGCTCGACCGGCTGGGCATTCCGACCGTCGATGGCAGCCCGACCGAGAGCGACCCGCGGGCGATCTGGCGCTGCTTTGCCGATCATTATTATCTCTTCCGCGGCACGCCTTCGCGCATGTGGCTGGACTGGGTATTTGCCGAGGCGTTCGGCATAGATGTCGGGCTGGAAGCGAGCACGGCCGATCACTACTATGATGTGGTCGATGCGGCGCTCAAGACTCCCGCGTTCCGTCCCCGCGCCTTGTTCGAGCGCTTCAACATCGAGGTGATCGCCACGACCGAAGGGCCGCTCGATCCCCTGGACCATCACCGCGCCCTCCGCGCCAGTGGTTGGGAGGGGCGCGTGGTGACGGCCTATCGCCCTGACCCGGTAATCGATCCGCAAGCCATCAACTTCGCCGGCAACCTCCGCGCGTTCGGCGAGATCACCGGCGAAGATATCGCCACCTTCGCCGGCTACCTCCGCGCGCACTGGAAGCGGCGTGCCGATTTCCGGGAAGCCGGGGCCACATCCACCGACCATGGGCATCCGTCCGCCTTCACCGCGAACCTTGCTCCGGCCGATATCGAGACGCTCTATGCGAAGGTCCTGGCCGGTCCGGTCACATCATGGGAAGCGGAGCTTTTCCGCGGCCATATGCTGGTGGAGATGGCGCGCATGTCGGTCGAGGACGGCATGGTGATGCAACTTCACCCAGGCGTCCACCGGAGCCATAACGATGCAGTGCTGGCGCGCTTCGGCCGCGACAAGGGCGGCGACATTCCGACGGCCGGAGAATTCGTGCATGCCCTGAAGCCCCTGCTCGACGCCTATGGCAATGATCCGCGCCTGACGTTGATCCTCTTCACGCTGGACGAGGATGTCTATTCGCGCGAACTTGCTCCCTTGGCGGGGCATTATCCGGCATTGCGCCTTGGTCCGCCTTGGTGGTTCCATGACAGCCCGGAAGGCATGCGGCGCTTCCGCGAGCGGGTGACGGAGACGGCGGGCTTCTACAACACGGTCGGGTTCAACGATGACACCCGCGCCTTCCTGTCCATCCCGGCGCGGCATGACGTGGCGCGGCGGATGGATTGCGCTTTCCTTGCGCGGCTGGTGGCCGAACATCGACTGGATGAAGACGAGGCGCAGGAACTCGCGTATGCGCTTGCCTATGGCCTGGCGAAGCAGGCGTATAAATTGTGAAGCGGCTATCAACTGCTGCTCTCGACACGCTGCCGGCCGGAGTCGGGCGCCCGCGATACGATCGTCGGGCGGTCAGGAGCGGCGTGGTCCATCTGGGCATCGGCGCTTTCCATCGCGCGCATCAGGCGGCAGTGTTCGATGACGTGTTGAACGAGGGCGATTTGCGCTGGGGCATCACTGCCGCATCGCTGCGCTCGCCCACGGTTCGGGACGAGCTGGCGCCGCAGGATGCACTATATACTCTGGTCGAGCGGGATGGCGCGACGGAGCGGCACCGGGTCATCGGCGCAGTGCAGGCCGTGCTGGTCGCGCCGGAACAACCACAGGCATTGCTGGACGCGCTCGCGCATCCGGACACGCATATCGTGACCCTTACGATTACCGAGAAGGGGTACAAGCTGGACCCCGCCACCGGGGGATTGATCCACGACGATCTGCAAGTGAAAGCGGACATGGAGAGCCTCCAGCGTCCGCAGACGGCCCCCGGCTTTCTGGTGGCGGCGCTGGCGATGCGGAGGGCTGCGGGCCGCCCGCCGTTCACGGCCATATCCTGCGACAATCTTCCCCATAACGGCACGCGGCTGCGCAACGCAGTTCTCGATCTGGCGCGCTGGCACGATCCGTCCTTGGCGGACTGGATCGCAGAGCAGGGTGCGTTTCCGGAAACGATGGTGGACCGCATCGTGCCCGCCACGACCGATGATGACATCAGGTCCCTGGCGGACCATCTGGGGTTCGAGGACCGTGCCATGGTCAAGACCGAGCCGTTTTTGCAGTGGGTGATCGAGGATAAGTTCTGCGGCCCCCGGCCGGACTTTGGCGACAGGGTCCAGATCACGCAATCGGTCGCACCATGGGAGGAAGCGAAGTTGCGGCTGCTGAACGGCGCGCATAGCGGGATCGCCTATCTGGGTGGGCTGGCGGGAATCGAGCATGTGCATGAGGTGCTTGCGCTTCCCGCCGCGCGCGCCTTCGTCGAGCAGTTGTGGGATGAGGCGGAGACGACGCTCTCGCCTCCTGCGGAACTGGATGTCGCCGCCTATCGCCGCGAGCTGATGGGGCGCTTCGACAACGCTTCGCTCCAGCATCGCACCCGGCAGATTGCGATGGACGGGTCGCAGAAGCTGCCCCAGCGCCTGTTCGCTCCGATCCTCACGCGGCTGGAACGGGGGCAGGATATCGCGGCACTGTCGCTGGCAGTGGCGGCATGGATACGCTGGCAGGCGGGGTATGATGACAAGGGGCTGGCCTACAAAGTCGAAGACCCCTTGGCGGCAATGATGGCAACGCGCCTGAATGGCGCGGAAGACCCTGCAGCGCGCGTCGAGGCGATACTGAACTTCGAGCAGATCGTACCCGCTGCATTGCGCGACAATCCGATTCTCCGCAGCGCGCTGACGCACTGGCTGACGATCCTTGAGAATGATGGTGCGCTCGCGGCTCTGGCGCAGTTGAAGAGGGATGGAGAATGAGATTTTCGCTCAAAGCGGCGGGCCTGTTCCTGTCGGTCCTCGCCGCGCCTCTGACGGCTGAGCCCACAAAGCTGGTCAAACAGGGCACGGCGACGCAGTTGCACGTGAAGGGCAAGCCGATGCTGTTGATCGCAGGGGAACTCGGCAATAGCAGCGCGTCGAGCGCCAGCTACATGGCGCCGCGCTGGAAGCAGTTGAAGGACATGCACCTCAACACGGTGCTGGCCCCCGTCTCGTGGGAACTGATCGAGCCGCAGGAGGGGCGCTATGACTGGTCCTCGGTCGATAGCCTCATCCGCGATGCGCGGGCGCATGATCTGAAGCTCGTCATCCTGTGGTTCGGCGCGTGGAAGAACAGCATGTCGACCTATGCCCCGGCGTGGGTGAAGCGCGATCAGGTGCGCTTTCCGCGCGCAGCCTTGCCGAACGGGCAGGGCGTGGAGATCCTCTCCGCCATGGCACCGGCGACGCTTGAGGCCGACAGCCGCGCCTTTGCGGCATTGATGGCGCACATCAAGGCGACTGACGACAAGCAGAACACGGTTGTCATGATGCAGGTCGAGAACGAGATCGGCATGTTGCCTGTTGCGCGGGATTATGGCCCACTGGCGGAGGCGGCGTTTCGTCAGCCGGTGCCCGCCGAACTGATGACGTACCTTGCGCAGCATCGCGATACGCTGGTGCCGGAGATGAAGCAGCTTTGGGAGGAGCAAGGCGGCAAGACCAGTGGCACCTGGGCGGAGGTGTTCGGGCCGGGTCATCAGGCGGAGGAAATCTTCACCGCCTGGCATTATGCGCGCTTCGCCGACGCCCTGACGGCGGCGGGCAAGGCGGCCTATCCGCTGCCGATGTACGTCAACGTGGCGCTCAATCGTCCGGGCCGCCTGCCGGGCGAGTATCCGAGCGGCGGGCCGCTGCCGCACCTGATCGACGTGTGGAAGGCAGGAGCGCCCGCCATCGATTTCCTCGCGCCCGACATCTATTTCCCGAACTTCGTGGACATCGTCCATCGTTACAAGCGGTCGGACAATCCGCTGTTCATTCCCGAAGCGAACAACGCCGATCATCCGCAGGTGCCCGCCAACGCATTCTACGCGATCGGCAAGCTGGATGCGATCGGCTTCGGGCCATTCTCCATCGAGTCGGTGGCGGAGAAGCCTGGCGCGCTGGGTGACGCCTATCGAATATTGGCGCAGCTGGAGCCGCAGATCCTCGCGGCGCAAGGGCTTGGACGCATGTCGGCATTCAGGCCGCGCGCACTCTATGATGAGACCATCGTCTATGAGCCCGTAACGGAGACGATCGGCGCTTACCGCTTCACGGTCGCCTTCGCCGACATCCAGAGGCCGGTCGTGACGCCGGAAACCGGCAATGCGGGCGGCATCATCATCAGACCGGGCCGGAGGAGTATCTGATCGCGGGCCAGGGGATCACCGTGACCTTTCGCCCGGTGGGGCAAGGGCCGGGCCTCGCCGGGATCGACAGTGCCTGGGAAGGGCAGTTCGATGCAAGCGGGCAATGGGTATCCGGGCGACTGATGAATGGCGACCAGACTCATCAAGGGCGGCATATTCGGCTCCCCGCGGGCGAGTTCCAGATCCAGAAGGTCCGGTTGTACAGATATCGATAGGGATCGCCGCATATGAGAAATCGACGCTTGATCTGGGCTGTCGCCCCGCTGCTCGCCGCCTTCGGCATGGCCGATGCCGCCGCCGCAAAGAGTTGCTCGTCCGTCTGGATACCGACATGGGCATCGTCGCAGATGCTGCCCACCGGCGAGAATTTGCTGCCCAAGGGGGTGCTCGGCGGCGCGACGTTGCGGCAGGTGGTACGGACATCCGTTGCGGGTCAGCGGTTGCGCGTGCGGCTCTCCAATGTGGCGAGCCCCGATCCGTTGGGGATAAGTGGTGTGACTGTGGCCCAGTCCGCCGATCCTGCGTCTTCTGCGATCAAGGGCGAGACATTGCGACGCGTGCTGTTCGACGGGCGGCGTGAGGTCATGATCCCGGCCGGGGCGGAATATCTGTCCGATCCGGTCGCGCTTGCCCCTGCCGCGCTGGAGAGCCTTGTCGTCAGCATTCACCATCCGGAGGAGCCTGCCGCGCAGACATCGCATCCGGGCTCGCGTGCGACCTCCTACGTGTTGCCCGGCGATCATCTGAACGATCCTGCGATGCCGGGCGCAAAGACCTTCGATCACTGGTTCTCGCTTGCGTCGGTCGAGGCGGAGACATGCGCTCCGGCTGGCGCGATCGTCGCGCTGGGGGACTCCATCACCGATGGGCGGGGGGCGACGACGAACGGCAACGATCGATGGACCGACCGGCTTGCGGCGCGGCTTCAGGGTGAGCCCAGGCTGCGCCATCTGGCGGTGCTCAATCAGGGGATAGGCGGAAATCGCCTGTTGAAGGACGGGCTGGGTCCCAATGCACTGGCGCGGCTGGACCGCGATGTGCTCGCGCAACCGGGCGCGCGCTACCTGATCGTTCTGGAGGGCATCAACGATATCGGGACGTTGACCCGTGAAGCGCCTGTGAGCGAAGCGGCGCATGCGGAGCTGGTCTCGCGGATGATCGGCGCTTACCGCCAGATCGTACAGCGCGCCCATGCCCGCGGCATCAAGGTGATCGGCGCGACGATCCTGCCGTTCGGAAGCAACACTTATTATCATCCAGACGCCCGCAACGAAGCGGACCGGCAGGCGGTCAATCGCTGGATTCGGCAACCGGGCAATTTCGACGCATTCGTCGATCTCGACGCAGTGATGCGGGACCCTGCGCGCCCGGATCGCCTGCGCGCGGAGTATGACGTAGGCGACGGGCTGCATCCTTCGCCTGCCGGGTATCGCGCCATGGCTGACGCCATCCCCTTGAAGCTGTTCCAATAATAGCTCCGGTGGCGCGGTTAAACGACAGGTGCGCCGCATCGTTCGTGAAAATCGACGGAGCCATTAACTTGACCATACGTTGATCGGGCGGCACTCGCGCTAGGTGCGGGATGAACTTTCGAGGCGACGGACAATGACGATAGACAAGCCACTTGGGAAAAGCATGGCAAAGGCAGCCGCCATCGGTGCGGTGATCGCTATCCCGATACCCTTCATCGGCCCACTGGTGGGCGCTGCCGCAGGCGCGGGCTATGTTTACCTGAAGGCCAGCAAGCGACCATAATCGCCGGTGGGGAGCGGGGCCAGCACTGAACCTTTGAGCGACTCCGCGCCTGTCGGAGCGACGGCTGGCCGATGGCGCTTTGCGGCGACCATCTGCGTCGGCTCCTTCCTGCTGTTTCTCGTCCAGCCGATGGTGGCGAAGATGGCGCTGCCGCGGGTCGGCGGCGCGCCTTCGCTGTGGAACTCGGCGATGCTGGTGTATCAGGCGCTGCTGCTGGGCGGGTATACTTACGCGCATTTCGTGACGCGGCTGAGGCCGGTTGCGCAGGCGCGCGTCCATCTGGCGCTGTTCGCGCTCGCTGCGCTGACGCTGCCGATTTCGCTTATGGCGGGCGACATACCCGCCGATGTGAACCCGATCTTCTGGGTGCCGTGGCTGCTGATCGCGTCCATTGGCCCCTTGTTCTTCGTCGTGGCGGCACAGGCCCCGCTGATGCAGCGGTGGTTCACCCTGACCGGCGGAGGCGACCCCTATCCGCTCTACGCGGCGTCCAATCTCGGCAGCTTTAGCGGGCTGATCGCCTATCCGCTGCTGGTCGAGCCGTTCATGCCGCTGGCCCAGCAAAGCTGGCTGTGGACATGCGGATACATATTGCTGTTCGCGTTAATGGCGTGGTGTGCGTGGATGTTGCAGCGCGGCGTGCCCGTTGTGGAAGCATCCCATGCCGCCGAGCCTTTGCAGGCAGGGCAGGTCGCGCGCTGGATCATACTCGCCGCCATTCCGTCCGGGCTGATGCTCTCGACCAGCCTGCATCTGACGACCGACATCGTCGCAATGCCATTGCTGTGGGTGATACCGCTCGGGCTGTACCTGTTGAGCTTTTCCGTGGCGTTTGCGACCGGCCGGGCGCTGGCCAATGCGATCACGGCCGTCGCGCCCCTGGTCCTGATCATCGGCGGCTGTGCGGCTCTGGCTGGTGTCAGGGGCTTTCCGCTGACGATGGCGGTCGCGGCGCTGTTGACGCTCTTCGTCGTCGCGGTCGCCCTTCATACGCGCATGTACGACACGCGGCCCGCACCGGCGCAACTGACGGGCTTCTATCTTGCGATGTCGGTGGGCGGCGTGCTGGGCGGCGTGTTCTGCGCGATCATCGCACCGCTGCTGTTCGACTGGACCTATGAGCATCCGCTGCTGCTGGTGGCAGCGGCGTTGTGCATCGGACGGAAACCGCTGTTCGGCTGGGCGGAGCGGCTTTGGGCGGGTTCGCGGCGGTATGTCCTGACGGCCGCTTTGCTGGTCATCGGGCTCCTCGTGTCGATGGCGGGGGAGGGCGTCATTCTGCCGTCCCTGAAGTCCGAAGGCTTGCGGGCTGCGGCGTTCGTATTCCTGTGCGCGGTTGCTGTGGTCGCGATCGGCAATCGGCTGCTGCTCGCCGGTATGCTCGCTTATCTGATGCTGTGCCTTGGCGGATGGAACAAGCTGGCGCTGAGTGCGCAGGACGGTGCTCTGACGCGCAGCTATTTCGGCGTGTATCAGGTTCGCAACCGCGGTTCCGATGTGCGCGTGCTGGTGCATGGCACGACGCTCCACGGGATGCAGAACCGCACGCCGGGGCTGGAGGCGATGCCGACGAGCTATTATGCGCCGCGCTCGGGCGTTGGCCTCGCGATGCGCGCCGCTCCACGCTTGTATGGGCCGGACGCGCGGATCGGCGTGGTGGGGCTCGGCACCGGAACACTCGGTTGTTACCGGCAGCCGGGGCAGTCCTGGCGCTTCTATGAGATTGATCCGGTGATGATCCGGCTCGCGCGGGATTCCGGGGCGTTCACCTTCCTCGCGCGGTGTCAGCCTCGGCCCGATATCGCCTTGGGCGATGCGCGGATCATGCTGTCGCAGGAGAAGGGGCCGCCGCTCGATATATTAGCGGTCGACGCCTTCTCCTCGGACTCCGTACCGATGCACCTGCTGACGCGCGAAGCCTTTGCGACCTATGCCAAACGGCTGAACCCGGAGGGGTTGCTGCTGGTGCATATCTCGAACCGCTATCTCGACCTGGAGCCAGTGATTGCCGCCGCGGCCAAGGAAGGCGGATGGGACGCGCGGATGCGATTCTACCAGCCGGCGATCAAGGATGCGCGCTATCATTACTCGGCATCGAACTGGATCGCGATGTCGCGCAGCCGCGCGACGCTGGCGCGGCTGACGGCGACGACCGGGGAGGACCTTTGGCAGGACCCCACCGGGCGACCGGGCTTCCGCGCATGGACGGACGATTACGGCAGCATATTGCCGATCATCAAATCCTTGCGATAGACGCCCCAGATAAGGCGCGTGCCCGGCTCAGCCGACGAAGGCGCGCTCGATCACATATTGGCCGGGCTGCGCGTTCGATCCTTCGGTGAAGCCTTCGCGCTCGAACAGGGCGGCAAGGTCGCGGATCATGTCCATGCTGCCGCACATCATGATGCGGTCGGTCTCGGGATCGAACTTGTGCGGTCCGCCGACGCCCTCGAACAGCTTGCCGTTTGCGATCAGGGCGTCGATGCGGCCCTGCGTGCGGAACTCTTCGCGCGTGACGGTGGGCAGGTAATGGAGCTGCGCCTTCGCCTCGTCCTCGACCAGCGGATCGCCTGCGAGTTTCGATTCCAGCTCATCGTGGAAAGCCAGGTCGCTGACGCGGCGGACGCTGTGGACGACCACGATCTGCTCGAAGCGGTCGTAGATTTCCGGGTCGCGGATGATGCTGAGGAAGGGCGCGAGGCCTGTGCCGGTGGACAGCAGGAACAGGCGGCTGCCGGGGATCAACGCATCGGCGACCAGCGTGCCGGTCGGCTTGCGGCCAAGGTAGATCTCGTCACCCGACTGGATCTTCTGCAATTCGGAGGTCAGCGGGCCGTCGGGCACCTTGATCGAGAGGAACTCCAGCTCCTCGGCATAAGCGGGGCTGGCGATCGAGTAGGCGCGCAGCAGCGGCTTCTTCTCGCCCTGCAGGCCCAGCATCACGAACTCGCCCGAGCGGAAGCGGAAGCTGGAGGGGCGCGTCGTCGTGAAGCTGAACAGATGTTCGTTCCAGTGGCGCACGCTCTGCACCGTCTCGACGGTCAGGCTGGCGGAAGGCTCTAGGCGGGGCAGCATTTCGATGCGGTCACTCATGTTGCGAATATCCTGGGTCTGCATGGTAGGCCGTGTGGTCCGGGAACAAACCCGGCAGCCCGAAGATGCAGCGCGTCGATGTGAGCGCCGCAACCAGCGTGCAAGTGGCGTCCTCCAGCACAACAAGCGCGCCGCTGCCCCCTATCCGGTCGGGCCGCCAATCGCAAGCGGGGTGGGGGAAATGGATTCTTCTCGCCGTCAAAAGCTGCCTATTTTGGTGGGGCCGTCGAGGTGCGAGATTGCGAGCGCCAGGTCCGGACCCACGGAGATTTCGGCAATGTCGAGCGAGGGCCCCTGGCAATCCTGCTCCTGCTCCCGGACGATGGTGCCTGCGGAGGTGTCGAAGCAGGTGATGCGGTAGCGGCCCGGCTCCATGTCCGGCACGCGCAGGCTGGTGGTGATAGGCGGAATGTCGTCGGGGATCATGCGCGTCCTTGGCCGCTTGTCGGTGCGGAGCAGCCACAGCACGGCCTGCTTTCCATCCGCGCAGCCGAAGGTCGCGACCGAGGGATGCGAGGCTGTGATCTCCTCGTTCAGGTTGCGGCGTTTGAAGCTCGTCCAGTCGATCAGCGGCAGGAACTCCGCGAGTGCCCGCTGCGCCCGCCGCATACCCGGCGTCAGGACATGGGGATGGCGGTTCGGCCAGCGCATCCCGCCGCCCGCGCCGCCGCTCGCCAGATGCGCCCATTGGATGTGGCGGAAATACTGGTCATCGAACTCTTCTGGGAGCGTGGTCTTCTTGTCCTTGAAGCGATGGATCGGACCATGTTCGGAATCGAAGACGGGGCGGCCGTCGCTGGCGTCCTGAACCGCGGCGCGCATCAGGCGGCCCACTGCCAGAGCGGGCGCTACGGTGTCCTTCGGATCGTCGATGGTGCCATGTTCGTACAGGTGCGTATTGGCGAAATCGAGAGCGGGGTGGCGGAAGATCGGCTCGACCAGCGTGGGATGCTTGATGAGTTCCGGGCCGAAGATCGACACGGTGTGCAGGTGGGCGCGGCCGTGCCGCTCGATCTCGCGGGCGCGGAGCCAGGGGCCGATGTCCTCGATGAACGGGGCGAAGACGGAGGGATCGTCGCCGCCATGCGCCGGGTGCATTTCGTTCCACAGGTCCCAGGCGAAGATCGCCGGACTGCCGCCCCAGCGGTCGCTGGTGAAGGCGAGCCGCGCCTTGATCGCGTCGCGCGTGGCGGGGCAGGTGAGAAGCTGGCGGCGGCTGGCGCAGGGGCCGCCATTCTGCGTGTTATAGGGGTGATGCCGCCACCTGACCCAGGTGAAGAACGTGTCGAAAGGCGTAAGCAGAACGTGCAGCCCGACCTTCTCCAGCAAGGCGAACATGTCGTCCCACAGCCGCACCATGTTCGGAGGAAAGCGCCCCGCAGGCCGCTCGATATAGCGATGCTCGCCATGGCAATATTCCAGCATCAGGCGCAGGCAGGTGACGCCATGGTCTTTCAACCAGTGCAGATGCCGCTCGACGGCGGGCAAGTCGCGGCGGCGGAACAGCCCCGCCAGTTCGGGCCAGGTCACGGCGTCGTTCTGGCCGATGGGGGTCCAGCTTTCGCCCTGCTCGGTCAGGAAATAGGGGACGCCCGTCCGCGTCGTGATCCACGGCAGGGCGGGCGCTGCATCGGGCGCTATATCCTGTGCAAGGTCGACCACGTCATAGTCGGTCAGCCTGTCGAGCGAGCCCGTCGTCATCTCACCCCGACACGTCGCTGACGGGCATGACCTTGGGATAGGGCATGATGAACTTGCCGGTGGGGTCTGCCGTGAAACTGGTCTGTGTGGGATAGGCGAAGTCCAGCCCTTCCGCCTGGAAGCGCTTCAGCATGGCGATGGCCACATGATGCCGGACCTTGTAGATCTCGTCCCAGTTCGGCAGGAACACGTCGAACTCGACTTCATAGTCGATGCTGCTGGCGCCGAAGTTGACGAGGCCGCAGCGAATGAAGACGCCGCCCAGAGCTTCGACGATGTCCTTCATGATGTCGGGCACGCGCTCGGCCAGCGCCGGGTCGGTCTGGTAGATCAGGCCGAAAGCGAACTTGATGCGGCGATGGTCGAGATGCTGGTAGTTGGTGATTTCCTTCTGCAGTAGATTGGCGTTGGAGATCACCTTGCGCTCGCCCGTCACGGCGCGCAGGCGGGTGCTCTTGAGGCCGATCTTCTCGACGGTCGCGGTGGTCTGGTCGTAGTTGATCGTCTCGCCGCGGCGGAACGGCTTGTCGAAGATGATCGAGAGGGCGGCGAACAGGTCGGAGAATATGCCCTGCGCCGCCAGACCGATGGCGATGCCGCCGACACCGAGACCAGCGACGAGACCGGTGACGTTGACGCCGAGGTTGTCGAGCACGACGATGATCGCGATGGAAAACAGGGCGACGGTGACGAGGATGCGGATGATGCCCATCGCATTGGCCAGCGTGTCGCTGCCATTATCGTCCGATGTGCGGCGCTCGATCAGGCCAAGGATGATCTCCCGCAGCCAGATCGCCCCCTGAAAGACCGTCGCGACCGTGAAGAGGAACTGGATGGTGCGGAGCAGCAGTTCGGGCGGATTGGCGTAGCCCGCGACCAGACGCGCCGAGACCATGATCATGAAGAAATGCGTGGTCTTGGAAAAGGCGCGGCCGACGACCGACATCAGGCTGGCGGTGTCGCCCGGCTCGCCGCGCAGGCGTTGGGCGAGGTGCTTGATGCCGTTCAGCGCCAGATAGATTATGAAGCCCGCGCCTGCCGCGATCAGGATCTCAAGCCCGTGCAGGTCGAACCAATGTGCGGTGCTGCGCCACATTTGGTCCAGGTCCGGCGGCTGTGCGTTGATCTTCACGAGCGGTTCTTTGGGCGCGGACTTGGCGGCGGCGGACATGAAGTTCCTTCAAATGGTGAGGGCCGCGACGATAGCGCGCTTGTGCAGCGGATGCCAGCGGACGCGGCCCATTCGGCATGTCGCGTTGAACCCGCGTTCCGTCGCTTCGTTCCGCAACCTTCCATGAGGCGACCTGTTGATGCGGCAACTCCCCTCAGTGCCACAGGAGGTTGTCATGCCTGACATAGCCGACACGCGTTTCCTGATCATCGCCACGGACGGCTTCGAGCAATCGGAGCTGTTCGAACCCCGCGCCCGCCTGCTGGAGGACGGCGCGCAAGTGACGCTCGCCTCGCCGAAGCTCGACCCTATCCAGGGGATGGAGCATGACGAGAAGGGCGACACGATCCGGCCCGACATGACGTTGGATGATGTCGATCCGGACCAGTATGATGCGCTGATCCTGCCGGGCGGGGTCGCCAATCCCGACACGCTTCGGATGAACGAGAAGGCCGTCGATATCGTCGAGAGCTTCATGGAGAGCGGGAAGACCGTCGCGGCGATCTGCCATGGGCCGTGGCTGCTGGTGGAGGCCGATGTGGTGGACGGGAGGACGGTCACGGGCTGGCCTTCGGTGCGGACCGACCTGTTCAATGCGGGCGCCAATGTCGTGGATCAGGAGGTGGTCGTGGACGGCAACCTGATCACCAGCCGCAAGCCCGATGACATCCCGGCCTTCGTCGAGGCCATCAAGAAGGCCGTGACGCAAGCCGAGGCTGTGCCCGCTTCGTAAGGCCCTGTACCCAGAGCCGCCCCGGCTTCTCTATCCCGTGATGGAGCAGGAACGAGGCGGCAAGGGTGAGGGCGAGGAAGGCGAGCATCAGCATCGGCGGGACCGAGCCGGGGTCCTGCACGAAGGCGATCTTGAACCAGATGTAGAGCATGAAATGGGAGAGGTAGGTGGCGTAGCTTATCTCTCCCAGTGCCTGAAAACCGTGCCAGTGCAACGGGTTACGGCGGAAGGCCGAGGCGTGGGCCAGCGCCAGGATGAGGCAGGCGGCGCCCGCCGGGAAGGCCCATATCTCGCCACTGAGACCGGCGAGCCACAGGCCCCAGAACATCGCGACGCCCGCCATCGATATCGCGAAGGCATGCACTTCACCATCCGGCCCGCGCAGCCAGAAGGCGCAGAGCATCGCGCCGCACGCAAATTCGGTGAGGCAGCGGATCAGGCCGAATTGGGGGATATATCCGCCCAGCGTGCTCTCGCCATTGCCGGTCAGGATCAGGCCGAGGAGACCCAGCGTCAGGATCATCGCGCCGAGCAGGCTGGTGCGGTTCGCGCGGGCTATCGGCGTGCGCAGGACGAGCAGGGGGAAGAGCAGATAGGCGGCGCTCTCCGCACTGATCGACCAGGCAGGATGGTTCCAGGCAAGCAGCTCGGTGAGGCCCCAATTCTGCATCATCGCGATATGCAGCGGGAGTTCGCGCCATGGATAGCCCTCGGTCGAGCCGCCGGTCAGCTGGAGGGCGAGGACGAACAGCACGGTCAGGGCCAGCATGAAGCCATAGAGCGGATAGATGCGGGCGAAGCGGCGGCCGAGGAACGGCAGGATCGCGGCCTGCCCCTCGCGCAGCATCGTGCGATGCGCGGAGAGGTAGATCACGAAGCCGGACAGCAGAAAGAAGAAATCGACGGCCAGATAGCCCTTGCTGGCGGCCTCCAGCAGCCAGAGCGGCGCCCAGTCCGCGCCGCTGCGGATGTGGTAGAGGACGACCAGCCATGCCGCGAGGCCGCGAGCGGCGGTGAGGCTGCGCAGTTCGCCGGTCATGCAGTCGCGGCCCTGGCCGTCGGGCGGGTGAAGATGGGGACGGCTTCCTCATGGCTGCGCTGGCGAGCGAGATAGGTCGACAGGCCGATCTGAAGGGCCAGCAGCATGAACACGAACGGCTGATAGGCGATGCCGATGAACAGCGCGCCGAGCAGATAGACGAGGTGGCCCTGCTGGAGCGCCAGCGCCAGCGGCGCGATCCACGCCTTGGCCGGGTCCTCGCTGCGGCGGTAGTGGCGGCGCAGCCATTCGGTGCGGCCAAGCGAGATCAGGTGGATCAGCGCCCAGATCATGAGGCCGGGATAGCCCTGTTCGCCCAGCATCTCGAAATAGGCGCTGTGATAGGCGCGGCCCCTGTCGATGACTTCGGTGCGTTGCAGGGTCTGCGCGCCGGGCGGGCCGTCCATCTGCATCTTCTCGTAGCGGAAGCTGTTGCCGAGATACGCGTCGAAGCCGCCGCCCAGCGGATGCTCCCTGGCGTATTCGATTGTCCATTGCCACACGGCGACGCGAGTCGAGGCGCTCTCGTCGGTCTGGTAATTCTCGATGGTGTCCATGCGCGTCGTGAAGCTGGACGGCAGGAACGGGACGGCGGCGATGGCGGCCATGGCGATCAGCGCGCCATAGAGCAGGCGGCGCTTCATGTGCAGCATCATCATCCCCGCGAGCAGCAGGATGCACAGGAGGCCGGTGCGCGTCTCCGTGCCGATGGGGATCAGCAGGCAGGCGAAAGAGAGCGCCCAGCCGAAGATCTTCACCCGGCGGTCGCGCGGGAAGATGGTGCCGTGATCTGTGAGCCACAGGATCAGCGGGATGATCGCGATGGCGACGGTGGAGATGGTGCTGCCTTCGTAGAGGCCGCTATTGTCGCTGACCATCAGGTTGAGCAGCCCATAGCCGCCGCCCGACAGCAAAGTCTTGATGCCCCCGGTGATGACGATGGAGCTGGCGCATAGGACGAGAGTCAGCGCCAGCGCCTCGATCCGCAACTTGGTGCGCAGAGTGAGGGGCAGGAAGATCGCGAAGATCAGCGCCTTCCACACCCAATCCCACTTGGTCGCGGCCTCCAGCGGGAAGTCCGCGTGCAGCGTCGTGTAGCCGCACCACATCAGCAGCGCGACGATCAGCATCTGGCGCAGGGAGATTCGCATCTCCCCCTTATCGTCCGCGATCAGCCAGCCGAGCACGGCCAAGCCGAAGGCGATGGCGGAAATGGGGATGCTGTTCAGCAGGAAATAGGAAAGCCGCTGCGGCGAGACGACGTCGATATAGACATAGACCAGGACGAGCAGGAACGAACGGCGCAGGCCGGTGAGGAAGAACAGCCCGAGAAAGGCGACGAAGAACAGGTCACGCATCGGGCGTGTTGCCTTTCGCGCCGGTCTCATCCGATTCGCGGTCGAGATCGTCGCGCGACATCAGGCGCCACAAGGCGATCAGGATCAGGCCATGGCTGACCAGCAGGGAAAAAGTGTCGATCACTTAAGGCTGAATGTTCGTTGCCATGGCTGAGGGAATGACTAGCGGATCGCGGTTGACGCGAAGTTAATCCTTTTCCGGCAGATCGGGTTCGACATGACCCGGATACTCCACGTCCTCGATCACAGCCTGCCGCTGCACAGTGGCTACACCTTCCGCACGCGGGCGATCCTGCGGGCGCAGATGGCGCAGGGGTGGAGCGTGTGCGGCGTCACCGGGCGGCGGCACACCGCTGCCGGGCCGATGGTCGAGACCGTCGATGGCCTGACCTTTCATCGTACTCCGGGCGAGATTACGTCCGGCCATGGCATCATCCGCGAGTGGCGGGAGATCGCCGCGCTGACCGACGCCACCGAGAATGTGGTGAGCCAGTGGCGGCCGGACCTGATCCACGCCCACTCGCCGGTGCTGAATGCGCTGGCGGGGCTGCGCGTGGCGCGGCGGCATGGACTGCCCTTCGTCTATGAGATCCGCGCCTTTTGGGAAGATGCGGCGGTCGGCAATGGCACGGGTACCGAGAACAGCACGCGCTACTGGCTGACCAAGCAGATCGAGAGCCGCGTCGTGCGCGCCGCCGATGCAGTGATCGTCATCTGCCAGGGATTGAAGGACGACCTGATCGCGCGCGGCGTCGATCCGGCGAAGATCGCCGTTTCGCCCAATGGCGTGGACATGGAGATGTTCGGGACGCCGGTGCCTGCCGATCCGATGCTGCGGTCGCGGCTGGGGCTGGATGGCGCGGATGTGGTGGGATTCATCGGCAGCTTCTACGATTATGAGGGGCTGGACGACCTGATCGGGGCGATGCCTGCGCTGGTGGCGGCGCGGCCTGCGGCGAAGCTGTTGCTGGTCGGCGGCGGGCCGCGTGAGGCGGCGTTGCGGGAACAGACTGCGGCATCGCCGGTGGCGGATCATATCGTCTTCGTCGGCCGGGTGCCGCACGGTGAAGTGGAGAATTACTACAGCCTGATCGATGTGCTGGCTTATCCGCGCAAGGCGATGCGGCTCACCGACCTGGTGACGCCGTTGAAGCCGCTGGAGGCGATGGCGCAGGGGCGTCTGGTCGCCGCGTCGAGCGTGGGCGGGCATCGCGAACTGATCGAGGACGGCGTGACGGGCACGCTGTTCGCGCCCGATGATCCGCAGGCGATTGCGCGGGCGCTGGATCGCGTGTTCGGCGAGCGGGCGCGGTGGGATGAGCGTCGTGCCGTCGCGCGCAGCTTCGTGGAGCGGGAGCGCAACTGGGCGAGCAACATCATGCGCTATGAGCCAGTCTATCACCGGCTGCTGGCGGATCATCGCAGGGCGAAGGCAGCATGAGCGTGCGGCGGGAACAGGCGCGGGAAACGCGCAGGCGGCGGCTGATGGCGCTGTTTGCGGCGAGCGCCTGTGCGCTGGCGATGCTGTCCGTGCCGATTCCGCTGATCGAGCTGGTGGTGGCGTCCACCGGGCTTTCGGAGATCGTGCCCGCTGCCGCGCCGCCGCTCGGCTTTTCGGCGCGGGCGATACTGGCGGGCTTTGCCGCGCTGGCGGGCATGGGGGTGTCGCTGACGCTCGACCCGCGTGGACATCATCGAGACGAGGCCGGTGCGCCGGTCGGGAATTTGACAGAGGGAAGAGGCGCTATGGGTTTTGCACTGGGCAAGCTGACGTCGTTCACGCGGAGTCGGCGCAGTAAAGGAGCGGACGAGGCGGAGGCCATGCCGGTCCTGCGCCGGGCGGACGCGCATCCCGATGCGCCTGCGCGGCGTCCGATCTTCGCCAGCCGGGACTTTGAGGGAGCGGAGATC
Organism: Sphingobium sp.; assembly: GCF_033795625.1. Classification (GTDB taxonomy): domain Bacteria; phylum Pseudomonadota; class Alphaproteobacteria; order Sphingomonadales; family Sphingomonadaceae; genus Sphingobium. The sequence goes on along the minus strand of NZ_JARYGI010000026.1, from coordinate 9,655 downwards.
CTTGCCGGGCCCGCGCCGTTCCCGGCCGCCGATGTCTATGAGCCGCAGGCGATCACGGACATGGCCGATGCGCTGGATTTTGCGGAAGAGATCGTGGAGGCTCCGGTCACAGAGAGCATCGAGGCCGAGCCTGTCACGTTCAGCCCATTCGGTGACACGTCCGCGCCGCGCGCGCCCGAGCCGATGGAGGATCGCGCGATCCTGACCGAAGCGATCATGGCCTTACCTGTGGAGGAAGAGCCCGTTCAGGTCCCGCGGGCGCCGCTGGAGAGCCTCAGCATCTCCGAACTGGTCGATCGGTTCGAGCATGGCATCGCACGGCGCAAGGCGCTGGCGCAATCTGCGGCGGCCGTGAAGCAGGTTGGCGATGTGCTGGCGGAGACGGGCCGCAACCGCGCCGGTGAAGCGCCTGCCGAGCCGCGCGTGCTGGCCGATATCCCGCCCATGCCCCGCGTCGATGTGCGGGCAGGCGTGGACGCGGATATCGACGAAGCGCTGCGCCAGGCGCTGGGCACGTTGCAGCAGATCACGACGCGCTGAGCCTTCGCGCCTCAGGCGTCGGCTATGGTGAGGACTGAGAGGTCGAGGCGGTGGCGCTGCGCGTCGAGCACGACATGCTCGTCTACCGCCAGATCCGCGACGATGTTCCCCATGATGAGGAATTCGGCGTTCGGTAGAAGCTGCGCCAGCGCCTCTGCGCGCAGGGCCGCGTCCTCGCCCGTGAGTTCCAGTTCGATCAGGTGCCGGGTGCCGTCATAGAGGGCGCTGGCCCAGGGCGTGGTCTCCCTGCAATGCGCCAGCACGTCGGGGCCCGTCAGGTCGAGCAGCGAGCGGAGCAGGCGGCGGGTCGATAGCGGCTGCGCGGCGCGAACGGGTGTGTGGCGGCTCAAGGCTTTGCCCCTTCCTTGTATTTGTTCATGAAATGTTCTACACGGGATTTCATCCGTTGCCCCGGTTCGCGACCATTGCGCATGTCGAGCACGAGGCGCGGATCGCGCACGGATTCCCGCCCGAACCGCGTCGGCGGGATATCATGCTCCCTGATGAAGACTTCGATGCGGCGCAGCAGATGCATGGTTCTCGTTCCTTCCCTTCGTTCGCTCCCGACCGTTCCGCATTTTGAGTCGAACCGGATAGGGTTTTTCCTATTTCAAACTCATTTTCCTACTTGTCTAGGGAAAATCCTATTTCTATAAGAGTGGCATGAACGATGTTTCCGCACGTCATGCGCTGGACCGACTGATCGCCGAACGGCGTGAGCGGTATGAGGCGCTCTCGCGCCTGATCGGGCGCAATCCGGCCTATATCCAGCAATATATCAAGCGCGGTACCCCCCGGAAGCTGGACGAGGCGGACCGGCGGACGCTGGCGCGGTACTTCGGCGTCGACGAGCGGCTGCTGGGCGGGCCGGAGGAGGGGCGCGCGCAGGTGCCGGTGAAGAAGCGGTCGTTGCCGATCGTGACCGTGCCGCGTCTGTCGCTTGGAGCTTCGGCGGGTGTGGGGTCGTTGGACGACGATGAGCGGGCTTCGGGGGCGATGGCATTCGATGCCGCATGGCTGCGCGACATGGGCGTGAAGGGCGATGCGTTGTCGATCATCCGGGTGGACGGCGAATCGATGGCCCCGACTCTGAACGATGGCGACGACATCATGGTCGACGGCGCGGACGGCGCGGCGCGGCTGCGCGACGGCATCTATGTGTTGCGGCTGGACGACGTGCTGATGGTGAAGCGCGTGGCGATGGGGCCGAAGCGCGGGCGCTTTTCGGTGCGGAGCGACAATCCGCATTTTCCGAACTGGGACGACATCGATCCGGGGCTGGTGGATATCGTTGGGCGCGTGATTTGGACCGGGCGGCGGGTAGGATGAGGGATGGTGTTTTGTCCCGATGCCGTTCGTCCTGAGTAGCCAATGCGCTTGTCGAAATGGCGTGTCGAAGGATTGAAGCTTGGCGCAGATGCTTCGATACGAGCCCCTTCGGCTGATTGCCAAGGCAGTCGCTCAGCAACCGTATTGAGTGTCAAGCGGGATTGGCCCATGGTTTATCTTGTTGGACGATGGCGTTTGCGATGATGAGGAGTTTTCGCATGGCGGCGGTGATGGCGAGTTTTGGCGCTTTGCCTTCGGCGCGGAGGCGTTGATAGAAGTCGCGGATGGTTGGATTGAAGCGGATTGCGGGCAGGGTTGCCATATAGAGCGCGCATCTAACGGAGAGCCTGCCGCCGGTAATATGCGCCTGACCGCGCCACTGTCCGCTATCGCGGTTCATGGGAGCGACGCCGGCAAGGGCTGCGATCTGCTTTTTGTCGGCGATGCCGAGTTCCGGGAGTTCGGCGATCAGTACAGCGGCCGTTGTGGCGCCAATGCCTGGAATGGTTTCCAGCAGAACAGCTTTGCGCGCAAGCGTATCATCGGCCGAAATCTCCGCCTTTATGCGCGTATCACACTGGCCGATCTGACCTTGTAGGAAGGCGATATGCTCGCGGATCGAAGCCAGCGTGTCGGCGTCATCGAGACCTGAGAGACGCTGTTTTTCGGTAGCCAGCATTTCGACCAGTTGCCGCCTTCTGCGCACCTGTTCGGCGAGACGCGCCTGATTTTCCGGTGTTGGCGGTGTTAGGGCGGGCTGCATCGCATTAGCGAAGCGCAGGATGATGCCAGCGTCAAGCGCATCAGTCTTGGCGAGTTGGCCCGTTGCTCGCGCAAAATCGCGAACCTGCCTGGGGTTGACGATACTCATGGGAATGTGAGCTTTCCCCATCTGCCGGGCGAGCAACCGTCCGTAGCGGCCCGTTGCCTCGCAGACGACATGGGGCTGTTCCAAGATCCCGAGCCGCTTTCTGAAAGCCGCGATACCGGACAGCGTATTGGCGCTGCGCCAGACCCGGTTCGCACCAGGCATGGCAATATCGAGCGCCGCCTTCGACACATCGACCGCAACATATTGGCTGTTGTTTGACATCATGTTTCTCCACCTTGCATGCGAGCTCAAGGCTCTGGCAACCGTTCGAGACGAGCATAGATGGAGCGGACGGCTTTGCTGAGAATCGCGAGCTTTATGCCCAAGGACAGGCACAGCCTGTCCGCTCCAATATATCCGGGGTCATGACCCCGGATATATTGGCATCAATTCAGCCAACGCTGAAATGAATGCCAGCACCAATATGCAAGGACAGGCTTCGACAAGCTCAGTCTCTACTCAGCACGAACGGAGAGGAGGGTGGCCGTGATCGTCATGCTCTATACCTTGCGCATTCGCCAAAGCTTCGCCACATCCGGGCGATGAGCAATCCGCCCCTTAAAGCCGTCCTGATCCCCGTCACGCCCTTGCAGCAGAATTGCACGCTGCTCTGGTGTACCGCCACCAACAGGGGGGCGTTCGTCGATCCGGGTGGCGATCTGGCGCGGCTGAAGGCGGCGGCGCAGCAGCAGGGCGTGACGATCGAGAAGATCCTGATCACCCACGGCCATATCGATCATTGCGGCGAGGCGGGGACGCTGGCGAAGGCGCTTGGCGTGCACATCGAGGGGCCGCAGGAGGCAGATCGCTTCTGGATCTCGCGGCTGGAGGAGGACGGGCGGAAATATGGCGTCGACGGGCGCGTGTTCGAGCCTGACCGCTGGCTGGAGAATGGCGACACGGTGACGGTCGGCGATCTGGTGCTGGACGTCTATCATTGCCCTGGCCACACGCCCGGCCATGTGGTGTTCCACCATGCGCCCTCCAAGCTGGCGATCGTGGGCGACGTGCTGTTCCAGGGATCGATCGGGCGGACGGACTTTCCGATGGGCAATCATCAGGACCTGATCGACGCGATCACCGGCAGGCTGTGGCCGCTGGGCGGTGATACGGCATTCGTGCCGGGGCATGGCGCGATGAGCACCTTTGCCCATGAGCGGCGGTCCAATCCGTTCGTGGCCGATCAGGTTACGGGGATTGGGGCTTAGGAGTGACGGGGAAGAGGCGCTCTAGACGGTGGCGCTAATCGTATCCGGGACGACGTGTTCTTCGGTTCCCGCGTAAACGGTGTAGAGCGCCGCGCCCGAGAGCGTCAGGACGACCAGCCAGGTCACGATGATGCCGAATATGCGCGTCTTCGCCGGGTGGTCCGCGTCCATGCCGAACGGATGGGCGATTCGGGCGACGATATAAACGAGCGAAACGATCCACAGCCAGGTCGGGCTATTCCAGGCCAATTCGAGCAGCGCCGTCAGGATGAGGATGAAGGGCGTGTATTCCACGTAGTTGGCCTGCGCTCGCATTCGCTTCGTGAGCGCGGAATTGCCCCCGTCGCCATACAGCACGTTCTCCGACCTGCGCATGCGGCTGATGCGCATGGCCAGCCAGAAGTTCAGCAATGCGGCGGCCGCGGCGAAGGTCAGCGTGATAGGCAAGAACATGACGTGTTTCCCCCGAGGTAAGCAGCGATAGTGCCTCTTCATGCCAGCCGGGGCAAGGCCGGGCAGCGCAATGGATCAGCAAGGAACCTCTTGCACGTCATGCAAAAAGCGCTATAGGCGCAGGGCTTCGCGATATTCCGGGCCGCATGGGTCTGCGGCTCGATTGGCCGTCAGCATCTGGTTTGCGTTCCGGCCGTTCGCATCGAACTTTAACATACGGAAACAGGTGCCGACATGGCTGTCCCCAAGAGGAAAACGTCCCCTTCAAAGCGTGGTATGCGTCGCAGCCACGATACGCTGAAGGTCGCAGCATTTCAGGAATGCACCAACTGTGGTGAACTGAAGCGCCCGCATAACCTGTGCGTTGCGTGCGGCCATTATAATGGCCGCGAAGTCGTCGCAGCCGGCGCGTAAAGCACCCATAACTCTCTCCGTTCCAGGGGGATTTCAGTGAGCCAGCAGCCGCGAATCGCCATCGACGCGATGGGCGGCGACGAAGGCGTGCGCGTGATGATCGCGGGCGCCGCGCTGGCGCGCCACCGGCACGAGGGTTTGCGCTTCACGCTGTTCGGCGATGAGGCGCAGATCAACGCCGCTCTCGAAAAGCACCCGAACCTGCGCGCGGCATCCGATGTGGTGCACGCGCCGAACGTCGTTGCCGCGACCGACAAGCCGAGCCAGGCGATGCGCAAGTCCAAGGACACGTCCATGGGCCTTGCCATTCAGGCGGTGAAAGCGGGCAAGGCGGGGGCGGCGGTCTCTGCGGGCAATACCGGCGCGCTGATGGCGATGGCGAAGCTCGCGCTGCGCACGATGCCGGGGATCGACCGGCCCGCCCTGGCGGCGCTGCTGCCGACGCTAGGCGACAACGATGTCGTGATGCTGGACCTGGGCGCGAACACCGAATCGGATGCGCGCAATCTGGTGCAGTTCGCGGTGATGGGCGCGGCCTATGCCCGCAGCGTGCTGGACCTTGAGAAGCCGCGTGTGCGCCTGCTGAACATCGGCACCGAGGAGATGAAAGGCACGGACGAGATTCGCGATGCTGCGGCTATGCTGCGCGACGCGACGGCCCTGCCGCTCTCCTTCGACGGCTTTATCGAGGGCGACAAGATCAGCACCGGCGAGACCGACGTGGTCGTGACCGAAGGCTTTGCCGGGAACATCGCGCTGAAGACCGCCGAGGGCACGGCGCGGTTCGTGACGGATGTGCTGCGGAACGCCTTTACCAGCTCGATCCGGTCGAAGATCGGCTTCCTGATCTCGAAGCCCGCCATGTACCTGCTGAAGCATCATCTCGATCCGAACAACCACAATGGGGCGGTTTTCCTGGGCCTCAACGGCGTGGTCGTGAAGAGCCATGGCAGCGCCAACGAGAAGGGCGTCGCCAATGCAGTGCATGTCGCCGCGCGCCTGCTGGAAGAAGACATCACCCGGCGCATTGCCGAGGATCTGGCGAATATCGAGGGGCTCTCCGCGAGCCCTCCCGCCGCCCGCAAGGGTCCGGCGCGGCCCAAGGAGCAGCCCGCGAAATGATCTGCCGTTCCGTCCTGCTGGGCACCGGGTCCGCGCTGCCGCGCCGCGCCGTGAGCAACGCCGAACTGGCGGAGACCGTCGACACGTCCGACGAATGGATCGTGGAGCGGACCGGCATCCGCAACCGGCACATTGCTGGCGACGATGAGACGACGGCGACGCTGGCGACCGAGGCGGCGCGCAATGCGCTGCAGGCGGCGGGCGTCGAGGCGAGCGAGATCGGCCTGATCGTGCTGGCGACGGCGACCCCGGACCAGACTTTCCCTGCGACGGCGACCAAGGTTCAGGCGGCGCTGGGCATCGATGACTGCGTGGCGTTCGATGTGGCGGCGGTGTGCTCGGGCTTCCTCTATGCGGTGTCGGTCGCCGACAGCATGATCCGGGGCGGCAGCGCGACCAAGGCGCTGGTGATCGGATCGGAGACCTTCAGCCGCATCATGGACTGGGAGGACCGCACGACCTGCGTCCTGTTCGGCGACGGCGCGGGCGCGGTGGTGCTGGGCGCGGAGCGTAGCGAAGACGGCGAGCGCGGCATTTTGGCGACGAAGCTGCACGCGGACGGACGGCACAACGGCATGCTGTATGTCGATGGCGGCGTGTCGACTACGGGCACGGTCGGCAAGCTGCGCATGAAGGGCAAGGAAGTGTTCCGCCACGCGGTCGTCAACCTGGCGGCGGTGATGGGCGAGACACTGGAAGAAGTTGGGCTGACGAGCGCCGATGTAGACTGGGTCGTGCCACATCAGGCGAATGCCCGCATATTGGATGCAACTGCCCGGAAACTAGGGCTTCCGGCCGAGAAAGTCGTGGTGACGGTGGACCGTCACGCGAACACATCGGCGGCTTCGGTACCGCTGGCGCTGGACGTGGCGGTGCGCGACGGGCGCGTGAAGCGCGGCGATCTGGTGGTGCTGGAAGCGATGGGCGGCGGCTTTACCTGGGGAGCATGCGTCCTTCGTATGTAATACGGCCCGACCGTGCACCGTCCCTGTCCGGGACAGCGCCCGGAATGGCTCTTGTTTATCGATCGTATAGCTTGCCAAGGCACTGAAAATCCGCCACATCAAGCGGGTCGTTACGGGTTCTCCCGTGTGACTTTGGGGGTTTGCATCGGGTGGGGATTTGATGACGAACAATGCTACTTTGACACGAGCCGATCTAGCGGAATCGCTGAACCGGCATATAGGATTGTCGCGCGCGGACTCCGCGGCAATGGTGGAATCGATCCTGGCCATGATGTGCAGCGCACTTGCCGAGGGCGAGAATGTGAAGATCTCAGGCTTTGGCACATTCGTGCTGCGCGACAAGAACGAGCGCGTCGGCCGCAACCCGAAGACGGGCGTGGAAGTGCCAATTGCGCCGCGGCGCGTGCTCACGTTCCGGGCCAGCCAGTCCATGCGCGAACGGATCGCCCGCGCCTGATCTCAGGTGAGCGGCTAATCGGTTGACGGCCTGCACCTGCGCGGTGCAACATGATCGTCATGAAAGCCGAAGGTGCATTTCTGACTATCGGAGAGCTGTCGGCGGAGCTTGGCGTACCGCAGCATATCCTGCGCTATTGGGAAAGCCGCTTTCCGCAACTGCGGCCGCTGCAGCGATCGGGAAACCGGCGCTATTATCGCCCGGCGGACGTGGAACTGGCGCGGCGAATACACCGACTGTTGAATGTGCAGGGCTTTACCGTTCGCGGCGCCCAGAAGGCGCTGGTGGAAGGGCCCGGACAAGGTCCGGCGGAAGTGCGGGCGTTGCCTGTGGCTGTCGTGCCTCCGCCCGAAGAAGCCGCCACTCCCGCGCCGCAGCATAGCGACCAAGTCGCGCTGATTTCCAGGCTTGAAGCGATACGGAACCAGTTGGTCTCCGCGCTCGGCTGAGGGCGGGCTTTTGGGGTTCTGGGTAGAGCGGAGGTTGCGCTATTGCCCTCTCTCGCCCTTGCGGGAAGGAAGGCCCACGCCTGGCTGATGCTGCTCTTCACGAAGAGTTACGGCTGAGCCTTGAATTGGACCGGCCCGTGCCCGACCTGTTGGTCTTCAAGGAGAACATCATGGTTGAAGCACGTTGGAATGGCACCCTGATCGCTAGCAGCGACGACACAGTTGTCGTTGAAGGCAACCACTATTTCCCGGCTGATGCCGTCGATCCTTCGGTGCTGCGGCCGAGCGACACGACGACGATCTGCCCCTGGAAAGGCACCGCGCATTACTACAGCCTGCATGTTGCGGGCTCCGAGAACCGCGACGCCGCATGGTACTATCCCGATCCCAAGCCCAAAGCGGAGAATATCCGCGACCATATTGCGTTCTGGAAGGGTGTGGAGGTCGGTTAAGGGTGGTTAGGCGACCGTCCGTTATAGGGCTCAAATCGAGGAAAGCTGCCCCAAGGACTCGCGCAACAATCGAACGAGGCAGACGGCCGAGCCAGTGCGCTTACCTAAAGGCGACCGCAACTTATTTGTTCATAGACCTCGTTTCCAACATGATAGGCTGTACTCCACCTTCGCCGTCGTGAGCTAAGATTTCCCAGGCGGTGGAAGTCAGTTTTTTGCCGGAGCGGGTGAACGCTGTCATGGTATAGAAGCATCGCCAATAAGTCCGCGCCCGGTAACGTGACGGTTCTGTGCAGTTAACATTCTCATACGTGCTGAACCTAAGGCCTTGGCGATCTTCTATAGGAAGACCACGAAAACGAAACTGCCGGTCAGGATTAGGCGTGCCGCCCTTGAGGAGATAGGCAATCACCTTTTCCGCAGTCGGCGGAGCTTCGAGCGGGGTATCCGCTGGAGCCTGTGCCTTGGTGGGTACACTAGCGGTAGCAAGAATCGCTCCACACAGTATTTTTACAAGGTCAGACAGGTTTGCCTTGTTCTTCAAGTCGCTCGATCCTTAAATGTTGATTTCACCATTGGTTTAGGCGGGGGTGCGGATGTCCGCAACCAAGTGCAGCCTCAGCCCCTCGCAATGGCAATTTCTGGTCCAGACTGTGTGGAAACGCGTTAAATATGCTATGATGAGGCGACAGTCTGGAGGGTCAAATGGGTCGCTTCATCACCGGTGCGGATCGTAGCCAAACGACACTTTTCCCGCCGTGTGTTGATGATTGGATCGCAGAGGACAATCCGGTTCGGGCGGTTGATGCCTTTGTCGCAGTGCTCGATCTTGGAGAGCTCGGCTTTGCCGGTGTCGAGCCTGCTGCGACGGGCCGACCCGCTTATCATCCCTCGGTTTTGCTCAAGCTCTATATTTACGGCTATCTGAACCGGGTCCAGTCGAGCCGCCGCCTGGAGCGTGAGGCCGACCGGAACGTCGAACTGATGTGGTTGATCGGGCGGCTCGTGCCCGACCACAAGACGATCGCTGACTTTCGCCGCGATAATGGCGAAGCGATCCGGCAGGTCTGCGGGCGCTTCGTCCTGCTCTGCCGCCAAATGGGGCTGCTGGCAGGTGGAAGCGTCGCCATTGACGGCAGCAAGTTCAAGGCGGTGAACAACCGGGACCGCAACTTTACCAAAGCCAAACTGGAGCGACGACGTCAGCAGATCGAGGAAAGCGTTGCTCGCTATCTGGCCCAGTTGGATACTGCCGACCGGCAGGAGCCGACGGATGCGCTGGTGGCCAAGACGGACAGGCTCAAGGAGAAAATCACGAGGCTCGAACAGGAGATGGAGCGCCTCGATGGACTGGAGGCGCAGATGCTGGCGTCACCAGACCGCCAAATATCGCTG
>NZ_JARYGI010000025.1:0-47010 GCF_033795625.1 Sphingobium sp. | reverse complement strand
TGCTTGATCATCTCGTCGGTCTCCTGTTGCGAGCTCTAATCGCTCAGGTGACCGGCGCAAAACCGTTACAAGTCCATACAGGCTCCACCTTCTCAGGAGTTGGAGCCTCCGGCAAACCCGGCGCGGTTCAGTGAACCATCGCTACTTGAGCGGAGCGTCCCGATCTACTGAGCGGTCGATAGGATATCGATGCCCCTTCATGCAAAGGCTTTGCCATGCTGATGAACGAGTAGGGAGGCAGTGGCGTTTGTCGACGGCAACAGATTTCCCCAACCACATGGGTTTTTTCTTGCAGCCGGACATCAATGTCCGCTAACAGTTCAGGCATGCACATGGTTTTCGCTGCACCGCTCGTCTGGACGTCGGGAAATTGGTGGAGATCGGGAAACCGCCCGAAGCTGACTTAGGGGATAATTTCCTCGATTACAGGAGGCGAGAGCATGAAAAGCCAGGCGGCACAAACTTTGCCAAAGACGGGCCAGGCGTGCATCCACAATCGTACTGCCCGAGCATGGCGCTTCGCGTTGATCCGTGCGATCAAACCCTTGTTTACGGCGATCGTCCGTGCGGCCGATCGCTAAGTTGGTAATTCGGTGAGCGAGCGCCGTGGCGCCTCTTCTGAGATGTTACTTGGGGATCCGTCATGCGTGACAGGATCGGACTTCACGAATGCACTGCAAGCGGTGCTTCCCGCGCTACAGCGGCGTGCGCGATATCTCAGCAAGGATGCCGCCGCGGCTGAAGACCTTGTGCAAGATACGCTGGTTCGCGCGTGGGCGGCGTGGGACCGCTTCCAGCCGGGAACGAACTTCAAGGCATGGCTTTTTACCATCCTTCGCAACGTATTCCTGAATGATTTGCGTCGGCGACGCTTCCGCGGTGAGTGGAAGGATTTCTTCTTGCAAAGGCTCGCCATCGATACCGCGAGTCAGGAGACGGCTATTTTCCTTAAGGAATGCCGCGAAGCGATCGACCTCATGTCGCAGAAGTATCGTGAACCATTCCTCGCGATTGTGAGCGATGGAGCAAGCTATGAGGAAACCGCGCACTGCCTCGGGCTCCCGCTTGGAACGGTCAAGAGTCGTGTCTTCAGAGCGCGGGCTATCATTCTCAACCACCTGGCGAACGGCCACAAAACTGCCCCCGCTTCTGACGAATTAGGAGGGGGGCGGCTCGTTTATCGCGGCTTTGCGCATGAAGTTGAGCACTGCTTTCGCAGCGAAACGAGAGGTCAGTCATCCAGAGCGGAAGCTGCTTCATGATGTCCGCTGGGGGACAGGTCAAGCAGCAGCCGGCGGGTTTCAGGCTGTTCCATGATTCGCACGGGGTGGAGCTCATTCTTTGGGGAGACTGGACAGTCCTGACTCTTGGAAGGACCGCAGCTCGCCTCGGATCGGAAATCAAGGCGCATCAGCATCCTGTGCGGGTCGATGTCTCAAGCCTTGGCAAAGTGGACAGCGCGGGCGTCTTTGCAATCATCAAAGCCGTTGGCGACGAGAGCGCACTTCGCGACAGCGGGCGCGAAGATCTTCGCCGCTTGAGCGATTTGGTGAAAGGGTCTTCAGACACTACCCCAGTGGATACCCCTCGAATGTGGCTGCAGGGGTTATTCGTTCGCATCGGCCAGGCCGTCGTTGCCATCGGCGAAGAGGCCTACCGCACGATGGACTTCTCCGGGCGACTCATGGTTGCTCTTGGGCGCATCGCCCTTCATCCGCGTCGCTTGCGGCTGACCCCCTTGTTCGCCGTGATGGAAGAGGCAGGTATCAACGCCGTACCCATCGTCATGGTCATGACCTTCTTCATCGGTGCGGTAATCGCGCTGGTTGGCGCCAACCTCCTCACGACGCTCGGCGTTTCTGTGTTTACCGTGCAACTGGTGGGCGTTGCCGTGCTTCGCGAATTCGGTGTCGTTATTGCCGCAATCTTGCTCGCCGGTCGCTCAGCTTCCGCCTTTGCAGCCCAACTCGGCTCGATGCGGATGAACCAGGAGGTGGACGCCATGCAGGTAATGGGCGTCGACCGTTTCGAGGCGCTGGTGGTGCCGCGTGTCCTGGCAGCTCTATTGATGACTCCATTGCTGACCTTCTGCGCCGACATCGGGGGAATGTTGGGCGGCATGATCGTCAGTTGGGCGATGATCGATATCGATCCCACGTTTTTTATTCAGCGCACGCTTGAGACAGTGGACATCGATCATTTCTGGATCGGCATGAGCAAGGCGCCCTTTCTCGCGCTCGTGATCTCGGCAGCTGGCTGTCGTCATGGCCTTCTTGTGGGCGGCGATACTGAGAGTCTCGGTCGGCACGTCACCGCAGCTGTCGTTCAATCGATCTTCCTGATCATCATGTTCGACGCGATCTTCGCGCTGATCTTCATGGTGTTGGACCTTTGACCGAGGCGAACCCGACCATGGCACAGGAGGCGCCGCCGATCCTCGTGAGGGGGCTGCGCACCGCATTCGGGGCGAACGTCATCCATGACGGGCTGGATCTAGAGGTGCGAGCCGGCGAAATCCTTGGTGTCGTAGGTGGCTCGGGATCCGGCAAGTCAGTACTGCTCAACACGATCCTGGGCCTGAAGGGGCCTGACGGTGGAAGAGTGGAAATCTTCGGCTATGATGTGACCGATCCGGCTGGCCGTGCAGAAATCGAGCGACGGACGGGGGTCATGTTCCAGAGCGGCGCGCTGTTCTCCTCACTTACCATCCAGGAGAATGTCGAGGCCCCTTTTCTGGAGCACGCAGCACTTCCGATGGAGCTTGTCCGTGATCTCGCTGCATTGAAGATCAAGCTTGCAGGCCTGCCTGAGCATGCCGGCGCCCTACGGCCTTCAGAGCTGTCAGGCGGCATGCGGAAACGCGCCGGAATCGCGCGGGCGATCGCACTTGATCCCGAGCTCTTGTTCCTCGACGAACCTACAGCCGGACTCGATCCGATCGGAGCCAATGAGTTCGACGGCCTGGTTCGCGCGTTGCGCGACGCGCTCGGTTTCACGGTGTTCATCATTACACATGACCTCGATACACTTTACGCGATCTGCGACCGTGTTGCCGTGCTTGCCGAGAAAAAGGTGATTGCCGTCGCGCCGGTCGCCGAGCTCGAAAAGTCCGAGCACCCATGGATCAAAGAATATTTTCAAGGGCCTCGCGGACGAGCCGTCCAGGAGAAACACAGCTGATGGAACGTCATGCCCATTTCGCTCTGGTCGGCGTGATAGCGACCGCGATTCTGATCGCGGCCCTTGTATTCGTCGTGTGGCTTGGACGCGCCCAGTTCAATCAACACTATGATGAATACCGTATCGTCTTTCGCGGCCCGGTGCGCGGCCTTAGCCAGGGGGGCGAGGTTCAGTTCAATGGCATCAAGGTAGGTCAGATCCAGCGTATAGCGCTCGACCAGAGGGATCCGAACCGTGTGGTAACCGACGTTCAGCTGGACGGAGGAACGCCTGTTCGCGTTGATTCGCTCGCCTCCACCGAAACTCAGGGCATCTCCGGCGTCAGCGTCATCCAGATCAGCGCCGGTTCTGCCACGCGCGCGCTGCTGAAGGAGTCGTCTCGGAACAAGCGTCCTGTTATCCGCAGCAAGGCGAACGCGCTATCTTCGCTGCTGCAAGGTGGCGGGCAGATGATCGAAAATGCGACCGAAGCGCTAAGTCGGGTTAATCGGCTGCTGTCGGATCGGAACCTTGCCAATCTTACGGCGGCTGTCGAAGATGTCCGTGCGACTACCAGCGAAATCGCTGCGAACCGCGCGATGTTTGTCAACGCATCCTCGGCGATCGCAAAGCTCGATCGAGCGGCAACCGATATCCAGGGCGCGGCGGCAACCGTGCGCGACATTGCCGCTGGAGACGGCCGGAGGACGTTCGCTGACGTCTCGTCTGCGGCCAGGGATCTTAAGCTTGCGATCGGCGATGCTCGCGGAATGATTGCCAATCTCGAGGCCCAGAGCAGCGCTGTCGGATCGACAACGCTGCCGAATATCAACGCGACGATGCTGAGCCTCCAGGAAACAGCAGAGTCCCTCGACGCACTCATCCGTCAGGTGCGGCAGAACCCACGCGCGGCCCTCAGCAGGGGCAGCGGCAAGGAACTGGAGTTGCCAAGATGATCCTACGACCGCTCGCTGCGCTCGCCTTCCTTCTCACCCTCAGCGCCTGCGTCGGAGCGCTTTTGGGCGGCGGGAAACCTGACGATCTTTATCGTCTTGATGTCACCTCACTCGCGATCGACCCGCCGACGGGCCAACCTCATGCCGCGCGACGTCCAATCGTTCTCCTGCGGACACGCTTCGCTCCCGAAGTCGACGGCGATCGCCTGCTCACTACCCAGGGTCACAGAGCAATGTATATAAAAGACGCACGGTGGGTTACCTCGGCATCTGATCTGTTCACGCAGTCGTTGCGGGACGTATTCGCTGCGCGCGCGCCTGACATTCTGCTTGCCACGCCGCGCCAACCGGCTGGCGCGGACTATGCGCTCCAGCTGAACATCGAACGCTTCGAGGCTGTCTATGCGCCCGATGGCGCGAAGGATGCAGCGCCAACTGTCCGCATCGAGGGCGAGGTCAGGCTGATTCGCATCAGGGACGGTAAAGCGGCAGCAACCCAGGCGATCGCGACCTTGTCTCCGGCCGCGCAGAATCGGACTGGGGCGATCGTCCCCGCCTTCGGTGCTGCCGCTAGCGAGTATATGGTGAAGGTGGTCGACTGGTCCGCCTCATTGGCCGTTCAATCCGCTGGTTTTGAGCGCCGATAGAGCGCACGCGCCCGCGTGTGTGCGCCCACCAGCCCTGGGCGTGCCGGCGGCTCCAGCGCCCCGGCGGCTGTGGGCTGGACAGGGAGGTATCAAGCGGTGTCGAACGCGTTGTTCCTTGCCGTCACTGGGGCTGAGCCAGTCACTGCGCTCTCAAGCCGCCGCCAAGCGCGGTGTAGAGAGAAACGCCATTTTGCAATGCCGTCGCGCGAAGCTGAATGAGCTGCTGCTCTGCGGAAAACAGGTTTCGTTCGGCGTCGAGGACCTCAAGGTATATCGATATGCCGTTGTCATACCGGTCCCGGGCGGTCTGCGCGAGGCGACGATAGGCGGCTACGGCTTCTTCCTGCGCGCGTATCTGTTCGCGATAACGCTGACGGCCGACCAGAGCGTCCGAGACCTCGCGGAATGCATTCTGAACCGTGCGCTGGTAGGTGGCGACGAGTTCTTCCTGCCGCGCTCTCGCCTGGCCAAGTTGCGCTTCGCGTCGCCCCCCGTCAAAGATCGGCAGGTTGAGGAGGGCGCCAAATGTCCAGCTCTGCGCCGACCGTTTTAGTAAATCTCCAAGGTCCGGGGAAGCAAAGCCGTAATTTCCGGTAAGCGAAATCGTAGGGAAGAAGGCGGCGCGCGCGGCGCCTATATCGGCGTTGGCTGCGCGCAGCTCCTGTTCCGCTTGGAGAACGTCCGGCCGATTTATGAGGAGCAATGAGGGTAGCCCCGCATCGAGCGGCTCAAACTGGCCGGGATCTTCGATTCGCCGTCCGCGGGGCAATTCACCGGTCATCGGTCCGCCGATGAGGACCAGCAATGCATTTCGCTGCTGCTCCGTGGAGCGGCGCAAGTCCGCAAGTTCCGTCTTTGCCTGTGTTACAAGCACTGCCGCCTGATCATAATCCACGGAGGAGGTCACCCCAGCGTCGAGCCGCAGCCTGGCGATCTCGAGAGCCTCGCGCCGAGTGAGGACTGTACGCTCGGCAAGGGAGATTCCTTCCTCACCTGCCCGGATCGCGTAATATGAGGCGGCGACATCGCTTATCAACGACAGCCGGAACGCCCGCTCCGCCTCAACTGTTGCGAGATATCGTCCGCGCGCTGCCGCGCTGAGGTTGCGAACCCGACCCCAGAAATCGAGTTCGAAGGATGTGACGGCGACTTGCACATTGTACTGGCTTGCCGTGAAAGCGTCCGGGACTTCGGTATCGCCCTGATTGAGCGTGTCACCCAGACCTAACGATCCTATGGGCGTGCGCGTGCGCGTGCCCGAGGCGCCTACGCCGACCTGCGGTAGACGCTCTGAATTCTGGATCCGATATTGCGCGCGCGCTTGAGCGATGCGGGCGACAGAAGCCGCCAAATCCCGATTGTTCGCGAGCGCGGCGGCTATGTAGGCCTTTAGCTGCGCGTCTCCGAAGAAGCTCTGCCAGCCGATCTCTGTCGCTACTCGTGTACCACCGCTGGTGGCGACCGGATAGGCGTCATAGACCGGCGGCGCGGGCTGGCGGTAGGGCGGGGCCAGATTGCATCCGGAGAGAGTGGCGAGCCCGATGAGCGCAAAACTGAACTTACGCATGCGATGGAGCCTCGTTAGGCGAACCCGTGTTGTTCGCGATCTCGGCCTCGGCTTCTCGACGGTCCTCTTCCTCGTGATTGTTATTGCGCGCGAGCCATTTGCGCACGGCGTAGTAGAAGAGGGGGGTAAAGAAGATCCCGAAGGCCGTCGCGGTGATCATGCCGCCG
The DNA here is from genome assembly GCF_033795625.1 of Sphingobium sp. Lineage (GTDB taxonomy): Bacteria > Pseudomonadota > Alphaproteobacteria > Sphingomonadales > Sphingomonadaceae > Sphingobium. The sequence goes on along the minus strand of NZ_JARYGI010000025.1, from coordinate 40,514 downwards.
ACCACGCCTGTTCCGACTGCTCTCCGGCTCGCGGCGCCAGCGCCGCTCGCGATCACGAGCGGGACCATGCCCAGGATGAAGGCAAGGCTGGTCATGAGGATCGGCCTCAAGCGCTGGTGCGCGGCATTCGTCGTCGCCGCCCGCAGATCGCGTCCGTTCGCCTGATCTTCAAGCGCGAATTCGACGATCAAGATCGCATTCTTGGCGGCAAGGCCAATGATAGTGATCAGCCCGACGTTGAAATATACGTCGGCCGAGAACCCGCGAAGCATCGTGAAAAGCACCGCGCCGAGGATCCCGAACGGAACCACGAGCAAGACGGCGAGAGGGACCGGCCAACTTTCGTACAGCGCGGACAGGAGCAGGAACACGACGATCACGGAGAGCCCCAGGAGCAGCCCAATCTGGCCGCCCGCCTGCTTCTCCTCATAGGCAGTGCCCGTCCATTCATATGCGAGATTGCCCGTCAGCACCTTGTCTGCGATCCGTTCCATCTCGTCGAGTGCGGCGCCGCTCGATTGGTCCGGAGCTGCCTGCCCGGAAAGCGTCACGGAAGGATAGCCGTTGTATCGCTCCAGCTGTTGGGGACCGGCCGTCCAACGCGCGCTGGTAAAGGATGCGAATGGCACCATCCGATTTTCGTTGTTGCGCACCATGAGCCGGGCGATGTCCTCTGCCCGCATGCGCTGCGCGGCCTCCGCCTGAAGATACACGCGCAGAACATTGCCCTCGTAGACGAAGTCATTGGCGTAAGCCGAGCCGAAGGCGGTTGCGAGCGTCTGGTTGACGTCGCCGATTTGCAGGCCCAGCGCGCGTGCCTTGATCCTGTCGATATCGACATAGAGCTGTGGCGCCGGCGGCAACCCCTCGGGGCGCACGCCTCCGAAGATCTTGCTCTTGGATGCCTCGACGAGAATCTGCTGGCTGGCCTGTTGCAGCAGCGGGCCGCCCGTACCGCTGCGGTCCTCGATTTTCATCGAAAAGCCGGTGGCGTTACCAAGGGCCTGAATGGGAGGAGGGTCCAGGGAAAAAACCATCGCCTCCGGAATTCCGCCAAGAGCAACGTTCGCCCGCTGGACAAGGGCGCTGGCCGATTGATCGCCTCCCGGCCTGTCCTCCCAAGGTTTGAGATCGACAAAAGAGAGGGCGGCCGACTGGCCTTGCCCGAAGAAGCTGAAGCCGATCACCGACGCGACGTTGCGGACCTCCGGTTGCTTGTGCAGGTAGGCTTCGGCTTGGGCCACAGCCTCCTGGGTCCTGCCGATCGTCGCGCCCGGCGCCGCTGTGTAGGAGACGAAGGCATAGCCCTGGTCCTCGGTGGGAAGGAAGCCGCCCGGTAGCCGCATGAACAGCAGTATGGTGAGAACGCAGACGACGGCGAATACGGCGAGCCACCGCATGGGCGCAACCAGCATCCTGTCGACGCCGCGCACATATTTGGTGGTGGCTTTGCCGAACTTATCGTTGAACCAGGCGAAGAAGCGCTGAAGCAGTCCTTGTATGCCGCGCCTGCTCACGGTCGTTGTTTCGGTGTTGTGGCTGCCATGGTTCTTGAGCAGGGTCGCGCACAGCGCCGGCGTCAGCGTCAGCGCGAGCACAGCCGAGAAGAAGATCGAAATCGAAAGCGTAACGGAGAACTGCCGGTATATCCCGCCTGTAGAGCCCGGAAAGAAGGCCATCGGGATGAATACGGCGACAAGAACCAGCGTTATGCCGACGATGGCGCCGGTGATCTGGCCCATCGCCTTGACGGTCGCACGTCGGGCATTGAGGCCTTCTTCCCGCATGATCCGCTCTACATTCTCCACGACGACGATCGCGTCATCGACGAGGATGCCGATTGCCACCACCATCGCAAACAGCGACAATACGTTGATCGAGAAGCCGAACAGATAAAGGCCGAGGCACGCGCCCGCGAGCGCAACCGGCACGACCACGGCCGGTATCAGGGTTGCCCGCCAGTTCTGGAGGAAGATGAACATGACGAGGAATACCAGCACCATCGCCTCGATCAACGTGTGGACCACGCTGTCAACCGAGGCGGTGATGAAGGGTGTGACGTCGAACGGCACGGTCCAGCTGAGATCCTGGGGGAAACTGGCCTGGAGTTCCTTCATCCGAGCCCGGACGGCCTCGGCGGTTCCCAGCGCGTTCGCGCCGCTGGCGAGCTGGATCGCCATGCCGGCAGTTTCCTTGCCGTTCAACGTCAACCTGAACCCGTAATTTTCCTTGCCGAGTTCCACCCGTGCAATGTCGCCAAGCCTGACCGTAGATCCATCTGGGTTGGACCGGACGATGATCTGACGAAACTGCGTGGCCGTGGAGAACCGATTTTGCGTGACGATCTTGGCATAGAACTCGGCGCCCGAAGCTACCGGCTGTTCGCCAAGTCCACCGCCCGCTGTCTGGCTATTCTGCTCCTGAACCGCTGCGAGCGCTTCAGTAACCGAGATGCCGTAGCTGGCGAGCTTCCGCGGATCGAGCCAGACCCGCATGGCGTAGGGCGAGCCGAATAGTTGCACGTCGCCCACCCCTGGGACGCGACGGATTTCGTCGATGATGGTGTTGCTGGCGAAGTTGCCCATCTCCAGCGCGCTGGTGGATCCGCTCTTGGAGACCAGCGTGATCAGCATCAGGAAGCCCGATGAGGACTTCGTAACGGTCACGCCGAGCTGGCGGACTTCCTGCGGCAGGCGCGGCTCGACACGGCTGAGGCGGTCCTGCACCTGGGTCCGCGCGATATCGAGGTTCGTGCCAGGCCTGAATGTCACGGTAATCTGCGCAGTGCCATTCGATCGACTGACGGCGGACATGTAGAGGAAGTTCTCAACCCCGTTCATCTCCTTCTCGATGATCGAAGTCACGGTACGATCCAGCGTCTCGGCATCGGCCCCGCTATATGTCATCTGCAGGTTGAGCGAGGGCGGCGCGACGTCAGGATATTGCTCGATGGGCAAGCCGCGCAGCGCGATCACACCGAACAGCAGGATAAAAATGGCTATGACCCAGGCGAACACCGGATGGTAGACGAAGAAGCGATTCATCCTTCTACCCCCTGTCAGCGTGATGCCGGCGTCGATCCGGAGATCCGGGCCCGCTTCGCAGTCACCTTTTGCCCGGGTTGAACCTTCTGCCATCCTTCGACGATGACGCGCTCACCCGTCTTCAGGCCAGCACGGATGATCCAGTCCGTTCCCATCTGTCCGCCAAGCTCGACCGTACGTTTGGCAACGATCCCTTCCGAATTCACCGTCGAAACCGTCGCTTCTTCATTGCTGATCTGAACCGCGCGCGAGGGAACACGAATGCCGTTTCCGATCGTTCCGGCTTCAATGCGCCCCCGAACGAACTGCCCGGGCAGCAATGTTCGATTGGGATTGGGAAATTGGGCGCGGACGGCCTGGCTTCCGGTGGACGGCTCCACCGAAAGATCGGCAAAATTCAAGTGGCCGACGATCCCATAATCCTGCCCATTCTCCAGGATCAGTCTTACTTGGACGGCGGACAGGCTCGGGACCTTGAGCGCGCCCGATCGAATCTGCTGCTGGAAATCGAGAAGTTCGCTGCTGGATTGGGCGAAAGTGGCGTAGATCGGCGATAGCTGATTGACAGTCGTCATCATTGTCGCGGACGCGGCACTGACGAGCGCGCCCTCAGTGACCTCTGCCCGGCCCACTCTCCCGGAGATCGGCGCGCGAACGGTGGTATATTCAAGCTCCAGCCGAGCGCGATCGACCGCTGCCCGAGCATCGAGGACACTGGCTTCGGCCTGGCGCAGGTCCGACAAGGCGGCGTCATATTCCTGCGCGCTCACCGCTTTACGGCTTACCAGCGGGCCATATCGATTGACAACAGAGCTCGCGTTCATTCGGGCCGCCTGCGCTCTGTTGAGCGCGGCGGTTGCCTGTTGAAGTTGCGCGCGCTTGTCGCGAGGGTCGATCAGGAACAGTGCCGATCCCGCCTTTACATCGGTGCCTTCATTGTAAAGCCTTCGCTCGACGATCCCGTCTACGCGCGCGCGCACTTCGGCGGTACGAACCGCCTCGATCCGCCCCGGCAGCTCTATGATGTTTGCCACTCTTGTCGTTGTGACCGGAATGACGAGCACGGTCGGCGGCGGCGCTGCAGCGGTCTGTTGAGCAGATTGATCGCTGCCACAGGCGGATGTGAAGGCAAGCGCCGACGAGAGGAGCGCCAGCGTCCGGCAACGCCGAAGAGAGCAGAATGTCATGATTAGCTGCTCCCTCGGCAATTCAGGATGGATCGCTCTTGCCGCAATCGACACATCGTCATCATTATCATATGCTTAAGACGGCCCGCGACGCGCCTCTGCCCATAATCATAACCGAATCCCAGCTGGGAGTACGACGAGTCAGCTTCCGGGCAATCGTCCCCGGATGAAGTTTTTCCCTGTCTGAGACAGATGAGCATCTCAAAGGTTCCTGCCGGAGAGGTCGGCCCCTCCCGACAAGATGGATGCCTTTTCCCGATTTTATCACGCCGGCCGGGCTCCATCTGCTCATTTGCATTGCACTGCAGACTCCATTGGCAGTCAGGATGCGATTGGCATGCCCGCTGCACGGATTTATACCTGATCTAAAATTCCTATGCCGGACATCGGCGTCCGCTTCAACCCAAACTTGTAGAGGATGATTTATTGCGAAAAGATGCCCAGGAGCGGCGCGAGAGGCTCGTAATGGCGGCGACGGAACTCTTTACAGAGCGCGGGTACGAAGTGCCGCTTGAGGAAATCGCCGCTCGTGCCGGTCTGGGAAGAGGTACCCTGTACCGTAACTTCCGCGACCGGGCGGATCTGGCCGTCGCCGTGCTCGAGAAGCGGCTCGACGAAATCGCGGCCTTTGTTGACGAACATCGGGATGACCCAGGCGCCTTTTTCCCGTTCCTGAAAGATCTGGCGTTCGTTGCCTTCGTCCATACGCCGCTGCTTGAAGGCCTGGAGGCGGACCAGAGTGGCAAAGGCCCCGCGTCAGCCCTCCGGTCTCGGGCTGAACAAATCTTTGCGATCCCGCTCGACCTGGCCCAGCGGGCCCGGCTCGTCCGCGAAGACCTCACGGCAGGGGATCTGCTGTTAGCTGCCAATATGCTCGCAAGCGGTCATGGGCCAAGGGTCGATGATAGGGGAGCTGTGATCGATGCGGCGATGAAGCTTCTTACCGAGGGATTGAGGCCGCGAGAGTAAGGATTGCCGCCACCAAGTCGCGCGCACCGAAGCGGTTGCTCCGCCCTAGCTGTTAGTCCTGGCAGGTCCCGTCATAGGTGATTGGACGAGGGTAGGACTAGATGGGCGGCAGGGACACTTCAGCCGGAGCCATGGGTTTTGTACTTATAGGCATGATGAAGAGCAGGGCGAAAGTTCCAGCGACGGGCAAACATCTTCCTTTCAGTCGGTCTGCCCGCTCGACCTGGAAGCTCCCTCACTCCCGATGCTCGCCTTCTTCAGCGGCGCCACCGACGATGGAGACCGTAGGGGGCGCCAAATGCAGGCCCATCTCGGCGACAAGATCGAGAATGAGGATCGTCACCTCCTCCTGCACCTTGAGAAACTCGTCATTGTCGGCGGTCGTGACATAAGCGAAAACCTCGACCGGAAATCGATCGCTCCCGAGCCCAAGCAGGCGCACGCGCGGAGGGTCACGAAACTCAGTTTGGCTAGCAAGCAAGGCCCGCAGACGCTCAAGGAAGCTGCGGAGATCGGTGGGCGAGGTTCGATAATCGAGGTTGATGATCGGATGAAACCAGAATTGATGACGCCGCGCGAAGTTCTCGATCTGCTTCGCCGCCAGATCGCTGTTGGGAATAACGACCAAGGTGTTCTCCAAGGTGCGTATCCTGGTCGACCGGATGCCAATTTCCTCGACGGTTCCAAGCGTATCGCCAATCTTGCAAAACTCGCCCACGCGAACAGGTTGGTCCGACAGGATCGACATGCTTGCGACAAGATTTTCAACAACCTTCTGGGCGCCGAGGGCAAGAGCAAGGCCGCCGATCCCGAGCGCCGCAATTCCTGCTGTAACATCGTAGCCCAGCGTGTCGAGAATCGCGATGGCGCCAACTGCAACGATCACTACCTTTACTAGCCGTCCTATAAAGGCTGCGATCGAGGCCATCTGGCCGCGCCCCGCATTGTGCAGCCGATCACGAACGATGCCGTTCATCACGTCGACGATGCGCCAGGCGAGCCAGGCCGTCGCGACCCAGCCGACGATCTCGAGCAGGCGGCCGTAGCTCTCGCGCGCCACGATCGAGACTCCGATGCGGGATGCGATCGTTGTGGTCAGGATGCTCGTCAGAAGGAGGCGCGTCGGTGGCGCGAGGGTCGTGAGGAAGGATCGCGTTTCCCGCCGCCGCCATTTGCAAAATGCGGTGTCGAGATGGAGACCAAGACTGATTGCAGCCCAAGCGAGCAGATAGGCAGCACCCGTCAGCCCGACCAGCACAAGCCAGTGGCCAAGCGGTGCGCCAAGGAAGGTGATGTCGCGTAGGTGTTCGGGAAGCGATCGATCGATAAGTGTTTCCGCCTCGGCGCCGATTGCCTCGGGCACAGTGTCGAGCGTTTCGCGTGCGATCAGCCAGACAGCCCCTGGAGGCCGGTCGATACGCTCGAGGAGGATGTCCACCTGGCGATCATCCCATCCGAGCAGCCCTACCCGCTCCAGATCGGGATCGAGTCCGTCATTTAGCCGTCCCCGGGCCGCGTTGCTCTGCGCCGCGCGGGGAAAGAACTGGCCGCCGCGGGTCAGGAGGACTTCGAACTGCTTCGACAGTTCAGGACCGCGCCGCCTGCGCTGGGCGGAAGAATAGCGGCGCAAGTCCAGGTAGAGGCTGGCGCGCTCATAATCCTTCTGGCCAAGCGCGGTGACGAACCCGCGCACTGCGCCTTCGGGGGTCGTGCGGCCGTAAGGATCAACATATTCGTCCGACTTTTCCTGCACCTTGGTGGACGCCTGTGTTACCTGCGCGTGCGCTGAGGCGAGACAGACCAGTGCCGCAAGTACGATCACGACCGCGACGATGGCCTGCCGGGCGACTTTGAATGGGCTGAGCAGTGACATTTGGCGGCTCCGCTGTCCGCCGGAAGCCGCCGCCACTTTAATGCCAGTCTGCCTCACGCTCATGGATCTGACGCCGCCCGTCCTGGCTCCCCCATCAGCAGCCGGGCGCCACGCCCATAGGTGAACCATGCCCAGGACCAGTTGATGTAGACCGATAGCCGGCTGCGGAAGTCGACCATAAGCATCAGGTGGACCAGCGACCAGGCCAGCCAGGCGAGGAACCCCTTGAGCTTCAGTCCTGCTAGCACCGCGACGGCCCGCGAGCGGCCAATGACCGCCATAGTGCCGTAATCGCGATAACGGAACGCGCTTGGCTCGGCTCGTCCGGCGATCCGTGCCGCGAGAAGCCGGCCGACATAGGCGCCCTGCTGCTTGGCGACGGGCGCCAGGCCCGGCAGCGGGTGCCCGCTGCCCGAGTCGTAACTGGCGACGTCGCCGATCGCAAACACCTCCGGATGACCCGGCACCGAACAATCTGGCCTGACCTTGACCGCACCATTGCGCGCCGCTTCCACACCGAGCCACCGGGCCGCCGGCCGTGCCTGGGTGCCCGCGCACCACAGCACCGCGCCAGCGTCAATCCTATCGTCACCCACGGTGAGCCCGTTGGCGTCGATCTCTTGTACCGCCTTGCCGAGCCGCACTTCGACGCCCAGCGCCTCCAGAGCTTCATCGGCATATGCGGAAAGCGCGGGGTCGAAAGCCGCCAGCAACCGCCCGCCGGCCTCGCACAACACCACGCGCGCCTGACGCGGGTCGATGTAGGTGAAATCGCGCGCCAGCGTCGTGCGGGCGAGTTCGGCAATTGTGCCCGCCATTTCCACGCCCGTTGGCCCGCCGCCCACAATAGCGAAGGTCAGAAGCTTGCGGACCTCGGCCGGATCGTTCGACTGCTCGGCGCGCTCGAATGCGTCGAGCAGAGCTGCCCTGATCGCCAGCGCATCATCGAGCGACTTCAATACCCGGGCATGAGGCCGCCATGCGTCATTTCCGAAGAAGCTGTATGCAGCGCCGGTGGCGAGGATGAGATAGTCGTAGGCGAGCCGGCGCCCATCGGCCAGCAGCACCTCCCGCGCGGAAGCGTCCACGCCCGTTGCTTCGGCCATCAGCACGCGGACATTGGGACTCCCGCGCAGCAGGACCCGGTTGGCGGTGGCGATGTCGGCCGGTGACAGAGCCGCGGTCGCCACCTGGTAGAGCAACGGCTGGAACAGGTGGTGGTTGGTTCGATCGATCAGCGTCACGTCCGCCGCGCTGCCATGCAGCGCCTTGGCCGCGGCCAGGCCACCAAAGCCGGATCCGACAATGACAATCTTTGGTTTTCCCGTCGGCATCATGGCTCCCTCTTGCGGTGCAACTTCTGGGTGGAAGGCGTGATCGGCACCAAACAACAGCTCGCCGACATGGTTGCGCGCCAGCGCCTCTCAGAGACCGGTTGGGCGAGGAGCGCGGCAGTCTGCGTTGTCTGGGCAGTCATTCATTCGCATGCGTTCGCTGCCCGGAGCGACGGCTCAGCGAACTGCCGGCCGGACGTCGTCAGGAACATCGCCCACATGGTTTCGAATCCGTGCACCGGAACAATCCCGTAACTGCTCTATTAAACGTAACACCGCGTTATATTGTTTCGTGAACACATCTGCATTTCTGCTTGCCTGTGCTTGAAAGGTTGGACCAATGAGCCTGCAGAGACACTGCAGGAATGTTTCTGGGCTTGGCGATCGCTTCCAGCACCGCCCATGCAGGCCACTCGAAGTCGCAGCCTGAGCTGGTAATCAGCAAAGTCGCGGAGCCCGACGCATCGGGTGTCGCCTCTGTTGAACTCAGCCTGCTCAACGGAGGCTCGGAAAACGCGGCTACTGCTCTGCCGGCGCAAATAGCGGCAGAACTGACTTTGCATGGCCATACTACTGCCGTGTTTCTGGAGCGCGCGCCCGAAACGCCCAGAGCCCTGAATGTGACGTCTGGTGGTTTTGTCAAAGCACGTTTATTTCTTGCGGTTGCCAAGCGGGATCGAGGCGGGAGAGATGGTTCTGGCTGTTCCTGAATGGAAAGCTCAACGCGTCATATTCGTGGTGCGGGACTCTCCTGACGCGGGAGCTCTCTCTCAACAGGTTATTGTTCCTTCACCTCCATTCACTCGAACGGCGTAGATGTCCAACCTACACAAGAAGTAGATGTGCAACGTAGGCGAAGTGAAGGTCAGGGTTGATGGCTACAGGGCCAGGCAGTAATGGATCATCATAAAATTACCCGTGGTGAGTTCCCGGAACGGTTAATATTCGAGGCGACGTTAGGATACTATGCGCTCTTCGCCAGTTCACCAAGCTTGATCCGGGCTAACTCAAAGAGTTGACGTCGGTAGCGGTCCCCCTCGAGGAGAAGTGTCTTGAAGAAGTTTGTGGCATACTGGGTTGCTGGTGTTTTCGCCGGGATCGCCGGGCACGGCACTGGCTATTCAGAGCCACCCGACCAGTCGTTCGGCACTTGGCGAAATCCGAAAAACAGTGTTCACATTCGCGCGCATCCCTGCGGCAGTGAGATGTGCGGCACCGTCATTTGGGCAAACGCCAAGGCGCAGGCGGACGCCCGAAAGGGCGGCACCGAGAAGTTGATCGGGGCCCAACTGTTTCGAAACTTCCGCCAGGAGCGGCAGGGCGTCTGGCGAGGAAAGGTTCTGGTTCCGGACATCGGCAAGACCTTCACCGGAACGGTGACGATGGTGAATGCGACGACGGCCGAAGGAAAGGGTTGTCTGGTAGGCAAGATCGGCTGCAAGTCACAGACATGGACCCGAATTCCCGATTAGCGGCGGCACGCTTAATCGGTAGCCGCAGAGTGCTTCCGCACGGCGTTGGGTCGCCGAGCGCCCTTGGAAGCCGTGCCCAATAAGAGTTCCAAAGAGTGCTACCGACAATCCTCAAGCGCCTGCCGCAGGCAGGCTGCCGATGGCATGTCCTAGAGTGCTGCACCAGCTGGGCACCCCCATCAACGTATTGAGGGCGCCGATAACGATGTGACGAGAGCGTGGTGCGCCTCTTTGGCGGGCTGAATGGACCGTCTGCGTCTCTTCAGAGCCGGAATTAGCCTCCGCCGAACACAGCTATCCCATGGCCGCGCGGCGTTCATGAAAGATCAGGCGGTCGATGTTGTAGGCGAGGTTGGCGAGCGTGATCTTCGTCTCGGCACGCGCGATGCCGATGGTGCGAATAAACAATGCCATCTGGTCCTTCTGTCTGGCGAACACGTGCTCGATGCGAGCACGCACGGTGGACTTGGCGGCGTTGGCGCGTGCGGTGCGAGCCGGCATCGGCTTGCCCTTGGGCTTCTTTCGATGGACGCGGCTGACCCGGCCTATCGATTTGAGCCACGCCTCGTTGGAGCGGCTGCGATATGCCGTGTCCGCCCAGACATCGGAGGCGGTGTTGTCGTTGGTCACCACGTCGCGCAGCATGCGTCCATCGAAGCGCGCGCCGTCGGTGACCTTGCCGCGGCGGATGAAGCCATAGCGCCGGCAGATCGCAATGCTGCTTTTGTAGCCGAAGCTGGGGATGGCGATATCGATCCCCGGCCTGCCGCCAGGCAGTGGTCGTCCCTTGGCGAACTTCAGAGTCCAGCGCGCATCGGTGTCCTTCTGCGCGGCCTTGGCCGGCTGGTCCGACCAGATATCTGTCGCGCTCTTGCCCGCCTTGATCGCCTCCTTCTCAGCCGCAGTGTTGCGCTGCTTGGGGGCCGCCACCAGCGTGGCGTCGATGATCTGCCCTCCCATCGGCAGATAGCCGCGCTCTCGCAGCTGCCGGTCGAAGGCGGCGAACAGCGCGTCGAGCGCGTCGGCGCGGGTCAGTTTCTCGCGGAACAGCCGGATCGTGTTCTCGTCGGGCGTTGAAGCGCCCAGATCGAAGCCCAGGAACCGCAGCCAGCTCAGCCGGTCGCGGATCAGGAATTCCATGCGCGCGTCGCTGACGGTGTTCTGCGCCGCGAGGATCAGCACCTTGAACATCGCCAACGGATCATAGGGCGGCCGGCCGCCCCTGGTACCGTCACCGTAGGCCAGTGCTTCCTCCAGTGCCGGGCGGAACACCTCGAAGTCCACCACCCGGCCCATCGTCTCCAGCGGGTCGCCGCAATCCGACAACCGCTTCAGCTGATCCGATAGCCCGAACAATCCCGCCTGACGCATCCGCCGCCTCCTGCTGTCAGGTGCAGTGAATCATCTCCGATTGGATTGCGCCAGGGTTATTGGGGGTGCCCAGCTACCGCTGCAAGCGCGATGACAGGTAACATACCAATGAACGTAGCCAGCCCGAACGTCCATGAATTCATTGGCATCAGGGCACTTCCAGCAGTTACCAGAAAATGCGGCGCGCCTACAATCCGCAGTCCGATCACATAAAAGAGACCATGTTTGGCGAACTGTCGCTCAAACAGGTCCAAACGTTTTCCAAGCTTTCGCCGAACGCGATCCTTTGCAAGCCGCCTCGAAAAGAGAAAGAGCAGCTGACTTCCTGCAAGCGCCGAGCACCACCGTCGCTCCGGCCAGCCAAGGGCCAACCAGCGCGCCGGAGGACATCGCCATTGGGATCATAACGCCCGGAACACAAAACGCTATCAAGCCCATCGTCGCCATAAAGATCAGCGCAGCGACGACCAGTTGGCACTCAACGGGTTGAAGTAGATCTGCTAGCCAAGGCATTTCTGGACCTAATGCACCTGCTTGGACGTAAAAATGCAGCAAATCGTTCGTTACTCGAAATGAGTTCGGTTCCTGTTCTCAGCGAGTTCCGGACGTCTCTGGATCGAATGTATGATGGCCACTTAGAATTCCTCCAGGCCACCAAGCGGAGCCGTGTTTCGAATGTGAATTTATGCAGTTCAGCAACTATTATTCCGATCACCACCATCACGAATCGGTTCGAATTGGCAGCTCAATTACCGCTTCACCAAAAATGCCTCGGATCTGTTAGCGCACTCGTGGCTGAGTCTAAATGACCAGTGCTGTGACATTACCCGTTGAAGAACCGCGGGTATTATGATCCATCCGACGGAATTCCTTGGGCCTCGCCAAAGATCTGCCGATCCTTTCGATCCGGGCATCATGATTGGCACGCGCCTCGGACAAGCGCTTCTCCAGCTTGGCCCTGGCTTCGCCCGTCGCCCTTTCGACCTTCTCGCGAAGCCTTTCGAGTTTCGCTTCCGCTTCGCGTGTTTTTTCGCTGATCTTTTCGTTAAGCGCTTCGCGTCTCTTCCGGGCCTCATCTACCCTCGCTCCAAGCTTGGCTCTCGCGTCGCCGACAGCTTGATCGTACTCGGCCTCCAAGGCGGCGAGCTCAGCGTCCTCGGCTGCGATCTGCCGCTCGATTTGCGAATCGACGAAATCGGCGCGTGCGCGCCGGAACAAGGCACCGCCCAGCGTTTCGACGCGAGTATCAAGCGGAGTCCTCCAGTCTTCATCGATTTCCGCGACAACTGCCGTTTTGCCAGGCGAGAGCTGCCGAGAGACTTCCTCAACAAAGTCGCTTCCAACCCCGATCCGCTCAAGATCGTAAAGCGACCCCAAAAGCGACCCGGTCGTTGCCCCGACCATCAAACCGAGCGGGCCGCCCAATAGTCCCAGAAGGCTTCCGGTGGCCAATCCAAAAGCGGTGCCAAGCCCCGACTGATCATCGTCTGAACGTTTTGACGCTCCGGTTCCCATCCGTATCTTTTGCTAGGATGCCGCCCGCGTAGAGCGTGATGCTACCCTCCCGATCGAGTTCCTTGAGAGACCTGAGCCCCTCATAGGCTTTGGCCTCATCCTCGCAGACGATCACGATCATCTTTTCCATGAGTTTTGCCCTTTGTGAATCCCAGGAAGGCGTGTGCCGATCAGCGGAGCGCAATCCGCCAGATGCCGGCGGATATTAGCCAGCACCCGGTGAGTACGCCTATAATTGCCAGTGAATTCTCGGGCCAACCAGTAGCGATGAGACCAGCAAGCAGTATGGACAATAAGCCGTCGAACAGCACCCATCCCCAGCCCGGCAGGGGCCTAAGTTGAACTCCGAGTATAGTGCGAATTAGGCCGCCGGTGAACAGGAACGCGCCGACCATGAGCGCGATCGACGCTGCACCCGCGACGGGCTGGGCAAGGAGCAGCACACCCAGGATCAGAGTCACGATACCGGAGGCGAGCTTCCAGCTGAAACCTCGATAGCGGCGGGTCTGAAGCGCATAAGCAATTTCGAATACACCCGCGAGCAGCAGCAGCCAGCCAAGAGACAGCGTCGTCGCCAAGGCAGCAATTTCCGGCGTCAGAACGGCCAGAAAACCGGCTATGATGAGCAGCACGCCCCATGCGATCATCCAGCCCCGGCCGGTTGGTGAAGACATGCCGTCACCATGGCTGTGTAGTGCGGATGCATCGACCATCAAGACCGGTTCCCTTCAAGAATCTCGTGAGATTTCGCATCCAATGGCCAAGCCCTTGAGATTATCGGATGCGAGGCAGACAACGTCACATCGCGGCTTCTGTTCCCCGGCTTCGATTGCAACATGCATGTTGCCCATCACGGACTTGTTCGAGCCTTTCGCGCCGGTGATCTGCCATTCCGCAGCAGCATGGATGCGATTAAAGGGTTGGATCTTGAGAGGGCGTAGCCCGAATCTCAGTGTCTTCCATGTTCGAACCAACACGACGTTTCTGGTAAGCGCGTCTTCAGCAACTATTGGGCGATGAATATAGGAGATTGACTTGTTACAATGAAAATCGGTCCACGCGGGTTGTCGCTATCGGCTGGGACGAAGAAGCGAGGTGGCATCTCCACACCCTTCTGGATGCGGCAAAAACTTCGTTCAGATCCGACAGATAAGGTAAGAGGCGGCTGCTCTGCCTCGTTGTGCTTTCAATTGAGCGGTTGACCTGCTGCCCGTTTCCTGGACCGTTTTGAGCTGGAAAATTCCAGTTTAGGATTGAGGGTCAGGTGACGGAGGGATCGATGAAGAGATCGAAGTTCAGCGAGGCGCAGATCGCGTTCGTATTGAAGCAGGCGGAGGAAGGGACGACGATCGGCGAGGTGTGTCGGAAGGCGGGTATCAGCGACGCGACATTCTACGCGTGGCGCAAGAAGTACGCCGGACTGATGCCCTCGGAGATGCGGCGGTTGCGGCAGCTCGAAGATGAGAACGCGAAGCTGAAGCGGCTGGTCGCGGACCTGTCGCTGGACAAGGCGATGCTGCAGGATGTCGTCTCGCGAAAGCTCTGAGGCCTGATCGACGGCGCCAGCTCGTCGATGATGTTCGAACCACCTGGGCCGTCAGTATCAGACGGGCGTGCAGTGTGCTTCGGGCAGAACGATCGAGCTACCATTATCGTGGTTGCCGTGCAGATCAGGCCGACCTGAAAAAGCGGATGCGGGAGATCGCCGAGACGCGGGTGCGTTACGGCTATCGCCGCATCCATGTGCTGCTCCGGCGGGAGGGCTGGGACGTAAATGCCAAGCGGGTATACAGGCTTTACAAGGAGTTGGGGCTGCAGCTTCGACAAAAGCCACCGAGGCGCCGGGTGAAGGCGAAGCTGAGAGAAGGCCGCTGCGCGGCGTCTTGTTCGAATGAAGTATGGGCGATGGACTTCGTCCATGACCAGTTGGCTACGGGATCGAAGCTGCGCATCCTGACGGTGATCGACACGTATAGCCGGTTCTCACCGGCGGTGGTGCCGCGGTTCAGCTTCCGGGCACCGGACGTGATCGAAGTGCTCGACCGGGTCTGTGGTGAGGTTGGCTATCCCGCCTCGATCCGCGTTGACCAGGGCAGCGAGTTCGTCTCCCGAGACCTCGACCTGTGGGCGTACATGAAGGGCGTCGTGTTGGACTTCTCTCGGCCCGGCACGCCTACCGACAACGCGTTCATCGAATCGTTCAACGGCAAGTTCCGGGCGGAATGCCTGAACCAGCACTGGTTCATGAGCCTCGACGATGCGGTCGGAAAATGCGAGACTTGGCGTAGAGACTATAACGAGGTGCGGCCACATAGCGCGATCGGCAATAAGCCGCCGATATCGCTGGTGAACCGGTCAGCGGCACATGGCCCGCTCTGGCCGGCAGGAACTGGATGACGTCCAGCAGGGTGGTCCAAGAACGGGTAGCAGCTCAATAACGGTCGGTCTCTGGTTGCCGCTGGATGAAAGACGGGGGTCACGTCAGCGGACACTCGCCGCTGACCGCCTTATACCGCGCGGCGTGCGCCGGTCCATCTGGCATCGCTTGCAAGATCCGAGGCCCCGGCTGCCGAGCTTAACGCCTATGTCGAAATCATGATGCCCTGCGTCATTGGCCTTGGCCATCGCACATCGGTTGCGCCGTCGATCGGTGGCAAGGAAACAAGCCACCGCGTCACTTGCCTGATTATGCGTGTTTGGTCTCGCCCAGGCAAACTGACGTGAGGATTAGCACGGCACTCTCTGCGAGTTGAAGTCGGTCAGGAGCGGGAACCGGATCGCCAGCAGGGAACAGCGCTAGGGGCGAGAGTCTCATGGGGATGATCGTGGTTTGGCCGGGCAGCACTATCTCGCCTCACGGGAACTGGCGAACACAAGAATGCCAAGGGCTGTCGTTAGAGGAACTGGTATTTCAAGGCAGATCATTCTGCGATGGCGACGTCGGTGTGAGTGTTCGAAATTCCCGCGAAAATGCACGAGGTGTGTAATAGCGCAACGCAGGTCGCTTCTGATCTTACGCTTTTCGGCTGCAGACCAAGCTGATAGCAATGCCGATGTGCCGATACCCACTCGTTCCTCCAGAGCCTGTCTGCTCCTTGCGGTCCTCCTTCTGTCAGGCTGCGCGAGCTTCGCTCCAAAGCGGCTCTATGAGGATCAAATCGGCTATGCGCGCTCGTTGAGCGACAGCCAGAAGGCTCAGACCCTGGCCAACATCGTTCGCATCCGCTTCGGCGATTCACCAGTCTTCCTCAACACGACCCAGGTCATTTCCGGCTATTCGCTACAGAGAAGCCTGACGGGAACGCTCTCCTTGCTTCCGGCCAACAGCGATTCAACGTCACTGGCCGGCACGCCCGGCATCACCATGACGCAGACTCCTACGTTCACCTTTCAGCCGGTCACCGGAGAAGCCTTTGCGCAAAGCTTCATCCGTCCGCTCTCGCCAACCGATCTGCTGCCGCTGAGCCTTAGCGGCACACCAATCGACGTGCTGTTCCGTCTCGCCGTCCAGTCCGTGAACGGTCTCCAGAATAGCTCGATGCTGGATACGAGCAATCGTGCCGGTTCGCCCGGCTTCTACAGGCTGCTTATCAATCTACGTAGCCTCCAGATCGCTGGTCTTCTTGGGGTGCGGCTCGACGCGGGAAGCCAGCCGGCCGATAGCAACGCCAAGGTTGGCGGGCATCTGGTCCTAACCATTCCGGACAGCGACGATCCCGAGCTACAGGCCATAGTAGTGGCAACGCGGCGGATGCTCGGAATGGAGGAGAAGGCCCAGCAGGCCGAGGTTGTCTATGGCAGCGGGCGCCCGTCGCCGGGGCAGATCGCGATACTTACACGGCCGATCCTCGGCGTGCTTGGCCAGGTCGCGTCCGAGGTCCAGGTGTCGCCCGATGACATTAAACGCGGCCATACGGTTCCGACGGTCGAGGATACGAAAATCCTCAGGCGCCCCACCGTCATCATCCACAGCGGCGACAAGCCACCATCCGACAACTTCACGGTCAGCCAATATCGTGACCGCTGGTACTGGATCGATGCTGCCGACTTCGATAGCAAGCTGGCCTTCTCGGTCATGCAGACATTGCTGACGCTCGCCGAAACCACGACCCAGTCGAACACTGTGGTGACGATTCCAGCCCGCTGAATTGGTCGCTCAGCCGTGAAGCGGGAACTGCCCACTGCTTCCAGATCGGCAATGCTACGGATATTTCCTAGATGTTTTATCCCAGGTTTGATGGTGCATTGTTCAGCATCACCTGGAAGGAAGCGCTATGGGCCAAGTTCTCCATGGTAGCGCCACTACGACTGAGGCCGTCCGTCGATACAGCACAGTCAAGCGAGCCTGAGGACGCTGGCCAAGCGTTACTGGATCAACGAGTAAACCGTCCAAGTGGAAGAAGCGCGGATCGACAGCCGATCTGCCAACGGGTCCGAAGGTACCGAGATCAACCTCTTCGTCGATCGAAAAGGAGGCGGTCATCGTCGCCTTACAATATCGGGCGTCGCGATATGTGTCGATCAAGGCGTCCCACGCAATCGGTGAGTGAGTGTTACCCTCCGAAAGTGGAGGCCACACTTTTGGACGGTGTCTGGTGCGCCAACTCAAGGTTGGCGACGACATCCGCAAGTGAAGCTGTGCGAGCCAAGGCAAACCTGGTTCAACCCAGTCCGCGCAAAGCTCACGACGTAACGTCGGCAGCGGCTGCTTCTCGCGTATGGGTTGCCGCAATCATGACTCGCTTTCACCCACCGTTGAGAAATTACCCACACTTCGGGATTTCAGAAACGCCTAACGGTTGCCTCATGGCCCTGCTTTGCCGTCAGTTGCTCTCGCAGCTCGTGGGCGTGCGCTTCGTATTGAATCGCGAGCAGGCGATGTGCCGAGGCAGCCTCGGGAGTTGATGCGGCTTCGGACGCCGCTTTCTCTTGGCCTGCGCGTTCCTCATAGAAGCGCAGATCGTCTTCGCCAGCCGCGAACATGAAGCGATCAACGAACATGCCCATGTCTTACCCTAAAGCGGGCGGAATGTCACACGGGCTGTCGGATATAACGGACGGTCTAGCGCAATCGCTCTACTCTGTCGCACTGCGGGAGGCCCAGCAGGTCGTGGCAACGCTCAAGGAGCAGAGCCGGTTCGATGTGGTGTAACCCATCTTTCATAACAGGCGAACAGCCGGGTTCAACATGTCAAGCCACGCGCCGCTACGACTCAGTTTCCGACCTCCGCGTCCGCCATGTCGAGTAGCCGGCAATCCGCCGTTTCGGCCGCAACGGTTCCGAGATGAACAGTGTTCGATAAGGAGCCACCCGAACCGGTTCGCTCCACAGGGGCGCGTGATCCTGGCGTCAGAATTGCGGATCAAGACAGCGAGTGCCCGATGCCACGTGAGCCCAGGAGCGATACGTCGAAGGCGAGCAACTCGCCTTCGCGTCGTCATCAGGCTGCGAAGGTCTCCCGATCTTCAACGTCGCGAGCTGAAGCAGCTACCGCACGATTGCCAGCCCGACTCGCAGGCGCGTCATGCGGCGGTTATAGTCGAGCAGGTTCTCGCCATATCCGGTGAAGGCCTGGCCGATGAGGTAGAAATTCAGGTTTCCGCCGATCAGCCGATCGATCGGGTAGGATATGTCGGCATCGATCGCGCCTTTGCCAGATCCGAAATTGAACCGGGTATTGGTCGTGATCCGAAGTCCGTCGTCCTCACCGATCTCTGCGAACAGGCCCGTATTGCCGCGGTAACGCTTGATGTCCGGATTGTCGCTGAGGCTGCCGGCATAGAGCCAGAGACGCGGACCGACGCTGAGGCGGTAGCTCCCCAGGTCGACCGATGCGATCGGCTGCACATAGAGCGTGTTGAGGCTTCGGGACCCGGCACCTGATTGCCCGTTGGACTCATGCCGCAAGCCGCCCTGGCCGCCGAGCGAGACGCCGCTCCCGATGCCTATGGTTGGAGCGAGGTAGAACAGCTCGGGCATGAAGTCGATGTTGCGGAAAGGAGATGACTTGGCCCCAAGATCCCAGAACATGCGCTGGGTGTAGGCGAAGTGGATCCCCTGCTCCCAGGATTCTCGCCGATCCGGCGCGGCCGGCGGGCCGAAGACCTGATATTTGAAACTGATCTGCAGCCGGGCGTCGCTATTCGTGCCGGGACCATAGACGGCATAGATCGGCGCATAGGCGGAAAGATTGGGCAGGAAGGCATTGCCGGGCGCGACGTCCTCGGTCGCGAGGTGCGCCTGCGGGACAGACGTATCACGGCGAGGGGTCGCGGGACCGGCGCCTCGATCCGCCAGAGCCGGCGGCGGAGCGGACACACTCCCTCCTATTGCAAAAGCGACGCGCTGTGCGCTCCAGCCGGGCACCGCCAGCACTGCGTCGCCAGCGGTTGTGTCCGGCGGCACGTGCAGGGTGTAACGTGCCCTGGTGAAGCCACCGGCAGGAACACTCACGGTGGCCGGCGTCGGCGGCGCTCGCTCAAGGGTGATATTGCTGGTGCTGCCATCGACCGTCAGTTCGGCTCCGATCTGCGGCGGCATGGGCATGATTTCGGGGGCGGAGCCGCTGTTGAGCAGGCGAAGCTCGACGGAGGCGGCACCGGAGGCATCCGGCTCTGCCACGGTGCTGATCACAAGCTCGATCTGCGATGCTGTCGCGCCCGCTTCCGCTCGGGCCGATCCCGCCGCCAGCCCGAGGGCGATGCACACAACGCCACCATATCGCATCATCGGCCGAGCCCCTGCGCAGCATGGCACTTCGGGGATTCGCCACGCATGCCCTCGCGCGGATCGAGGCTGTACGCCGCCGCGAGCAGAGCATGAGAGCGACGGCGGTCCTCGGGGCTAGCGATGAGATCCTGCACCATTAGTTCGTCCGCGTCGCTGATCTCCAGCATCTCGTCAAGCGTGGCCTTGACCTGCTGTGGGTCGCCGGCGATGAATCGCGGCCAAACTCCATCGACGATGGCAGTCGGCTCGGCCCGTTGATTGTCGCGCATTTCCTGCATGGCCTCGCCCGCCGTCGGCACCGTGGCGGCAGCGCCAACCCGGCCGAGCCGGGCATAAAAGCCCTTGGCGGAAGAGACGAGCCGTTCGCCCTCTTCCGGGGTCTCGCCGACGCTCACATTGGCCGCCAGCATGGCGCGTGGAACGCCGGTGCCGAAGGGGGTGACGGCGAAGCGCTCGCGATAGGTGCGCAGTGCCGATGCGGCCATCATCGGATTGATGAATCCCGCAAAGGTATAGCCAATGCCCAGATGTGCGGCGAGATAGGCGCCGCCCGGGCTTGAACCGAGCAGCCAGGTTTCCGGCACAGTCGGCACCGAAGGGATCAGCGGCCGGTTCGCGAAGGGATGACCGTCTGGAAAGGCGTTATAGAGCCAGGCGAGAACTTCCGAGATTTGGGCAGAATGATCGTCCACCGGCTGCGACTTACGATCCCGCCGCAAGGCCAGATCGATCGACGGGCCCGAAGTCGCCCGCCCCATCCCCAGATCGATGCGGCCGGGATACATGGCCTCCAGCTGCTTGAACATCTCGGCCACCGTGAGCGGGCTGTAGTGGTTCATCAGCACCGCTCCGGACCCAACACGGATGCCCGTCGTTTGCGCGGCGGCCGCTGCGATCAAGAGTTCAGGGTGAGCCGACGCCCCTGACGACGCCATGTGATGCTCGGCAAACCAGATGCGGTGATATCCAAGGGCGTCGGCTTGCCTCGCTGTTTCCACCGCATCGTTGAAGGCATCGGTGGCTGTCGTTCCGGGTGCTATGGTGGCGAGATCGACGATCGAAAGCTTCATCGGAGCAATCCCTTCGATCTCAATGCGGCGGGGATCCGGCTGCGCACTCAGAAAGTGTAGGCAACGGACATGAAGCCACTCGGCTGCCAGCGGCGCTCGTTCAATGGACTATCCGCGGCATCGCCGAGCAGCCGGGTGACCCCGCCGGTCGCGCCAAGGCTCCAGTGTGCATCGAGACGGTAGCTGGCGGTAATGAGGCCGGATACGTCCTTGAAGCCGCTTCCGGCACGATAAAAGGGCAGGCCCGAGGCGGTAGCTTCGCCTCCGTCGATTCCGAAATAGCGGTTCATATGCTTACCGTTCGCCCAGCTCGTGCCGACCGTCGGGATGACCGTGATCCGGTCCAAGACGGGAAGCGCATAAGAGAGGCTGGCATCCGCCACCACGCCCCGGGTGCCCCCCGCCACGGCCTTCGTGGCGCCGACCGTGAAAGACAGCTTGTCGAGCTTGAGGTTCGCGAAGAGCCGGCCACCGGCAGTGGTCGAGACGCGCCGGACGCCGTCGGGGACATCGCGCCGCCTGTAGCCGCCGACCAGCGCCACGCTGGCCCCCGCCGTCAATGGACCGAGTTCGATGACGTTGACCCCGATGCCGTTCCGCAGGCTGACGAAAAACTGCCCGAATTGAGCGTCGATCACCGGGATCGGCAGGAAGCGATAGTCGTCGGAACCTTGATAATCAGGCACAACGCCGGCACCGACGCCAAGCGTCACATGATCGCCGGACTGCTCCCTGGCCGCTGCCGGAAATGCCAGCGCCGCCAACAGCAGAGCTGCACATGCGAGACGCGCTATACGGATGGATGAAGGCATGCACAGATACTCGCATCATTTCGGAAAAGGGGCGTGCCGCGCCCCTGAAAAGGGTAAGACGGATACATGGTGCCATACCAGGCCCTGCTCGCGAGCTTCCTGTTCAGCTCGAACAGCGCTGTCGGCATTGCCACGCGTCACATCTTGCAGGTCTCGGGCTCCTTGCCCGGCCTGGTGAGCTCTATGGTGGTCCCGTCGCCGGCCACCATCTGCTTGCCGTCGGTGAACGGCTCGCCTGGTGCGGGCGCCTTGAGCTGCGATATGGTGCCTTCGCTGCGCAGATTGATCGTCACGTCGTCCGAGAGGAAATCGATCGTGACGATGCTGTTGTCCTCGCAGCGATAGGGGTGGCTCGCTTTGATTGCCGGCGGCAGCGTCACCTGCACGTTTTCAGTCGCGTTGTTCTCCGCGCCGTCCGTGCCGGCGTCCTGTCCGCACCCTGTCAGTGCGACGGTAGTGGACGCCAGCAGGACAAGAAGAGCAGCTGTGGGGTTCCTGGGACGTTGAAATACCTTCATGAGCGCTGCGCTCCTTCATGGCCCGTAGGATCGGAAAACACTGATCTGCGCGCGAGGGCGGGCATAATCTGGGCGTGGGAGCGCAGCGCGCCGCTATGTATGATCCGCATCATTCAGAGCGCCTTCCATCTTGGCACTCGCGCGGCGCGGCAACACGCCGCTCTTGGCCCGTGCCTTGCGTCGTCGCCGGATCGGCAGGCCCTGCTCGCGTCGAGCCAATGGCCTGCCGCAGGTGCAGGATCGGCCTGTGACGGTCCGGGCTGGTCGTATCATGGCTCATTCGATCATCCTCCCGCCGCTCGTCCGTGCGAGCGCCTTGCCGGCCTTCGTCCTGGGCCGGACGAACGCAGCTCGGGAGCACTCTGAAAGGGTCCTGCCAGCCGACGCCTGTGACTCAGGGAGACACGCCACGCGGCTTCGGGGTGATCGGCTGGCAGGACGGCGGGCAAAGGCCATGCCGGAGGGGGCGATCCGGCGGACGCTATGCCAGCCAACTGGGGAATGCTGACAAGACAGTGGCAAGCGTTTGGGCGTGTAGATGAGGCGGGTCGTCCCCTGCGCCAAAGCGACGAATTATCTGTGCGCCGACTCGATGCTGGCGCGAGACAAGGCAAGAGGCCGGCTTCGTCCAAATCAGGTCCTTATAGCTGGAGTGAGCGCTCATTCCGGTTATGGTGTAGTGCATCAAGACAGCCTTGAGAACAAGGCAAAAAACGGCGAGGATCGACATATGGACCAAAAGCCACGACAAGAAGCTCCGCGGGAGAGGATCATCAAGGCGGCACGCAAGCTGTTCGACGCCAAAGGGTTTCACGCGACGACGACAGCCGAACTCGCCACCGAGGCGGCGGTCAGTATCGGCCAGATCTACCGACTGTTCGAGGGCAAGGACGATGTCGTCATTTCCCTTGTCGAGGAGAATACACAGGCCCGCATCACCGAGATGCACGCGATCTTCGGCGCGGTCGAACGGGGCGAGCACTCGGTGTTCGATGCCATCAAGGCGATTGCGAACATCTCCATCATCAAGAGCGATGGCGGGCTTTCCTTCGAAATTCTCGCGGAAGCCTGTCGCAACCCGCTCGTCGCAGAGCGACTGACTGCGCTTGTCGACTGCTATCGCGGTGGCGTCCGCCGTCTCGCCGCGCTCACCCGACCCGATGCAACGGCAGGTGAACTGGAGGCTTATGTCGAGATCATGATGGCGTGCTTCTTTGGCCTCGGTCATCGCACGCTGATCGCCCCGGCGACGGACGTGAATCAGATAAGCCATGAAACGGCATGTCTTCTGATGCGTGCTTTGGGTGCGCCGGATCAGCCGACCTCGCCTCCGGGCCAGCGGAAATTCAGCATCCGCGGGACGTCGGACGAGGTCGGAAAGAAAAGCGGCGCGGTCTCGGCAGGACAATCGGCGAACAATCGCTCTTCTGCCGCGAAGACGACCGCAACGCGCACGCGCAAAACCGCGAAGCGATGAAAGGGCGGCAATTATCGCCCGGTCACTCGCAGTCCGTAAGGAACGCCGTACAAGCGGTAGACTTGCTTGCCACAGCCGCGATTGTATCGCGGCTCGCCGCCCCTGCGACAGGACGCCCGTCGTTTGGCTCTAGGACTATGCACAGATGCCCTTTTTTGTGGGTGGCCAATACGCCGGTCCTCCATCGCGCTTTCGACAGCGATCTTTGCGTGAACGAAATGCCGACGAGTGATCCGGCGTCAGCGCCTGTCATCCTCGAACATGTGGCGAGCCATTCTACACGGAGCCTTGGCTGGTCAGATTTCTCGCTCTGCTCACCCCATAACGGCGTCCCACGAAGGGCAAAATCGGCGCGTGCGCGTTTCTGCTGAACCATCAACCGCACTGCGTGATCGGAGATTTGCCATGGCCGAAACTGACATCGCCACCGATGAAACCAACCGCCTTATCGCCTCTAACAAAGTTGAGGGAACTGCGGTCTACAATCAGCAGAACGAGAAGCTCGGATCGATTTACAACTTCATGGTGGATAAAAGATCCGGCCAGGTCGAATACGCCGTGCTCTCGTTCGGCGGTTTGTTTGGCCTTGGCTCCGACTATTATCCGCTGCCTTGGGACGTACTCACCTATGACACAGAACAGGGCGGCTATGTCGTCAATCTCGACAAGTCTGTCCTCGATAAGGCGCCGCGCTATAGCGCCGGCAATGAGCCGACATTTGACCGCGACTACGGCCGCGAGGTGTACGGCTATTATGGCGTGGGCTATCCGTACTGAGAAAGAGGGAGTGGGCGCAGACATAATGCGCCCGCTTCCATCAGCGCCACGGACAATAAGAAGCATACCGAGCGGCACCGGGCTCAGTTGCTTCGGCTCGTGTGCAACCAAGCCATTGATCGGCGACCACTAACCGAAAGCGGGCTGGAGGGATTCCCAACCTTTCCCCAGGCGCGGCGCTCGGCTTCCTCGTGGCTGGTACCACGCTTCTCATAACCTTCCTCGATATGCTCGGCCTCGCGCTTCTGCTTGCCGGTGTAGCTGGACTTGTCGCCGCGGGGCATGATCGCTCTCCTCGTGTTGCCCCTTCCTCGGGCTTAACTCGCAAGTGATCGATTGGTGTCCGCAAGTATCCTGATCGCTCGTCTCCGTTGGCGGTCAGGTCGCCGCCGGCCACCTCCTCATTGAGTCCCACGGTGTCGGCCCGAAAACGGGCATGCCGTGGCAGGACATCGCTTGTCTCGAACCAGGCGATGCGACTTTGCACCCAGATATGAAATCCTGGCACGACCTCCTCCGGGCGATCAAGCGTAGCGATCGTGAAATCGATCGTGTCGGGCTGGTGCGTGACGCGCATGCTCAGCGGCGTACCGCAGGCGCCGCAAAAGCCGCGTTCGCCGAAGCCCGAGGACTGACGAACCAATGGCTGGCCACTGGTGACCTGATAGTCCGCCACCGGGACGGTCGCGAACGCCATGACCGGCGCCCCGCTCGTGAGCTGACAGATGCGGCAGTGGCAATAGCCAGCATCAAACGGAGCCGACAGCAGCTCATAGCGGGTCGCACCGCAGGCGCAGCGGCCGGTCAGCGGGAGCGCGGATCGGGAAACGTCGTCGGTTGCCACGGGCCTGCTCCTACTCGTGCTAATGCTCGGCGAGCACGCCAGGCGCGCCACCAACGGGGTCCCGGGTGCGGATTGCGAGCGCGCGTATATGGCGTCGCATGTCGTCGGTGGGCGCTTTCCGACAGATGTCCCAATCCTGATCTTGCGGATAGGCGCCGACCACGAGGAAGTCATCGCTGACCTCGAGGCGGCGATGCCCAGTGCCGACGGGCAGCACGAGCGCATCGCCGGCCCTGACGGTGATCTCCCGGCCGTCGGGCCCGCCGAGCATCAGCGTTCCCGTACCCGCCGCAACGCCGAGCGCCTCATGGGCGGTAGAGTGATAATGGTGATAATCATAGATGGTATCGCGCCACTGCGGCGGCCAGCCATGGTCGGCGAACATCTTCTCGAACTGCTGCGCCGCCCTCTCGCCCTCGGCCTGAATCACGCCGCGATAGACCAGGACCGGCAGCCGCTCGTTGTCGGCACCCAGTCATTCTCATGCAAGATGAAGTGCTCGATCTCCATCATATGCTCTCCTGCGTTGCGCATCTTTCGGCGGCCGTCGGTCGGCAAGCGATCCAGTGCAGGTTGTCAGAGGCCGCCTGAGACACGCAAGCCGATGCTCAGAAGCATGCTTGAACCGCCGATGACTCCGCTCGGTCAGGCAACCGCCATTTTCCGACATTCCTCGACGGTCAATCCGGTCTTCTACTATCGGCGCCGCCATCTCATTTCCGAGTTGAGGCGAGGCGTCGTCTGATCGACGGAATTGCTGCTATGGCCAATACCGACAGCGTCGCTGCGGCAGCGAGTGTCGTCTTTGGGTGCGTCTGGGCTGCGGTCGTGACGCTGAAGGAACGCGCTGAATACCAGCCATACCGCTCCTTTCCCTCGGCTGGAACATCGCTAAGATTGTCCGGCTTCGGCTGATCGTGCTCGCGATCCGCCATGGCTTCCGGCGTGATCTTGCTGAAGGCACGGTCGGTCAGTCCGGGGAACAGCCAGGCAACGGCAGCGCCTATGATCGCCTCGTTGCCGACCGGGATCGACCGCTTGGGATGCTCCGCTGCGTACAGGATAGCATCTACCACCACCTCCGGCGTGTAGCGGGGGGGCGGTGCCTTTGTCGGAGTTCCGAAGGTTGTCTTTGCGTGGACGAAAAAGCCCGTGTCGATCGTGCTCGGCTTAATGAGCGTCACGCTGACGGGAAGCTTCTCCTGCATCAACTCGATGCGGAGGCCATCGGTGAATGCTTTTATCGCGAACTTCGTGGCTGTGTAGGGTGTAGCGAAAGGCGCCTGTACGTCGGACCCTACGGAGCCGAGATTGATAATGGCGCCCGCGGTGCCGCGCTCCCGAAAGTGACGCGCGGCGGCAAGCGAGCCGTAAACGACACCCCAGTAGTTCGTGTCGAACACGCGACGATGGTCTTCCGTTGGAATGTCCCTCAGGGGACCGATGAGGCCGACGCCGGCATTGTTCACCCAGGTGTCGAAGCCGCCGAAACGCTCCACGGCCTTGTCGGCAAGCTGCTGCACCGCATCCTCGGACGCCACGTCGATCGCCAGATATTCCGTCGTCCCGCCATTCCGGCGGATCTCGTCGCAGATCGTCGCCAGCGCCGCGTCGTCCCGCGCCGCCAGCAGTACGCGTGCACCGCGGGCCGCCGCCCGGCGCGCCGTGGCAAGCCCAATGCCGGAGCTGGCGCCCGTAACCACGACACATTGCTGTGCAAGTTCCTTCAATCGAACGCTCATTACTGATCCATTCTGTCATGGAATGACGATACGCGGCGTCGTTCGTCTAACTGGAACCGTTCAGCGGAAGGCGAGTTCCCTTGTGGCGCCTGGGCTCCGTCCGCGGGGACGAAAGCCTGCTTCCCTCGTCCACACCTCCCAAGGGACCTTCCGGAACTGCCATCTCTCGACGCCTGCTAGGCCGCCCCGGATTTCGCCAGCCGACGCGAGATGCTGGCGGCGCCAGCGAGGACGGCGGCATCCTCGATGAAGCCGGTAGGCGTTTGGCCGTAGCGCGGCATGGATGCCATCCTGGCACCCCAGCCAGGATAGGAGGCAAGGACGGCCGTCACGCCCCCGACGGCCGCACCGAGCCATCGCTGCCGGCGTGACGCGAGCGCCGCGCCCGCAACGGCGGAGGTGATGAAGCGCGCCGCAAGACCGATCGGGACGATCCGGTCGGGTGCACTCTTCTGCTTGTCGCCTGCCATCTCGGCGACAGCGAGGGCCAGCGCCCCGGCGGCGATGAGTGGATGTGCGACCATGCGGGGTGCGCCGTTATCGACCGGCAATTCGCCGCGCGCGGCAGCGATGGCAACAGTGGCCAGTGGCGTCATCGCGCGCTGGCCACCGACCAGACCCATCAGGAAGGAAGCGAGCATGTCGTTCTCCGAAGCTAATTCGGGGTTTCAACGCACGCGGAGCCGGACCGGGCCCGGTTGCTGTGGATCGCCTGCGACCCCGACCGCAACTCGGCGACAGCTGACCGAGAATGTCGGCAGGTTTCGGGTGCTAACCAAGGCTAACCGCTCGCCAGCTTCTTCGCTGAGCAATGGCTCTCGACTCCTGCGAGACGTTCAGGTCTTTGCCAGCGAGGACCGGAAACCGGATGCTGGATCGCCGCACTTGAGATTACAACACGAAATGATCCGTCGCGCGGATCAATCTATGTAGAATTCCAGGCTCTGTGAAAGCGTGCCCAGCACCTTCGATCAAATGAAACTCGGCATCCGGCCATTCCCTATGCAAGGCATACGCGTATTGGGCGGGGCACGGCATATCGTAGCGTCCGTGAACAATAACTCCTGGAATACCTCGCAGGCGCGCGGCGTCCGCAAGCAATTGTCCGTCTTCCAACCATGCTCCATTTGAGAAGTAATGATTCTCCAATCTGGCGAATGCCAAAGCGTAATGGCCGTCGCGGAATGGTGCTGAAAACTCGGGCTCGGGCAACAACATGATCGTCTCAACCTCCCAAATTGTCCAAGCCAGCGCGGCTTCGAGTTGGGCCGCCGGGTCATTGCCAGTGAGACGCTTACGGTAGCGGCCACCATCGTGGCGCTCATCCTCGGGGATTGGCGCCTGGAACAGCTCCCATTTGCCCGGGAACATCTGTGAGACGCCAAACTGATAGTACCAATCGATTTCTGCCTTCGTGAGCGTGTAGACGCCCCTCAGGATCAACTCGCTTACCCGTGCTCTTGGACGCTTACCTGTGACAGGATCTTAATGAGGTTGGGCATTGTATCTCAAAGCACATGATCACTCTTCTGCCGAGATCTCAACGATCGCACCAGGAACTCCGGCACGGCCGAGGCCGGTTTGGGCGGCCCGCCAGCTGAAGCGTCCGCTTGATAGATACGAAAAAGAGTGATTGTATCTATTGAACACCTTACGAGTCGCATTGTTCACGTCTGTCGTTCATGCGGTTTCAGGATGAAGGAAGAGCAGCTGCGATGAGAGTGTCACTCCATCAGGATCTGGATCAAGGATGCCGATCCAGGCATGTAACTCGACCGCGGCGCTGCATCGTAGTCGCCTTGCCTCCCGATGAGCGGTGACGGACTGCCATTGTCGTTCCTCGATCTCGTAAGGTCGAAGGATCGACAACTGGTCGCGACAGTGAAATCGGACGCTGCCCGATTATCATCCTTGGGCGTGGGTCCCGGTTTCGTGGATCTCGATGCGATTCCGACATCCTATCCAATGCTGGCCAATAGTCGGCTCGACGAGATCATCGCCGACTATTCCAAGAGACATGGCATAAGCCGGGAGTTCACCAGAGATATCCTGCGCCAGCACCAGAAGGCCCTGATCGCATCCGAGCTGCGCGACCTCGCAAGACGCTACCAGGTCTTGCTCAGCTTCACACTCGGAGGGCACAGGATCTTCCGCATCGCGCCCGGCCTCGCGAGCAGACTGCTCAATACCCAGGTTGATGTACCGAGTGCCGCGCTTCGGGCTCCCTTCGAGAGCATTCTGCTCTTGTTCGACGATCAGGCAACGATCGGCGCATTCAATCTCGGTCGACCGTTCCGCTCGGCATCCGCCAAGGGAACAGTCAGCGCCTTTGTTACCGAAGTCGATTCCCCGAAGGGGCGGCGCTTCACAGCCACTTCCTTCCACACGCGCGGGCTCCATCGCTATGGAACTTACAGCCGGTCGTTCGACTGTGAGCGCGGCACAGTTGAGGAGATGCTCGAGTGCAACTGGGATCAGCCCGCCGATCGAAGCTGCGCACCCGAGTATGGCCGGGATTTCCATCGCTTGCTGCTCAACTGCCTTCTCTACATGGGATCGCGGGCGGCCAGGGTCAGGACAGCGGCGGAGACGTCCGCCCGGACGCGCGGCGTGGCCTGGAGTGCATCGCATGTGGTAGTCGGAGACGGCTTATCGCCGCTTTCGAATAGCGCGAGCGGTCCGGCACGGGCCGGGACCCGAGGGAGCGCTACGAACCTGCTGCGTCGCCAGCTCGTGATCGGCCACTGGCGACAGCATGCCGTCGGTGCCGGACGCGCCGAACGTAAGCTGATCTGGATCGAACCTTATTGGCGAGGGCCGGAATTGGGCGATGCTGTAAACCGCGTGCGACTCGTCCGCTGAGCACTGCTGCCACCAATCGACAGATCGCGTTCAGACAGCTGTGAAGGTGAAGTGGCCTGACCAAGACGACAGAGGATAGTGCGCAAGGGAAAAGCTAAAGCGGGGGTGAACCGGCAACTATCTCTGCTTGCGGGCGATGATCCGACCTGAGGCTGTTGTACGCGAGCGCGCGCAAGAGCCGCTCCGCCGGTCCGATCGGACTGTGTTTCAGCCACCACACGCAGAACAGGGCCGTAGCAGTCCATATTCCAACTGAGACGATCATCAGCGAAACGAAATCGAAGGCACCGACATAGCCGAACCCATAGAAGAGGATCGAGGTGAGGATCGACTGCAGACAGTACGTCGTCAGCGCCATACGCCCGAGGGCCCGCACGGCATGTGCAGCGCCGAAGGCGCCCGATCGAAACAGGAGAACGATCAGCCCGATATAGCCGAGCGTAAGCGCAAGGCGGGCGGGCTCATAGAGGAATGACCGCAACAGCGAGGCAGTGAGGCTCAGCCGGTGGAGGTCGAGTTCGAATCCGGTCCGTGCCTGCCAAGCGAGATCTGCCGAGCGTAGCAACAGGCCGATGCCGCAGCCCCAGAGCAGCATACTGCGGTAGCGGCTCATTGACCCCGCACCTGTCAGTATCCCTGAGCGGTAGAGCGCCATCCCGACGAGCATGAAGCCAAGGCTTTCGGCCACGCCCCACCAGCTGTAGTTGCCTAAATGGCGAGCGGCCCATCCAGAGGCGCTCCAGCGCAGCAGACCGCCGATGCTGGTGCGCTGCCGGACTTCTTCGGCCAGGCTGTCATCAGATGGATACACAGCCGCTTGGGCCGCCCGCGCGGCATCGAGCGCCTGCTTCTCCTCGCTAGAGATCCACCGCCCCGCCGCTTGCGCCACTTCGGCGGAGTGAGCTCGTTGATAGGTGGTAACGCGTTCACCCGTGTCATAGGTTCGAAATGCGCTGAGGCCCAACATGATGAGCAGCGCCCAAAGCCATAGCGTTCTTGGACGCGCGGTCCGAAAGGCTAGGAGCGCCAGGCCAGCCACCCCATAGGTCCACAAGATCTCACCGGGCCACAGGAAGACTGCGAACTGCACAATACCGAGGAGAAGCAGCGCGAGGCAGCGTCTGGCCCAAACGTCGATTGGCACGATGTCCGGCCGCTCTCCTTCCGTGCGTCGGAGCATGATCAGCATGCCCGCGCCGAACAGAATGGTGAATAGCCCACGCATCGGCCCCTCAAGGAGCACATGCTGCAAAGACCATGTGATCCAGTCCGCGTTCCAACGCGCCGGATAGGTAAGCCCTTGCGTATCCCCCACCGTCCCCATGACGATGATATTCACAGGAAGGATGCCGCACACCGCGAGCCCCCGCAGGACGTCGAGCAGCTGAATCCGCGCTCCTTCGCGAATGGGCGCGAACGACTCAGTTGCTTCCGTGGTCAAGATTGACCGCCCGAGATGCTGCTGAGGCGTGCCTCGTCATCGCGAAGCGGACTACATACGTCGACCCAGGTCGCGCCGGTGATCGCCGCCATACACGAAGGGCTGATCCTGATCGCCGCATTGACTGTTCCCGCCGCCGGGAGGACTTCGTCCATGCTCTTCAGCGAAACATCACAGTAGACCCGCACAGCAGAGGGCAAGCCAAACGGACAAACGCCTCCGATTGGATGGCCCGTGGCCGCCTCCACCTCCTCACGGCGCAGCATTCGGATTTTAGCGCCGAATGCGTGTTTGGCCTTCTTGTTGTCGAGTTTGGCGTTGCCGCTCGTCACCAGGACGAACGGCGGGCCGCCTGCACTCAGAGACAGCGTCTTAGCAATCTGCGCAGGGCGGACGCCGTGGGCTTGAGCCGCCTCTGCAACGGTCGCCGTGATGGTGTCCATCTCGATGATCTCGATGTGAGGAGCTTTCCGCTCGAGGAATTTCCTGACTGCTTCGATGCTCATTGCGCTTCGTTCTCTTGCGTGCCGGGACGACTGCGATCGCGGAGACAGCCTAGTTTCGCCTCGATCATCGGCGTTGAGAGCACATGCACGTCAATCAAGCTGAGGTCGGCCAGGCGCCGCTCGTCCACTTGAGAGGTCGCGTCACTCACGAGCACCGCGCGAAAGTCGCGTTCACTGGCGTCGAAAAGCGTCGCCCGCGGGCAATTTGGGAGGTTGCATCCGCTAACAACGACAGTGGAGGCGCCCATGCTGCGCAGGAATCCCTCCAGCTGTGTGTCGAAGAATGCACTCCAACGCGGCTTGAACATCGCCCACTCTTGCGCCCCGAGCCGCTGAAGCTCGCCAGTTAGCAAGCGACCGGCATCAAGTTCAGGCTGTCGCTGAAGACAGAGCGCCGGCGTCAGCTGTGATCCAGATGTGCCAGGTGCTGCGATCGGGCCATTCTTCGCGATGTGGTCGCGTCGCCCTAATTCCGCATTGGAGCCGTCGACTTCGTACAGACGCACGACATGGATGATCGGCCGGGCCGCAGCGCGGAACGCATCCACCAAGCGAGCGCAGTTCGTTGTGATCTCAGAAGTTCCGCTCACATAGGCGTTCCCACCTTCAGAGGCGAAATCTTGTTGCATGTCGATCGTCAGGAGGACTGAGCCTGCCCACTCGGGTGCCGTCGCCGTGCTTTGCTCGGGCATGATTATTCGCCCCCGCCTTCACGTCTGGCGTTCCGGATCAGCATCTGATCTTACCCTCGATGAGGCGAACGGCAGACCCGCCGATTTGTGCGCTCTCGACCACCCCATTTGAAACGGTCGCCTTGATATGGATCGTGCTGGGGCGACCCATATCCTCTCCTTGTCGGACGCTCCATCCGCACTGGCCGTCGGCGATACCCTGAAGGTCCACGAGCAGTCCGGCCAGAGCTGCCGCTGCGCTTCCAGTTGCCGGATCCTCGGTGATTCCGATTCCGGGAGCGAACATTCGCCCGTGCACCTCCCGGCCACTTTCCCAATCGTCCATCGTGAATACGAAGATCGCCGGGGCCCACGCGCCTTTGAAGCTTTCCTCCCACCGCGCCGGGTCGAGCGACGCTTGGGATAGCAGCTCACGCGAGGCGACGGGCACGAACGCATAAGGAACGCCGGCGCTGAAGGCGGCTGGCGCGAAGGCGAGATCGCGCGCAGCAATGCGCAATGCGGCTGCCGCCGCCTGCGGAGAAGGCGCTGGTCCCTTCCGGGGCGGCTGGGGCGAGGTCACGAATGCTTCTAAACGTCCTTCTGCATCTTGACGCAAATCGATCAGAACCGCGCCGGCAGCAGTCTCAAGGACGCGGGGTGCTCGGTCGGCTGCGCCCGCCTCCTCCGCAAGGAAGATCGCTGCGCCGACCGTCGGGTGACCGGCGAACGGCAGCTCCACGCGAGGCGTGAAGATCCGTAGACGCGGTGAGGCATTCTCGTCGGGACGAATGATAAACACCGTCTCACTGAGATTGAGCTCGCCCGCGATCGCCTGCATCGTCGTTGCGTCGAGGTGGCCGGCGTTCGGGAAGATCGCCAGTGGATTGCCTCCGAAGGTGTGATCGGTGAACACGTCCAGCGTGACGAAGCTATGCTCAAGACGTTGCATCGCTGGCTCCATTTCCATCACCATCGGGCTTAGCGTCGATGCCGAGCGCAGTGCTCGCTCGCGCGATCCAGCTGCAGACGCCGGGGTATTCGGCCAGGCTGAAGCCACCTTCTGGGGCGAGCATCGTATAGGGCAGTAGGGACACGTCAGCGGCCGAGAGAGTCTCACCCACGAGCCAACGCTGGTCGGTCAGATGAGCCTCCATTCGGGCTAACGCGGCTGTGCCGCGCTCCATCAGACGCGGGTCGATTTCTGCATCCGCACGGTCGAGATAAAGTCGCTGAAAGCGCCGGACTGCCAAGTATGGTTCGTGACTATATTGTTCCCAGAACATCCACTCGAGCATCCGTGCCCGATCGAATGGGTCGCTCGGCACCAGCGGAGTTCCTTCACAGAAATACAGCACGATCGCATTGGACTGGGCGAGCCTCCGCCCATCCTCAAGAACCACTACTGGGACCTGCGATGCAGGATTGAGCGCGAGAAATTCGGGCGTGCGCGTCTCGCCTCTTAGGATATCTACTTGAGTCCATCGAAACGGACGGTGCAGATATTCGAGAATCCACTTCACCTTGAGGCAATTCCCCGAGCACTCGTCTCCGAAGACTTCGATCATGGCTGGCTCTCCTATGTCCAAAGTAACACGAGGACCGCCGACAAGACGGTCAGAACAGCCATTCCACGATTGAAAACTATAGCGCGTGAGGAATCTTTGAGCATGGCTTTCATGCCAGCGCCGAACCCGGTCCAGAGAGTGATGGACGGCAGGGAGATGAGGAGAAAAGTCGCTGTGACCAGAATGAGCCGCGGCCAATAGTCGGCTGCTGGTGCAACATAGATCGAGACGGCTGAGATCGTCATCATCCAAGCCTTTGGATTGACGAACTGGAACACCACGCCATGCCAGACCCGCAAGGGCGGCTGCTGTGCGCCTTCGCTCAAGCCACTTGCTGTCCAGAGCCGCCACGCGAGGTAGAGCAGATACAAGGCGCCCAGCACGCGTAAGGCCAGCTCGACTTGTGGCACGCTAATGATGAGCGCTCCTACACCGGCGCCGCTCACCAGGAACAGAATGCCAAGACCAAGCAAGGTGCCGAAAAGCGTCGGCAAGGACCGCCGAAACCCGTGCGCTACTCCCGAGGTGGTCAGAAGAAGATTGTTAGGCCCCGGCGTGATCGACATCGCGACCGAGAAGAGCGCAAGTGATGCGAAAGTCGACGACTCCATCACTGGGCTCGGGCTGCTTGCGTGATGGGGGAAGCCGAACCCGAAGCAGGCTCCCAGGGACTACAGA
Organism: Sphingobium sp.; assembly: GCF_033795625.1. Classification (GTDB taxonomy): domain Bacteria; phylum Pseudomonadota; class Alphaproteobacteria; order Sphingomonadales; family Sphingomonadaceae; genus Sphingobium. Next base: position 6,053 of record NZ_JARYGI010000025.1, on the reverse strand, counting down.
CGGACATCAGCCTGCCTTTCCGACGCTGATCAGCGTCTGTTGACCGGCAGCACAGAGGCGTTGCTCATCACGGTCGTGATCGAAGACCTTAAGGGCGCAGACGGTGAGTGTTCTCCCGCTTTTCAGAACCTCGCCGGATGCGGTGAGAAAGGAGCCGCGCGCTGGCGCCAGTAAGTTGAGCTTGAATTCGACCGTCAGCACGTCGGCGCTGGCATCGAACATGCTGTAGGCAGCATATCCGCCGGCCACGTCGGCAATTGTTGCAATCACACCACCGTGGAAGAACCCGTTCTGCTGCGTAAGCTGGCCGCTGAAGGGAAGACGCATGACCACCCGCCCTCGCGCGACCTCTTGCAGCACAGCTCCGATCGCCGACATGAACGCCTGACGGTCAAAGCTCTCGCGTACCCGCGCCTCCGTTGCCAAATCCATCATTTGGGCCTCCACGTCATACCTAAACGCACCTTGATCAGGGCGTCAGATGAACGCCGCCGAGTCCAGTGAGTGATCAATAGATACAATCATAGTTGATTCAAGTGAGCAATGGTGACACGCTGCAGATCTCGGGTCGCGTCGGACAGCCGACGACCAACCGCCCGCGTGAGGATCGTTGCGTGTCAAAGGAATGCCGGCGCTTGCCGCACATAACAATGCAGAAGGGAAGACATCGAACGGCTGGTCCCGCTCGTTCACCAGCGTTCCGGCGCGAGGCCGCAGGATGATGCGCGCACCACAACACGGTAGCGAGGCTGCGCTCCGCAAGACGGCCTCACACTATCCAGAACCTTTCGCCAGTCGCATGGCGGGACGGCACAAGCGACCGCTTGGCGAGCTTTTCGGGCTGAAAAATTTTGGTGTGAACCTGACTACTCTTGAACCCGGCGCCGTCTCTTCGCTCCAGCACCGCCATAGCAGGCAGGATGAGTTCATCTACGTCCTTGAGGGGGAGCTGGTTCTGGTGAGCGGAAGCAGCGAGTGGGCGCTATCAGCCGGCATGTGCGCCGGCTTCGCGGCAGGGGGCGATAGCCACCACCTCGAGAACCGCTCGGATCGACACGCCGCCTATCTCGAAGTGGGCGACAGAACCGAGGGTGACGAGGCGACCTATCCGTTCGATGACCTTGCCGCTTCGCGGGAAGGCAACAGCTGGCGCTTCACGCACAAGAACGGCGATCCTTACTAGAGGTATGCGAATGCGAACACAGGTTGAGAGGGTGCGTGAGTTTCGTGCGATGCATCGACGGGGAGCCCCCTTTGTCATGCCGAACGTCTGGTCGCCCGGTACTGCGATCGCCATGGCGGAGGCAGGGTTCGGAGCAGTGGCCACTACTAGCGGGGGACTTGCGCTCGACCAAGGCCTCCGTGACGGAGAAGTCGGCCGGCTCGCTTCGATGGCGGTTGCGACGACGATCTGTGCGGCGGTCGATGTGCCGGTGTCCGCAGACCTTGAGAACGGCTTCCACGACGAGCCGTCCGAGTGCGGGCGGCTCATGGTCGCCGCCATCCGCGGCGGACTCGCCGGCGCCTCGATCGAGGACGCGACTGGCCGCGCCGATGCGCCAATCTACAATTTCGATCACGCGGTCGAGAGGGTCCGGCAGTCGGTCGCCGCGGCGCGCGCATCGGGCGATCTTGTCGTGACGGCGAGAGCCGAAAACTTCCTTCACGGGCGGGAGGACCTTGAGGACACGATTGCGCGCCTTAAGGCTTTCGAGGCTGCCGGGGCTGATGTGCTCTTCGCGCCAGGACTGCCTGACATCGCCGCCATTCGCAGGGTTTGTGAGGCGCTCTCCCGGCCGGTCAGCGTCATTGTCTATCCTGGCCAGAAGGACATCACCGCAAAGGCGGTTGCAGAGGCGGGCGCGGCCAGGATCAGCCTGGCCGGCTCTCTCGCGCGCCTTGCCCATCAGACGATCGTCGCGGCTGCCGGAGACGTGCGTTCCAACCTTGGAGGAAAAAAGGAGGCATGAGGCTCATCGGCATGCTGGATTCACCCTATGTGCGGCGGGTCGCTATCAGCCTGTCGGAGTTGGGCCATGACTTCGAGCACGAGGCGATTTCGGTGTTCTCAGGCTTCGGCGAGTTCGGACGGATCAATCCCGTGGTCAGAGCGCCGACCTTGGTCATGGATGATGACGCGGTGCTGATGGACTCGAGCATCATCATCGAGCAATTCGAAAGCTTCTCCCCCGTAGAGCGGAGCCTGTGGCCGCGTGACAAAGTCGGCCGGAGCAGGTGTGCGGCAGTTCTCGGGCTCGCTCTGGCAGCCTGCGACAAGGCAGTCCAGCTCGTCTACGAGAGGGAGCTGCGGCCCCCAAACAAGCAGCATGGGGCTTGGGCGGAGCGCGTGTCGCGCCAGGTGATGGCGGCTTGCAGGCTGCTTAACGAGCAGCCCGAGGAAAAGGACCTTTGGCTCGCTCGCGGCCGTCCAACGCAGGCGGGACTGACGCTGGGCGTCGCCTGCACCTTCATGCACCATCTTATCCCTGACGTTTGGGCGGAGGCGGGTCTTCCCAATCTTCGCCGGTTCCAGGAAGACGCCGAAGCGCTGCCAATCTTCCGGCGCTGGCCGCATTCCGGTGTCGAACCGGCGCAGCAGGATTCCCCTGAGCGATGATCCCGGTCGGCTTCATTGGGCTAGGCCTCATGGGGCAGCCAATGGCGGTTAATCTGGCGCTCTCCGGCGTGCCTCTCATCGTGTGGAACCGGACGCCGGCCAAGCTTGAGCCTGCCGTCTCAGGCGGGGCAGTAGCCGCCAGCAACGTGGAGGAGGTCTTCGCCAGGTGCGAGACGATCATACTCATGCTTGCGACGCCGGCCGCGATCGACTCCGTTCTCGGGCGCGGAACCCCTCGATTGCCGACGAGAGTGGCCGGCAAGCTGATCATCAACACCGGCACCACGTCACCCGAATATTCGAGCGGTCTCGCCTCTGAGATCTGCGCGGCAGGAGGGCGCTATGTTGAAGCGCCGGTCTCGGGCTCTAGGCAGCAGGCGCAGGACAGCCAGCTGGTGGCAATGGTCGCGGGCGAGCCAAAAGACATCGCCAGCGCCCGCGCGTGGTTGAAGGCAATCTGCCGTGAGACCTTCGACTGCGGTCCAGTCCCCGGCGGCCTCAAGATGAAGCTTGCCGTCAACCACTTCATGATCGTGATGGTCACCGGCCTCGTGGAAGCCTTCCATTTCGCGGATCGAGCTGGGATCGATTGCGCTGCGTTGCGCGAGGTTCTGGCGGCAAGTCCAATGGCGAGCAATGTCTCACAGGTGAAAGCAAGCAAGCTGGTGTCCGAGGATTGGCGGCCCCAAGCAACGATCGCCGACGTCCTCAAGAATGTCGATCTCATTGCGAATGCGACTGCCGCAGCCGGCGCGTCGTCACCACTCATGCGAACTTGCCGTGAGCTCTACCGGGAGGCCATCACACTGGATCGGGGCGGCCTGGACATGGTGGCGGTCACCGAGGCGTTCCATCGGCGGAGTGCCGCGCCGGATGCCGGATGATGCCATCGACATCTCTCGCTCGCCGGCATGCTCTTCAGGCGCATCCGCAATCGAGCCCATTTAATGCTGGGCTGCGTCATCATTTCCTGCGATGTAGTACAATTCCAAGAATTGTATTGCGAGGGACTTTGACCGGCACCGCCCCACAGAAAATCCAGCTACCGGATTTGCCCGGAGCCCTCCACGAGCGGCTCGCGATCGCGGTTGAGCGTCTCATCGGCGAGCGCCGCTATCATCCCGGGGATCGCCTACCGACCCATCGGGAGCTTGCCCAGAGGGCAGGCGTTTCGATCGGCACAGTCACCAAGGCGCTGGACCTGCTCAGCAATCGCGGCATCCTCCGGGGAGAGGTTGGCCGCGGCACCTTTGTCAACGACGTCCGCATCCCGCCCATCGAAGGCGGGATCATTGACCTCGCGATCAATGGGCCGCCGCAGGTGATCTCGGAAGACACCTTCAGGGCGGCAGGTGAGCGCGCACTGCGGCGTGCGCTTGCGCTCCCGCACGGAGGCTATGCCGATCAGCGAGGCACCGCGGAACAGCGAAGGACCCTGGCCGCCTGGCTACGACGATCGCGGCTGGACCTTGACGAGGATCAGCTGATCCTCACCGTCGGCGTGCAACATGGCGTCCATCTTGCTTTTCAGGATCTGCGGACGGATTCTCGTATCATCGCGACCGAGAGCGCGACCTATCCAGGCGCCCTCGCGGCGGCAAGGGCTCTGGATATGCGGATGGTGCCCGTTCGCCATGACAGCGATGGAATGATCCCGGACGATCTTGACCGAGTGCTTCGCGAGAGCGGCGCGCGGATCGTCTATCTGACGCCTGTGTGCCAGAATCCACTCGGTTTCGAAATCGGTGAGGACCGGCGCCGGGAGTTGGTGGTCGTCATCGAGAAGTACGACGCTTGGATCGTCGAGGACGACATCTATTCGGTCTATTCCACGAAAGGAGGAAAGACCTTCAAGGAAATGGCGCCCGAGCGAACGTATTATCTCAACAGCGTCTCCAAATGCCTGACGCCGCTGATCCGGGTGGGGATTATGGCCCCGCCGCTGGACCGCCGATCCGAGATCGCGAAGGCGCTAAGGGCAGAGGTGTGGGGCTCTGCGCCTTTTGGGGCGGAGATGGCCTGCGCGCTCCTTGACCTCGGTGCCGATGCCACCGCTGCCTCGATCCTGAGGGCGGAGGCCAAGGGCCGCATCCAGCTCGCGCGCCGCGTAGTCGGCCTCGACTCCATTCCTATGCCGGAGGGAGCGCCGCATCTGTGGCTTCCAATGGAACCCGTCCGTGCGGAAAAGCTCGCAAGACTGGCGGGCGAGCGCGGCGTCCGCCTGACACCGCCTGACGCGTCATTCGTCGGGGGGGACTGCGGCGGAGGCGTGAGGCTCTCGGTCATGGCGACCACCAACCGCGACGATCTGGAGAGGGCCCTTCGGATCGTTTCCGCCCTGCTCGACGAACCCGAGGAAATGATCGTTTGAGGCTTCATATGGACTCACATGTGCTTATCGTCACCGGCGGCGGGCGCGGTATTGGAGCGGAGATCGTCCGTTGCGCGGCGCGCGCAGGAATTGCGACCGCCTTCTCATATCGAGCGGACGACGCCGCAGCGCACGTCCTAGCGAAGAAAGTGACCGAGGCAGGCGGGACTGCTCTGCCCGTGCGTCAGGACATTGCCGATCCCGACGCGGCCCGCAGACTCATGGATACCGTCGAGGAGCGGCTCGGCCAAGTCTCTATGATCGTCAATAATGCCGGGGTGACAGGACCGATCGGCGCGTTTGTCGACAGCAGTGTCGAGACGCTGCGCCGCACGACCGAGGTCAATCTATTGGGCACGATGTGGCTGGCACAGGAGGCCTCAAGGCGCTGGCTGGCGCGGGGAACGAAGGGCCGCATGGTCAACATCTCCTCCATCGCGGCGACATTGGGCGCGCCCGGAGAATATGTTCACTACGCCGCCACTAAGGCGGGTGTTGAGGCGCTCACCATCGGTCTCGGCAAGGAACTGGCTCCGCGAGGCATTCGCATCAACGCCGTCTCGCCGGGCACAGTCCTAACCGACATCCATGCCGCCGCCGGCGAGCCGGATCGTCCCGCGCGCGTAGCCGCACGCATCCCCGTCGGGCGACCTGGCGAGCCGCACGAGATAGCAGCCGCCGTTCTTTGGCTGCTCTCGGACGAAGCCTCCTACGTCAACGCGACCGTGCTTCGCGTGTCGGGAGGGCTCTAGCCGAGTTGGTGTTGGGGTGTGCGCCCGAAGGAATCACGTACGAGGAGGGTCCTGACCAGCCGTGCCAGCAATTTCGTCCACATCGGGCTTTTGGACCCTCAGGAACAACGCGGCGGAGGTGGCGACCAGTCCACCGATGCCCAGCATAGCAAACGCCCAGCCCCACTGAGACGGTGGATGCCCAGTCATATTGGTGAGATCGAGCACCCAGCCGAACACGGCCGGCGACACCGCACTGGACTTGTAACGGTTTTGCGCCGGTCACCTGAGCGATTAGAGCTCGCAACAGGAGACCGACGAGATGATCAAGCAT
>NZ_JARYGI010000024.1:0-48294 GCF_033795625.1 Sphingobium sp. | reverse complement strand
GCCTCTTGCCCATTTCCAAACTCCTTCATAATCCAAAATAACAGAGATTCTGGACCACTCAGAAGGGGGCAGATCAAATCTTCATCAGCAAGGGCAGCGCGGCGTCGGACGACTTCACGATTTTTCCGGGCGATTGCACCGAGACGAACGATCGCCTGGAAATCGAGCAGCTCGCACGCCGGATCATCGCCAAATATCAGGAATGACGATCCCGCGCCAGCAAGGCGGGCGCGTTCCCCGGACATGTCCTCAACCAGAACCGCAATTGCCGAGATACTAAGAAGTGCCCGACATGGAGGAGAGGAGGAGGGCTGGTGGTGCATTTATCTGGGAGTTTGCCATGACCGCTACCGGCTCTACCACGTACCATCGGCCGCCTACGCCGCCTGTGTTCATCTCCGGATCGCTTTCCATCCGGCAGCTTCCTGCTTGCGTAATGAAGCAGCTCGGCGTCATCATCGACCAGGAGCTGCCGGTCGTAATCGGCGATGCACCGGGCGCGGACGCTGCCGTCCAGCAGTTCCTCGCCGATTGCGGTGTGCGTCACGTCACCGTCTTTTGCGGCGACACGATCCCCCGGCACAATATCGGCGCATGGCCCGTCCGGCAGATCCTGGCCGACGCTGCTCCGGGCACGCGCGCCTTCCATAGCGCCAAGGATCGGGAAATGACCCGTCTCGCAGGCGCAGGTATCGTCGTCTGGGACGGTGTCAGCCAGGGCAGCCGTGCCAACATCCGGCGCTTGTGCGAACGCGGACGTCATGTCCTCGTGTATCTTCGCCCCATGGATCGCTTCGTCACCGTGGCACCGATACGGAGCGGATGGCGTTTCTGACATCCGGCCGCCTCGGCTGACATCGTCGCAGCATGACGCAACTTCGTCGGTTTTGCATAGCCGCCGCGAGCTTCGATCGCCCATGACAGGAACAGCACCAATGACCGGAGCCATCCGATTGTCCGCCGGCGATGTCCGACAACTGCGCGAGGTCGCCGAGGGCATCGCCCGCCGCCACAGTTCTGCCACTCGCTTTGCGATCGAGATCGCCGAGCGCGTCAACCTCACAACGGGCAATGCCGCCCTCAATATCCTCGCGATCAGCGACGATCCGGATTGGGAGGACACCGACCTCTATACGACCCATCCCTGGTCGCGCATCCGCGAGCGCCATGAGCTTGTAAACGGCCGGGTGCTGTTCGATCTCTATATCTACGAGCGACCCGGCATCGGCGAGACCGGCGATCTTGTCTGCTGCGTCCAGGCCGAACTCGACGCTCAAGGTCTCGCAGCCGTTCATGCCGACAGCGCAAAGCATGTCTGGCGCCGGGCCGACCTGTAGGCTGATCGTCCGCCGATCCAGTACTATGACCGCGATCGCGGCAGCAACCACATCTTCGGGAACCTCGCCATGCGCCTATCAGATGACCTTGCCGCTAGACGCCGCCTCTATGCCATGCCGCTGGTCACGGCCCCGGCGGTGATGGTTATCGACATTCCTCCGCACCTTGCCGGACAGGGCCTCGCGCTCGATCGCTACTATATCGTCATGATCGAGACCAACGAAGAACTTGCTGCGTTCGAAGCATTCCTCACCGCCGACCGGGACGCCCTGCGATTGCCCGATCTCCTCGATCGCAAACCCAGTTGCCGCGAAGCCAGAGCGATCGGCTTCTTCGAGTTCGCGCCTCCCGAACCGGGCTGGCCATGGATCCTGCTTTGCCACTGGCCGCGGCGCTTTGCACAGCTGTTTGGCGCCGACCCCGATGCTCTCGCGCGCGACGCCTATTCGATGGAGGCGTTTGAGGATCGGGATAGCCTGCAATCGGCGTTGAAAGCGCACATTGCTGTGTTCGGCGACCTGGCGAGCGTCAAGATCATTCCACCACTGCCCGGCACAGCCGGGCGAGCATGATTGTGCCGCCGGACATCCAACTATGGACTTTCTAATATGGTCATCCTATATGACCAGTCAGAAAACATGACCAGAAAGGCCCGCCCCATGCGTGCTGAAACTTACGGCGCAGCCGATTTCAAGACCAACTGCCTCGCGATCCTGGACCGCCTTGCACGCCGCGATCTCGATCAGGTGACGATCACCAAGCGCGGCCGCACCGTTGCGGTGCTGACGCCGCCACCCAGCTCGGCCGAGGCGGTCGAAATGCTGCATGGCTTCATGCGCGGCTCCGTTGCGGTTCCCGAAGGGGTGGATCTGCTTTCGCCCATTCTCGACGAGCCGCTGAGCGCCAGCGACGGCAAGCTGCACCAGTGACGAAGCGGAAGAAGGCCGGGCCGGCGCCCAGCGCCGTGCTGCTGGATACATGCGCGGTCATCTGGCTCGCCAACGGCGATCCGATGCCCGCCGATGTTCTGGCGGCGATCTCGCATGCGGCGCTCGCGGACGGCGTATTCGTCTCTCCCGCGTCCGCGTGGGAGGTCGGATTGTTGAGCCGCGCCCGCGGCGAGAAGCAGCCTGCCGTCTCTTTCCTGCCCGACCCTCAGAGCTGGTTCGCCCGCTTCATGGGCGGGCCGGGGATCAGAGAAGCGCCGCTTCTTCCCGAGATCGCCATCGCATCTTCGCATCTGCCCGAGCCGCTACATGGCGATCCAGCCGACAGGTTCATCATCGCGACAGCCCGTCATCATCAGATTCCGGTCGTTACGCGGGACGGCAAGATCATCGACTATGCCGCACAGGGGCACATCGACGTGATTGCCTGCTGATCAGCACGGCCTGCTAACACTCAGGTCCCTTCGAGAAGCCGCTCTCGCGCCAGATCGAGCGCATGCGACAGGCGGAATGCCACCACCTGGTCCTTCGGATCGACGAGGCACTCGAGCGCTGCCTCCATGTGCTTGATGGCGTTTTCCAATCGAGGTTCTTCGTCCGTCATGATTGCTCTCCGCTAAACCGCGCTCAGTCGGCTGGCACCCTCCATAAGGAGGATGCCGGCCCCTGAGCCGGACGAGTCGAAAACGCGAACAATAGGACGCGTGCCTGATCTTTAGCCGGAGCCTGGACATAATACAGGCCATCCGGCCGCAAAGGCATGCAGCCGACTCTATTGTTCGGAGTTTCGACGCTCCGGCCCGCCACCGGCGGACGCACATCCTCTAGCCCGATCAGGCAGCAGCTGCCAATCGGTTCGTTGCGAAATTGCCGGAGGTCGAGATCAGGTGTGCGGGTTCAGCGCGTCGACAGACGTGCCGCTTCGACCGGACGATACATGTCCGCGCGATTGCGCATCAGGCCGGTGAGCCAGACGAGGTCGCTTGCGGCATCAGCCAGAGGCAGCTCGGCCACCGCATGGAACAGACCGCGCTGGTAGGGCGAGGCACGATCTAGGATCCCGGCGAGACGCTCGCGCGCGGGACTGTCCGGATCGGTGATGTCCGCATTGTCTTCGCGAGCCGCCTCGAGAAAGGTTTCGGCCAGCTCCTGGACTTCGTAGTAGCCCGAATCCAGACCTTCCCCAAGGGCGATGGCCGCGATCTGGCTGCGCACGCCCGGAAGATCGGGATCATTGACCGCATCGATCAAAGGCAGATTGAAATCGAAACCGGCGAGATAGTCCGCGATCATGGGGAGATATCCTTTCTCCCATTTACTAGAACATAGGAGGAACGTATTCAAGCCCCAAACCTCTTGAGGTACGACAGGACTATCATCATGCTTTCTTCTTCCGCATGGGCCGCCCGCACCGGCCGTCATCCCGCGCCGTGATCATGGCGGCCGCGCCCCTACGCCTCCATGGCCATCTGCGCCGCAACGCGCGCGGGTTCCTCCTCGAAATGGACGACGGCCACGTCTGGCGGCTCAAGGGCGCGCAGGATTTCCCGCCGCTTCTGGACACCGCCGTCATCGTCGAGGCACGCAAGGCCAGCAGCAGCCTCCTCGACGTTCTCTGGCTCGGGCCAGCGTAGCGGTCCCAGCGGCGCGCTGCGTTCTACCCCTCCGGCGTCGCGTTTGTGGCGAGGGCCAGCGGACCTCGGCGAGGACGCCTCGGCCCGCAATCAGCGTCGGACGAGGTCTGTCATCCCATCCTGCGCCGCCCTCGCAGGGTCTCGGCGTGCCAGGGCTGGTCCGGGCAAGCAAGGGCTGCCTCCACCCAAGCTCCGGTAGAAGAAAATGGGCCTGCCGACAGGATTATCTGATCCAAAGGGGTCGGCAGGCCCATTTTCTTCAACCTCCACTAGGGCGCAGCGCGACGTCCCTTGCTTGCCCGGACCAGCCCTGACCCTTGAGCCCCGGCGACGGCGGCTCCGGATGGGATGACAGACAGGCCCCGTCGCGTCCTCCGCTGATCAGGAAGGAATGGCTTCGCCATGCTTTTCTTTGTTCGGGCCGCTACCGCGGCCATTTTCTTGGCTCTGGCTCACCAAATAGGATGAAATTCTGTCAAGAAAACAATGGGATATACTCAATAAAGGGGAGGGGGTATAAGTATAAGTGCAGATGGGGATTGGCCCCGGACGCACTTATAGGAGTAAAGGCAATGAATATCGGTGAGTTTAACTTGAAGAAGGGCCGTGTCGTCGGGTGGATTGCTACCCGCACAATCGACCTGCCCAAGCTGGCCTTGCGTCCGGTGGAAAGCGAAAACGAACTGGCCCCCGCTTATGAGATCATCGCTCCCAATGTCGGCGGCCGCGTCGTGCAAGTCGGCGCGCTCTGGGAAGCCGTCGCCAAGCGGACCGGCGAAGTCTTCTATCAAGGCAATGTCGATGATCCTTCCATGCCCGAAGCACTGCCTATCGCGCTTTTCGGCTCGATTGAGGAAGGCTTCCGCGTGGCATGGCGCAGGCAGGAACGCGACGATTTTGGACCTGCCGTCCGCACGTCGCGCAACGATGCGCCTTCCGGTCCCAGCCGTGGCGACGATTACGGCTTCGGGGACAGCACAGCCAATGAAAACGGCGAACTGTCCAGCCAAAGCGCCGCCGCCGATCTGGACGATGAAGTCCAGTTCTAGGCGCTAGGCCAAGACGGGCCGGGGGGGCGCTGGAACGCTTCCCCGGACCCTGACCGATCATCGAGCATCAGGAGTCACACCCATGAGCAAGAAATCAGCTAGAAAGGCCGTTAGCACATTTGCCGACTTGCCGGAACTTATCGCGGAGGAAACCGCAACGCCCGAATTTGAAGCGTCGTTCGGAGACCCGATGCCGCTTTCGATCATCGAGCACGGCGACGAACCGGGCGAACATGACATGCCCGAACCGTTCGCCGCGCAGAAGACTTGCGGCGAGCTTATGACCTCGCTCTATCTCCTCTTGACGGACACGCGGCTTGACCCGCTCGCCCCGGATATTGCTTGGGGCATCGTCAATTCCTTCCACTTTGTCGCCGGAACACTGCAACGGCGCGAGGATAGCTTGGCCGATAAAATCCGCGACATGACGCGGCGCATGGAACCGGGCGAGGTATTCAACAAGGAACTGGAGGATTTGCAGCTTCAATGCCAATCCGTCATTGAACAGCGCGCCGCCGTGGAAACCATGCGCGACTATGCCGCCGCCATGTATCGCGCTTGCTGGCGCAAGGCTTGGTCCCCTAGCAAGGGCAGCAAGGCGTCATCCGTCACGACCGCAAGCTATATCAGCGCGGTTGACTTCCTGCGCGAACGCGCCCTTGCCAAGCGCGAGAAATACCAGCCCGACGGCCTAGTCGTCGTGTCTTCCGGCCCCGCTATCTGGGACGACTGGCAACCGATCTGGACCACGATGAGCGCAATCAAGCAGCGGACGCCGCGAATGGTTGTCGTCACCACGGGACAGCGCACGGGATGGGATGCCATCGTTGCGGCATGGTGCGCGCGTGAAGGCGTGCCCTTGGTCGCCTATGCTCTAACCGGACGTGGCAAGGCAGCGTTTGCCCGTAATCGCAAGATTGGTGAACTCGACATTTCCGAAGCCGTGCTAGGCGAAGGATCGGGCATTCAGGCGAACCTCTATCAGATGCTCCGCAAGAAGGGCGTTCCTATTCACGCCTTCCGCAAGCCCGCCGATGCCCCCAAGCCGCGCAAGCCGGAGGCATCCGGCGAATATTCCTTCAGGCGAGCGCGGCGCTACGCCTGACACGAGACGGCGCGGCGCCTTCCCCAAGCGCCGCGCCACCCATCACAGCAGACCCGCCAAGGCTGGCGCGCTTTCCAGCGCGCTGGCCTTTTTTCGTGCCACCGGCCGCCGCCGCGCCTGACGGCGCGGCGGCGGGGGAACCCGAAAGGGGAAGAGCCGACAGTCTCACGCCCCCGCGCCGGGAACGGCAGTCGCGCCGCCATCCCCCTTCGCAGGCAATGACGCGGCTGGCGATTTCCCCGAGCGGGCGGCATCGGACACAGCCGACGCCCCCTTGAGCGCAGCCAGCGCGGCAGCGCCGCCGAGCCGCAGCACATGGCCGACCAGATCGCGAAACTCGCGTTCGGTTACCTGCAAATCCTCGACCGGCAGCGCCGTGACGATCGCCGCATAGCGATCACGCAGCCGCTTGCGCGTTGCGGCGATCTCACCGGCAAGCTTTTTCTCGCGCTCGACCAGATCGGCGAGCTTATCGCGTTCAGACATTTTCGGCATGACCAGTTTCCTTGTTCAGGCTGGCCCGCTCGTCACGCCCGCCTTGTCGCACAGGCGCACCCGCGCCACAAGCGACCCCGCCGCCAAGCGCGGCCAAACTCCCCCACATCGACCGACACCGCATAGGGTGCGCCCGGCAGCGGTAGAGAAGACGCAGCGACGCCGTCGCTGCGAGGCAAGCGACGCACTCGCTTCGCGGTTTGTATTGCACCGTACGCACGGGTGCTGTGGCCAGAAACGGCCCTGAAATCAAATGCTTCCGTTGGCAGACGCGTCAGCCAGAATGCACTTTATTTGGCTGACGCGTCTGCCACCTCAGAAAATCTCCTCTCGAAACCCCAGCATTTCCGCGGCTTTCGGCTGGCAGACACGTCTGCCACGCCGATTTTATTGTGATTCCCGCCCGTCCGCGCTATATTGTCCGCGCGTCGTGACCTCCTTGCGAAGCTCCATTGGAGCATCGCCTTGGCAAGGGTCACAATCCGGATCGACGATGCCCTTTACGAGCGGCTGCAACGTCGCGCTCGTAAAGTTGGCGTCAGCGTCGCCGAACTCCTCCGTCCCGCGATCGACCAGGCAGCTGATCCCCGCAGCGGCTACGTTTATACGACGCAGGACGAAATCCTTTCCTGCGTCCTGCAGACGCTCTCGATCGTCGCCGCATCGGTGCGGCGCCGTTCGCCCGAAACGCTCGAGCAGGGCATGGCCGACGCCAAGGCGCTGCTCGAAGCGAAGGGCCTGCTCGGGCCGGAGCAGCAACCATGAATCGGCGCGGCAATCCCCCCGTCGCGAGCGTGCGGCGTGCGTCCCGGTCCCCCCTTCCTGGAGTCCGTTCGGCCGTATCTCACCCTGATCGGGGGAGCGCCCGGCCATGAGCATCTTCCGCAACGATACCCTTGGTAGCTGGACGCGCGGCGGCCAGGCCATCGTCCACAATGTGAGGATGACCACCCAGGTCTTTTTCCAGACGGTGATCGCCGGGATCGTGCTGTGGGCGATGGGCACCGGCTGGTATGCCTTCGAGAAGTCGAACGAGTATCAGCGCTTCGTGCTGGTCAAGATGGCAGAAGCCAGCTTCAAGGCCGATACGGCGCGGGGGACCAGCGACCCGCTGCTGTTCCGTACCCCTGACGGCCTGCAATACTGGACCTCCGCCGACGCCCTGCTCGAATCCAACATTGGCAAGCAGTCGCTCCTCAAGCTGGAAAAAGACCTCATCCACGGGGCTGCCATCGCCGGTCTCGGCGCCCTGGCGGCGCTCGTATTCGCCTGGTTCTATTTTACCCGCACAGGGCGGGGCCTCGGGTCCAACGAATATCTGCGCGGCGCCCGCTTCGGGACGATTTCCGAAGTCCGCCGTGCGCTCCGGGGGCAGAAGAAGGGCTCTCTCACCATCGGCGGTATCGCCGTGCCCGATGCCTTCGAACCGGAGCATATCCTGCTGGTCGGCGCTCCCGGAACGGGCAAGACCAACCTCATCACCACCATGCTCGAAGGTGTTCGTAAGGCGGGAAAACGGGCGATCGTCTATGACACCGCCGGGAGCTTCGTCGAGAAGTTCTATCGGCCCGGCACGGACATCCTGCTCAATCCCCTCGACCGGCGCACCGACATCTGGAGCCCCTGGGTCGATGTCCCGCAGGAATATCACTACGACCAGATCGCGGAATCGACGATCCCTGACAAGCTCGGCGATCCCTTCTGGTCGAAAGCGGCGCGAGGCACACTGGTTGCGGTCCTGCGCAAGCTCGCCCGGCAGAAGCACACCCTGATCTCGGTTCTGCTCGACCGGGTGTTGCGCTCCCCGCTCGCGGATCTCGCCGCCTATGTGAAGGGCACCGATGCCGCCGCCTTCATCTCCGCCGAAGGGGAACGCACCTCGGCCGGCGTCCAGGCTGAGCTTGCCTCGGTCATGCGCAGCTTCGCCTATCTCGACGATACCGAGGACGGCTTCTCGATTCGCAAATGGGTCGAGAACGAGAAGGACGACAGCTGGCTGTTCGTCACCGTCAAGGCCGACCAGCTTCCCTCGCTGCGTCCCCTGATAACGGTTTGGCTCGACATCGCGATCAGCGCGATCATGAGCCTGACGCCCGATCGTGAGCGGCGGCTCTATTGCGTGATCGACGAGCTGCCCACGCTCCAGAAGCTCCCCAGCCTCTCCGACTTCCTTGCCCGCGCGCGCAAATATGGCGGCTGCGGCATATTGGGCTTCCAGTCCTATCCCCAGCTCAACGCGACCTATGGCAAGGAGGATGCGGCCGCGATCACCGGCTACTGCTCGACCTGGGTGGCGCTCCGCGCGAACGATACCGACACGGCGGAGCTGGTCTCCAAGAATCTCGGCCGGGTTGAGCAGGTCGAGGCGAACGAGGGCATGTCCTATGGCGTGAACGACATGCGCGATGGCGTGAACCTGTCGCGCATGCAGGTGACCCGTCCGCTGGTGATGGACACCGAGGTCAACCATTTGCCCAACCTGTCAGGCTTCCTCCGGTTCGGCCGCAATCTCCCCGTCGTCCGCTTCACCGATCGCTTCAATCCGCTCCCCAGCGTCGCGCCCGCTTTCGTCGAGCGGACCGATCCCCCCAAGCGCCTGCCGCTCGGCAAGGCCATTATCTCCCAGGCATGGGCACGGCGCCGCGCGATCCAGGCGCAGCAGGCGGCGGCACGGCAAGGGCAGGCTCCCGTTCCACCTGCCGTGCCGGGCGCGTCGCCATCCCCCGAGAAACCGCAGGGCGATCTTTTCTCCCACCCGAAGAGGCCCCCTGCCTCCGACGAGGCGGTCGGCGTTCCCCGTCCCGAAGAGGCCGCGCCGCAGGAAGAGGCGTTCGTGCCGCCGGAGCACGTCGAGCCCGACATGGCGGATGATGTTTCGCCGGTCGCCGATCCCGGAGACGAGGAGAATGTGGTCGCAACGCCCGTCACCCTGCTGGGTGCGACGCGCGGCACTATCCGCGTATCGCTTGCCAGCCATGGCCGGGCCGAAGGCCCGCGCGAGAAGGCCAAGCCGGCATGATCCATCCCCGCCGCCTCAAGGGTACGCCCGCCAATATCGCCCGATACTATACAATCGGAGATTATTATACCAAGGGCGGCAACGAGCCGTCCGAATGGGGTGGCAAGCTTGCCCCCAGCCTCGGCCTGTCGGGACCTGTCGACCCCAAGCAGTTCGAGGAACTGCTCGGCGGGAAGGTCGGCGACCAGCAGCTCGGCCGCCGCCGCAAGGAAGGCATTCAGCACCATCCGGGCTGGGACTTCACGATCAGCGCCCCCAAGTCGATCTCGATCCTGGCGCTGGTGACGGGCGAGGAGCGGATTCTTGCCGCGCATGAACGGGCGGTCGGTGTTGCGCTCGCCTATGCCGAGGAACATGCCGAACTCCGCCGCCGCGTAGAGGGCGAGATCGTCCATGAGACGACAGGCCGGCTGCTGTTCGCGCGCTTTACCGAGCATGCGAGCCGCGAGGGCGACCCGCACCTGCATACTCATGTCGTCGTCCTCAACATGACCAATCATCTCAATGGCGACCGCATGTCGAGCCTCGAGACGCGCTCGATGTATGCCGAGCAGATCGTCATGGGCCAGATCTATCGCAACGAGATTGCCCGTGATGTGCGCGAGATGGGTCACGAGATCATTTTCGATCCGCGCAAGGGACTGTTCGAGGTCGAGGGCATCCCCGGCCAGCTCATCCACGACTATTCGCAGCGCGCCGAGCAGATCAACGCCCATGCCGCGGAACATGGCTACGAGGGGCAGGCCATGCGCCGCGTCTCTTTCTTTGCGACGCGTAAGCCCAAGGAGAGGGTTGGACTGGACGAGTTGCACGGCCAATGGCAGGCGCGGGCGGAACCCTATCGTGAGGACCTCGACAAGCTCCTGGCCGCTGCCCGCGAGCGCGGTGAACAGACCATCGAGACCGACCCGCGCGTTGCCCGCCGCGCCGCTCTGTTCGGAATACGGCAGAGCGAGACGCGTGAAGCGGTCAACAATATCGGGCGGCTCTATCGCACCGCGCTGGCATCGCATGTCGGCGAAGTCCGCTTCGGCGACATGCGGCCGTTGTTCGAGACGCAGGAAGCCAAGGGCAAGCTGTTCGTCACTGTCCGGCAAACGGGGGATCAGCCGCTCCCGCGCGGACGCACGTCGCGCCGGACCGCCAAACTCGAACTGGCGCTGTCCGAACATATTTCGCTCGCGATGCGCGACGCCGCTCCGGCCGCGAGCCGCGAGCGTCTCGCCGAAGTCGCTGCGGCGCAGGGCCTCAACGCCGAACAGACCACGGCGCTGATCGCGATCGGCAGCGGCACCAACCGGGCGGTCGGCGTCCATGGTGCTGGCGGCGTCGGCAAATCGACCCTGGTCCGCGCGCTGGTCGAGGCGACAAGCGACGATCACATCACCGTCGCGCTTGCGCCTACTTCTTCGGCGGCAGCGGAACTCGGCCGCAAGGCGGGCATCGAGTCCCGCACGCTCGCCTCGCTCCTCGCCAGCGGCGGCCATGGCCTCACCGACCGGCATATTCTCGTGGTGGACGAGGCGGGCCAGCTCGGCAACCGGCAGGCGATACGCGTGCTGGAGATCAGCCGCGCGACCGGCGCACGCCTCATATTTCTCGGCGACAACAAGCAGACCGGCGCCATCGAACAGGGCAAGGCATATTGGCTACTCCAGCAACTGGGCCTGCCGACCAGTCAGCTCAAGGAAGCTATGCGCCAGAAAACCGGCTCCACGCAGGAGGCGGCCGACCTCGCGCGCAAGGGTGACTATGCCGCCTCGCTTGCCGCCCTCGACCGCGTGACAACGGGCGCCAGCGCGGAGGAACTCGCCAAGACCATGGTCGCCGAATGGACTCGCCTCAAACCGGAGATGCGGGCCGACACCAATATCCTCGTTCTCGACAATGCGACTCGGCTGACCGTCAACAGCCATATCCGCGAGGTGCTGAGGCGCGAGGGCACGGTCGCGGCGGAAGAGCATCGGCTCGAAGTGCTGACGCCGGCCGGGATGACCGATCAGGAAAAGCAGATGGCGCGCTTCTACCGCGAAGGCCAGGTGCTCAAGTTTTCACGCGACAATCAGGGGCTGGGTATCGCCCGCGACGCCGACTATCGCGTTGTGGGGATCGGCCGGAACAACCATGGCCGTCAGGTCGTGCGTCTTGCCGACGAGCATGGTCGCATCATCGAATGGCGTCCGGGGCTCGGCAAGGCCGCCCATGTCAACGTGTTCCTGACTGAGGACCGCCAGATTGCCCAGGGCGACCGCATCCAGTGGCGGCTCCTCAACAAGGAGATCGACGTCAAGAATGCCGAGCGCGGCACCGTGTTGGCGCTCGACGGCCATATCGCGACCATCAAATGGGACCGGGGCGAGCGCGTCCAGCAGGTCGACCTCTCGGTTCATCGGACCTGGGATCACGGCTATGCAGAGACCGTCTATTCCGCACAGTCGAAGACCTATACCCGCGTCTATGCGCTGGCGCCGGTGGAATCGGGCCTGGTCAACGGCCAGAACTATTACACCGCCATCACTCGTGCCGCCTATGGCGTCAAGCTCTGGACCGAAGACCAGAAGCATCTCGCTGAAAAGCTTGCCTCACGCTCGGGCGAGAAGACCTCCTCGCTCGAAGGTCTCGGCCGGATCAAGGCCGACAGCCACAAGATCCGTGGCGCGCGGCACAAGGACCGGCACGACCGCTCCCGCGAGGCCAACGCCCGTGAACGGGATGCCCGTAAAGCGGAGCGCGAGCAGCGCGAACGCGAACTGCAAGAGCGCGCCGACCGTCCGCTCGGCTTTGCGGAAACCCTCGCGGGCCGCGCGCAGGGGGCCGCTTCGCTGGTCGACAGCTTCCTGCGCGGCACCATCGAGCGCGACCGTGCCCACGCGGCGCCTGCCCCCGACCACGCCGGTGCCCCCGAGCCTGTCCACCAGCCCGAGCCCCAACCGCAGCATGACCATGGCGGTCATGGCGGCGGACGCGACCGATAGGAGAGTTCCCATGAATCTGAATCTTGTGCTCGTCCTGATCCTCTGCGCCGCACTGCTGGCGCTTGTCTTTCGTCACTATCGCATCCCCATCCGGCATCGCTGGCGACGGCGGCGGGCGCGCGAGATGTGCGAGCAACTGCGCGGGCGCGACCGCGATCAACCTGCCGGAATCCATTATGCGCGGCTCCGCGCCATGGACCCGCTGGCATTCGAGGAGCTGCTGCTCGAGGCCTTCGAACGGCGCGGGCATCGCGTCATCCGCAATCGCCGCTATACCGGCGACGGCGGCGTCGACGGTGAGGTCATCATCGCGGGCGAACGCTGGCTGATCCAGGCGAAGCGTTATCGGGACGCCATCAGGCCCGAACATGTGCGGGACTTCGCACAGCTTTGCGCTACCCGGCGGCGTCGCGGCCTGTTCATTCATACCGGCCGCACCGGCGGGATGAGCCGTGCTGTCGTCGATGGTGCGACTGGCATCGAGATCGTGTCGGGACAGCGGCTTCTTGCCCTGTTGACCGGAGCGCCGTTCTCCCCGGAACCGCCGCCGCAACGCTTTCCTATCGGTCCGGGTCGCACAGGCTATCGCGATCGGGCACCGCAATGAGCGTGCATCGATCACGGCTCGCCCGCCGGCCGAATTTCCGGATGCTGCTCGCGGCCATCGCGATCCTGTCCGCCGTGCTAACTTCCACGCCCGCGCTTGCGAAGCGCGCCTCGCCCGGCGAGGCGGCCGAGATCGCCCGCTGCATCCGCATCGCCGCGCGCGGTTACGGCTGGCTCGAAAAGACGCTCTGGGGCCTCCGCGAGCAGGAGGCTGGCTGGATCGGTGCGGAAGTCGCCAATACCAACGGCACGCATGACTTGGGGCCGCTCCAGATCAACACATGGTGGGTGCCGCGCGTCGCCCGTCTGATCAACAGGCCCGAACATCATGTTCGGCATTGGCTACGCTACGATGCCTGTTTCAATGCGGAAGTGGCACGCTGGATTTTCCTGTCGGGCCTGGAGTCGACTGGCGACTATTGGAAAGCGGTCGGCGTCTATCACAGTCCCACGGTCTGGCGGCAGCGTAACTATGCCGCAAAGGTTGCGACCCATATGCGCGCCAGGTTCGGCACGAGCGTGTTCGCGGCGAGCAGCGCGGAAGGGAGGAGGTAGCATGGGTAACGCATTCCGCACCGAAGCTACGGCGGCATGAGGAAGGATGATGAGGGTGACCGGCAACGAGATTAGTCGTCGCGGCTTGCTGGGCGCGGCGGGCGGCCTGGCGGCCATTCCGTTGCTCGGCGCTGCGGGAACGCCCTCCCATGCCCAGGCGGCGGGGAGCGTTCGGGGCCGTACTCAATCGACTGGGGGGACCGGCCGACGCATGCTGGGGTCGCTCGATTTCTCCAGTGTCGGGCTGGGCGTGCAGAACATGCACCGCACCTATCAGACGACGATCCCCAACCGGGCGCAGATGATCGACATCATCCGGGCCGCGTTTCGGATTGGATCGGGCTGACCGGAGGGTACTTCCGCAGATTTGACGCTACTCAGCGTATTGGTAAACACCCATAGGGACCGCGGTTTTACCCCTTCGTGCAGGGGCAGCGACGTGTCGCATCAGGCGATAGATCGCGAAGCCAGATCGTTGGCCGCGTCCTGCTTCGCCACATTGGCCTTGCGTTCGGAATAGCGGTCGACGAGTTGTTCCGCGTGGCCGCGCGTTAGCACGGTGAACCGGACCAGTTCCTCCATCACATCGACGATGCGGTCATAATAGCTCGATGGCTTCATGCGCCCGGCCTCGTCGAACTCCTTGAAGGCCATGGCGACGCTCGACTGGTTGGGGATCGTGAACATCCGCATCCAGCGACCAAGCAGCCGAAGTGTGTTGACGGCATTGAAGGACTGCGATCCGCCCGACACCTGCATGACAGCGAGCGTTCGGCCCTGTGTCGGCCGCATGCCGCCGAATTCCAGTGGAAGATGGTCTATCTGCGCCTTCATGATGCCGGTAATCTGGCCGTGGCGCTCGGGGCTGCACCACACCTGACCTTCCGACCACAAGGCATGCTCGCGCAACTCGTGGACCGCAGGGTGGTCATCGGCCTTCACCTGATCGGGCAATGGCAAATCGCTTGGGTCGAATATCCGCACCTCGGCGCCGAACAGGATCAGCAACCGCGCCGCTTCCTCGACAGCAAGCCGGCTGAACGACCGCTCGCGGAGCGAACCATATAGAAGCAGGATCCGGGGTGGGCGCTCGAGCGAGCCGAGCCCCGTCGCGAAATCAGGGCGAATCGCGTCGCGATCGAGCGCCGGCATGAAGTCGGGGTCGGCAAGGATACGAAGACGCGACATCAGGCAATCCGTTTGAAAAGAAGGGCAGCACTCGCCGGGCAGAGCGACCGAAACTCGGCTGATCCGGTTATGGCGTCGGGCGCATCGGCACGGTTGGCCGGGACATAGCCATGCCGCCGGAAGAACGGTTCGGCCGTGGTGGTCAGCAGATAGAGGGCAGCGACACCCTCATCGGTTGCCGCCTTTTCGATCGCCCCGAGTATGGCAGTACCCAGTCCGCCGCGACGGCGATCCGCCGTCACGACCAGGGATCGCAGCAGCCGGTCAGGTCCATTACCCTCCATGCCACCATATCCGGCGATGCCGACGTCGTCCTCGAACTGGAAGAAACGACGATCCGGTTCGCCAAGATCGCTGGTCGGAAGGCCAGCGTCTGCAAGCTCGGTCGCCAACTCGGACAGGGCGGTGGACTCGAGCGCGATCACGATCACGCCGGGACCCGTCCCTCGTACCAGGGCCGGGTCGCCTTCACGATCTTCACCACCGACAGCATGACCGGAACCTCGACCAGCACGCCGACCACGGTCGCCAGCGCTGCACCCGAGTTGAGCCCGAATAGGCTGATGGCGGCAGCGACCGCCAGTTCGAAGAAATTGGATGCGCCGATCAGCGCGGCGGGCGCGGCCACGCACCAGGCGACACCGAACCGGCGGCTGAGCCAATAGGCCAATCCCGCGTTGAAATAGACCTGGATGAGGATCGGCACCGCGATCAGCGCGATGACGAGCGGATGGGCAATGATCGCCTGTCCCTGGAAGCCGAACAGCAGGACCAGTGTCGTCAGCAGCGCGACCAGCGATGCCGGACCCAACCGGGCCAGCAGCCGGTCAAGTGCCGACTGCCCGCCCGATAACAGCACCACGCGGCGGATCAACTGGGCGACCACCACCGGCACCAGGATGTAGAGCAGCACCGAGATCAGCAGCGTGTCCCACGGCACCGTGATCGATGCGACGCCAAGCAGCAGGGCAACCAGGGGTGCGAAGGCGAACACCATGATGACGTCGTTCAACGCAACCTGGCTCAGGGTATAGGTCGGCTCGCCGTCGCACAGGTTGGACCAGACGAACACCATCGCGGTACAGGGGGCGGCAGCCAGCAGGATCAGGCCGGCGATATAGGAGCTGACATCGGCGGCCGGCAGGAGCGGCCGAAACAGCCAACCCAGAAACAGCGTGCCGAGCAGCGCCATCGAAAAGGGCTTCACCGCCCAGTTGATGAACAAAGTCACCCCGACGCCCTTCCAGTGCTGCCTGACCGAGCCCAGCGCGCCGAGATCGATCTTGAGCAGCATGGGGATGATCATCAGCCAGATCAGCACGGCGACCACCAGGTTGACCCTGGCAACCTCGGCGGACGCAATGACCGCGAACAAGCCTGGCAGCGCATGGCCGAGCGTAATGCCAACCACGATGCACAGCGCTACCCAGACGCTGAGATAGCGCTCGAACAGGCTGATCGCCGGCTTGGCCGGCGCCAATGGTTCGACAGTGGTGGCGTTCATGACGCGACCCGCTGGCCGCTGTCATCGACGACGCGCTCGCCGTCCTCCTTCGTGAATGCGCCGCGCTGATCGCTTGGCAGCAGGTCGAGTACCTCTTCGGACGGCCGGCACAGCTTCACACCGAGCGGCGAGACCACGATCGGCCGGTTGATCAGGATCGGATGCTCCATCATCGCACCGATGAGCCGGTCGTCGCTGATTGACGTATCGTTGAGTCCCAACTCGGCGAAGGGCGTACCCTTCTCGCGCAGCAGGGCGCGCGGCGGGCTACCCATCCGATCGAGGAGCGACACCAGCATCGCTCGCGACGGCGGGGTCTTCAGATACTCGACGACATGCGGCTCGATCCCGGCATTGCGGATCATCGCCAGCGTATTGCGCGAGGTGCCGCACTCGGGATTATGGTAGATGATGATGTCGACGTCGGCGCTGCTCATGCGCTTGGCGCCTTCTCGCCGGCGACGTCGGCGCGACCCTGCTCCTTGCCGATGCGGTTCAGCCTGGTCTGGAGGCTCATCTTGTCCAGGCCTTCGAAAGGCAGGTTGGTGAACAGCGATATGCGGTTGAACAACATGCGGTAGGTATCGAAGAACGCCGCGTGTTGTACCGTCTCGGTATCGTCGATCGCCGCCGGGTCGGGCACGCCCCAGTTGGCGGTCAGCGGTTGTCCCGGCCAGACAGGGCAGACCTCGCTCGCCGCATTGTCGCAGACAGTGAACACGAAATCCAAGGGCGGCGCGTCGGGTCCGGAGAACTCTTCCCAGCTCTTGGAGCGGAAGCGGCTCGTATCGTGGTTGAGCTTCTCCAGAAGGTGGATGGTGAAGGGATGAACCTCGCCCTTTGGTTGACTTCCGGCACTGAACGCCTTGAAGCGGCCAAGCCCCTCGCGGTTGAGGATGGCCTCCGCCATGATCGAACGGGCCGAGTTGCCCGTGCAGAGAAACAGGACGTTCAATAGTCGTTCGGTCATGACGAGATCCTTTCAGGTGGCTCGACAGGCAAGAAGATCGTCGGCAAGCGGGTGGCAAAGCTCGGCCCGTCCGCCGCAGCAGTCCTTGACCAGGAAGAGCATCATCGAGCGGAGTGCATCGAGATCGGCGCGATAGTTGATGATGCGGCTGCGCCGTTCCGCGTGGATCAGTCCGGCGCGCGCGAGCGTCGCCAGATGCACCGACATGGTGTTCTGTGGCACGTCGAGCGCCCGCGCAACCTCGCCGGCGGCGAGCCCGTCCGGCTCGTACCGAACCAGAAGACGAAAGGCGTCGAGGCGGGTGCCCTGCGCGAGCGCACCGAGGGCGACAATGGCCGAATCATTATCCATATATCCACTATGACAGATATATAGTGAGAACGCCAGCCCATGTGAATTCGATTCCAGTCGATCGGCATGGCGGCGCGCCTGTATATAGGATAGGGGGGTATGCTATGGGACATTTGACCGACGGCAATGATGAACTCCAGAAGCGGGTGCGCCGCATCGCCGGTCAGGTCACCGCAATTGAGAAAGCGCTGGCTGCAGGGGCGGACTGCACAACGACCCTGCATCTGGTCGCAGCGACACGCGGGGCCATCAATGGCCTCATGGACGTGATTATCGAGGAGCATGTTCGCGCGCATGTGGCGCATCCCGATCTTCCGGCCGAGGAGCGCGCCGCAGGGGCGGAAGAACTGATCGCGGTCATACGCCGCTACGCAAAATGAGGCTGAGATATTGACCACATCCCGCGACATCGACGCCTTTACGCACGACCATGTGTATCTGGGGGCCTCTCATGACGAGAACGCCCGCCGGACGTGGTGGGTTGTGGTGCTGACGGCTGTGATGATGGTCGGCGAGATCTTCGCCGGGTACTTGACGGGATCGATGGCGCTCCTAGCCGACGGTTTTCATATGGCGACCCACGCCGGGGCGCTGAGTGTCGCAGCGATTGCCTATGGCTATGCCAAGCGGCATGCATCCAATGGGCGGTTCAGCTTCGGAACCGGGAAGGTCGGCGACCTGGCAGGCTTCGCTTCGGCGCTCGTGCTAGGCCTTATCGCCTTGGGAATCGGGGTCGAATCGATCCTGCGGTTGTTCGAACCCATCAAGGTTGCGTTTGGCGAAGCGACGGTGATTGCGGTCATAGGGCTCGGCGTGAACATCATCAGTGCATTCTTGCTGTCGGGTAGCCATCATTATCACGGTCATGACGATCACGCTCATGACCATGATGCCCATGGCGGAGATAATAACCTCCGCTCAGCCTATGTGCACGTCCTCGCCGACGCTCTCACCTCTGTGCTGGCGATCACGGCTCTTTTGGCAGGCCGCTATCTGGGCTGGGTCTGGATGGACCCTGTCATGGGAATCGTTGGGGCAGTGGTGATCGCTCGCTGGTCCTGGAGCTTGATGCGCGATACCGCCGCAGTCCTTCTCGATACGACAGACAATCACGTCGCCGAGGAGATTCAGGATCTTGTCGAAGGACCAGGAGATGCGCGCATTTCCGATCTCCATGTCTGGCGCGTCGGCCCTGACGCCCATGCCGCGATCGTCGGTGTTGTCGGTGGCGTGGGCATCGATGCGGGTGTTGTCCGTAACCGGCTCGTCCCCGTCCACGAGTTGAAGCATCTGACGGTCGAGTGCCATTGAAAGCGCACGCGTGAAGTCCCCGTGCATAGACTTGTGCACGTTCGACGGTTCGACCGGCTTGTGCCGAGGGTGCGGCAGGTCCAAACCCGAATGCAGGACATGGAAGAAGGCGCAGCCGCAACAGCAACGCAAGACCGCTGCCGACCTACCGCACCGGCTCGCGAAGCTGGCAGGACGAGGCCTGCACAAGTGAATCGGCTAGCCTGGCGGCTAGCGGGCCCTGCTGGTGATCTTCCGGCCTCGCCAGATAGGCTCAGGAAGCCAGGCGCGTGAGTATCGGACATTCGGGTCGCTCGTTGCCGTGGCGGCCCATCGCAAGGTCGAGCAATGCTTCGCGCATCGCATTGAGCGCGTCCGCCTTCCTGCAGAGGTCTGCACCCGCTGTCGCGTCGCGGCGGCGACGGGATAAGGCCGATCTTCTCGTAATGGCGGTCATGCGCTGCGACACAGCGCTCGCCTAGGAGGCCGGGCCGCTGTTCACAGCTACACGCGATTGAGGCGCAGCGCGTTCGTGACGACGCTGACCGATAACAGGGCCATCGCGGCGGCGGCGATGGGGACACAGCCCGCTTTGCGCGTGCGGATGGCGAGCAAACGCGAGGCACCAGTTTTGTATTCGGCATCAGAACCTGGTTTTGAAGACCTCTCTCCGTCGCGGGTCGCGAAACCATCTTCGCGCTCAAGGCGGATTGAGTACGGCGTTGTCCCTGGATCATGATTGGTGTATTCGGTTACGTCTGTGAAACGTGCGTTTCATCTTTTTCTCCTGCTTGGAGCCTTGATCGGTCTGCTCGGCCAGGAAGCCGCCTTTGCATCTGGCCCGCCTGCGGGATCCGCGACGATGGCGATGGCGGGGATGACCGATTCAGGGATGTCCGAAGACTGCATGAAGATGATGGCGCAGCAACAGCAGCCCACTCAGAAGCCCTGCAAGGGCATGACCCTGGCCTGCATCGCCGCGATGGGTTGCGTCATTCCTATCGCCGTGCGCAATGACGCGCCGGTGCTTGCGGCGCGCGAGGCCGGTCCAACCTTGTCCTTCTGGACGACCACCACCGTCCTGCACGGCAGCGAGCTTACTCCCGAACCGGAACCACCGACTCTCCTTGGCTGATCGAACCCGGCTGTCAGGCTGACAGGATCGGTGCGCCTATCGCGCACCCAGACATCCTGTCCGACCTGCGGCCACCACGATGATTTGCCAAAGGATTACAGTCATGAAAAACCGTGTTTTCTATGCCCTGCTGGGCGTAGCCCTTGCCGTACCTGCCGCCGCATTCGCCGGCACGTCCGACCACAGCCAACAGTCCGGTCATTATGAGTGGAAGTCGGTTCCGCAATATGGCCCGCGCGCCACGGGACCGGCTCAGCGGCGCGTCTGGGTGCCCGATACCGCCCAGGTGGCAAGCTGCGATTGCGACATGATGAAGATGAGTGCCGCAGACTGCATGAAGGAGATGCATAGCATGGCGTCGCCTTCGTCGGCCTCTTCGGTCGGCTAGGCACAGGTTCTGGCCGCTTCAGGTCGCATAGACGGCTAGGCCAGCAGTGGCGGCGGGATGCCCCCATCCTGCCGCCACTGACATGCCTGTCATAGTTCGCGATGCTGGCCTGACCCTCCGATCAGGAGTTCTTCATGCGATTGTTTCTGTGTCTGCCGCTGCTGGCGGTGATCCCCGGCGCTGCGCTTGCCGGGCCGCTTACCTTCGAAGCCGCGCTCCAGCGCGCCCGGCAGGAGGCGCCGTCGATCAAGGCCAAGACGCTCGGCGCCGAAGCCGCGCGGTCCGCGCGCGGTGCAGCCGGCACGCTGCCCGATCCGACGCTCGGCGTGAGTGTCGAGAGCTTTCCCATATCGGGGCCGCTTGCGTTCGAGCCACAGCGGGACGATTTCACCATGGCGCGGGTCGGCGTGTCGCAGGACATTCCCAACCTCGCCAAGCGCCATGCCCAGCAGGCGCGCGCCGATAGCGATATCAAGGCGGCCGAGGCCGATACCGCTGTTGAGGCCCGCACGGTCGAGGTTGGCACCGCACTTGCCTGGATCAACCTGGCCTATGCCGAACGCAGGCTTGCCGCGCTCGACGATGTCCTGTCCCGGCTCGAGCGCGTAGTGGGGACGACGCCGGGCGCGGTCGCCTCGGGCACCGCACGACCGGCGCAGACCCTCGCAGGGCGACAGGCCGTCGCCACCATGCAGGATCGCCGGAGCGAACTGGTGTCGAACGTGGCGCGCGCCCGCGCCACGCTGACCCGCTGGACTGGCGATCCGGACCCCGAGATTGCCGGGCCAATCCCCGATTTTGCGGTCGATGCAGCAGCCCTGCGAGCGGGTCTCGATCGTCAACCGACGATTCGGATGATCGATGCCCAGGCCGGCCAGGCGGATGCCGATGTCCGCGTGGCCGATGCCGGCCGACGCTCCGACTTTGGTGTCAACCTGGCCTATCAACGCCGCGATCCCCGTTTCGGCGACTATGTCTCCGCCGGGGTGACGGTCAGCCTGCCATTCTTCACCCGCAATCGCCAGAATGCCGGGATCGCCGCGGCCCAGGCCAATGCTGGCCGCATCTTGGCTGAACGCGAGGCAGCCCGGCGCGCGCTCGCCGCCGACCTCGATGCCGATCTCGCCGACCATGTCATGCACCATGAGCAGTGGATGCGCGCGCGGGACACGCTGCGACCGCTCGCGGAGCAGCGCGTCAAACTGGAAACCGCCAGTTACGCGGCAGGGCGGGCCAGTCTCGTCGATATCGCCGAGGCCTATGTCGCGCTCGCCGACGTCACCCTCAATACTCTCGATCGCGAAGCCCTGGTCGCCGCCGATGGTGCCCGATTGACCCTCACCTACCGGAGCGCAGACCAATGAGCCTTGAGATATCGCCCCGTGTCCGGCTGGGTCTTGCCGCCGCAGCGCTTGCACTCGTCGCCGGTGGCGCAGGCTTTGGCATTGCCCATCTCGGCGGGACCGAAACTGCTCCTGCGCGAACCGCCGATGCCGGCCGCAAGCCGCTCTATTGGTATGATCCGATGGTGCCGTCGCAGCATTTCGACAAGCCCGGCAAATCGCCGTTCATGGATATGCAGCTTGTCCCCAAATATGCCGATGAAGGTGGCGGCGACGCCCCCGGCGTCCGAATCGATCCGGCTACCTCGCAAACGCTTGGATTGCGCACGGTTGCTGTCCGGCGCGGCGAACTGGCGAGCAGCATCACCGCCACCGGCACGATCGACTTCAACCAGCGCGATGTCGCGATCGTGCAGGCGCGCGCGGCAGGCTTCGTGCAACGGGTTTATGGTCGCGCGCCCGGTGACGTGGTCGGCGCGGGGGCGCCGCTTGCCGATATCCTGGTGCCGGAGTGGGGCGGTGCGCAGGCCGAGTTTCTTGCGGTCCGCCGCACCGGGAACGCGGCGTTGACGCAGGCGGCGCGCCAGCGGCTCATGCTGCTCGGCATGCCGTCGGGCACGATCACCTCGGTCGAGCGGACGGGGCGGCCCCATTATGTCATTACGATCTCCACGCCAACCGGGGGCGTGATCAAGACATTGGACGTGCGCGCAGGCATGACCCTGACGGCAGGACAGACGCTCGCCGAGGTGAACGGTCTCGGTACGGTCTGGCTCAATGCCGCGGTGCCCGAGGCGATCGCCGGTCCGCTCAGGCCCGGGCAAACCGTGCAGGCAACGCTCGCGGCGTTCCCCGGCGAGACCTTGTCGGGCCGTGTTTCCGCGATCCTGCCCCAGACACAGGCCGACAGCCGGACGCTGACCGTGCGGATCGAGCTTCCCAATCGCGGCGGTCGCCTGCGCCCAGGCATGTTCGCGACCGTTTCGTTCGGTGGCAGCGCGCAATTTGCATTGCTGGTGCCATCCGAAGCGCTGATCCGCACCGGCAAGCGCACCCTTGTCATGCTGGCGCTCGACAAAGGCCGCTACCGGCCGGCCGAGGTGCAAACCGGGCGGGAAGCCGGTGATCAGACCGAGATCCTGGCGGGCTTGAGCGAAGGCGAGAAGATCGTCGCGTCGGGTCAGTTCCTGATCGACTCCGAGGCGAGCCTGTCAGGAGTCCAAGCGCGGCCGATCGGTGGCGGCACGCCGCAGGCAGTGGGCGAACCCGCCGCTCCAGCCGCGCTCTACGAGACCGCCGGAAAGATCGAGCAGATCACCGACAATTCGGTGACGCTCAGCCATGAGCCGGTTCCGGCGATCGGCTGGCCGGCGATGACGATGACCTTCCAGCTTCCTGATCCGAAGATCGCGCGCGGCCTGAAGGCGGGCGACCGCGTCCGCTTCGGCTTCGATCGGCCACCTGCGGGACCGACCGTGCGGCGCATGGCCAAGGTGGTGGGCCAGTGATCGCCCATCTCATCCACTGGTCGGTCAGGAACCGCTTCTTCGTCCTGATCGGCATGCTTGCGCTGGTCGGCGCCGGGCTGTGGGCGGTGCGCTCGACCCCGATCGACGCCTTGCCCGACCTGTCCGACGTGCAGGTCGTGATCCGCACTTCCTATCCGGGACAGGCGCCGCAGATCGTCGAGAACCAGGTCACCTATCCGCTGACCACGACCATGCTCTCGGTGCCGGGCGCGAAGACCGTGCGCGGCTATTCCTTCTTCGGCGACAGCTTCGTCTATGTGATCTTCGAGGATGGCACGGATCTCTACTGGGCGCGCAGCCGCGTGCTCGAATATCTCAACCAGGTGCAGGGGCGCCTGCCCTCCAGCGCCCGCAGCGCGCTCGGCCCCGATGCGACCGGGGTCGGCTGGGTCTATGAATATGCGCTGGTCGACCGCACCGGCCGGCATGACCTGTCGCAGCTCCGTGGGCTTCAGGACTGGTTCCTGCGCTACGAACTGAAGACCGTCCCTGGCGTCGCCGAGGTCGCGAGCATCGGCGGCATGGTCAAGCAGTATCAGGTGCTGCTCGATCCGGTGAAGCTCGCCGCCTATGGCGTCACCCACGTCCAGGCTGTCGACGCCATTCAACAGGCCAATCAGGAAGCGGGCGGATCGGTGCTGGAGATGGCCGAGGCCGAGTATATGGTCCGCGCCTCGGGCTATCTGAAGTCGCTCGACGACTTCCGCGCCATTCCCTTGAAGACCGCCGCGGGCGGCGTGCCCGTGCGCCTCGGCGATGTCGCCACGATCCAGATCGGCCCTGAAATGCGGCGCGGCATCGCCGAGTTGAACGGTGAGGGCGAGGTTGCCGGCGGCGTGGTGATCCTGCGCTCGGGCAAGAATGCGCGGGAAACGATCGCCGCGATCAAGGACAAGCTCGCCGACCTCAGGAAAAGCCTGCCGCCGGGCGTCGAGGTGGTGACGGTCTATGATCGCTCGCAATTGATCGATCGCGCGGTCGAGAACCTCACGCACAAGCTGGTCGAGGAGTTCATCGTCGTGGCATTGGTCTGCGGCCTGTTCCTCTGGCACGTCCGCTCGGCGCTGGTCGCGATCCTGACCCTGCCCTTGGGCGTGCTCGCCGCGTTCGTCGTCATGCGGTTCCAGGGGGTCAACGCCAACATCATGTCGCTTGGCGGCATCGCCATCGCCATCGGCGCGATGGTCGATGCGGCGGTGGTCATGATCGAGAACGCGCACAAGAAGATCGAGCGCTGGGAGCATGATCATCCCGACCAGCAACTCGACACGCCGACACGCTGGACGGTGGTGACCGATGCGGCCGCTGAGGTCGGCCCGGCGCTGTTCTTCAGCCTGCTGATCATCACGCTCTCCTTCATCCCGGTGTTCACGCTGGAAGCACAGGAGGGGAGGCTGTTCGCGCCGCTCGCCTTCACCAAGACCTACGCGATGGCGTCGGCGGCGATCCTGTCGGTGACCCTTGTGCCGATCCTGATGGGTTGGCTGATCCGGGGCCGTATCCCGGCCGAGCAGGCCAATCCGGTCAATCGCTGGCTGACCAACCTCTACCGCCCAGCGATCGACTGGACGATGCAGCGGCCGAAGACGGTGCTGCTGATCGCGGCCCTGGTATTCGCGACGACCGCCTGGCCGCTCACCCGGTTGGGCGGCGAGTTCATGCCGAACCTCGACGAGGGCGACCTGCTCTACATGCCCTCCGCGCTGCCCGGCCTGTCGGCGGCCAAGGCCGCGCAACTGCTCCAACAGACCGACCGGCTGATCAAGACCGTGCCCGAGGTGGAGAGCGTGTTCGGCAAGGCCGGGCGCGCGGAGACCGCCACCGATCCGGCGCCGCTGGAGATGTTCGAGACCACCATCCAGTTCAAACCCCGCGACCAATGGCGGGCGGGGATGACGCCGGAGAAACTGGTCGAGGAGTTGGACAGGACGGTGAAGCTGCCCGGCCTCGCCAATGTCTGGGTGCCGCCGATCCGCAACCGCATCGACATGCTAGCGACCGGCATCAAGAGTCCGATCGGGGTCAAGGTGTCGGGTGCCGATCTCGCCCAGCTCGACCGTATCGCGCACGATGTAGAGACCGTCGCCAAGACCGTGCCTGGCGTCAGCTCGGCACTGGCCGAGCGGCTGACCGGCGGGCGCTATGTCGATGTTGATATCGATCGGGCCGCCGCGGCGCGGTTCGGGCTCAACATCGCCGACGTGCAATCGATCGTCTCGGGCGCGATCGGCGGCGAGACGATCGGCGAGACAGTCGAGGGGCTGGCCCGCTATCCGATCAGTGTCCGTTACCCGCGCGAACTGCGCGACAGCCTGGAAGGTCTGCGGACATTGCCGGTCCTGACCCCATCGGGCCAGCAGATCACGCTCGGTACGGTTGCGACCATATCGATCGCCGAAGGGCCGCCGATGCTCAAGACCGAGAATGCCCGGCCCTCGACCTGGGTCTATGTCGACGTGCGCGGACGCGACCTCGCCTCGGTGGTCGGCGACCTCCAGCGCGCAGTCGCGAAACAGGTCAGGCTCTCGCCCGGCGTCAGCATCGCCTATTCCGGCCAGTTCGAATATCTCCAGCGCGCAGTCGAGAAGCTCAAGCTGGTGGTGCCGGCAACGTTGCTGATCATCTTCGTGCTGCTCTACATGATCTTCGGGCGCTTCGACGAAGCGGCGCTGATCATGGGCACGCTGCCGTTCGCGCTCACCGGTGGCATCTGGATCCTCTATTTGCTCGGCTTCAACCAGTCGGTCGCGACCGGAGTCGGGTTCATCGCGCTCGCCGGCGTCTCCGCCGAGTTCGGTGTGGTGATGCTGATCTATCTCAAGCACGCCTATGAGGATCGCGGTCCAGCCCCGGATGCGGCTCAAGTCGAAACGGCGGTGCGCGAAGGCGCGCTGCTCCGCGTCCGGCCCAAGGCGATGACGGTGGCGGTGATCCTCGCCGGCCTGCTGCCGATCCTGCTCGGATCGGGCGCGGGTTCAGAGGTGATGAGCCGCATCGCCGCACCGATGATCGGCGGCATGCTCACCGCGCCGCTGCTGTCGATGTTCGTCCTGCCTGCCGCTTATCTGCTGCTGCGCCGGCCGAAGACCAAGCCGATACCTCAACCCGTTTAACCTGCAGGAGAAGACCATGAACTATGCACGACTGACCATTGCCCTCGGCCTCGCCGCCCTGACCGCCGCCTGCGGCAAGAAAGCAGAAACACCGGTCGCGGCGGAAACCAACCAGGCAGCGCCCGCCGCAGCCATGAGCGGCGACATGGGCAACATGGCGATGGCACCTTCGGCCCCTGCGCAGATCATGGCCAAGGGCCATGGCACGGTCACTGCCATCGACAAGGCCGCAGGCACGATCACGCTCGATCATGGCCCGATCCCCGAAGCCAAGTGGCCGGCGATGACCATGGCGTTCAAGGCGGCCCCGGCGATCACCGATGCGGCCAAGGTCGGCGACAATGTCGATTTCGATCTCACGCTGACCGGCAATACCGGCGAGGTGACGGCCATCAGCAAGAAGTAGCCCACGAGCCATTGTCGCGAAGACATCCAACGGCCGCAGTCGGCACAAATCTTCTGTGCTCATACTGCGGTCGGTGGTCTGGGCTCCGATCGCCGGTTGTCGGAAATTGGGCTTGACCCTCTAGCTGCTAGAGGGTGCAAACCGCGAACCATTCTTAACAAGAGACTCGTCGATGCGCTCCGGCCACCTTGCTGCCTCCACCGCTGTTGTCGCTCATCGGCCGTTCCCGATGCGATGGCTCATCCTGATCCTCGCGGCGCTAACGCTGTCGCTGCCCGCACGCGCGTCGGCCAGCGACGCCGAAGTGCAAACGGCCTGGCGGCTGCTTGACTATATCGCGGTCGACTATTCAGGTGCGGTTTCAGACGGCAGGGTGACCAGCGCTGCCGAATATGCCGAGATGACCGAATTTGCCGGGCAGGTCGAAGCCAGGATCCAGGCACTGGCTGTAACTTCGGCCAAGGCGGATCTGCTTCGCCGGTCGGGGACGCTGCGCAATGCGATCGCCGCCAAGGTGCCGCCGGCGACAGTGGCGGAACAATCCCGAGCGCTCGCCGCAGCGCTGCTTGCGGCATATCCCGTACCGCTCGCGCCGAGTTCGCCACCGGATTTGACGCGCGCCACTGCGCTCTACGCGCAGAATTGTGCCGCCTGCCATGGTGCCAGCGGTAACGGCCACGGGCCCAACGCCGCCAAGCTCGATCCCCCACCGATCGCCTTCACCGACAAGGCGCGCGCCGATCAGCGCAGCCTTTTCGGCCTCTATCAAGTCATCAGCCAGGGCCTGGACGGCACCGCGATGCAGAGCTTCGAAGCACTGCCCGACGCCGATCGCTGGGCACTGGCCTTCTATGTCGGCCAATTCGCCTATCCCGAGGCCGCCGCGCGCGACGGCGAGCGGTTGTGGCGCGGCGATGCCGCGCTCCGTGCCAAATATCCCAATCTCGCGGCCCTGATCGGCGTCACCCCGGCTGCGCTGACGGCCGATATCGGCCCGGAAAAGGCGGCCGCGCTTACCGCCTTTCTGCGCCGCCATCCCGACGCGGTGACCGTGCGCGTCGATGGCTCGCTTGCCTTGACGCGCGAACGGCTCGACCAAAGCATGGCAGCGTATCGCGCAGGCGACCGCAAGGCCGCAGCAGATCTTGCGCTTTCCGCCTATCTCGATGGCTTCGAGCCGGTCGAGCCGGTGCTTGCCGCACGCGATGCGGCCCTGATGGCGCGGATCGAGGGGGCGATGGCGAAGCTTCGCGCCGCGATCGGACAAGGGCGTCCGGCAAGCGAAGTCGAAGCGGCGAACCGCGCGCTGGCCAGCCTGTTCACCGAGGCTGAAGCCGCCCTGGCGCCTGAGCGGGCGAGTCGTGCATCGAGCTTTCTTGGCGCTTTCGGTGTCCTGCTGCGCGAAGGGCTCGAGGCGCTGCTGATCGTCGTCGCGATGATCGCGTTCCTCAAGAAGACCGAGCGCCCCGAAGTGCTGGGTTTTGTCCATGGCGGCTGGATCGTCGCACTTGCGGCCGGTGTCGCCACCTGGTTCGCCGCGACCTATTTCATCAGCGTGAGCGGTGCATCGCGCGAGCTTACCGAGGGCTTCGGATCGCTGTTCGCCGCGATCATCCTGCTCACCGTCGGCATCTGGATGCACGGCAAGAGCAACGCCGAGGCGTGGCAGCGCTATGTGAAGGCGAGGGTCACCGCCGCGCTGTCGCGCCAGTCGGGCTGGTTCCTGTTCCTGCTGTCGTTCGTGGTCGTCTACCGCGAGGTGTTCGAGACGATCCTTTTCTATGCGGCGCTGTGGGCGGAAGGAAATGGCGCAGCGATGCTGGCCGGAGCCGGAACAGCGACCGGGTTGCTCGCGCTGATCGCCTGGATCATGCTCCGCTTCAGCGCCCGGCTGCCGATCACCCAATTCTTCTCGTGGAGTTCGATCCTGATCGCGATCCTGGCGGTCGTCCTCGCCGGCAAGGGCATCGCCGGGTTGCAGGAGGCTGGTATCCTCGGGGTGGTGCCGCTGGCCAATGTACCGCGCATCGCGCTTCTGGGGCTGTTTCCAACGACCGAGACCGTGCTTGCGCAGGCCGCGGCGATCCTCGTGCTGGTCGCCGGCTTCTGGTACAGCGGCCGAAGTGCGGCCACGGCCCACTCGTCGGGATCAGCCGCCGAATAGGCGACCGAGGAGCGACGCGAGCGCGACGAGGTAGCAGATCAGCGACGCGAGCGCAGTCGTCGCCATCCCGAAGGCGCGCGCGCCGGCGCCGGCCGGATAGCAACGGTAGAAGCTCCATCGGCCGACCGCAAACAGCATGGGCGATGCGACCAGCAGTCCCAGCCAGCGGTCGCCGGTGACCGAGGCGAGCAGCAACTGCGCGCCGACGCCGAGAAATGCCTGCTCCAGCGTGTTCTGCAGGAACGCGGCCTTGACCGCGAGCGCGGGGCTCGGTGGCGCCTTGGCCGCGCCGCCGATGTCGGCGGCCGACCGGTAGCGGCCGCTCGAGACCATGCGGACGGCAAGCAGGACGAGGGCGAAATGGACGAAACTCGTCTGGATCGCGAAGGCAAGCCGCGCGCCGATCTCCGACGGGAAGGAGATCAGCTTGGGCAGGAAAAGGACGCACGTAACCGAGATCGCGGCACACAGCAGAAAGGCTAGCAAGGACTGCTTCCTGATCTCCTTCTGCTCCGCCTTGAGGTCCATCGTCGCCACGCCCCGTCAGCCCGGCCGATCCGCCGCGATCAGTGCGATCGTGCCCGTCACCGTATGGATGTCCGCTGCTTCGCGTACTTTGTCGAACCCCGTCGCGCAGACGAGCTCTGGAAGCACGCCGTCGGCATTGGGCTGGGTGTCGGCCACGCCGTCGAGCCGCTGGATGGTCAGGCGGAACAACAACCGCATCAGTCCCCGTTGCCGCCCATAATCGGCGATCACGAGCCTGCCGCCGGGGCGGAGTGCCGCGTGCATCGCCGCGAGGCCAGCCCGCTTTTCCGCCATCGGCACCTGGTGGAACATCAGGCTCGACACCACGGCGTCGGCCGAACGGGAACCGATATCCCGCGCGAAGCCGCGCTCCCAATGGATGTCCGCGTCGGCGGCGTCGCCCTTGGCGCGAGCGATCGCCAGCGCTTCTTCGTCCGGATCGATGCCGATGACATGCACGCCAGGCGCGGCAGCCTTGAGCATGACCGCGAAGCTGCCGGTTCCGCACCCGACGTCTATGATGGTCTCGCCGGGGCGCGGCGCGAGCAGCTCGATCATGGCACTGCGCCAGCGCAGCTCGCGGGTCCAGCGCCGGATGGCGCGATCGTAATCCGCGGTATCGCCGGTCCCGAGCGGCGGTGTGTAGGCGCGGTCGCTCATGCCCGTGCCCTCGTCGCATGTTCCGCCAGCTCGCGTCGCGCGTCGCGGATGATGTCATAAGCGGAATGGAGGAACAGCAGCGCGATCACGCCGGCGACGACAAGATCGGGCCAAGCCTGGCCCGTCCAGCCGACCAGTGCGGCAGCGGCGATCACGGCGATATTGGCAAGCGCGTCGTTGCGCGAGAACAGCCAGATGGCGCGCGACGTCGCATCACCCTGGTCCCGGAACCGCGCGAGGACGAGGGCGGCCGATACGTTGACGACGAGCGCCGCGATACCGATCCCACCCATCAGCTCGGCTTCGGGCGGGATCGCATGGAACGCGCGCCATGCAGCGAACCCGATGACCCCGAGCCCGAGGCTCGCGAGAAAGATTCCTTGCACGAGCGCGACGCGGCTGCGCGCGACCGCGGCCCAGCCGAGCGCGATCAGCCCGACGAGCGTGATCGACCCGTCGCCGATGAAATCCAGCGAATCCGCTTTCAGCGCCTGCGAACCGGCGACGAAACCGCCGACCAGCTCGAACAGGCCGAACCCGACGTTGAGGATGACCACGATCCACAGCGCACGCCGATAGGCCGGATCGGTGCCCGCCCGCTTGGTGTCCGCCTCACATCCGCAGTCGCTCATCATCATCTCCGCCGCGAGTCGCGAGCATGTTCTGCACCCTCTAGCAGCTACAGGGTCAATGCCTTGCGTGGCTCGACGGTCCCAGTGCTTCGATGATCCGGCAGTCGGAAATCGCGCCCTGGCTGCACTGGCCGATCACTTCGTCGAGCTCGCGGCGAAGCGCGCGTAGATCGGCGATCTTCTGGTCGATCTGGGCGAGATGCGCACGCGCGACGCTATCGACGGCGCTGCACGAGCGGGTCCGATCGTCGGAGAGGGCAAGTAGCTCGCGCACCTGATCGAGCGTGAAGCCGAGGTCGCGCGCGCGGCGGATGAAGGAGAGCCGCGCCAGATGGGCGGCTCCATAGTCGCGGTAGTTGCCTGCGGTACGCCCGGGTTCGGGAAGCAATCCGATCTTCTCGTAGAAACGAATTGTCTCGACCTTGGTCGAGGTCGTTCTCGCCAGTTCACCAATCTGCATCAGAAATCCCGCTTGACCCTATAGTTGCTACAGGCCGCACATAGCGCATGACATCGAGTCGTTCGAGGTAATGAAATGGCCTGCACCAGTTGCGCCTCCGCGAAGCCGGACCCATCCAACGATCCGCGCTGGCGCCGCGCGGTCTGGATCGCGTTGATCATCAACGCGATCATGTTCGGCGTCGAGATTTTCGCGGGCGTTACCGCCCACTCGGCCGCACTCAAGGCCGATGCGCTCGACTTCCTCGGCGACAGCGCCAATTACGCGATCAGCCTCGGTGTTGCAGGCATGGCGCTCACCTGGCGTGCGCGCGCGGCGATGCTCAAGGGTGCCACCCTGTTCGCGCTCGGGGCGTGGGTGATCGGCAGCACCGGCTATGCCGCGTTCGCGGGCACGCTTCCGCAGGCTGAGACGATGGGGATTATCGGTGGTCTCGCGCTCGCGGCCAATGTCGCGGTCGCCTTCATCCTGTACCGTTTTCGCAGTGGCGAGGCGAACATGCGCTCCGTGTGGATCTGCTCGCGCAATGACGCGATCGGCAATGTCGCCGTGGTCGCCGCCGCGTTCGGCGTGTTCGGCACCGGTTCGGGATGGCCCGATCTGATCGTTGCCGCGATCCTCGCCACGCTCGGGATCAGCGGCGGCATCCAGATCATGCGCCAGGCGGGCGCCGAGTTGCGATCGGCGTATCTGCCGCGCACGGCGCCCGCACAGCCTATTCTTCAGGGGGAATAAATATGGCGTCGAATCAGAATGGGAGCCGATCCCGCCCCGCCGGTTTGCTTGCCGGCACCGTCCGGCTAGGTGGACAGCCGATGCGACAATCGCTCGCCCTGGTCGCCGGCTTGATGCTCGTCCTCTCCTTGTGGACAGGTCTCTCGGTGTCGGCGGCGCACGCGGCGGAGATCGTCGGCTGCATCGAGCTGTCCGCCGGCGCCGGAGACCATGTCGCTGGCGATGGCGACGAGGTTCCGGGCGACATGGACAATCCGGCGCCGCATCACCACGGCAGCTGCCACAATCATCATCTGGGCATGCCGACCCTCGACGGCCTGGCAACGACCACCCCGATTGCCCGGACTGCGCTGCGGATCGATCCCGCGATCGAGCCCGACGCGATAGCCGCCGCGCGCAACCTGAGGCCACCCATCGCCTGACGCGCCGTTCGTCCACGCGGCCGCATGCCGCGAGGGACTCTGAGCCATTCGTCAGGAGACCGTTCCCTATGTCCCGTATCTTCGCGGCCGCCCTCGCCGCGGCCCTCTGTTCCACTCAGGTCGCAGCACAGGACGCGCCGCCGGCCACCGTGGCGCTCACGCTCGATGAAGCGCTCGCTGCCGCCCGTCAAAACTCGCCCGCGCTGGAAGCGGCATCGGCCGACCTGCGCGCCAGCAGCGCGGCGCGCACTGTCGCCGGCCTGCGCCCCAATCCCTCGATCGAGGCGCAGACCGAGAACGTCGCCGGCAGCGGCGCCTATCGCGGCATCGACAGCGCAGAGACCACCGTGGGGTTCGCGCTGCCGATCGAACTAGGCGGCAAGCGTTCGGCGCGGATCGGTCTCGCCGAAGCACAAGGCGCGCGGGCAAGGATCGACGCGGCAATCGCCGATGCCGATGTCACGCTGCGAGTCACCCAGGCCTATGTCGCCGCCGTGGCCGCCGAACGCAGGCTCGGCATCGCCCGCGCGCAGGCGGGGATCGCCGCCGAGGCGTATCGCGCCGCCAGGATCCGCGTGAGCGCGGGACGCGCGTCGCCAATCGAGCAGCAACGCGCCGACGTGCTCCGCATCAATGCCGAGGCGGCGGCGGCGCGCGCCGAGCGCGACACCGCAGTTGCCCGCGACACGCTGGCCCGGCTGATCGGCCGCCCGGTCGTGGCCGGGCTTGACCTTGCCTGGTTCGACCGGATCGACGGCTATGGTCCCGTGGCAAGAACCAGTGTCGACGGCACGCTCGCGCTTGCCGCCGCCGATGCCGAGGTCGCGACCGCCGATGCGCAGGTCGGGCTCGCCCGCTCGCAGCGCATTCCCGACGTGACGCTGAGCGCCGGCGCGCGCCGGCTCGAGGCGACCAACGACACCGCCGCGGTATTCGGCGTGTCGATCCCGCTTCCGCTGTTCAACAATGGCAGCGCCGGCGTCGCTCAGGCGCGCGCCGAGCGCGACCGGGCCGACGCGCGACGGCGCATGGCGCGAATCGACGCCGAGCAGGCGATCTCTGCTGCCGAGGCCGAAGTGGCGAACGCGGCGGCCGACGCGCGCAACGCGACCGGGCCTGCGCTTGCCGCCGCGGTCGAGACCGCACGCATCGCGCGGATCGGCTATCGCGAGGGCAAGTTCGGCCAGCTCGACCTGCTCGACGCCGAGCGCACGCTGGCGGAGACCCGCGCGGCTGCGGTCGATGCGCTCGCCGCCTGGCATGACGCGCGCGCGCGCCTCCAGCGCCTCACCGGCGCCGCTCCCACGATCACGAAAGACTGAGCCCATGAAGATCACGATTTTGCGGGCGACGTTGCCCCTCGCG
Organism: Sphingobium sp.; assembly: GCF_033795625.1. GTDB lineage: Bacteria > Pseudomonadota > Alphaproteobacteria > Sphingomonadales > Sphingomonadaceae > Sphingobium. The sequence goes on along the minus strand of NZ_JARYGI010000024.1, from coordinate 14,388 downwards.
CTTGTCGCCACGCTCGCCGCTTGTGGCGGCACCAAGCCCGCCGAGGAAAAGACCGAGGCCGAAGCCAAGGAAAGCGCCGAGGCGCCGGAAGGCATTGTCAACCTCACGCCCCAGCAGATCACAACAGCCGGTATCCAGCTCGTGCGTCCGACCATCGGCGGCGGCGGAGCGATCGAGCTGCCTGCGACCATCGAAGGCGACCCGCAGGGCACGCAGGTCGTGTCGGCGGCAATCGGCGGACGCATTGTCGCGCTGACCCGCAACCTCGGCCAGTCGGTCGGACGGAGCGAAACGCTGGCGGTGATCGAAAGCCGCGAGGCCGCCCAGCTCAACGCCGAGGTCGAGGCGGCACAGGCGCGCGCCGTGCTCGCCCAGTCCAATCTCCGGCGCGAGCAGCGCTTGTTCGACGAACGCGTGTCGGCCGAGCAGGATCTAATCGCGGCGCGCACTGCCGCGCGCGAAGCCGATATCGCGCTCAGGCTCGCCCGCCAGCAGGTGTCAGCGGCGGGCGGTGGCGGCGGCTCGCTCAACCGTATCGCGATCCGCGCCCCGATTGGCGGCCAGGTGATCGCGCGCTCCGTGACGCTCGGCCAGACCGTTGCCGCCGATGCCGAGCTGTTCCGGGTCGCCAACCTCTCGACCGTATCGCTGACCCTGTCGCTGTCCGCCGCCGATGCCGGCCGCGTCCGGCCGGGCGCCACCGTCGAAGTGAGCGCGTCGGGCCGGCAAGCCACGGCGCGCGTCACCTTCGTCTCGCCGGTGCTCGACGAGACTACCCGGCTGGTGCCGGTGATCGCGACGCTCGACAATCGCGCCGGCCAGTGGCGGGTCGGCGAGAGTGTGCAGGCGGCGATCCTGCTGGGCGGCGGCCAAGGCGGCAGCGCGATCAGCGTGCCGTCGACCGCGGTGCAGACGGTCGAGAACAAGCCGGTGGTGTTCGTCCGCACGGCCACCGGGTTCCGCGCGGTGCCGGTCACGCTTGGCCAGGCCAATGGCGCCTCGGTCACGATCCTGTCGGGGCTGACCGGCCGCGAACAGATCGCCGCCGCCAACAGCTTCACCCTCAAGGCCGAACTCGGCAAGGGCGAAGGCGGGGACGAGGACTGAGCCATGATCGAACGCATCGTCACCCTCGCGGTCGAGCGCCGCTGGTTCGTCCTGCTGCTCACCGCCATCGCCGCCATCGTAGGCGCCGCCTCGCTCTATCGGCTACCGATCGACGCGGTGCCCGACGTCACCAACAACCAGGTCCAGATCAATGTCCGTGCGCCCGCGCTCTCGCCTGAGCTGATCGAGAAGCAGGTCACCTTCCCGGTCGAGACCGCGCTGGCCGGTATCAAGGGGCTGGAAAGCACACGGTCGCTGAGCCGGAACGGCTTCGCCCAGGTCACGGCCGTGTTCACGGATTCGACCGACATCTATTTCGCGCGGGCGCAGGTGGCCGAGCGGATCAACGATGCCAAGGAACGGCTGCCCGACGGCGTGACCCCCGAAATGGGGGCGATCGCGACCGGTCTCGGCGACATCTATATGTGGACCGTCCGCTATCAGGATCGCGGGCACGAGCAGCACAAGCCGGGCGAACCCGGCACCCAGCCCGACGGCAGCTACATCACGCCCGAGGGCGACCGGCTGGTCGGTGAGGCCGACAAGGCGACCTATCTCCACACCGTCCAGGAATGGATCGTGGCGCCGCAGATCAAGTCGGTGGCCGGGGTCGCGGGTGTGGATTCGCTCGGCGGCTACGACAAGGAATACCTGGTCGTCCCCGACGTGCAGAAGCTCTCCGCGCTCAAGCTGTCGCTGAGCGAGCTTGCCACCGCGCTCGAAGCCAACAACAGCGCGATCGGCGGCGGCATCGTCGACCGCAACGGCGAGGGTCTCGCGGTTCGCGCCGATGCGCGGATCGTGAGCATCGCGCAGCTCGCCAACACCGTCATCGCAACGCGCGAAGGCACGCCGATCCTGCTCGGCCAGGTCGCGGCCGTGCGGCTGGGCCAGGCGATCCGGCTCGGCTCGGCGTCGGAAGCCGGCCATGAGGTGGTCACCGGCACCGCCGTCATGCGGATCGGCGAGAACAGCCGGACCGTCTCGACCGGCGTCGCCGAGCGGTTGCGGCGCATTAGCCCGTCGCTGCCGCCCGACATCGTCATCGAGCCGGTGCTCGATCGCACCGACCTCGTCAACGCGACGATCTCGACGGTCGCGCGCAACCTCGGCGAAGGTGCGCTGCTCGTCATCGTCGTGCTGTTCGTGCTGCTCGGCAATTTCCGGGCGGCGCTGATCGCGGCGGCGGTGATCCCGATCACGATGCTGCTGACCGGGTTCGGCATGCTCCACGCCGGGGTCTCGGCCAATCTCATGAGCCTGGGCGCGCTCGATTTCGGCCTGATCGTCGATGGCGCGGTGATCATCGTCGAGAACGCGCTCAGGCGGATCGCCGACCGCCAGCACCATCTCGGCCGTCCACTCGACCGCGGCGAACGTCTCGCGCTGGTGGCGCAGGCCGCGCGCGAGATGATCCGTCCGTCGGTCTTCGGTCAGGCAATCATCATCCTGGTCTATGTGCCCTTGCTCACCCTCTCAGGCGTCGAGGGCAAGACATTTGAGCCGATGGCGCTGACCGTGATCATGGCGCTGCTGTTTGCATTCGTCCTGTCGCTGACCTTCGTGCCGGCCGCGATAGCGATCTGGCTGAGCAAGCCGGTCGAGGAGAAGGAAGGCCGGATCGTCGGCTGGCTGCGCCGCCGCTATGAACCCGGCCTCGACCAGGCCATGCGCGCGCCCAAACGCACGTTCGGCATTGCGATCGGCGCGCTGGCGCTGGCGGGTGTGGGCTATGCGACGCTCGGCCAGGAGTTCCTGCCACAGCTCGACGAGGGCAATGTCCTCGTCCAGGCCTTCCGGGTGCCCGGCACGTCGGTCGACCAGAGCCAGAAGATGCAGTTCCAGATCGAAAAGGCGCTGTCGGGCATCCCCGAGGTGCGGGTCGTGTTCTCGCGCACCGGCACGGCCGAACTCGCCTCGGACCCGATGCCGCCCAATGCCACCGATACGTTCGTGATGCTCAAGCCGCGCGGCGAATGGCCCGATCCGGGCGAGACCAAGGCCGATGTCGTCGAGCGGATCGAGCAGCGGTTGGCGCAGGTTCCGGGACACAGCTACGAGATCACCCAGCCGATCCAGATGCGGTTCAACGAGTTGATCGCGGGCGTGCGCAGCGATGTTGCGGTCAAGGTGTTCGGCGACGACTTCGCGCAGATGAACGCCACGGCCGACAAGATCGCCGCGCTGCTCCGCCGCACCGAAGGCGCGCAGGACGTCAAGGTCGAGCAGACCGAGGGGCTGCCGATGCTCGACATCGCGTTCAACCGCGATGCGGCCGCGCGCCTGGGCGTGACCGCCAGGGACGTGCAGGACGTCGTCGCTGCGGCAGTCGGCGGCCGCGCGGCGGGTGTGATCTACGAAGGCGACCGCAAGTTCCCGATCGTGATCCGCCTGTCGGATGCCGAGCGTGCCAATTTCGCGACGCTCGGCCAGACGCCGGTGCCGACGCCGTCGGGCGCATTCGTGCCGCTCGCCAGCGTCGCCGACATCCGCGTCGCCGATGGCCACAACCAGATCAGCCGGGAGAACGGTAAGCGCCGCGTGGTGGTCCAGGCCAATGTCCGTGGCCGCGACGTCGCCGGCGTGGTCGCGGACGCTCAAGCCGCCATCGCCAAGGATGTTCGGTTGCCCGCCGGAATCTGGCTCGAATGGGGCGGGCAGTTCGAGAATCTCGCTTCCGCGCGCGACCGCCTGATGCTGGTCGTCCCGGCCTGCTTCGCGCTGATCCTGCTGCTGCTCTACGGCGCGCTCGGCAGCGCGCGCGACGCGGCGATCGTGTTCACCAGCATACCGTTGGCGCTGGTTGGCGGCGTGGCTGCGCTGATGTTGCGTGGCATGCCGTTCTCGATCTCGGCGGCGGTCGGATTCATCGCGCTCTCCGGCATCGCGGTATTGAACGGCCTGGTGATGGTCACATCGATCCAGGACCTGATGCGGGCTGGCATGGATCGCGTCCGGGCGAGCCGCGAGGGCGCGTTGCTCCGGTTGCGGCCGGTGGCGATGACCGCGCTGGTCGCCTCGCTCGGGTTCGTGCCGATGGCGCTCGGCCACGGCGCCGGCTCGGAGGTCCAGAAGCCGCTTGCGACCGTGGTGATCGGCGGACTGATCTCCGCGACGCTGCTGACGCTGTTCGTGCTGCCGACGCTCTACGCGTGGCTCGGGCGTCGAGAATTGCCGGCGTCGAAGGTGGCCCATGCCGACGAGTTGCTGCCATATCCTTCCGCGAAAGCAGAGGCCAGACGCTGATCATCCGTATCGGCATCGCGCACCGGGAGCGGCAATCGCTTGGATGACGCGGCAGTCGGCCATGCGCCTGCCCGCGCAATCGCTGCGAGTGCGGCGCGGAAACGAATGTCCGGCACGAATTCCGTTCGCTTCCACAACCCGATAGCCGAAAAATAGGGGTGACTTTGAGTGCGATGAAACCTGCCTTTCGAGCGATGGAAGGTGGCGTGGGCGATTTGAGCCGGGAATGCCTGTTGGAGATTTGCGCGACGGTGGTCCTCGGCGCTCGGTATACGGGGGCACGCTGCCTTTCGCGCTGACCAGAGAAATCTGGACGCTCTATCTGCTCGGATTCAACCAGTCGGTCGCGAGCGGGGTCGGGTTCATCGCGACGGCCGGCGTCTCCGCCGACTTCTCGGGCGCGGGCTCCGAGGTGATGAGCCGGATCGCCGCGTCGATGATCGGCGGCATGCTGACCTCGCCGCTGCTCTCGATGTTCGTTCTGTCCGCCGCCTATTCTGTTGCTTCGCAAGCCGCGACGCGGCGCCCATCTTCCGAAATTACCCCCGCCTCTCAACAAAGGAGATCATCATGAGAGCATTACGCGCCGCACTGTTTACCGCCGCCATTCTGGCCGCTGGTCCAGGCTTCGCCCAATCCATGAGCGGAGATATGAAAGGCATGTCCGGTATGGCGGGCATGGACAAGAAAGCGCCTGCCGCCAAGACGGGGCAGGGTGTCGGTGTCATCACCGCGATCGATGCCAAGGCGAACAAGCTCACGATCCAGCATGGACCGATTCCGGCGGTGGGCTGGCCCGCTATGACCGTGGCGTTCAAGGCCAATCCGCCGACGCTGCTTCGCGGCCTGCGGGTGGGCCAGCGGATCGGGTTCGACGTCAAGACCCAAGGCATGGCCGCCGAGGTCACTGCCGTTCGACCGCAATAGGGACTATCTGCGCGAGGCGGGCACCATTTGGGTCCGCCCGCCTCGGCGAGATGTCTTGCAGGAATAGCCTGACCTCATGGAGATCAGTCAGGCGCAGCAAGAAGCGCCTGGACCCGAAAGTTGAATCGGTGGGCACGCTACCGTCCCATAGGAGCAGAACACACAGCAATCTCCTGCCATCGGGCGCAACAAGGCGCCGCAGCCGGTGCAATCGTAGAAATATTGGCAGGCGTTCGTCGGCATCGTTTCCGTCTTCACCGTGCCGCATTGCGGGCAAGTGATGGTCGATTCGAGAAGGGGCGCGCGCTCAGACATAGGCATATCCAAGCCAGAGCAGGATCGCGCCGACCGTCAAGCCGACGAACACCACAACAAGTAAGGCAGGTGGCGTGCAGGCGCCGTCGGGTCCACAGGTCATCGCCACGCGCTGTTGCCGCCAGAGCATGATTGCACCACCGACAAGGCAGAGTGCACTCAAGCCGAGGAGAAGCGTCCGATAGGGAGCTGCGGCAACGGCGATGCCGCTCAGCCACCCCACACTGACGCCAACGGTGGTCAGCAAGATCGGCAAGGCGCAGCAGGAGGCTACGCCGAATGCCGACGCTATTGCGCCGAAGGCGAGTAACAGCGCCCCACGCGCGCTCGAAAAGCGGCCCAGGACATATGGTTTGGACGTCATCGGCGACTCCTTGCGATCAATTGGCTGGAACTCTACCCTCTGTAGGAACTACAGACTCAACCCCCCAATTTCGAAAGGCGAGGGGCGGCCATGGAAGCCATCGCGATTGGAGAGCTGTCGCGGCGCACGCGCTGCAACATTGAGACGATCCGCTATTATGAGCGTATCGGACTGCTGCCTATGCCGGCTCGCCGGGGCCGGTACCGCAGCTTTGGCCTCGCGGATGTTGCGCGGGTCCATTTCGTCCGGCGTGCGCGCGAGCTGGGCTTTACGCTAGACGAAATTCGGGCGCTGCTCGGAATCGCCACCGCCGAAGATATGGCATGCGGCGACGCCCGCGAAATCGCGGCTTCGCACCTCCGACAGGTGCGCGCGCGGATTACCGACTTGAGGCGTATGGAGCGCGTGCTTGCCGACACCGTCCGTGCCTGCGACGCCGGCGATCAGGTCGGATGCCCGTTGATCACGACATTGTCGGCTGCCGCCCAATTGGGGCTTAGTCGGCGATGAACTGCCGCACCTGCCCCGAAACATTCAACGACTGACGCGATCCTGGTGGCCAGAAAGGATGCCCGCCGCCAACTCGGCCGCGAACATGACAATGTTGATCGCTAGCGATGCAGTGCTCCGACGCCAAGCGAGACTGGGGGTGGGCCGGCTCTGTCGGTTGCACCGTCGCGGCAGGCGATCTCTTCGGAATCCGTCCGGGCAAGCGCTGCGGGTCCGGAGCTGGCGCATGGCGGGCGCAGCACTTGATTTGACCGGCAGAACATAGCTGCGGCCTATACGTATATCGAGGCTGGACCTGGGACCGTACTCCGACGCTCGAAGAGAAGTTCTTCCCCTCGCTTTCCGAGTGGTGGTGCCAACATTTATTAAAGGAGGAGAATATGATCAAGAAGTCGCTCATGGCCGCGCTGGCCGGAATTTCGATGCTTGCCGCCGTTCCGGCGATGGCCCAGGGCATCGGGCATACCTTCTTCATGCGCGGCTCGATCGTCGACACCGGCGACACCGGCACGGTGGTCTGTATCGGCAAGGCCGATGGCGCCGAGGTCGGTCAGACTCTCGAGGTATACCGGGTCGTGCGGCACCCGGGCCCTGTCGCGTCGAAAGGCAATGTCGCTCCCTTCCATCGGCAGCGCGTCGGCCAGGTGACGATCGATCACATCTACGACGATCATTTCGCCCATGTGAGCGTCACCGAAGGTTCGCCAGCCAAGAACGACATCGTCGAGCTTCGCAAGAACTGACCGTGCCTCCGGTGACCGGCCGGCCGCAATGGCCCGACTGCGAAGATGTCGGGCTGCGCGCCGGCTGGCATGGCGCCGGTGGCTTGAACAGGGCCGAGCAGGGGGCAGTAATACTGCTTGACCCTGGACCATGGTCCCACCGGCATAATCGAGCGGATGTCATGGGCAATTTCAAGATCGGAGAGCTGGCCTCGGCAGCGGGCGTGGGGCGCGACACGATCCGCTATTACGAGCGGATGGGACTGTTGCGTGCGCCTGAGCGAACCGCAGCGGGCTATCGGCTGTACAATGAGACGGATCTCGAGCGCGTCGACTTCATCCGCTCGGCACAGGAACTCGGCTTCACCCTCGAGCAAGCCCGGCAACTGTTGGAACTCAGGGCTTCCGATTCCACCAGCGCGCAAGCCGTGCTTGACATCACGCACGCCAAGATCAGCGACGCCGAGGTCCGGCTCAAGCTTCTGTCCGACATTCGCGACATGCTGCAGATGCTTGCCGACGAGTGCCCGGGCGAAGTGCCGATCTCCGATTGTCCGATCCTGGCCTTCCTGGCGGCAAGGCGGAAAGACCAACGTCAAAAAACAAAAGACGAAGTGGCGCGGGAGGAACAATCACTATCATCGAAAGGGGTTATATCATGACAAAAAAGCATATCATCGCCGTAACCGTTCCGGCGTTGCTGTTGGGAGCCTGCGTGACCACGCCGCCCACTACCGCACAGGTGGAAAGCTGCCGGGCGATGGAGAGCGATATGGGTCTGCAGACGCCCCATGACCATCGCGAGATGAAGGGCCAGGGCCGCAATCCCATGAATCTCTCGCACGACCAGTGCCTTCGGATTCTCCGCAACGCGGAATGAGCCGGTCCGGGCGGCAGTCTGCCGCCCGGACGTTTCCAGAGAGAAGGAACAAGCCATGATCAGACACGCCAAGACCTTTCTTCCCGTTGCCGGCGGGAGCTTGCTGGTGGCGCTCGCGCTCGCCGGCTGCGACCGCAAAAGCGATCAGACGGTGCCGGCCGCGGAGAACAGCGTCGCCGCCGCCGCCCCGACCGACACGATGAACGATGGTGCCACGGATTCCGCGCATGAGATGAACAGTCAGGAGGAGATGGACCGACATCACCGTCAGGCCATGGACCATGATGCGATGCGAGCGGGCGGCATGAACCAGAGCGCACCGGCAACCGACGCGGCGCCGACGAATTCGGCGATGCCGATGAAAGATATGTAGGCGCGCAAAAGGGGAAGGGGATGCGCAACCGGATCAGCCTGCGCCGCTGCAGCCTTTGGCTCGTGCTCGCCCTGAGCGTCTCCACGAGCGTCAGCGCGCAGGAAGGCGAGGATCATGCAGCCCATCATGGTGGGGACACGGGTACAGCCTCGATGCCGACGGGTGGCGCCATGTCTGCTCCGGCGGTGCCGGGCTCCACCGACATGGCGAAGATGATGGACTCCATGATGGAGCGCATGATCAACGGCGAGGGAGAGAATGAGCACGGCCACGATTCTCGGCGGTCGGCCTTCTTCTCGCAGCTGCTCGCCTTTCCGGCGCTCGATGAAGCAGCCCGGCAGCGTGTGGCGTCACAGGCCAGCGAACGGGTCAACACAGGCCTGGCGATGATCAACGCCGCGTCCGCCGAGGGAGCACGTGCGACGACGGTTTCGGCCCGGCTTGATGCGGCCCGGCGCATGCGCGAGGGCACCGATATGTTTCGCGCGGGCTCCGCCGCACAGGGCGCGATCGGGGGCCTGCAGCCGCCCCAGGACGTGGGCCTTTCCTGGTTTCGCGACCAGCTCGATCTGGACGAGCCTTCACCCGGACATGCCAACCATTGGTTCGGCATCTCCCCTTCGCATCTGTTGCTCATGATCTTCCTGGCGCTCGTCAGCGCCACGTTGATCGCATTGCAGATGTTCCGCCTGCGGCGGATCGGCGCGATCGTCGGCGGAGGTGCCGTCAAATCGCCGGCGTCGGCGTCGCCGGTGGCTGCTCCGATTGCCGGCAAACTCGCGGCGCCGTCCGCGCCGGACGTCGTGGCGCTTGCGCCCAGCAACGCCGCACCGCCAGCCGGCGCCTCGCTGCGCAAGCCGAAAAGCTGGGCCGGGCAGCTGCGCGTCGTCCAGATCGTCCGCGAGACGCCGACGGTGCTGACCTTCCGTCTCGCCGATCCGGCGGCCGATCGGCTGCCGTTCGATTTCCTCCCCGGCCAGTTCCTGCAGGTCGAGGTGGAACCCGAGGACGGCAAGACGGCGCGCCGGTCCTATACCATCGCATCCTCGCCGACGCAGCGCGCCTATGTCGAGTTGACGGTCAAGCGCGAGGAGCAGGGCGTCGTCTCGCGCCATCTGCACGACAAGGTTTCCGCAGGCGACCTTCTGAAGGTGAGCGGTCCATTTGGTGCCTTCACTTTCACGGGGACCGATGCGCAGAGCATCGTCCTGATCGCGGGCGGGGTGGGCATCACACCGATGATGTCGGTGCTGCGCTATCTCACCGACACGGCCTGGGATGGTGACATCTTCTTCTTCTACGGCGCTCGTTCCACCGAAGAATTTGTGTTCAGGGACGAGATCGAGCGTCTCGAGCGCCGCTTCGCCAACCTCCACGTCATAGCCGCCATGCAGCGCTCACCCGGCACGGTCTGGATGGGACCCGAAGGCCCGATCACCCGGGAAATGATTCTGGCGGCGGTTCCCGAGATTGCGAGCCGCCGCATCCATATGTGCGGTCCACCGGCGATGATGGGCGCGATGCGCACCATCCTTGCCGAGCTTGGCGTGCCCGAAGCGCAAGTGCACACCGAAGCCTTTGGCCCGGCCTCACCGCCTGCCGATGCCGACGAGCTCGAGGTGAAGCCCGCATCCCCACCCGCGCAGGATCAGCCTGCGGGGCCGGCGGTGGCGCCGAGCACCGTGACCTTCTCCGTGTCCGGCGTTTCAGCGGCCCTTCCGGCCAACGAGACCGTGCTCGAGGCGGCGGAAGGCGCGGGTGTGGAAATCCCCTATGCCTGCCGCGTCGGTCAGTGCGGCGTCTGCGTCGTCAAGCTGCTTGAGGGTGAGGTGACGATGGAGGTCGAAACCGGCCTGGCGCCGTCCGACAAGGAACAGGGCTATGTCCTCGCCTGTCAGGCCAAAGGAACGGGCACACCGCTCGTCGTGGAAGCCTGATGCGCGAGCGGGGCGACCTCATCGTCGGCCTGCTGGTCGCTTTTCTGCTGCTGTTTCCGCTCGGCTATCTCGTGCATGTGTCGCCCCGGTTTCCGGGCAGTCTCGCGGGCGGGATCATCGGCATCGCGGCGCTGGTGCTGATGGTGCTGACGCTTCCCTATGTAGCAGCCAAGCATATCAAATGGGTCGACAAGGGACTCTCGCATGTCGTGAGCAAGCCGACCTTGCTCGCCATCCACATCTATGCCGGCGTGCTCGCGCCGATCCTGGGACTGGTGCACGCCGCGCATAAGTTCGAAAGCCCGGTCGGCCTGCTCCTCACCGTTATCCTGTTGATGACAGTCATCACCGGGTATATCGGCCGCTATCTCCTCGCCCAGATCGCCAAGGCGCTGAGAGGCCGCAAGTCGGAGCTGGCTTCCCTGCGGTCCGCCTTTCTCGACGAGCCGGCCCCGCCACCTGCAACAGCTGGGACCAAGGCGCCGCTGTCGGGCTGGAAGCGTTATTTCTTCGTCGCGGGCGACGCACCGGCCGTCGACTTGCCCGAGGACAGGGAGGCGCTCGCGGCGGCGCTCACCGACACCGAATTTGCGATCCGGGCTGAAGAGGCGACGAACGCGCTGTTCGCCAAATGGCGGCTCCTGCACATCCTTCTGGCCTGTCTCATCTATGCGCTGCTGGCGCTCCACGTGGGCGCCGCGATCTATTTCGGGCTGCGCTGGCTATGAGATGGCAACGCCTCCTCTATGCCGTGTTCATCGCGGCCCTGCTGGCGATCGTGATCGCGATTCCGGTTCGGATGCGATCGAGCGCGCCGGCCGATGCGGGGTTGGTCGCGCGGCTCGTGGCGCCGGGTCCGCTGTCGAGCGCCCACCAGGCGTTCGCCGGCCAATGCACCGCCTGTCATACGCCGGGCAAGGGCGTGGAAACCACGACGTGCCTGACCTGCCATGCCGGAACCGATTTCGGCTCCAAGCAATCGACGCAGTTCCATGCCCGCGCGACCGAGTGCACATCCTGCCATGTCGAGCATGAGGGCGATCGCGGCATCATCCGCATGAATCATGCAGCGCTGCTCGACCCGAAGCTATTCCGGCAGCCCCTCGACGGGTCGGCGGTCAATCCGCATGGTTTCTCGCCCGAAGCCGGGTTGAACTGCGCGAGCTGCCACTCCTACCGCGATCCCCACCAGGGACTGTTCGGCACCGATTGCGCGAGCTGCCACAAGACCGACAGTTGGAAAATCGCGAACTACCGGCATCCGTCGGTCAATTCGACCCAATGCTCCGAGTGCCACAAGGCGCCGCCAAGCCATTTCATGGAGCATTTCAGCATGGTCTCGCAACGCGCGGCCGGTGAGAAGGCGCGCGTCGACCAATGCTACGCCTGCCACACGACCGACAGCTTCAACAATATCCGCCGGCGAGGCTGGTATGATCACCATTGAAGCGGGATGGCTGAGCACGTTCTTCCGGCTCGCGGTGATCGGTCTCGAGCTCGCGGGGACGCTGACGATCCTCGTCGGCGCGGCGCTGGCGACAATTCTGTTTGCGAAGCGGGCAAGGGCCGGCGATCGGACGGAAGCCTATAGTGCGTTCCGCTCCGCCCTGGGCCGCAGCATTCTGCTCGGTCTGGAATTCCTGGTCGCAGGCGACATCGTCAAGTCCCTGGTGATCAACCCCACGCTCGACGATCTCATCGTGCTCGCCGGTCTGGTGCTGGTCCGCACTTTCCTCAGCATCTCGCTCGGGTCGAGATCAACGGCCATTGGCCGTGGGAGGAAACCCGGATGGCGCGGGAGAAGGCGCGCCTGGCGTCGGATGGTTCGTCGCCAAAGACCGATTCAGCGCCCCGAGGCGGAACGCCAACGGTGAAATAGCGGATGGGAGCATGATGATGATCGAGAGACGCGAATTGCTGATGGCCGGCGCTGGCCTGGCCGTGGCCGGTGCGATGGCTGCTCCGGCGGTGGCGCAGCACCATTCAATGGAGGGTATGGCGATGCCGATGTCGGACTGCATCGACCATTGCATCACGTCGCACCGCATGTGCCTCGAGACCGCCGGCTATGTGACGAAGCAGGGCGGGGCCCTGGCGAAGGCGTCGCTGGTCGCGATGCTCACCGACTGCGCCGAGATCTGCCAGACGACGGCCAACTCGATGCTGCGGGAATCCACCTTCCACCGGATCCTGTGCGGCGCGTGCGCCGAGGCTTGCGAGCGATGCGCGCAGGAATGTCTTCGTCATCGTGAGGACCAGCAGATGGCGCGTTGTTCGGCGACCTGCAAGGCGTGCGCCGCAAGTTGTCGGATGATGGCGGATATGGCCAGCTGAGCGCACGCTTCGCACATTACGTATACAGCAAGGTCGAAGGCGACACCATTTTCACGGGCAAGCTCCGAGAGGAGCGACAATCGGCCGGGCATTCGATCGGGCCGAACCGAAAACCAGACTTGAAGGAATGGATACTTGCGCAAAAAGACGGCAATTATCGCTTCGCTCGGAGCTCTCGGCATCCTTGCCGCCGGCGCCGGGCCTGTTCTCGCTGACGAAATGCCGCCGGGCATGCCTGCCCTTGAGGGGACCCCCAAGGCCAAGCCGGTGCCCGCCCAGCCCGATCCCGCCCACATGCAGGGCATGCGGCACGGCAAGGAGGAGATGCATGGTCAGATGATGCACGGGCATCGGATGGCCATGCGAGGCTCGAGGGGTCGGGATGGCGCATCCGGCATGTCACGCATGTCGGGTGGCGGTTGCTGAACCAGCTCCCAGGCCAAGCCCCGGTGACAAGCCGGGCGACAGGCTCATAGCCATGTGCGGCAGGTGAGTTGACCGATCAGACCGAAGCTTTGGTCCGCCGTTGAGAACGGCGGGCCAATTGCCATTCTGGCGGGTTACAAGCCGACAAGAACGATCGCGGTCATGAATCTGCTTGACCCTGGACTATGATCCAACCCGCATGATCCGGCGATTATCACTGCTGATCGAACCGGATTCGTAACTTACGTATACAGAGTGGACCTCGTTGGCAGCATTGCAGTGTTGGATTTGCCGGGATCGGAACGTCGATCGGGCAAGCGGGACAACATTTCGGAGACCTTCAATGCGAAAGACGACGCTTTTCACCGCCACGGTCAGTTGCCTGGCAACCCTGACCTTCGCCGGCACGAGTCTGGCCCAGTCGGCGCCGCCCCCCGCCGCCCAGCCGACACCGTCGCCGTCCCATGCCCACCAGCAAGGCATGGATCATGGCGGGCAGCAGATGCACGACCAGATGATGCAGGATCACCAGGCCGGCATGCAGAAGCAGCAAGGTCAGCAGGGCATGGCGGGCATGTCCGGCGGTGCAGCCCCGTCGAACGGATCGGCTATGGCGGACAAGCCGATGAGCGATTGCTGCGAGATGCCGATGAAAAAGGCAAAGCCGGCGCCCAAGAAGAAGGCCGACAAGCCCATGGCCGACAAGCCGATGAGCGACATGTGAGGTTTCCAGCCCCGAGAACAGACACCGGGGGCTGAGGGCCCGCCGTCGCCCCCGCGGCGGGCCAATTCTTTAACGATGCAAACGGTCTGCCAGTCTTCCCCGGTCGCGATTTCCGGGCGGCAGGCGTCCGGCGCGTGCGAGGAGGCAGCGATGCGGAGACATCTGGGCGTCGGCGCTGTGATAGGACTTTTTCTGCTCGGAAGCGCGCCGCTCCTTGCGCAGGGCATTGGGCACAGTTTCTTCATGCGGGGCAAGATCGTCCGCATGGACGCCGGGTGCACGGTCGCGTGCCTCGGCAAGGCCAATGGCGCTCAGGTCGGGCAAATCCTGGAAGTCTACCATGCCACACCGCGCCATCGGCGCATGGTTGGCCATGTCCAGGTCGATCAGATCTTCGACGATCATTTCGCGCATTTCCAGGTCTCGGATGGCACGCCGTAGAAAGGTGGGGACCTCCAAAAACCCCTAGCCAATGGCTGCGTGATTTGATTCATTGCGGCTGACGGGAGGTGAGGATGCGTCA
>NZ_JARYGI010000023.1:0-56866 GCF_033795625.1 Sphingobium sp. | reverse complement strand
CGCAATCCCCTCAAATCTCGCTTAGGGCATTGAATCATGCCAACACGGTCAGGTGAAGAGCCTTTTTCCGCGACCTGCTAAAGCGTGCGGTAATCCAAGACATCCTGTTCGACCCGCCGAGCATTGCGTTTTTTCGCTCTGCCGCATCCCGCTGAAAGGCTAGGTGGCGGGCACGTCTGCCTTCACCATGTCCAAAAGCCCCGTGAATTCGGGATTAGCCCGACAAAGCAAGGCATCCGTACGCGAACCGATGGCGCGGTCATAACTGTCCGATGTCAGACAGTAGAATTGACCGGTCTGGACGGCTGTCATTACTTGGTCGGCGACCGCTTCGGGCGTCAGGGCATTGCGGAATAGGTCATCGGCCAAGGATTGAAGCTCCGGCGTTTCTTCTGCGATACCAGCGGGGGGCATGAGGTTGTCCGGCCTATTGCGTTCGGACTGATAGATTTTCGTGTTGACGACACCAGGGCAGAGCAGCGTCACGCCGATTGGTAGATTTTTCTCTTTCAACGATGCATACAGCGCTTCGGTCACACGGACTGCGCCGTGCTTGCTGGTGCTGTATACCGCAGATCCCGCTCCGCTCACCAGGCCGGCCACCGATGCAGTCGTCACGAAATGGCCCGGAGTGGCCTGCTCAATCATGCGTGGAATGAATGCACGAATGGTATGAACCAGCCCCATGAGGTTCACGCCGAGAGCCCATTCCCAGTCTTCAAGCGGATAATCCCATACAGGGCGGTAGCGTCCGGATGGTACGACGCCAGCATTGGCGCAGACCAAGTCGACCGCTCCGAGCGACGACCACGAGAAATCGGCCAGGGCCAAAAGCGCATCCTGTCGAGAGACGTCGGCTTGAACCGGAAGGGCTATGCCGCCGCCTGCCTCGATCGCCGCCGCGACCTTCTCGGCGGCATCCCGGTTCACATCTGCGATGACAAGGCGCATGCCTTCGGCAGCGAGGCGCAAGGCCATTGCTTCACCGATTCCGCTCCCGCCGCCCGTGACGACCGCCACTTTTGATTGCCACTTCATAGAAATCTCGGTAGCAGCGGAATAGACAATATACAACCGTCTAGTCGGCTATATATTATTTGATGCCGGTAGTTCTCACGCTCAGATAGATAATTGAAGGATCGCCGTAGCGCGCCCGTGGGTTCAACTGCTACCCATGGACCGATATTTGTAACCGCTCACGGAGCCTTTCATTATCCACAAATGTCTACGCGATCTTTGATGTCCATGAGGTGGCGGGCACGTGATGCTTGGCCTTGAGTCACAGCCGCCATCGCCTATGGGTGGGGCGCCGGTGTCATTTCTATCCGGCGCTGGCAGTTTCGATTTGAAGTTCGACACTTGAGGTGATGCGTGGCGTTCCATCCGGGGTGAGGTAGCCCAACATATGCGAGGCGTCCCATTGGAAAGATCGACACGGACTGGATTTTCCCTGTCCTGCAATTTGCCTGGCTAATCGGCCGGTCGCATTGCGCTGGCCCTTTGGCCTGCACGGGGGCTTCCTCGCATTTAGGGATGACCTCCAGATTCTTGCGGCGCATTTGAGCGGCAGCGGTAATGTCCTGCCTAGCGCAGGGATCTCCCGTTTGCATCAGGAGCGCGCCCGCTTCCCATAGTGTCGGCTCACCGGACAAAGATTGAAGACCTGCCGGTCCGGATCGTCTAACTTTTGCGCGAGTCAAGTGCACGCAAACAGTGAACTTGAGCGGTGATGCCGCTGGGCTGGCCGTCCTTTCGGTGTACCCAAACAACTTTCGGTGCGCTGCAATCCACGGAATCGCAGTCGTGGGGATCCTCGGCGATTCGGCACATATCGTGGTGGGTGAGAGCTAGGCCTGTTCATGTGGGACGGGCGCGATCGGATAAATCAATGATCGCGTGATCAGCGGAAACGCCTAGGTGCGGTTTTCATCGCGAGCGGGCTCAGCAACTTCCGCAAGACGATCGGCACGATGGCCTGATTTCACAGCCGAATGGGAAAGCGCGACCAGCAAAACGGAGGCGGTCGCGGTCCGGCAACCTGAGTGGCATAACTTGCCTGGACGACGATCGGTGAGGTACGCGAGCAGACCGTCGTTCGTTAACCAGCCACACATCCCTTGTACGCAACTCGAACCGGAAGACCCATCATGCCCATATCCGCGTCATATACCGATCGAACGTCGGGGAAAGAGACGATTTTTTGAGCTCACTGCGAGCAGATCCGGGCGATGGGAAGACGCGAATCCCTCAAAATCACCGACGATGCTTCGACCCGAACCTGCGTTGAGACCATTGTGGCGCGCGAGGGCCGGATCGACGTTCTGATGAACAACGCGGGCTATGGCTCCTACGGGCCTGTCGAGGACGTGCCCTCGAAGAGGCGCGGCCAGTTCGAAGTGAATATCTTTGGCCATGCGCGTGTGATCCACTGGTGCTGCGCGAAGGTGCGCGAGAACCGCTACGGCAAGGTCGTCAACATCACCTCGGTCGGCGAAAGGTCTAAGTCCCCTTTGGCGCCCGGTACGACGCCGCCAAACATGCGCTGGAGGGCTGGCCGGACGCGCTGCGGATCGAATCGGCGCCCTTCGACATTGACGTTGTGATTGTCGAGCCGGGTGGGATACGAACGCCGTGGGGCCGAATGCCGTCGATCGTCTTCGCGAGAGCTCGGGCTCTGGCGCGTACGCTGAGGCCGCGACCAAGGCCGCTGATGGCATGGCGAAGGCCTGCACCGGCCAGCAACTTTCGGATCCTTCAGTCATTGCGCAAACCGTCGTCAGGGCAGTGACCGCCGACAAGCCCCAAACTCGCTACGCCGCAGGCTATATGGCCAAGCCTATTCTTTTCCTGCGTTTGCCGCTGCCAGACCGCCTGTTCGATAGAATGATCGCGTCGGGATGAGCATCACCTCGACGACAAGCGGGTCTTGCATAAACTGGGATGCAAGGATCTGAGCATTCGAGGGCGAACCGAAGGTGACCCCGGTGAAACCCGCCGAGAAACCGCCAACCGTGGCGAAGAAACCAGGGGTAGCACCAGCGAAGGCGGCACCAGCGCCGCCCGAAAAATCCGGTCCTGACGCAATGGTTGGCGTCCGACGCCATCAATGCTTGGGCGAAGCTGCGACCGCCGATCAGCGGTCGATCTGCGTCCGTACCTCTTCGTTACGAAGGACAGGAAGGATTACCTCGCGGCCGCCCCGGCGCTGGGTCCGCTCGCCGCGGTCGTCGAACGGCTAATGGGACGTCGCATAGCGGTCTTGGGGATGGATGCCGAGCTGCGCGCGTTGGCGAAACCGGAAGCGTCGCTGGTGTCCGATTTTGTCCGACGTCGGATGCTCGCCGCAGGCGATTTCGTGCGCCCGCCCGCCGGAATCGATGGGGTTACGATCCTGGTTCGCACGCAACCGCATCTGCAGTCCGCGCTCATCGATATCCTGGGCATGCTGCCTGAAACCAGTGGGTCGTGGATCGTCACGGGCTGGACCAAGGTGTTGACCGAGGAGAGCGAGAAGCGCCGCTTCCAGAACCTGATCGAGCGATGGAGCAAGATCAGCGATAACCCGGCGCTTCAAGCGACCGCGACGGCTGCTCGACGGACGGGGGTCAAAGGCTGATAGGCGGCTCGTCATCCTTCGATGGACCGACGAACGATCGGCCACTCGTACCGACCTTCATCGATGATTCCGACCATGGAGACGCGGACGGGCACGACGATGGCGCCGACCAAGTGCGCGAGAAGGAAGCTGGCAACATCATCTACGCACTGGGCTAAGGCGCAATGGAAGACCACTTCACGATCATCGAAATGTACCATGATCAGTCAGCGATCGAAGCGCATCGTATTTCGGACCATTTCAGGGCGCTATTCCCACGCATCCTCGATTTGCTGGTCGAGCCGCCCATGATTGAATATGTGAATGTCTCGAACGGTGGCTTGTCCGCCGCATTCGGCTAAAGACATGAACTCTTCAAACTTGGCGGGTCTACAGTCGCTATCGCTGACATTGCGTCGCTCAGCCGCGCGCATGCCACACAAGACGGCTTTGATCTTTGAAGAACAGCAGTGGACTTTCGCGGAGTTCGATGCGCTGGTCGACGAATTGGCGCAGGGCCTTCTTGACCGCAGCGTTTCGAAGGGCGATCGCGTCGCCATTCTGGCGCGCAACAGCAATGCCTTTCTCGCCATTCGCTATGCAGTGGCACGGATCGCGGCGGTATTCGTGCCTATAAATGTGATGCTGGGCGAGGAAGATGTGGCTTACATCCTCGATCATTCCGGCGCATCCATTTCCATCATGCCCGTGGCGGTGATCGAGGAATTGATCGAGCGGATGCCGCACCTGCGCTTGTGGAACACCTATGGGCAGACCGAAATGTCGCCGTTAGCGACGGTGCTTCAGCCACAGGAGCACGTGGGGCGCCTCGGCTCGGCGGGACGGGCTGCGCTCCACGTCCAGACGCGCATTGTGGACGAGGGCATGAACGTCGTGATGCCCGGCGAAATCGGCGAGATCGTCCATCGCTCCCCCCACCTTCTCAGTGGGTATTGGCGACAGGAAGAAGCAAGTGCGCAGGCTTTTACCGGCGGCTGGTTTCATACCGGCGATCTCGGGACCATGGATGCCGAAGGGTTTCTCACAGTGGTCGATCGCAAGAAAGACATGATCAAGTCAGGCGGTGAGAATATTTCCTCTCGCGAAGTCGAGGAGACGATCTACGCGCATGGAAAGGTTGCGGAAGCGGCCGTCGTCGGACTGCCGCACCCGGTTTGGATCGAGGCAGTAACGGCCTTTATCGTCCTGAAGGATGGCGTCACCGCAACGCAGGCAGACATTCTACTGCACTGCAAAGACCGCCTCTCGGGCTTCAAGCTCCCAAAGGCGGTCATCTTCGTGCCGTCACTTCCCAAAAATGCAAGTGGCAAGATTGTGAAGCGAGATATCCGCGACCAATATACTGCCTCGAAGTAAGCAGACATTGGTTGAAAAGCGATAGCCGGAATGATGCGCGCCGGCAACGACCATGCTGCCTGATCCGGGTAACTTGTTCTCGACATGATCCGCACCGATCACACCGCACGAGCACTAGCGCCAGTGCATCCAACGGCTCCGATTCGAATACCCATAGCCCAGCGCCCGACGGCCGCAGGTCGTACATGTAAGACTTTGTGCTCTGGCCACTTTGGAGCGCGAAACTGCCGAAGCTGCCTTCACAATATTGACGCTGAAGGGCCTGTAACCTCCATGCCCGGCGCGGTGTTCAGGATCAACGGGAGCGAAAGTGATGCGGCTTCAGTCTTTTCCTGGATGACCAATACTTTGCCCGCATATTCAGATGGCTTGATGTTCTATGCCATTGCTCCTTCCGGCAGCTTTGGTCGGGAACGTCACGGCAACTGACACCTTCGCCGTTGATCTCAGCTCGAAATGCATTGGCGTAAAGCCTGAGCCCCATAGCCACCGCCAGTAGACACGTGTCGCGTCGCCTGAATATGCTTGCACCCTTCATGCTTTGGGTCGAAGCACGATGCCCATGGTCTGCCCCAGCAAGTCTCGCACTTAGGCGTAAAGCTGCTATTCGTCCCGACATGAGCGAGAAAGCACCGGTTTTATCTTCCCCAACCCCTTTTGGTGCCAAGATGCGCCTTAGTGAAGATATGAGCCCGCGAAAGATCCAGATCCTTGAGATCGCAGCGCAGCTTTTTGCGCGCAAAGGCTACCGGGGAACGTCAATGCGCGACATTGGGGAAAAAGCCGGCTTGCTCGGCGGCTCCCTATATCACCATATAAAGTCAAAAGATGCCCTGTTCGTCGAATTGCACAACTTCGCGCTCAATGTTGCGTCGGAAAAGATATCAGCGGCAATTGTCAGCGTTAGGGATCCTTGGCTTAAGCTAGAGGCGGCGTGCGTGGCATTGCTGACGATCCAAGTCGACGCAGATTCCCTCACATTTCCCCTGATGAACGATTTTCGAGAGGTTCCTCCTCAAGTCCGCCAGCAATTAGTCGCAAGCCGCGACAGATTCGAGGAGCTTTTCCGAACCCTTGTTAAGGCCTTGCCGCTTCCCGAGGACATCGACCGCTCGATCTACCGAAACTTGTTGCTCTCTCAGTTGAACACCGTTGCGCATTGGTATCGCCCGGGGCGCCTCACCATCGAGCAGTTGGCTCATCAGGTCGTCCGGATTTTCCAGCACTCAGATATCTAGTCTTTAACGTCCGTGCCTTCTGCCAAAAGTTCCCTGTTTGCTATCGTAACAATCGTTTGGTACAGCAGGTCTCTTCCAACAGGCGAGTGAGCAGGTCCCCTATGGAACTCTATGACCCACCGATTGCAGACTACCATTTCCTCTTGGCAGACGTGCTGGATTTCGATGCCCAGATGGCCGAGCTGAAGAAGGAAATAGATACGGATCTTGCATGCGCCGTGCTGAAGGAGGCAGGCAAGTTCTGTGCGCAAACCTTGCAGCCCTGGAATCGCAGCGGAGACGAAGAGGGGAGCAATCTTGTCGATGGCCAGGTAATAACGCCCCCTGGTTTCAAGGAAAGCTACCGCGAATTCACGGCTGGTGGCTGGACCTCTCTTTCTGCCAGTCCCGAATATGGCGGGCAGGGGCTACCCTTCATCCTTCAGCTCTGGCTCGATGAAATGCTTTCAGCCAGCAACATCTCCTTTCAGCTCGTCCCCGGCCTGTCGCGAGGCGCGGCCGAGGCAATAACGACGCACGCCAGCGATGCGCTGAAGGCCATTTATTTGCCCCGCCTGGTGAGTGGCGAATGGACCGGTGCGATGGCGCTGACCGAAAGCGGTGCGGGGACGGACCTGGCGCTCTTGAACACCAAGGCAACGCCAAAGGGTGATGGCAGCTACATGGTTTCCGGTCAGAAGATCTTCATCTCGACGGGCGATCATGATTTTGGTGGAAACGTTATCCATCTGGTACTGGCACGCCTGCCGGATGCACCCGAAGGGGTCAAAGGCATCAGCCTTTTTCTGGTGCCCAAGTTTCTCGTCAATGACGATGGCACCTTGGGCCAGCGCAATAGCATGTCTGTTGGCTCGCTCGAAGAGAAGATGGGCATCCATGCGCAGCCGACATGTGTCATGAACTATGACAACGCTACTGGCTGGCTAGTGGGCGAGCCCAATCGTGGTCTGATGGCGATGTTCACCATGATGAACGCTGAACGGCTGATGGTCGGCATACAGGGGTTGGGCATAGCGGGTGCCGCTTATGGGCAGGCGGTCGGCTATGCGCGGGAGCGGCTGCAGGGTCGCAGCGCTGACGGCACACGCAGTCCGGTAGCGATCATCGAGCATGCCGACGTGCGCCGCATGCTGCTCAACGTCCGCAGCTTCGTGGAGGCCGGGCGCGCGCTCGCTGGCTGGGTGGCCTTGCAAATGGATCGCGCGCACCATCATCCCGACGTCGACGAGAGGGCCAGAGCCGATGGGCTGGTGGCGTTGCTCACTCCGGTGGTCAAGGCAGGCTTCACCGATTTCGGCTTCGAAAGTGCCGTGCAAGCCCAGCAGGTCTTTGGCGGGCATGGCTATATCCGCGAGTGGGGAATGGAGCAGTATGTACGCGACGTACGCATCGCTCAAATTTACGAAGGGACCAACGGCGTTCAGGCCATGGATCTGGTCGGCCGCAAACTATCGCTGGCGGGCGGTGCAGTGGTGGAGGATTTTTTCTCGATGGTGGAAGCAGAGCTTGTGGCGGCTGGAAGCGGACAGGATGCGGCGGGGGTTTCGGCTAAAAGCCTCGAAGCGCTGGCGCTGCTTCGAGCCGCAACAGCGGGCCTTAAAAACGCTGATGTAGATATGCTGGGCGCAGCAGCTGTTGACTATCTGCGCCTGTTTGCGCTGGTGACCTTTGGGTGGATGTGGGCGCGGATGGCCTCGGCGGCAAGCGGGCAAAGTACTCCTTTCCACCTCGCGAAACAGGATGTCGCGCGCTTTTTCGCCAACAGGGTTTTGCCGCAGGTGCACGGCCTTGCCCGACAGATCGAAGCCGGTGCTGAACCCGTAATGGCTCTCGATGTCGGGGCTTTCTGAGCAAGAAAAATAGGGATTATTGACGCAAGGTGGTTCGACGACAATCGAGCACTATCCCGTAGGTATCAGCCGCGATGACATTCTGGCCCAGGCCTACCTGATCGGCATGTGCCTCACCAGCGTGCATGCCGCATGCCGCATGTTTTGGTCAATCCGATGCTCACACTTCTTCGTTGGCCGGAAACCGCGGCAGCATCAGGAAGAACAGTGCGGAGACAATCAACATGGCTGCGGCCGCCACGAGCGCTGGCGTGTAGCTGCCGAAGTATTCGACGGTGGCACCGTATAGGAGCGGCGACGCTGCTGTTCCTCCCAGGAACACGGCGTAGAAGCTGCCGAAGACACGACCAAAATGCGGCTTCGGATAATACCGGCCCGCAAAATACCCGACGAGGTCCGCCTCCGCACCGTAAGCGAGGCCAACGCCGATCGCGCCTGCAACTGCCCAGGAAATCCCACCCCATGCGAGAAGACCAAGCCCAAGACTGCTGGCGATCATGATGACAGCCGCTACGCGCGGAGCGAAATAATGGTCCACGAGAAGCCCGGTAGAGAGACGTGAGGCGATCTGCGCCGCGCCGATCAGGCTGACCATCCAGGCAGCATCCTGCGCCGTGAGCCCGCCTCTTGTGAGCATCGGCGCGAAGTGAATCAGCAGGCCTGGACAGGCCACAGATATAGTGGCGATAGCCAAAGCAAGGGGAAGGAAGGCCGGCGAACGGAAAAGCTGGAGATAGCTGAAACTCGAACCGCGCTGGCTTGCCCGTTCGGTAACGCGCGGTCGCCGACCGATCAACAACATGATAGGGAGAACGGAAATCAGGACTGCAATTCCGAGGCTCGAATATCCCGCGCGCCAGCCATGCGCTCCGATCACGGCCTGCAACAAAGGAGGGACCAAGGTGCTGAACAGCGCGGCCCCGGTGATCGTGATCGCGAACGCGGCGCCCTTGCTCGCATCGAACTCACGATTGATGATGCGCAGATATGCCGGCGACGAGCATCCGGCTCCCAGCAGGGCCATCCCCCCCATGGCCGCCCAGTATGCAGGCAAGGTGTCGACTTGGCTCAACGCACCGAAGGCGGCAGCCTGCACAATTAGGCCCAACAGGATGAAGCCGCGCTCGCCGTAGCGATCGAACGCTTGGCCCATGACCGGAGCCGACAGCGCCATCACCAGCACCAGGAGCGTAGGGCCCATGGAGAGATCCGCCAGGCTCCAGCCCCGATCATGATTGAGCGCATTCATGAAAAGGCCAGCCGTGTAGAACGGCAGCGAATTCACGCCGAATGCGACTCCGAGGATTGCGCCACACAGCGTTCTCCTCCCACGCACAAGCTCTTGCGCCCGACTTGCGAATGACGAATCAACCACCCAAGCATCTCTCCACGTCTCGCCGCGACCCTTATCGGCAACCAACATTTACTTGCTTAAGGCACGTCCAGGCGGGATTGGGCCTTCCCCTGTTAGCTTGAAGTGGAAGTCGACTATTCGCCGACGATGGCCACCGCCCGCGTCCAACCGGCCGACGCGCGCTCGATCTTGACCGGGAAGCAGATAACCTTGAACCCGAACGGTGGGAGCAGTTCGAGGTTATGCAGCTTCTCCATCTGATAATAGGGTCGAATCCTGCCCGCCTTGTGCCCCTCCCAAATAAGGGACGGATCGGCCGTTTCCGAATAACGCCGCGCGGTATGGGAAAATGGGGCGTCCCATGACCAGGCGTCGGTTCCGACTACCTGGATTCCCAGTTCCGTCAGAAAAAGAGTGGCCTCGCCGCCTATCCCACAGCCACTATCAACGTAATTTTCGCCGCCATACGCAGCTGAAGCCGCGGTATTGATCAGAACGACGTCCAAAGGGCGTAGACTGTAGTTGATACGGGTAAGTTCATCCTTGATATCCTTAGCCGTCGCGACATACCCATCCTGAAAATGTCGGAAGTCAAACTTGACGCCCGGTCGAAAGAATAGATCCAGCGGAGCTTCATCGATGGTGGGAGCAGGAGTTCGACCATCATCCGTGGTAGAGTGATAATGCCACGGAGCATCCATATGCGTTCCGCTATGCGTGCTCAACGTAAGCGTCTCAGAGGCCCAGCCCTCTCCGTCGGGCAAGTCACCAGTAGTCAGGCCTGGGAAGAAGGGCAGCATCTGTGCTGCACCTTCCTGATGGGCAGAATATTGGATTGTCGGTTTGATGATTGGAGGGTCGGTAATTATCCGATTTGAAATGGGTATCGAAAGGTCTATCAGACGTGACTGTTCCATGATCGTCCCATCGCGTAAAGCGCGTTTGAGCGGTTGATCTCGTAAGTTGCAGCGAAATTGTGGAAAGGTCTGTCCCCTGTTCTAAGGACACAGTGCGAAAACTTTAAATCGCGTTCGCCACCGTTTTCTGGCCGGGACGCATCGTTATCGGCTTTGCTTCCGCCAATTGCGCTCTGAGTATGCAGGATGCTTTTTCACCGCCCGGCTCCCTCAAAGCCATCAGCCGACGATCAGCAATGGCGTTTCGACCAGCCCGCGAAACGCCGCCATGAACGTAGCGGCGACCGCGCCGTCGATGGCGCGATGGTCGAAGCTGGCGGTTGCGGCCATGACCGTCGCCAGGCCTAGTTGTCCCTCTACCTTCCAAGGCTGCTCCATTCCCGCGCCGACCCCCAAGATCAGCGCCTGGGGCGGGTTGATCACCGGGAACATCTCTTCGATCTCGTACATGCCGAGGTTTGAGAGTGAGGCGGTGCCGCCCAGATACTCTTCCGGTGCGAGCTTGCCCTCGCGCGCCTTTGCCGTGAGCGTCTTGCTCGCCTGGGCGATCGCCGAGAGCGATAACGCGCTCGCATCGCGAATGATCGGTGTGATCAGGCCACCTTCGATCGCCACCGCCATGGCGATGTCGGCCCGTCCGAAACGGTATAGTTCGTCGCCGCCGAACTGGACATTGGCATCGGGCACTTGAATCAGCGACAGCGCCATTGCCTTGATCAGCATGTCGTTGACGCTGAGCTTGATACCGCGGCAAGCAAGGCTGGCGTTCAGCTCGCCGCGCAGCTTGAGCAGAGGATCGAGATTGCAGCGCACCGTCAGATAGAAATGCGGCACCGTCTGCTTGGACTCGGTCAGCCGCCGCGCGATGATCTTGCGCATCGAGGAGAGCTTAACCGTCTCCACCGGCACGCCCGCGGGCGGAGGGGCGAAGGCTGCGGCAGGCGCTTCAGCCGTTTGCCGCGCAGCTACCGCCGGCTCGGCGATCGGTTTGAGGCCGAGATCAGCGCGGACGATGCGGCCATTTGGCCCCGTGCCCCTGATCGCGTCAAGGTCGATCCCCTTTGCTTCCGCGATCCGGAGGGCTAACGGGCTCACCTTGACCTTGTCGGCCGGCGAGGACCGTTGTCGAGCGAGCACCGGTTCTGAGACAGGCACGGGCTCGGCGGCTTCCACCGGCCCGGCCACCGCCGTCACCGCCTCTTCCAGTACCGGCTCGGGATGGCGCTCTGGGACAGCCTCGCCCTCTTCGGCGATGAGCGCAATCACCGTGCCGACCGCGACGTCTTCGGTGCCGGCCGTCAAGACGAGGCTGGCGATGCGGCCCTCATCAATTGCCTCGACCTCCATCGTCGCCTTATCGGTTTCGATTTCGGCGAGCGGGTCGCCCGGCTTCACCCGATCGCCCACCCCCACTAGCCATTTTGCGAGCGTGCCTTTTTCCATAGTCGGCGAGAGCGCCGGCATCTTCAACTCGATGGCCATGTCAGTTCCCCAGGAAAAGTTCGGCGGCGGCCTCGACGATGGCGTCGGCGTCCAGCCGGTAGGTGTGGTACAGATCGGGCAGGTTGCCGGTCTGCCCGAAGCGGTCGATGCCGAGCGGGCTGACGCGCATGCCGCGCACTCCACCCAACCAGGACAGCGCCGAAGGCGAGCCGTCGAGCACCGTCACGAGTCCGGCGCCCGGCGCCAAGCTCGACAGCAGCCGGTCCGCGTGGCAATACTCGGCCGGTCTACCGGACCAGAGTGCCGCCCGCCTTGCCGACCAGCCGCGGTGCAGCAGATCGGGCGACGTGACGTTGAGCAGGCCGATGCCGGGGATGTCCCCGGCCAGCTGCTCCCAGGCAGCCAGCGCCTCGGGCGCGATTACGCCCGTGAATGCGATCGCCGCCTCGGTGCCCTCGGCAGGCTTTCGAAGCCAATAGCCACCCTGCAGCGCATCGGCTTCCCAGGCGTCGTCCTCGCGCGCGACCTGCTCGATCGAACGGGTCGAGAGGCGCAGGTACACCGAGCTGCCGTCGGGCCGCTGCATATGTTCGAACGCCCAAGCCATCATCGCTGTCAGTTCGTCGGCATAGGCCGGCTCGAAATAGGTCAGGTTGGGCTGGCCCATGCCGATCAACGGCGTGTTGATCGACTGGTGTGCGCCGCCCTCCGGTGCCAGGGTTAAGCCCGAGGGTGTGCCAACCAGCAGGAAGCGCGCGTCCTGATAGCAGCCATAGTTGAGCGCATCGAGGCCGCGGGCGATGAATGGATCATAGACCGTACCCACCGGTAGCAGCCGCGTCCCGAAATGGGGCGCAGCAAGACCAAGCGACGTCAGCAGGGTGAAGAAATTGCTCTCGGCAATTCCCAGTTCGATGTGCTGACCGGCAGCATGCTGCGACCATTTCTGTGCGGAGGGAATTTTTGCCTTATGGAAGACGTCCGCGAGTTCCTGCCGACGGAACAAGCCGCGTTGATTCACGAAGGCACCGAGGTTTGTGGTCTGGGTGACGTCGGGCGCCGTGGTGACGATGCGGTCGGCCAGTGGCTCGGTGGACTTGGCGAGATCGAGCAGAATCCGGCCGAAGGCGGCCTGGGTCGACTGTTCCGCGCCCTGCGGCACCGGCAGCCGCGCTGGCACCGGCACGGTTGCCGGTGCGGACCGCTTAAGCTTGCGCGCGACCGGGCTCGCTTCGACGAAGGCCTTCAACTGGGCCGTGGCATTGTCGCCCAGGCCACCCCACGGGTCCCACTCTGTGCCCTCGGAGATGCCCAAGCCGGCGCGGAATTGCTCCATCTGGCCCACATTCATCATGCCCGAATGATTGTCCTTGTGGCCAGCAAGCGGCAGGCCGTAGCCCTTAACCGTGTAGGCGATGAACAGGGTTGGCACGTCATCATTTGCAGTGTCGAAGGCGTCGACCAGCGTCTCAATGCAATGGCCGCCGAGGTTGGTCATGAGCGCCGCCAGCGCTTCGTCGTCATAGCTATCGATCAGCGCCTTGACGTTGGGCTTGTCACCGATGTCTGCCGTCAGCCGCGCCCTCCATGCCGCCCCGCCCTGATAGGTCAGCACCGCGAAGTCGACGTTGGGGCAGCTGTCGATCCACTGCTCGATAGTCTTCCCGCCCGGCCGCTTGAATGCCTCACGCTGCAGCTTGCCATATTTGAGCGTGACGACGCGCCAGCCGCAGGTTTCGAAGATATCGTCAAAGCGGCGAAACATGCGGTCGGCGGTGGTGTGGTCGAGGCTTTGACGGTTGTAGTCGACGATCCACCAGCAGTTGCGCAGGTCGTGCTTATAGCCTTCGATCAGGCACTCGTAGATGTTGCCCTCGTCAAGCTCGGCGTCGCCCATCAGCGCAATCATCCGGCCTGCGTCCTCTTCACGCACCTGTCCGTGCGCGATCAGGTAATCCTGCACGAGGCTGCTGAACGCGGTGACGGCGACGCCTAGACCCACTGAACCAGTTGAGAAATCGACCGGTATCTGGTCTTTCGTGCGGCTAGGATAGCTCTGAACGCCGCCCAGACCGCGAAACCGCTGCATCTGGTCAAGCGATTGTTCGCCCAACAAATAGTGGATCGCGTGCAGCACCGGACCGGCATGCGGCTTCACCGCAACCTTGTCCTGCGGCCGAAGCGCATGGAAGTACAGCGCCGACATGATTGCGGTCATCGATGCGCAACTCGCCTGATGGCCGCCGACCTTCAGCCCGTCAGTTTTAGGCCTGATATGGTTGGCATTGTGCACCATCCATGACGAGAGCCAGCGCAGCCGGGTATCAAGTTGCTCAAGCGAGTTGATCAATGCCCGCCGATCGGTGGAAAGAGTAATAGCCATTGAGATTCCTGACGTGATAATGGCTTGGGTTCAGCCTAAGAATTCTTGCACCAGGTGATGTACTCCATGTAGGACATGGTCAGTTGAAAATCTGATATTTTCCGGCTCATATCCAAAAAATTTTAGAGTTTTTACTTAAAAGCCAACAAAGGTGCGATCATTTGATTAACATTACTTATTCCAAGTCGGGAATAGGCGCGTCTGCGATAAGTTATGATCGTTGATCTACCTATGCCAAGTATCAGGCTTATTCCCTCGGCCGTATATCCCGCCAATGTGAAGCCACAGACGAGACGCTCTCGTTTGGTGAGATTGGGATAGTGGAGCGCCAGTCGCTCGGAGATCCGCTCGGCCATGCGTTCATAGTCGTGCGTCGCCTCATTCGCTTGTTCAGCATCTACTTTTGAGGGGATCATGAGCTTGGCTACTTTCGTGGCGGTACAAACGGCAGCAAGATCGATGACGGAGAGTCGGCTCCGGTGAGGATCGTCGTCTCGCCACCAAAGACATCAGCTGGGCGGTCAGTCGGATCGTCGTGCGTCATTACGGAAACCCCGCGCAACGGCACACCATAGACCTGCGGCCATGGTTCGGGCAGATCGTGTTGATAATCGGCGCCAGAAATGGTCACAGCAAGTCGATAGCCTGCCGGGATGACCACACTGGTTGGCCATATCTCTATATCGAGTTCGTACTCGGCTCCGGGTTGCAACGGCTCGGCACGGTCATGCGTGTGGTAGGGTCGATAAGGGAGCGTCCTCTCCAGGTCGAGCCTACGATGTGACGCGCGCAGCCACCCTAGAGACACAGGGCAGTTCGGATCGGTTGCGCCGTTGAAGAGCACTTCCGAGCCGTCGGGATCGTACAGCCTGACCGCCACGAATATGTCGGCATCGGTTGTCGACGACGACGCGAACAGCTTGGCAGCCATAGGGCCTGTCATCTCGGTCTCCGCCTCGAACGGCTTAGACCAGAAAGTCACCTTGTCGGTCATGGCCGTGAAGTGAGCCTTGCCCGTGTCCGCCGGAACGTCGAGGGTCAGGGAGTGCGTTTCGGCATCAAGGTACCACCTCGTCCATGCCGTTCGTGCGATCGGCCATTCGCTCTCCTCGCGCTCGACGAATTTGTCGACGTGGCGAACCTGCAGCAGAACAGGCGCGCGCCTGGTCCAGCCATTGTCTTCGCCCTTCAGATAGTGATCGAAGAACTGGCGCTGGAGCGCGACGCCGTAGTCGGTGTAGAATTCCGTCCAGTGCTCGCGTCCGTGCAGTTCCAGCCACTTGTGCGAAGAGGCCGCGCCAAGAAATCCTTCGATATTCCCGCGAAGGTGCATCCCCTGACCGCCCCAGTTGCCACAGGACAGAAGAGGGACCTCGATCTCCGCGAGGATGGCCGAGCGAGCCTTTGCGTAACCGTCGTCGAACTGGGCTCCCAAAACGTTCGCATGGATATCCACGCGCCGCTGCTCCAGTTCCTCATCGCTAAGATCGATATCGCCGGCGATCCCCTCGCCGGTCATCCTGCTTTTTCGCGCCCGCGAGCCGAGCCCGTGCTGGCCATTAACCACTTGAACTGGATACCAGCGCTGCAAGAATGTCGACAGAATCCCTCCGTGACGAATGGCTTCGCGGTAGAAGTCAGATGCTCCCTCGAAAGGACAAATGGCTTTGAGATGCGGGGGTTTGCGGGCAGCCACGGTCCATTGGTTCATCGCGTAATAGGACACGCCGGCAAGGCCGATGCTGCCGTTGCTCCACCGCTGCTCCGCTGCCCATTCGATGCAATCGTAGAAATCGTTCGTCTCGTCCTCCGACCAGGGGTCCACGATCCCAGGGGATTGCCCCGCCCCCCGGGAGTCGGCGCGTACGACCACATAGTCATGCGGTACCCACTTCTCGGGATCGACGGATTCCCAGACCGCAAAATCCGTTGTGGTCCCCTCGGCGACCTCCGGATGGTCGCGCAGGAGATTTTCCCACTGGGCGGGATAACCATCCGCAAACGCCAGCCCCTTCGCGTAGGGACCATAGTTGACCAGCGCGGGATATCGGCCTTCCTTGATCGGGCGGAACACGTCCGCGCGCAATACCGTCCCGTCCCGCGCCATGATCGGCACGTTCCACTCGACGCATAGTCCGTTTCGGACCTCACTGCTCTCTTTCACTCATATTCTCCGGGGTGCGAGGCGCAGTGACTTTGCCGCTGCTCTTGCCGATGATGTTCGAAATGTGCCGCCAGGCGGCAAAGGGAGCTTCGAAGCCGGAGATCAGATATGCCCGGGCCACACGGCCTCGAAGGACTGGCGCGCCTTCGCCAGCATCTCCGCCTCGGGGAGCAGAAGAAGCGAGTCTTCGAGCGCCGTGCCCCATATGCCATCGTCCGAGAAGACCTCGAGGTCGTACCAACCTTGAAAGCCGGCTCCTTCCAACCGGGCGAGGATCGCCGGGAAGTCTGCCACGCCCTCTCCGGGAAGGGCGCGATCCATGATACAGCGTGGCACTGCGCGCCAGTCCGCCACCTGCACCGCGAGGATGTTGTCCCTGAATCTATCGATGTCGATCAGGAGTTGCTCGTTCGTCCAGAGGTTCGCGTTGCTGATATCGATCAGCATCCCGAGATTCTCCCTGTTGACCTCGCGGATCAGCTGTACCGCCTCAGCGGGCGTGTGGATGAGCGAGATGAACATGGCGTTCGCAATGGGCTCGACGGTGACGGACATGCCGTGACTTCCAGCATGGTCCGAGATCGTTCGCAGGGCGTTGACGAGGGCAGGGCGGCCATCATCCGGCAAAGATGAATCAGGCGATCCCGTGATGAGGGCAAGCGTTTTGGAACCGAACGGCGCAAGGCGGTCGATCTCCGCGCAGATCAGCTCGATCCGTTCGTCGACAGCGGAGGGGCCTTGATAGAATGGATCGCGAAGCGGACCGGCAAGTCCGGGAGTAACGAGTGCGATATCGACTCCGGATCTTCTCAGGAGATCGGCAAATTCCTCTTCACGGCCGTTGGGCACTTTGGGTCCGAAAAGGCTGAGACCGCCGTAACCCGCTTCCGCGCATGCTGCCACGTCCTCCTCAAACGATGTGTGTGGGACCATCATCTGGCAAAGCGAGAAGCGGTTTAATGGCGCTGGCATTTGGAGTCCTCTGATGTTTGGGCTGGGCAAGGGCCGCGTTGGCAGTTGGGGCGGCCGGTCGCCGTCATGTCGTGATCCGCCGGAGCCGCCGAAATTCTTCAGGCTGGTCTAAGCCATTGCTCCTCGGCCTGTGGCGGGGGTATTATGGCGTCGTAGAATTTTTGCACTTCTTCGTTGCGCAATCCCATGCCGCCCGACGCAGTCATTCCTCCGTCCACAAATAGATTGTGCCCGGTGATGTTCGACGCTTCATCCGACGCCAAGAAGACCGCAGCAGACGCGATGTCATCAGGATAGGATATCCGTCCAAGAAGCATGTGGTCATCGACCAACAATTTTCTTTCCGAAGTTCCGTCTGCACCGAAGAGGGCGACCGCATTAGGAGTGGCAACTGGTCCCGGTGACACGATGTTGACTCGTATCCCGTGCCGGCCGAGGACGTTCGCCAAGACAACTCCCATTCTGATTACGGCGCCCTTTCCCACAGCATATGAGAAGAGATGTCCGGTATTGCCCAGGAAACCCGTGCCGAGACTGCCCGACTGCGAGCCAGCAAGCACCATGGCACCGCCACCGCGGGCGATCATGAATGGGACAGCATGTTTGCTCACGAGAAACGTCATCGTGGCCGTATGTGTGAGAGTGTAACTGAAATTCTCGACGGTTTCGGATTCTAGCTCGCCCACCCTTAAGTCCATCGCGAAGTGAGCAAGGACATCAATGCCACCGTAGGTCTGCTCGGCAAACTTCATCAGCCCGTTCACCGCGGCCTCGTCCATCAGATCGACGCCCAGCGCCACCATCTCTCCGCCGGCCTTCGCGACGAGACGCGCGGTCTCCGCGACCTTTTCCTCGGCAAGATCCGCGCCGACGACCTTGGCACCCTCGGCAGCGAAGCGCAGAGCGGCAGCCCGAGCGATACCGTCGCCGCCAGTGATGACCGCTATCTTTCCTTCAAGACGTCCTGGCATGCTATAATCCTCGTAAGTTCGAAAATCGGTCAGGCCGCCGATGGGAAGTGCTGAGAGATGAAGGGAGCGGGGTCGAGCTGGTTGGAGGCATATTCGACGAGCAGATCCCGATATCCGGCATGCGCGCAGATCAGGAATTCATCCTTGGCCAGTTCCGCCAGAAAGAACCGCGCGACGTCATCCGGCTGCGCTGCAATGGCCAGGATGTCCTCTACGCCTTCCAGTCCGCTGCTTCGAAGGTTGTCGATCGTCCCCGGTGTCGCAGTAAGGCTCGGACAGAAGCAGACCGACCGAAGGCCCGAGCCCTTCAACGCGACCGCAAGCGCCTGCGAAAGGCCGAACAAGGCGTGCTTGATCGCCTTGTAGCGCAGCAACACCGCCGCGGTCGGATCTGGTAGCAGCGCGACAGTCGAAGCCGTCAGCACGATCGTGCCTGAGCCGCGGGCGCGCATTTCGGCCAGGAACTGCTCGACCACTCGAATATAGCCGAAGAAGTTGACCTCGAAGCTCCGGCGCCATTCGTTGACGTCCATGTCGTCAAGGCCGGAGAACGAGCCGGGGTAATCTATGACCGTGACCAGCAGGATGTCCGGCGAGCCGATCGTTCCCTTCGCCCACTCGCCCATCCTCGCGACGGAGGCGTCGTCGCCGATGTCGACCAGCGAGGTATGCGCAATCCCTCCGATGCTCTCTATAGCCGTCTCGGTTTCGCGAAGCGCCGCGGTGGACAGATCTGCGATCGCGATTTCCGCGCCCTGACGTGCAGCCTCAACGCCGATGGCCGCGCCGATTCCCGCACCTCCTCCGACAATAAGCATCTTTTTGCCTTCGACACTCATAAGATAGCTCCTTGGTATTTGTCATCATGGCGGCGTCCCGACGATGCAGGACGCCGTGGCTCGCTAAAACTTGAAGCCGAAGGTTGCCCCGTAGGTACGCGGATCCTCAAGGAAGCCCGTGAGCGGAAATCCGACCACCCCGGAGCTGACGTTCAGGTTCGCCACGACCAGCTTGTTGGTCACGTTCTTCACAAACAGCGATCCAGTCCACCGGTCGTCTCGGGACGCCCAGTTGAGGAAGAGGTTCACTCTCGTGTTGGCGGCTTGGCTGACATATTTGAGGTTGAACGGCGTGAAATAGACACGGTCCTTCCAGGCGACTTCCCCGCGCAATGTGAATTCGCCCACTTCTGACGGCAGCTTGTACTGCGCGCCCGCAAAGGCAGCGAAATCGGGTGACTGGGAAAGTCTGTTGCCGCGAAGGTCGAAGGCGGGAATGCCGCCGTCCACGGTGCGACCGTCGCCGAAGGGTCGAGCCGGATCCGCGCTCACATATTTGTCGAAGCGGGCATGCAGCCACGCGGCGTTCCCGTCGATCTGGAAGGCGTCGGTAAGCCGCACCTGGAATTCCGCTTCCAAGCCGTAGATCGTCGCGCTGGCGGCGTTTTCGAGCTGAAGCACGGCGCCGGTCGATCCGCCTACCACCTTGCCGACCTGCAGGTCCTTGTAGTCGTAATAGAACCCCGCAAGATTGAGCCTGAGGCGGCGGTCGAAGAGCTGCGACTTGATACCACCTTCGAATGCGCTCACAGTTTCGGGATCAACGGGAGGCGTTCCGGCGCCGAGACTATACGTGCCCGACTTGAAGCCGCGCGACCAGGAGGCGTATAGGAGCGTGTCCGGCGTCGCTTGGAAATCGACTGCTACACGCGGCGTGAACGACTTGAAGCGCTTGCTGCGGTTCAGGACCGCTTGCGGATCGGCATACTCTCCGACGTAAGGCGTGGAAATATCGAATGCCAATTCGTCGCGGTTGGTTTTTTTCTCCGTGCTGTAGCGCGCACCAACCGTTATCCGCAGATTATCGATGACCTCGTAAGTTCCCTGCCCGAAAATGGCGGCGGCGTCCGTCTTGAGACGACCCGCAGCGAGGAAGCCCGTAGTCAGTTGGTCCGGCCCGAAGAATATCGTGCGAGCCGGGTTCAAAGGGTCCGACGTGATACCAAGGTTATTTTCGCGAAAGTAGAACAGGCCAAGCAGCCACGACAGACGGTCTGACTTTCCCGACAGCTGAAGCTCCTCGCTAAACTGCTTTGCATCCTCCTCCCGGAATTGCTTTACGAGTGTTAAATTGGTCGTGTCCAAGTCGGTACGCCCAAAATTCCGGGTCGACCGGTAGGCAGTCGTTGAGCTCAACTCGAGATTGTCTGACAGGGAATAGCTGACCTTTCCCTGCAGCCCCCAAAAGGTCAGGTCATTACGCGGGTCATCCTCCGCACTGACATCGCGTAAATTGGTCGGGACGATTCCGCCTTGAGCAACGCCGTAGACGACGATTGGAACGCCGGGCGCTGAAAAGCCGCCTCCACCTGGAGAGTGGAACGCGCCGGCGCTATCGCGCTCGCGAAAATAGTCAGCTTTGATATCAACCGTCAGGCGGTCACTCGGCGTGAAAACAAGCGTGCCGCGAATAGCTCGTGTATTAAGGTCATCGACATCATTGCCGGTGAAAATGTTCCTGCCAAAACCATCACGGTTCTGTGTTTGGAAGGCGAAGCGCGCGGCGAGAACATCAGGTATGATAGCCCCGCTCACTGCCCCTTCGGTGACGATCCGCGAGTAATTGCCGGCGGTCAGGTTGAAATAGCCGGAAAAATCCTGTGTAGGCTGGCGTGTCGTTATATTGATCGAGCCGCCTGTGGCGTTCCGACCATAGAGTGTTCCTTGCGGCCCTCTCAGCACCTCCACCTGCGCGACATCATAGAAGCTCGCGAGCGCATTGACCGGACGCGAGGTAAAGACGCCGTTCACATGTAGAGCGATGCTTCCCTCAGCCGCCGCCGCCTGGTTCTCGAGTCCGATGCCGCGAAGCGTGACCTTGGCCGCTCCGAGGTTCACGCCCAGATTGAGGTTGGGAACGCTGGAAACGATCCCTTGAACGTCACTGATTCCCCGCTCGCCCAGAGTCTCGGCAGTGATCGCGGTCACTGCGATCGGAACCTTCTGTAACGACTCTGAGCGCCTCTGCGCCGTGACGACGATGTCTGCGGCCCCCGCGGAACCTTGCTCCGATTCTGGGATCACGGGAACAGTGGGCGGGCTGACGCCGGTTGGTGTCGTCTGCGAATAGGCCGGCGTATGAAGGCTCATCGCGAGCACGACCGCACCACTTATCTTCACATTCATTACTGCCTCTCCCTCACTCGGCTCGAGCATCTCCGTGCTCGGCCCTGGTTAGTCCGCTATTTCCAGCAGGTGCCCAGTCCGCTTCGTGGCGCGTCTAGCTGGGATCCGCTTCGGACTATGAGAGGTTCTACGGCGCATCTTTCTATATGTCAATTACGACATATGTAGTTTTGTGCATTCCTTATTTTGCTGGTGGTTGCGTTCGGCCGATTGCGAGGCGCGCGCGTTCGATGCCTTCGTCGCACCACAGGATCTGCGCCTCGCGAATGGCGAGCGCGTGCTCATAGATCGACCGGATGCCAACCATACGCGCCTGGTCGGCATGGTCCGACCATGGGGATTGCCACACACCCGGCCAGCGTTCTTCGAGTTGGCGCTTCTCCTCGACGCACTGCAGACGATATTTCGCCATCGCGGCGGCAACCGCCGCATCACCCAACAGATCTAGATTGTAGGCGATGAGCCTTATCTCATCCTGGCTGAGTGTGGTGCGGGCTTCCAAGAGCCATGCTTTTAGGCGTTCCGTACCCGATGGGGTAATGCCGTACGCCTTTTTGTTGGGCCTTGCATTCTGGACAACCCAGTCCCCCAGGATGTCGCCGCGTTCCTCCAGCGTCGCAAGCGCAGGATAGATTTGGCTGTGCTTGACCGGCCACATCAGGGAGATCGGCTCGGCCAGGATCGAAGAGATTTGGTAGCCGGACAGAGTGTCGCCATTCGCTAGAAGCGAAAGCAATAGCATTTCCAAGGTGGCCGACGTGCGTCTACTTGCCATTTTCAAAGCATCCTTATGTTCCAGCTTCGTACTAGGTCGAAACCGACATATGTCCACTGGCTTGGCTGGCTCTGTCCTCCTTTCTGTGGACTGACGTTCCTGGCCCCCCGGCGCTACCTTGCGAGAAAGGATCGAAGGCCAAAGTGACGGCCAACCCCGGAAGCGTGAGGACAAAGCCCATGAAGTTGTTGACGTTCGATGCCGGTCAGGGAGCCAGACTCGGAGTCGTGGCCGCCGATGGCAGCATTGTCGACCTCAGCGCCACGGGCCGGGCCGACTTCGCCACCATGCAGACCCTCATAGAGGGCGGTCCAAAGGAGTGGGACGCGGCGAGGGCCGAGGCGAACCGCTCTGCCGGCCTGGATCCTGCGCAGATCGTTATCCTCGCGCCGCTGCCGCGTCCGGTACAGATGCGCGATTTCCTAGTCTTCGAGGTGCATATGCGAGGCGCCGTGTGGAACGGTGCCAAGCTGCGAGAGCGGCTCGGCGACGGTCCCGCCGCACCCGCCACGCCGCCTCCGATCCCGGACGTCTGGTACCAGCAGCCCATCTACTATAAGTGCAACCGCTTCGCCGTCGCTGGACCCGGCCGAACGGCCCTGTGGCCGGAATGGTCGAAGGTGATCGACTACGAACTCGAACTCGCGTGCATCATTGGCAAGGGCGGTCGTGACATCGCGGTGGCAGACGCTGCCGATCACATCTTCGGCTATACGATCTTCAACGACCTTACCGCGCGCGACGCTCAGTTCAAGGAGATGCAGGGGCCGCTCGGACCCGCCAAGGGGAAGGATTTCGACGGCGCCAACGTCCTCGGTCCGGTGATCGTCACGCCCGACGAGATCGAACCGCAGGCGCTGGCCATGCGCGCCTTCGTGAACGACGAACTCTGGAGCGAGGGCAGCAGCAGCACCATGCATTGGTCGTTCGCCGAAATGATCGCACATGTCAGTCGCAGTGAGACGCTGCACGCCGGAGAGGTTCTCGGGTCCGGAACGGTCGGAAACGGGTGCGGACTGGAACTTGGCAAAATGCTGAAGCATGGCGACCGAGTGACGCTC
Source organism: Sphingobium sp. (assembly GCF_033795625.1). GTDB lineage: Bacteria > Pseudomonadota > Alphaproteobacteria > Sphingomonadales > Sphingomonadaceae > Sphingobium. Next base: position 33,581 of record NZ_JARYGI010000023.1, on the reverse strand, counting down.
GAGATTGAAGGCATTGGTCGGCAGGTCACCACGATCCATGCACCACATGTGGCTGAGCGGCTCGTGCTCTAGCCGCCGCGTCGTGAAGGATCGAGGAACCCACGCCGCAGTCGCGCCGTGCGGGAAAGGAACTGCTTCTGCCATGCACGACACGCTTGAGAAAAACGCGGCCAATTACGTACCCCTGTCACCCGTCCCGCTCCTGTCGCGAACGGCGGACGTTCACCCCGATCGCATAGCTGTGCGTTACGGGCGCGAGATCCTGACCTACGCACAATGGTATCGGCGATGCCTGAGCTTGGCCTCAGCGCTGGAGCGTCATGGCATAAAGCGGGGCGACGTGGTCTCGATCCTGGCTCCGAACGTACCGGCGCATCTGGACGCCCATTTCGGCGTGCCGATGGCGGGAGCGGTGCTGCACTCGATCAACATACGCCTCGACGCCAACACCATCGCCTTCATGCTCACTCACGCCGGCTCCAGTTTCCTGCTCGTCGACGCGGAGTTCCTGCCCCTTGCGCTCGACGTTGCGGCCAGGATGGAATCAGGCCTCGATCTCGTGGTCATCGAGGATGACACGATCGAAGCGCAGACCTCGGGCATCAAATCCTACGAAGAGTTCCTCGCCACCGGAAGTTCCGAATTCGTTCCCCTCCAACCCGCGGACGAATGGGACGCAATATCGCTGAACTATACATCCGGCACGACCGGAGACCCGAAAGGGGTCGTGTATCACCATCGCGGCGCTCACCTGAACGCGGTCGGCAACGTCCTTGCCTGGACCTTGGGCGCGCATCCCGTCTACCTCTGGACGCTGCCGATGTTCCATTGCAACGGCTGGTGCTTCCCCTGGACCATCACGGCGCTCGCGGGAACGCACATTTGCCTTCGTCGCGTCGATGCCGGAGCAATCCTGTCGGCGGTAGTAGAGCACGGAGTCACTCACCTCGCGGGCGCCCCGATCATTCTGTCGCGAATGGTGAACGCGCCCGCTGACCTCCTGACGGGCATAAAACCGGGCTTGCGCATGATGGTGGCCGGTGCGCCTCCCAGCGCACACGTCATCGGTGCCGCCGAACGCCTCGGCATTGAGGTCACGCAGACCTACGGGCTTACGGAAGTCTACGGTCCGTGCGTGGTCTGCGAATGGCGCGAGGAATGGGACGATCTCTCGCTCGCCGAACGCGCCCGCCTGAAGGCCCGTCAGGGCGTGCGGTACCATCTGCAGGAGGCCGCCGACATACTCGACCCTGTGTCTATGGAGCCCGTACCCGCGGACGGTACGACGATCGGTGAGATCATGATCCGCGGAAACATCGTCATGAAGGGCTATCTGGGGAATGCCGCCGCGACGGACGCGGCTTTCTCGGGAGATTGGTTTCATTCCGGCGACCTCGCGGTAAAGCACACCGACGGATATGTTGAGATACGGGATCGCGCCAAGGACATCATTATCTCTGGTGGAGAAAACATCAGCTCGGTCGAAGTCGAGTCGGTGCTGCTGGAGCACCCAAGCGTTCTCGAAGCGGCCGTGGTAGCGCGTCGGGACGACAATTGGGGCGAGGTCCCATGCGCGTTCGTTCATCTGAAGGTGGACCCGAATACGAGTGCCGACCAGATCATCGCATTCTGCCGTTCGAGGTTGGCCGCCTTCAAGGTTCCCAAAATGATTGTGTTCTCCGAGATCCCGAAGACAGCAACGGGAAAGGTCCAGAAGAACGTTTTGCGGAAGAGGGCCGACGAAGTGCAATCCGAACCTTCGTCTTAAAACTCGCCTTGTGGGCTTGTTTTGACAACATCGATCAAACCCGCTCACGCTCGGAAGAATCATCCAAGGTGGCGATTGACGGGTTCATCTGAAACCCGACCTTCGCAAGCTCAACCACGAACGACGGTTTCGTCCCAGACCAAGCCACTCAGGTGCACCCATTGATCGATGAACGCAGGGCAAGTTTTGAAGGCTTCAGCTTGAGCCTCGACGGCGGCTCTGTTGGCGGCTTCCGCCGGTGGCTGGCGCTTCGAATCTCGTCAAACCCATGGAGACGAATTCTACAAGGCCAGTGAGAGAAGCACACAATGATATTTCTGCCTCGCTGACCTGTCTGCACTCACCAATCCGGCAGCCAACTTGAGTAACTCCAACGTTCATTGGGCAACCCTATGTGCCCCGAGCATTATGGTGTCACCGAGTAGCACTTAGAGTTGAACTAGGTGCGAAAAATAGAAGTAAAGCGGCACTATAATGCCGCTTTGTTCATTTCGTGCCCATTTGCGCTAATTTACACCGAAGCGGCACTTCATTGCCCCGCCTGTTGTGAGGTGCTTGGGAATTATGCACATTACTTACATGGAAACGAATAGCTGCGAATCAGCATTTGAAAGCGGTGGTCGAACAAGAGGCAATGAAGGTGATTCAGCCCAAGATCAGACTTGAGCTAGCGCAAGCGGCGTCAGTTGCCTTGGTGTTCGGAGAGCGAGCTTGGCCTACAGAGCCAGAGAAGGAGCTGTCGGCATGCGGCGAGGTGGTGGGGATCGCCAGGGTGCCGAGCACCGGACAGGACTCAAACGAAAGTGGTCAGGAAAATCATTTGGTTTCAACCGGATGGCGAAGGTTCGGGACGACGCAAAGGGCGCGATTTGTGGCCGGAACCGGCAAGTATCTGAAAAACATAAGAACTCCCCGGAATAGGGAGGCATGGTGACCCCAACGGGAATCGAACCCGTGTTTCAGCCGTGAAAGGGCCGCGTCCTAACCGCTAGACGATGGGGCCAACGGGCAACCGGAGAGCGGCGCCAGAAGCGAAAGCGGCATTAGGGTTTTCGTTTTTACCGGTCAACCCCAAAACCCGCGATAAAGCGGTTTGTCGTGCTTCACGGCTAATTGGTTGATCCCGCTGCCATCAATCTGACCAGGCGGCGTCCTCCAGATGTAGTTCAGCGGTGGAGCCGCCGTTCCAGTCATCTACCTTGGCCCTGCCGGCAAGCCAGAGCCGCCGGTCACGCGGCGCGCCGAGGATTGCGCGGCCAAGGTCCGTCTCCGCCTGCCGGAAAGCCACGGTCTTGATAGATTTGCCGTCGTCGCCCGCCACCACTGCGCGCACATGATTGGTGCCAACGATGTGAGCCTTGATCACGCGGACCGGGCCAGTTGCGATGCGCGGCGCTGGCCACCCCGTTCCATAGGGGCCTCCCTGATCCACGGCCGCCACGAAGGCGGGGTTTACGGCCGCCGGGCTCAGAACCGCGTCGATCAGGAGGGACTTTGCTCCCATGGCGCGGGCTACGTCTTCGGATAGGCGCGCATCGAGGAAGTCGATCAGAGCGTCGAGCGCGCCTTTTGCCACGGTGAGGCCCGCCGCCATCGCATGCCCGCCGCCCGCCACGAGCAGTCCGCTATCCTTTGCCGCCAGCACTGCCGCACCAAGATCGACCCCGCTGATCGACCGGCCCGATCCTTTGCCGACACCATTTCCGTCGAGCGCAATGACGATAGCAGGACGGCCCAATTTTTCCTTCAGTCGTCCGGCGACGATTCCGATCACGCCCGGATGCCAGCCTTCGCCGGCGATAACGGCAACCGCGCGGTTATGTTGCGCGGCGGACAAGCCTTCGGCCTGCGACTGGACATCGCCTTCTATGGAGCGGCGCTCTTCGTTAAGCCGGTCGAGTTCCGCTGCGATCGCGAATGCTTCCTGGGGGTCCTCGGTGGTCAGCAAGCGCACGCCAAGATCGGACTTTCCGACGCGGCCGCCTGCGTTGATGCGCGGGCCGAGTGCAAAGCCGAGATCGTGACACAGAGGCGCACGGGTCAGCCGACTCGCTTCCATCAGCGCGGAGAGGCCGATGTTGCGCCGCTGCGCCATCACCTTCAGGCCTTGCGCCACGAAGGCGCGATTGAGCCCGCGCAACTGGGCGACATCGGCGACGGTGCCTAAGGCGACGATATCGAGAAGTTCGATCAGCCTGGGTTCCGGCCGCTGTGCGAACCAGCCGCGGACCCGCAAGGTACGGATCAGCGCCGCGCCGAGCAGAAAGGCCATGCCGACCGCGGCAAGATGCCCGAAGGCGGCGCCCTCCGGGCTTTCATCCAGCCGGTTCGGATTGACCAGCGAGTGGGCGAGGGGGAGGGCGCTAGCGCACTTGTGATGATCTACGACGATCACATCCACCCCGGCGTCGCGCGCCATAGCCAGCGCCTCGAAAGCCTGCGCACCGCAGTCCACCGTGACGATCAAGGAGGAACCCTCTGCACCGAGGCGGACCAGCGCCTCGCCGGAAGGGCCATATCCTTCCATCAGCCGGTCCGGAATATAGGCGCGTGCTACAAGGCCGAGGTCCCGCAACAGCCGGATGAGAAGCGCAGCGCTGGTCGCGCCATCCACGTCGTAATCACCGAAGATCGTGACCGTCTCACCCGCCTGCACTGCGTCGGCCAGCCGTCCGGCGGCGCGATCCATGTCCTGGAAAATGCTGGGGTCCGGCATGAACGCGCGGATCGTCGGCGTGCGGTGCATGTCCACATCCTCACGCAAGCACCCGCGAGCGAGGAGCAGTTGCGTTACCAGATCGTCCGGCATGAACCCGGCGTCGCGCCCGTCCGTGCCATTGCCGCGCCAGTGCCAGGGCTGCCCTAGAATGGAACGCGTGATATTGAGGGCAGGGGTGATCATCGCCCCGCTCTAGCCCTTGAGCCGGGGCAGCGAAAGAGCGCAGGCAATCGTGGTCAAAGCGTGTGGCCAGCGGGTTGACCCATTCTGCGCTCTGCCATATAGGGCGCCCCTGTCCAAAGGCCTTCGGTGAGAGATTCGCTTCTCCCGCTGTCATCCTTGGGCGGGAAATACAGAGCTGAACATTGCCGGATGCTCTTGCGGCTCCAGGGGTCTTACGACCGCCGGGGCCATTGTCGTTGGAAACAGCTACAACATGCATGAGGCAGGTCGGCAGAGTAACTTTGAAAAGGTGAAGGGCTTCATGCCAACAATTAACCAGTTGGTCCGCAAGGGCCGCGAACCGCAGAAGGCCAAGTCGAAGGTCCCTGCGATGGATGCGAACCCGCAAAAGCGCGGCGTTTGCACACGCGTTTACACGACGACTCCGAAGAAGCCGAACTCGGCGCTCCGTAAGGTGGCCAAGGTTCGCCTGGTCAACCAGCGCGAAGTCATCACGTACATCCCCGGTGAAGGCCATAACCTTCAGGAGCACAGCGTCGTGCTGATCCGCGGCGGTCGTGTGCGCGATCTTCCCGGCGTGCGTTACCATGTGCTGCGCGGCGTCCTCGATACCCAGGGTGTCAAGGATCGTAAGCAGAGCCGTTCGAAGTACGGCGCGAAGCGTCCTAAGTAAGGGAGACTGAAAACATGTCACGTCGTCGTCGCCCAGAAAAGCGCATCATCCTTCCCGATCCCAAATATGGCGATCAGATCCTCTCCAAGTTCATGAACAGTGTCATGGAAGACGGCAAGAAAGCCGTCGCCGAAGGCATCGTCTATGGCGCGCTGGAAACCGTCGAGGCGAAAGCCAAGAAGGACCCCATCGCAATGTTCCATGACGCATTGAACAATGTGAAGCCCGGCATCGAAGTCCGCAGCCGCCGCGTCGGTGGTGCGACCTACCAGGTTCCCGTCGAAGTGCGTCCCGAGCGTGCTCAGGCGCTGGCGATTCGCTGGCTCATCACAGCCGCGCGCAACCGCAGCGAAACCACGATGGCAGCGCGCCTTTCGGGTGAGCTGCTGGACGCGGCCAACAACCGGGGCAATGCCGTGAAGAAGCGTGAAGACACGCACCGGATGGCCGAAGCCAACCGCGCCTTCTCGCATTATCGCTGGTAAACACTATAAAAGGGGCGAGGCGGACCAGATCTGCCTCGCCCTCTATGATTACCGTTCGCCCTGAGATTGTCGAAGGGCTCGCCTGGGCGGAGCGAAGGCTTCGCTTCGTTCGGGAGAAGGTCTCAACTTCGCTCTCCTGAGCGCGTCGAAGGGCCGGACGGAGCAGAAGTTTCAATTTTGACCCCGCCGCTCATCGGCAACGGAGTAAAGATCATGGCCCGCAGCCATCCGCTCGACAAGTACCGCAACATCGGCATCATGGCGCACATCGACGCCGGCAAGACGACGACGACCGAGCGCATCCTGTATTACACCGGCAAGTCCTACAAGATCGGCGAAGTCCATGACGGCGCCGCCACGATGGACTGGATGGAGCAGGAGCAGGAGCGCGGGATCACGATCACGTCCGCTGCGACGACGTGTTTCTGGAACGATCATCGCATCAACATCATCGACACTCCCGGCCACGTCGACTTTACCATCGAAGTCGAGCGTTCACTGCGCGTGCTCGACGGCGCGGTCGCATGTTTCGACGGCGTTGCAGGTGTCGAGCCGCAGTCCGAAACCGTGTGGCGTCAGGCCGAGAAGTATCACGTGCCCCGCATGTGCTTCGTCAACAAGCTGGACCGTACCGGCGCGAACTTCGAGCGTTGCGTCGAAATGATCAAGGACCGCCTGGGCGCGCGTCCGATGGTCCTGTATCTCCCGATCGGTATCGAAGGCGGTTTCAAGGGCCTGGTCGATCTGGTTCGCGACCGCGCGATCATCTGGCAGGACGAAAGCCTGGGTGCGAAGTTCGACTACACCGACATTCCCGATGACCTTAAGGACGCAGCCGCTGCGGCGCGTTCCGAACTGATCGAAATGGCCGTCGAGCAGGACGATGACGTGATGGAAGCCTATCTGGAAGGCAATGTGCCCGAGCCGGAAGTGCTGACCAAGCTGATTCGCAAGGGTACGCTGAACTTCTCGTTCGTGCCCGTGCTCTGCGGCTCCGCGTTCAAGAACAAGGGCGTTCAGCCGTTGCTCGACGCCGTTGTTGACTATCTGCCCAGCCCGTTGGACATCCCTCCGGTCGAAGGCCTGAAGCTGGATGGCGAAACCAAGGACACGCGTGCGCCTTCCGACGACGCGCCGTTCTCGGCACTGGCGTTCAAGATCATGAACGATCCATTCGTCGGCACTCTGACCTTTGCCCGCATCTATTCCGGCAAGCTGGAAACCGCTTCGTCCGTCACCAACTCGGTGAAGGACAAGAAGGAGAAGGTCGGCCGCATGCTGCTGATGCACGCCAACAGCCGCGAAGACATCCAGGAAGCTTATGCAGGCGACATCGTCGCGCTCGCGGGCCTCAAGGAAACGACCACGGGCGACACGCTCTGCGCATCCAGCGCTCCGATTATTCTTGAGCGCATGGAATTCCCCGAGCCGGTCATCGAACTGTCGGTGGAACCCAAGACCAAGGCCGACCAGGAGAAGATGGGCGTCGCGCTCAATCGCCTGGCTCGCGAAGATCCGTCCTTCCGCGTGTCTTCGGACAATGAAAGCGGCCAGACGATCATCAAGGGCATGGGTGAGCTTCACCTCGAAATTCTAGTCGACCGCATGAAGCGTGAGTTCAAGGTCGAGGCGAACGTCGGTGCGCCGCAGGTGGCCTATCGCGAATATCTCGCGAAGAAGGTGGACGTCGACTACACGCATAAGAAGCAGTCGGGTGGCTCGGGTCAGTTCGGCCGCATCAAGTTCACGGTCGAACCGGGCGAACGCGGTCAGGGCGTGATCTTCAACGACGAGATCAAGGGCGGCAATATTCCCAAGGAATATATCCCCTCTGTCGAGAAGGGCATTCGCGAAATCGCGGCGACGGGTTCGTTGATCGGCTTCCCGATCATCGATTTCACCGCAACCCTGTATGACGGCGCTTATCATGACGTCGACTCTTCGGCGCTGGCGTTCGAAATCTGTGCCCGTGGCGCAATGCGCGAAGCGGCGCAGAAGGCAGGCATAAAGCTGCTTGAGCCCATCATGAAGGTCGAGGTCGTGACGCCGGAAGATTATCTTGGCGACGTCATCGGCGACATCAACAGCCGCCGTGGTCAGATCCAGGGCACCGACAGCCGGGGCAATGCCCAGGTCGTCGAAGCCGTGGTGCCTCTCGCCAACATGTTCGGCTACGTGAACCAGCTTCGTTCCTTCACGCAGGGGCGCGCGCAGTACACGATGCAGTTCTCGCATTACGAAGAAGTGCCGCAGAACGTGGCCGATGAAGTCAAGGCGAAGCTCGCCTGATAAAATTTGCCCCGACGATCCGAAATTCCGGATCGTCGGGGCTGGCAATCTGTAAATATACTGCTATGGACGCGCCTTCGCACAGGGAAGCCGGCGCGCGCCCAAGCGGTCAGACCCAAGCTATTTGGACAAGAAGGTAGAGAGAAATGGCGAAAGCTAAGTTTGAGCGGACGAAGCCGCACTGCAACATCGGCACCATCGGTCACGTTGACCATGGCAAGACCTCGCTGACCGCAGCGATCACGAAGGTGCTGGCCGAAACCGGCGGCGCTACCTTCACCAGCTATGACAACATCGACAAGGCGCCCGAAGAGCGCGAGCGCGGCATCACCATTTCGACCGCGCACGTCGAGTATGAAACCGAAGCGCGCCACTACGCCCACGTCGACTGCCCCGGCCACGCTGACTATGTGAAGAACATGATTACCGGTGCGGCGCAGATGGACGGCGCGATTCTCGTCGTTTCCGCGACCGACGGCCCGATGCCCCAGACTCGCGAGCACATCCTGCTTGCCCGTCAGGTTGGCGTTCCCCAGCTCGTCGTGTTCATGAACAAGGTCGATCTGGTCGACGATGCTGAAATCCTCGAGCTGGTCGAGCTGGAAATCCGCGAACTGCTCAGCAGCTACGATTTCGATGGCGACAACATTCCTATCATTCCTGGTTCGGCCGTCGCTGCCCTGCAGGACAAGACTCCGGAAATCGGCCACGACGCCATCCTGAAGCTGATGACCGCTGTCGACGAGTTCATTCCGCAGCCCGAGCGTCCGGTCGACCGTCCGTTCCTGATGCCAATCGAAGACGTGTTCTCGATCTCGGGTCGTGGTACCGTTGTGACTGGCCGCGTCGAAACCGGCATCGTCAAGGTTGGTGAAGAAGTCGAGATCGTCGGCATCAAGGATACCAAGAAGACCGTCGTCACCGGCGTTGAAATGTTCCGCAAGCTGCTCGACGAAGGTCGTGCAGGCGACAACATCGGCGCGCTGATCCGTGGCGTTGGTCGTGAAGAAGTCGAGCGCGGCCAGGTGCTGTGCAAGCCCGGCACGATCAAGCCGCACACTGACTTTGACGCGGAAGTCTATGTCCTTTCGAAGGAAGAGGGTGGCCGTCATACGCCGTTCTTCGCCAACTATCGTCCGCAGTTCTACTTCCGCACCACGGACGTGACCGGCGAAGTGGTTCTTCCCGAGGGCACCGAAATGGTGATGCCGGGCGACAACGTGAAGCTGGGCGTCAAGCTCATCGCGCCAATTGCGATGGACGCCGGTCTGCGCTTCGCAATTCGTGAAGGCGGTCGTACCGTCGGCGCAGGGGTTGTCGGCACGATCACTAAGTAATATAGGCAGCGAACCGCGCGGGTCTGGTGATTCGCGCGGTTCCTGATTTCATCGCCTCGGACCGGTCCTCGCCGGCGTAACAGCTAGAGGATCAACTGGGGCGATTTTGTTTTTGGCTCTTTCGCATCGGTATAACGGACATGGATACGCAGAATATTCGCATTCGCCTGAAGGCTTTTGATCATCGTGTTTTGGATCAGGCCACTGGCGATATTGCAGATACCGCGCGCCGTACGGGTGCGCTTATCCGCGGTCCCATTCCGTTGCCGACGCGCATCGAGAAGTTTACGGTGAACCGCGGTCCTCACGTCGACAAGAAGTCGCGTGAGCAGTTTGAGGTTCGTACTTACAAGCGGATGCTTGACATTGTGCAGCCGACGCCGCAAACGGTCGACGCGCTGATGAAGCTCGATCTGGCTGCCGGCGTGAACGTCGAGATTAAGCTCGCTTAAGAGCGCTTAAGGGATACCGCGCAGCTTTGCTGCGGTCCTGGTCCCCCGTCGCTCCTGCTTTTGTGGGAGCATCCAACCCGGACGGGGTGATCATTAGTTTCGGGTTGGCCCCACAGGAGAAATCCTGCGGGGTCTTTTCGTTGGATACGCCCGCCATCCCGGCGGGCCTCTATTGGGAGTATGGATCATGCGCACTGGCGTGATCGCGAAAAAAGTGGGGATGACCCGCCTGTTCCAGGATGATGGCCGCCATGTGCCGGTCACTGTCCTGAGCCTCGAAGGCAATCAGGTCATCGCTCGCCGCGAAACAGATCGTGACGGCTACATTGCCGTTCAGCTTGGCGCTGGCGTCGCCAAGGCAAAGAATGTTGCCAAGCCGCAGCGGGGTCACTTCGCGAAGGCGGAAGTCGAGCCCAAGGCGCGCGTGCATGAATTTCGTGTCGCCGAGGATGCGCTCCTCGATGTCGGTTCGGAAATCTCCGCGGACCATTTCATCGCGGGTCAGCTCGTCGATGTCAGTGGCCACACACAGGGCAAGGGCTTTGCCGGTGCGATGAAGCGCTGGGGTTTCGGCGGTATGCGTGCGACTCATGGTGTTTCGATCTCTCACCGTGCCCATGGTTCGACGGGTAATCGTCAGGATCCGGGCCGCGTGTTCAAGAACAAGAAGATGGCTGGCCATATGGGCGACCGCGAGCGCACCCAGCAGAACCTGGAAGTCGTGCGTACGGACGTCGAGCGCGGCCTTCTGTTCGTCAAGGGCAGCGTTCCAGGCGCCAAGGGCACCTGGCTCACGGTCAAGGACGCGGTAAAAGTGCCCCGTCCTGCCGAAGTGCCTTACCCCGCGAGCCTCAAGCAGGCTGCAAACAGCAACGCCATTGAAGACTCAGAGGCTCCCGCGAACACCCCGGCCGAAGACGCAGTGGCGCCGGAAGCTACTGAAGGCCAGGAGGGCTAAACCATGAAGGTCAATGTACAGACCCTCGACGCGGCAGCTGCTGGCGATATCGATCTGAATGACGAAGTGTTCGGTCTTGAGCCGCGCGCCGACATTCTGCATCGCGTCGTCACCTGGCAGCTTGAGAAGCGCCGCGGTACGGCTCGTGGAGCGCGTGAGCGTTCGGACGTGTCGCGCACGGGCAAGAAATTCGGTCGCCAGAAGGGCGGCGGTACTGCTCGCCACGGCGATCGTGCGGCTCCGATCTTTATTGGCGGCGGCAAGGCCCATGGTCCTCGCGTCCGTGACTTCAATCCCTCGCTGAACAAGAAGGTTCGCGCGCTGGGGCTGAAGATGGCGCTGTCGGCCAAGGCGAAAGCCGGAACGCTGACCGTCCTCGACAATCTGGACGTCAAGGATGGCAAGACGCAGGAACTGGTGGGCAAGCTCGCTGGTCTCGGTCTTGGCAAGGCGCTGTTCATCGACGGCGACGCGATTAACGTCAGCTTCGCTCGCGCTTCGTCCAACATCGTCGGCATCAATGTGCTCCCCGCCGTGGGCGCCAATGTTTACGACATTCTTCGTGCCGACTCGCTGGTGCTGACGCGCGCAGCCGTCGAAAAGCTGGAGGCCCGTTTCAATGGCTAAAAAGCCTGAAAAAGTCGTCGACAACCGTCACTATGACGTGGTCGTCGCGCCGCACATCACTGAAAAGGCTACTCTGTTGTCCGAGAACAACGCGGTTGTCTTCAAGGTCGCCAACGACGCCTCCAAGCCGGAGATCAAGGCTGCCATCGAAGCGCTGTTCGGCGTCACGGTGAAGGCCGTGAACACCATCGTCCAAAAGGGCAAGGTGAAGCGCTGGAAGGGCAAGCCCTATAAGCGTTCCGATTTCAAGAAGGCGATCGTCACGCTGGCCGAAGGCCAGTCCATTGACGTCACCACCGGTATTTGAGGCGGGATAGATGGCACTCAAGCATTATAATCCGACCAGCCCCGCACGCCGCGGCCTGATCCTCGTCGATCGGTCTGCGCTGCACAAGGGCAAGCCGGTCAAGGCGCTTACCGAAGGCAAGCACAAGACGGGTGGCCGCAACAACAAGGGTCATGTGACCTCGCGTGGTATCGCGGGCGGTCACAAGCAGCGCTATCGCCTGATCGACTTCAAGCGTCGCAAGTGGGACGTCGAAGGTACCGTCGAGCGTCTGGAATATGACCCCAACCGCACCGCGTTCATTGCGCTGATCAGCTATCCCGATGGCGAGCAGTCGTACATCTTGGCTCCCCAGCGCCTTGCGCCTGGCGACAAGGTGATCGCCGCGAAGAAAACCGACGTGAAGCCTGGCAACGCGATGGAACTCGGCCAGATGCCGGTCGGCACCATCTTCCATAATGTGGAGATGAAACCGGGCAAGGGCGGTCAGCTTGCACGCTCCGCTGGTACGTACGCTCAGCTGGTCGGTCGCGATCGCGGCATGGTGATGGTCCGCCTGAATTCGGGCGAACAGCGCTACATCCGCGCAGAATGCATGGGCACCGTGGGCGCCGTGTCGAACCCCGACAATGCGAACACCAACCTTGCAAAGGCCGGTCGTAACCGCTGGCTCGGCAAGCGTCCGCTGACACGCGGCGTTGCGAAGAACCCGGTCGACCATCCACATGGTGGTGGTGAAGGCCGTACCTCCGGTGGTCGTCATCCCGTGACGCCCTGGGGCAAGCCGACCAAGGGTGCGCGCACTCGTCACAACAAGTCGACCGACAACATGATCATCCGGTCACGTCACGCCAAGAAGAAGAGGTAAGCGATGGCTCGTTCCGTCTGGAAAGGTCCGTTCGTGGACCTCAGCCTTCTGAAGAAGGCAGAAACCGCACAGGAAACCAACGCGCGCGCGCCGATCAAAACTTGGTCGCGCCGTTCCACGATCCTGCCGCAGTTCGTTGGCCTGACGTTCAACGTCTACAATGGCCGCAAGCACGTTCCCGTTTCGGTGAACGAGGAAATGGTCGGTCACAAACTGGGTGAATTCGCGCCGACGCGCTACTTCCCCGGTCACGCTGCCGACAAGAAGGGCAAGCGCTAATGGGCAAGGAAAAGTCCCCTCGTCGGGTTGCCGACAATGAGGCTCTGGCTGTGGGCACCACCATTCGTGGGTCGGCCCAGAAGCTGAACCTCGTTGCCGCGCTGATCCGCGGTCGCAAGGTAGAGGACGCGATGAACGTCCTTGCCTTCTCGACCAAGGCAATGGCCGTCGACGTACGAAAGGTGCTGGCTTCGGCCATCGCGAACGCCGAGAACAATCACAATCTTGACGTCGACGCGCTGGTCGTTGCCGAGGCATCGGTCGGCAAGGCGCTGACGATGAAGCGGTTCCACACCCGCGGTCGTGGCAAGTCCACCCGTATCCTGAAGCCGTTCAGCCGCGTCCGCATCGTGGTGCGCGAACAGGCAGAAGAGGCAGAGGCGTAAGTCATGGGTCACAAGAGCAATCCGATCGGTCTGCGTCTGCAGATCAACCGCACCTGGGACAGCCGCTGGTACGCCGAAGGCGCGGACTATGGCCGTCTCCTGTTGGAAGACATCAAGATCCGCGCATTCATCTTCAAGACGCTGCCCCAGGCTGCGATCTCGAAGGTGGTGATCGAGCGTCCGGCCAAGCTGTGCCGCGTGTCGATTTATGCCGCGCGTCCTGGCGTCATCATCGGCAAGAAGGGCGCGGACATCGAGAAGCTTCGCAAGAAGCTGGGTGAGTTCACGACTTCGGACGTCAGCCTGAACATCGTCGAAATCCGCAAGCCGGAAATCGACAGCCGCCTGGTTGCACAGGGCGTCGCCGATCAGCTTGAGCGTCGTATCGCTTTCCGCCGCGCCATGAAGCGTGCGGTTCAGTCGGCGCTGCGTCTGGGTGCCGAAGGCATCAAGATCACCTGCGGCGGTCGTCTGGGCGGCGCGGAAATCGCGCGCGTCGAATGGTATCGCGAAGGCCGCGTGCCGTTGCATACGCTACGCGGTAACGTCGACTATGCCGAAGCGACGGCACACACCGCCTATGGCGTGTGCGGCGTGAAGGTGTGGATCTTCAAGGGCGAGATCCTTGGCCATGATCCGATGGCGACCGACCGGCTTATGCTGGAGGCTCAGACCTCCGGTGTGCGCCCGGCGCGCTGAATAGGGTAGACGCATCATGCTGCAACCGAAGAAAATGAAGTTTCGCAAGGCTTTCAAGGGCCGGATCAAGGGCGAGGCCAAGGGTGGCACCGACTTGAACTTTGGCTCCTATGGCCTGAAGGCAATGGAGCCGGATCGTCTGACCGCGCGTCAGATCGAAGCCGCCCGTCGTGCGATCACGCGTCACATCCGCCGTCAGGGCCGTTTGTGGATCCGCATATTCCCCGACGTTCCGGTGTCGAAGAAGCCTGCCGAAGTCCGCCAGGGCAAGGGCAAGGGTTCGATTGAATATTGGGCAGCACGGGTGAAGCCGGGCCGCATCCTGTTCGAGCTGGACGGCGTTCCCGGCCCGCTCGCGGCCGAAGCTTTCTCGCGCGCTGCGATGAAGCTGCCCATCAAGACCAAGGTCGTTGCCCGTCTCGGCGACACCTCGCATCTGGGAGCTTAGAGGACATGGCAAACGTAGCTGACCTCAAGACCAAGTCCGACGACGAGCTTTCGACCGAGCTTGGCAACCTGAAGCGCGAGCAGTTCAACCTGCGCTTTCAGGCCGCGACGAACCAGCTGGAAAAGCCCAGTCGGGTGAAGGTCGTTCGTCGCTCGATCGCACAGATCATGACGTTGCAGGGCGAACGCGCCCGTGCAGCGGCCAAGTAAGGAAGGAACGCATCATGCCCAAGCGCGTGCTTACGGGAACGATCGTTTCCGACAAGACCGACAAGACGGTAGTGGTCCGCGTAGAGCGCAAGGTTAAGCACCCGCTCTATGGCAAGATCATCCGCCGCTCGAAGAAGTATCACGCTCATGACGAAGCGAATGCCTATCACGAAGGTGAGACGGTTCGCATCGAGGAGACGGCGCCGATCTCGAAGCTGAAGACCTGGAAGGTCATCGAGCGGGTAGACACGCACAAGTCGCCCGAAGTCGCTTCCTGAGCTGACACGAACACGGAACTCCCGAGGTCCAGTCCCAGACTAATCCAGTCTTTGACGAAGCCCCGGAAAGCCAAGTAAGAAGGAACCGGATCCATGATCCAGATGCAGTCAAATCTTGAGGTTGCCGACAACAGCGGCGCCAAGCGCGTTCAGTGCATCAAGGTGCTTGGCGGCTCGAAGCGGCGCTTCGCGAGCGTGGGCGACATCATCGTCGTCTCCGTGAAGGAAGCCACCCCGCGCGGCCGCGTGAAGAAGGGTGACGTGCATCGTGCCGTCATCGTGCGTACCGCGAAGGACATCCGCCGTGCAGACGGTTCGGTAATCCGCTTCGACGGTAACGCCGCCGTGCTCGTCAACAAGAACGAGGAGCCGATCGGCACGCGTATCTTTGGCCCCGTGGTCCGTGAGCTGCGTGCGCGCAAGCACATGAAGATCATCAGCCTTGCTCCCGAGGTGCTGTAATGAGCGCTGCACGTATCAAGAAGGGCGACAAGGTCGTCGTGCTTGCCGGTAAGGACAAGGGCCGCACCGGCACCGTCCTGCAGATGTTCCCGAAGGACGACAAGGTCCTGGTGGAAGGCATCAACGTGCATGCGCGTCACCGCAAGGCCGACCAGACGAACCCGCAGGGCGGGATCGATCGTAAGCCTGCGCCGCTGCACATTTCCAACGTTGCGATTGCCGGACCGGACAACAAGCCGACCCGCATTCGCTTCGAAACCAAGGACGGCAAGAAGGTCCGCGTGGCCGTGAAGTCCGGGGAGAGCATCGATGGCTGATGAGAAGTACACGCCGCGTATGCGGTCGCTCTATGACGAGACGATCGTCAAGGCGATGACCGAGAAGTTCGGCTACAAGAACCACATGGAAGTTCCGAAGATCGAGAAGATCGTTCTGAACATGGGTGTGGGCGAAGCGACTCAGGACAAGAAGAAGGTCACTGCCGCCGCTGAGGAAATGGAGTTGATCGCCGGTCAGAAGCCGGTCATCACGAAGGCCAAGAAGTCGATCGCCCAGTTCAAGCTGCGCGAAGGCATGCCGATCGGCGCGAAGGTAACGCTTCGCCGTGAGCGCATGTACGAATTCCTGGACCGCATGGTCACGATCGCCATGCCCCGTATCCGCGATTTCCGTGGTCTGAATCCCAAGTCCTTCGATGGCCGTGGCAACTATGCCTTCGGGATCAAGGAACAGATCATTTTCCCGGAAATCAACTATGACCGCATCGAAAAGGTGCGCGGCATGGACATTATCGTCACCACGACCGCGAAGACGGACGACGAGGCGCGCGAGCTGCTGCGCCTGTTCGGTTTCCCGTTCCCGGTTGAAGAGGCAAAGCAGGCCGCGTGAGCGGACCTGCCAGAGAAAGGAAGAGAACTTAAGTCATGGCGAAACTGAGTTCCATCAACAAGAACGAACGGCGCAAGAAGCTGGTGAAGAAGTATGCCGGCAAATATGCCCGGCTGAAGGCAGTTGCTGCCGACACCAGCGCCGATGACGGTGAGCGTCTTATCGCGCGCCTCAAGATGGCCGAGATTCCCCGTAACGGGAATCCGACACGCATTCGCAATCGTTGCGAAGTGACGGGCCGTCCGCGTGCATATTACCGCAAGTTCCGGCTCTGCCGTATTCAGCTGCGCGATCTGGCCAACAAGGGCCTGATCCCCGGCGTCACCAAGTCGAGCTGGTAAGGATATCAACTCATGGCATTGACCGATCCCCTGGGTGATATGCTCACCCGCATCCGCAACGGCCAGCAGGCGAAGAAGGACAGCGTCATGTCCCCGGCGTCGAAGCTGCGTGCGCGCGTCCTCGACGTGCTGCAGCGCGAAGGCTATATCCGCGGTTATTCCGAGGAAGACCTGGGCAAGCATCCCGGCCTGCGCATCGAATTGAAATATTTCGAAGGCCAGCCCGCGATCAAGCATGTCGCCCGCGTTTCCAAGCCCGGCCGCCGCGTCTATTCCGGCTCGAAGGACCTGCCGGTCGTTCGCAACGGCCTGGGCATCACCATCGTTTCGACGCCGCGTGGCGTTCTGTCCGACGCCGAAGCGCGTGAGCAGAATGTCGGTGGCGAAGTGCTGGCGGAGGTATTCTGATGAGCCGCATCGGTAAAAAGCCGGTCGCGATCCCTTCGGGGGTCACTGCGACCATCGAGGGCAAGCAGCTTTCGGTGAAGGGTCCCAAGGGCACCCTCGCCATGCCGCTGCGCGACGAGATCAGCTACACGGTCGAAGGCGACGGCATTTCGGTGCAGCCCGCTAACAAGACCAAGGCCGCTCGGGCATTTTGGGGCATGCAGCGTACGCTGGTGCAGAACCTGGTGACGGGCGTCACCGAGGGCTTCACCAAGACGCTGCTGATCACGGGTGTCGGCTACCGCGCCAACTCTCAGGGCAAGAACCTGAAGTTGCAGCTCGGCTACAGCCACGACGTCGATTTCGCGATCCCCGAGGGGATCACGATCGCGACGCCGGACAACACGACGATCAACATCACCGGCAATGACAAGCAGCAGGTCGGCCAGGTCGCCGCTGAAATCCGCCGTTGGCGCAAGCCGGAGCCTTATAAAGGCAAGGGCATCAAATATGCGGGCGAGTTCATCTTCCGCAAAGAAGGCAAGAAGAAGTAAGCCATGGCGAAACTCTCTCTCTTCGATCGGCGCCGTCAGCGCGTCCGTACCGCCCTCAAGGCACGCTCGGGCCAGAACCCGCGTCCGCGCCTATCCATCCACCGTTCGGGCCAGCACATCTATGCCCAGGTTATCGACGACGCGCAGGGCCACACGGTCGCTGCCGCTTCGACCCTGGAAAAGGATGTCCGGGGCCAGGTCGGCTGCACCAAGGACGCGGCTGCCGAAGTCGGCAAGCGCATCGCAGCGGCCGCAACCAAGGCAGGCGTGACCAAGGTCGTGTTCGACCGTGGAGGCTTCCTGTTTCATGGCCGCGTCAAGGCGCTGGCCGATGCCGCTCGTGAAGGCGGTCTGGAGTTCTGATCATGGCAGACGAAAATAACATCGAAGCCGCAGCACCGGCAGTGGACGCGCCCGGTGCGCCCCCGGCAGACAATCGTGGCCCTCGTCGTGGCCGTGGCGGTCCGGGTGGCGGCAACAATCGTGGCGGCAACGACCGCAACCGTGGTGGCCGTCGCGACGATCGCCGTGGCGGCAACCGCGACGAAGATCAGGGCGAAGAACTGATCGAAAAGCTGGTGCACATCAACCGCGTTTCGAAAACCGTGAAGGGCGGCAAGCGCTTCGGCTTTGCAGCACTCGTCGTCGTCGGCGATGGCAAGGGCCGTGCAGGCTTCGGCCATGGCAAGGCGCGCGAAGTGCCTGAAGCCATCAGCAAGGCGACGGCCGCGGCCAAGAAGGCAATGGTTCGCGTTCCGCTGAAGGAAGGCCGCACGCTGCATCATGATGGCCGTGGCCATTTCGGCGCGGGGAATGTGACCGTCCGTTCGGCTCCGCAGGGTACCGGCATCATCGCCGGTGGTCCGATGCGCGCCGTGTTCGAGAGCCTGGGCGTTGCCGACGTGGTGACCAAGTCCAACGGCACCTCGAACCCCTACAACATGATCCGCGCCACTTTCGAGGCGCTGGGCGAGCAGACCAGCCCCAAGTCGGTTGCGCAGCGCCGTGGCAAGAAGGTCGCTGACCTGCTTCGCCGTGGTGGGGCCAGTGCCGAAGTGGCGCAGGCTGACGCCGAAGCGATTGCGGAGTAAGCAAGTATGGCAACCATCAAGATCAAGCAGATCGGTTCACCGATTCGCCGCCCGGAAAGTCAGAAGAAGATTCTGATTGGCCTGGGGCTTAACAAGATGCACCGCGTGGTGGAGCTTGAGGATAGCGCGGAAATCCGCGGTATGATCAAGAAGCTGCCGCATATGGTGGAGATCGTGGAAGGCTAAGCGCCTTTCCGGTCAGAGAAGAAGCGGCGGGAGAGGGGGAAACCCCTCTTTCGCTTTTTAGAAGGGTGGAGTAGTGCGACACTCCTCCATCCCGCTCCGATTTGTGGGGCAGCGCGACAAAAGCGAAAGCGAGTGCATGACATGACTTTCAAGCTGAACGACATCAAGGATAATGAAGGCGCTCGCAAGGGCCGCATGCGCGTCGGACGCGGCATCGGTTCGGGCAAGGGCAAGACCGCCGGTCGCGGCCAGAAGGGTGCCAAGGCGCGCTCGGGCGTAGCGATCAACGGGTTCGAGGGCGGCCAGATGCCGCTCCACATGCGTATCCCGAAGCGCGGTTTCAACAACATCTTCGCCAAGGATTTCGCGACCGTAAACCTCGGCGCAGTCCAGAAGGCAATTGACGCCGGCAAGCTCGACGCGAAGGCCGTGATCGATCAGGCCGCGCTGCGGGCCGCCAACATTTCGCGCGGCGGCAAGCATGGCGTGCGCCTGCTCGCAAAGGGCGAACTGACCGCGAGCGGCGTCAGCTTCTCGGTCGCGGGTGCTTCGGCATCGGCCATCGCGGCTGTGGAAAAGGCCGGTGGCAAGGTTGAAGTGCTGGAAACCGTCTCGGCTGCTGACAAGGCGAAGGCCAAGAAGGGCACCACGCTCGCTGCTGCAAAGGCTGCAGGCAAGAAGTGATCGCCCGCAAGGGTTGAATGCCTGACCCCGCTGCCCGATAAAGGGTTGGCGGGGTCAGGTGTTTCTGCGTCAGTCGCCATGCCCTGCGCCCAATGCAGGATGGTAGATGACACGCATGCACTCGCCCGCTAAGGGATTTGCGAGTCCGGTGCCGACATCATGGCCCGCCGCACAAGATTTGAAGGTTTGAAAAGCGCATGGCATCGAGAGCCGACCAGCTTGCATCCAGCATCAGCTTCGCCAAGTTCAGTCAGGCGACTGACCTCAAAAAGCGCCTGTGGTTCACCATCGGCGCTCTGATCGTGTTCCGCTTCCTGAGCTTCGTACCCTTGCCGGGCGTCGATCCGACGGTGCTGGCGTCGCTGTACAATCAGACTCGCGGCGGTGTGCTCGACATCTTCAACACCTTCTCGGGCGGAAGCTTGGAGCGTATGAGCCTCATTGCGCTCGGCGTCATGCCTTACATCACGGCGTCGATCGTCGTGCAACTGTCCGCGTCGCTGTCGCCGAAACTTGCGGCGATCAAGAAAGAAGGCGAAAGCGGCCGCAAGAAGCTGAACCAGTATACGCGCTATGGCACTGTCGGCCTGACGGCCATTCAGGGCTATTTCATCGCGGTTGGCCTTGAGAGCTTCGGCGCACAGGCCGGGCAGCAGGCGGTGGTAGACCCCGGCATGCTGTTCCGCGTCGCCGCCGTCATTTCGCTGATCGGCGGCACCATGTTCCTGATGTGGCTGGGCGAGCAGATCACCAGCCGCGGCATCGGCAACGGCACCTCGCTGATCATCATGGCGGGCATCGTCGCGCAGCTTCCGGTGACACTCAGCAATCTGTTCGCTTCGGGGCGCGAAGGCTCGATTTCCGGCCTGCTCATCATGGGCGTCATCGTCCTGTGCCTTGGCCTGATCGCCTTCATCTGCTTCATGGAGCGCGCCCAGCGCCGCGTCCTGATCCAGTATCCCAAGCGCCAGACGCGTCAGGGCATCATGCAGGCGGACCGCAGCCACTTACCGCTGAAGGTCAACACCGCCGGCGTGATCCCGCCGATCTTCGCCTCCTCGCTGCTGCTGATGCCGCTGACCATCTCGCAGTTCGCGGGCCAGACCGTTGCTGGCGAAAGCCGCATGGGCGATTTCGTGTTGTCGCTGAACCAGTATCTGTCGCACGGCAGTCCGCTGTACATGGGCCTTTATGGCCTCGGCATCGTGTTCTTCTGTTTCTTCTACACGGCCGTCGTGTTCAATCCGGAAGAAACTGCCGATAACCTCAAGCGCAATGGCGGCTTCATCCCCGGCATTCGCCCCGGCAAGAACACCGAGAACTACCTCGATTACGTGCTGACGCGTATTACCGTTATCGGCGCGGCCTATCTGGCGATCATCTGCCTTATTCCGGAGTTCCTGATCGCACGGGCTGGAATCCCCTTCTATCTGGGCGGGACTAGCTTGTTGATCGTGGTCAACGTAACGGTGGATACCGTAACCCAGATCCAGAGCCATCTTCTTGCGCATCAATATGGCGATCTTATCAAGAAGGCGAAGCTGAAGGGCCGCATCCGCTAGACTATAGCGGGATTATCGCGCCACATAACAGGGGAGACGCGCGCGCATGAATATCATCCTTCTCGGGCCTCCGGGCGCCGGCAAAGGTACACAGGCGACGCAACTGGTCGACAGCCGCGGCATGGTGCAGCTTTCGACTGGGGATATGCTGCGCGCCGCCGTTAAGGCTGGCACCCCCACGGGGTTGAAGGCCAAGGCCGTCATGGAAGCCGGGCAACTGGTATCGGACGACATCGTCTCCGGCATCATCGGCGAGGCACTGGATGATCTCTCCACTGACACCGGCGTAATCTTCGACGGTTATCCGCGCACCGCTGCACAGGCGGAATCGCTCGATGAGATATTGTCCGCGCGCGGACGCACGCTGCACCATGTGATCGAGCTTGAAGTGAACGAGGATGCGCTGGTCGAGCGGATCACCGGGCGCTTCACCTGCGCCAGTTGCGGCGAGGGCTATCACGACAGCTTCAAGCTGCCCAAGGTCGCAGGCATATGCGACCGCTGCGGCAGCACGGAGTTCAAGCGGCGTCCGGACGACAACGAGGAGACGGTCCGCACCCGCATGGCCGAATATCGCGCCAAGACCGCGCCGATCCTGCCGATCTACGAGGCGCGCGGGATCGTCAGCCGCGTGGACGGCATGGCCGACATGGCTCATGTGTCCTCTGCGATCGCTTCGATACTGGACACTTCGATACTGGACAGGCCGCAGGCTTAGAATATGCTCTCCCTCGGCAACGGGGAGGGTGGTATGCGGTTTTTCCTATCTTTGGCAAGTGCGGCGCTTCTGGCGAGTTCGGCTACGGCAAGCGTGACGTCCGCCAGTGATGCGGGCTTCGATACCGTCTCCACGGTTGAGATCGCGGCGTCTCCTGCCGATGTTTATGCGGTGCTCGTCACGCCGGCGCGCTGGTGGGTCGCGGCGCACAGCTATTCGGGCAAGGCCGCCAATCTATCGATAAATCCACAAGCTGGCGGCTGCTTCTGCGAAAGCCTCCCTGCTACTGCACTGACCGGGGCGGGAAGCGTTGAGCATGCCCGCGTCCTGTACGCGCAGCCCGCCAGCACTTTGCGCCTGTCCGGCGCTCTCGGCCCGTTGCAGGCAGAGGCGGCAGTCGGCACGCTGACCTTCACGCTGGAGCCAGCCGGGCAGGGCACAAAAGTCACGATGAGCTATGTCGTCGGTGGCCATATTCGGGGTGGCGCCGCAGCAGTCGCGCCGATCGTCGATCAGGTGATGGCGCAGCAGCTTCACGGCCTGAAAGCCGCAGCGGAAAAGCGCGCACCCTAAGTGAAACCACGTGCCCGGCCCGAATTTGCTGATACACTCCCGCAACGAATGATTGCTCGACTCGGATCGGGTGACGCGGGTCGCCACTGGATCGTATAAGGGGAGAGCAGAGTGGCCGTTTCAGATCATGTCGACCTGTCCACATTCATAGAAGGCGTCCGGAAGCGCAATCCGGGGCAGGACGAATTCGTTCAGGCCGTGCAGGAAGTTGCCGAAGACATCTACGACTTCATCGCCGACAAAGAGCAATATCACCATTACCAGATCCTGCGCCGCATAGCCGAGCCCGACCGGATCGTATCCTTCCGCGTCACGTGGGAAGACGACAATCACAACATTCGCGTCAACCGCGGGTGGCGCGTGCAGAACAACAACTCGATCGGTCCGTACAAGGGCGGCATTCGCTTCCACCCTTCCGTGACCGAAAGCGTTCTTAAATTCCTGGCCTTCGAGCAGACCTTCAAGAACGCGCTGACCGGCCTCCCCATGGGCGGCGGCAAGGGCGGCGCGAACTTCAATCCGAAGGGCAAGAGCGACCATGAGGTTATGCGTTTCTGCCAGAGCTTCATGACCGAGCTGTATCGCCATGTCGGTGCTGACGTGGACGTCCCGGCAGGCGACATCGGCGTCGGCTCGCGCGAGATCGGCTATATGTTTGGCCAGTACAAGCGGATCACCAATCAGTTCACTGGCGTGCTGACCGGCAAGGGGCTGGAATATGGCGGGTCGCTGATCCGTCCGGAGGCGACCGGCTATGGAGCCGTCTATTTCCTTGCCAACATGCTGAAGACCAAGGGGCAGGACCTTTCCGGCAAGAGGGCGGTCATCTCCGGCTCCGGCAATGTCGCGACCCATGCTGCCGAGAAGATCGTGCAGCTTGGCGGGAAGGTCCTGACGCTGTCCGACAGTCAGGGCTTCATCCACGATCCTGATGGCATTACGCAGGAGAAGATCGACTGGGTGAAGGCGCACAAGACCAAGCGTCGCGGCCGGATCGCCGACTATGTGGCCGAATATCCGGGCGCCACCTACACGGAAGGCAAAGCCCCCTGGGGCGTGCCTTGCGATGTCGCGCTGCCCTGTGCGACCCAGAACGAGCTGCTGGGCGAGGACGCAAGGGAACTGGTCAAGAACGGCTGCATCGCGGTTGCGGAAGGCGCCAACATGCCGACCAACCTTGAGGGCGTGCACGTCTTCAAGGACGCGAAGATCCTGTTCGCGCCGGGCAAGGCAGCGAATGCCGGTGGCGTCGCCGTCTCGGGCCTCGAAATGAGCCAGAACAGCGAACGCCGTTCCTGGAGGGAATCCGAATTGCAGCAATTGTTGCTCGACATCATGGAAGGCATTCACAGCAGCTGCGTCGCTTACGGCGATCAGGGCGGCGGCTATGTCGATTATGTGAAGGGCGCCAATATCGCGGGCTTCAAGAAGGTTGCCGACGCCATGCTTGCCTATGGCGTAGTCTGATCCTGCTCCGGTTCCGCCTCACGGCAAGGCGGAACCGGACAAGGCCACAGCATCGGGCTGTTCAATTCGATTTTCAGCGCTATCCTACCTGTCCAACAACAAGGAGGATGCCATGATCGTGACGTTTATCGGAACGGATCGTTCGGAAACGGCAGTGAATGCAGCGCAAGTGACGTTCGTATCCTCAGTGACCGATGGCACGCGCATCCGTTTCGGCGAAGGGCGTAGCGTGACAGTCACCGAGCCGATTGCGGAGGTCGTGGAGACTCTCAATCGCGGCTTGCGGCCGCACGAATAGGCGGCGGAGTATCCGCGGGCCACGCGCTGCTTGACAGTCCGGCGGCGACTCATTAAGGGCAGCCAATCCCGACACGCTTGGTTGCGGCAGTGCAGATGCGCTGGCCGTCTTTTTTGCGTCCGGGGGTTCACATCGAAGCTTTGAGATGGGGCGCTGCCACACGCCCCGTGGAGCAGGAGAATTAGTTACATGGCACGTATTGCGGGCGTCAACATCCCGACCAACAAGCGCGTTATCATCGCGCTCACCTACATCCACGGCATCGGCCGCAAGACCGCCGTCGACATCGCCGACAAGCTGGGCATCGACCAGAGCCGCCGCGTACAGGATCTGTCCGACGCCGAAGTTCTGCAGATCCGCGAAGCGATCGACGCGAGCTATCAGGTCGAAGGCGATCTGCGCCGCACCACCGCAATGAACATCAAGCGCCTGATGGACCTGGCCTGCTATCGCGGCCTGCGTCATCGCAAGGGGCTGCCGGTTCGCGGTCAGCGCACGCACACCAATGCCCGCACCCGCAAGGGCAAGGCCAAGGCAATCGCCGGCAAGAAGAAGTAAGGCGCTCGCCTGTTTTCACGGGCTTCAAGAGCACTTTCTTTTTTCCAGTTTTGAGTAGGATATAAAATGGCACGGGAACCCCAGCGCATTAAGAAGCGGGAGCGCAAGAACATCTCCTCCGGCGTCGCGCATGTGAACGCCAGCTTCAACAACACCATGATCACGATCACCGATGCCCAGGGCAACGCGATCTCCTGGTCTTCCGCCGGCACGATGGGCTTCAAGGGGTCGCGCAAGTCGACGCCTTATGCCGCTCAGGTTTGCGCGGAAGATGCAGGGCGCAAGGCGGCCGAACATGGCGTGCGCACTCTGGAAGTCGAAGTGAAGGGCCCCGGTTCGGGCCGTGAATCCGCGCTTCGTGCGCTGCAGGCGGTCGGTTTCACGATCACCTCCATCCGGGACGTTACGCCGATCCCGCATAACGGCGTGCGCCCGTCCAAGCGTCGCCGCGTTTAAGGCCAAAGCCGTTCTGGTGTGCGGCGGACGCGTCGCACATCCACTTTTGAATCGGCCGGGGCACTTCCACTGACGCAGCGGAGCGGCCCCCGCCACATTCCCAGGGGAATTACATGACTGTCAACATGAAGAACTGGCAGGAATTGAAGAAGCCCAACGCTCTTGAGATCAAGGCGGGCGGCGACTCCAGGCGCAAGGCGACGTTCGTTGCCGAACCACTGGAGCGCGGTTTCGGTCTGACGCTCGGCAATGCGTTGCGTCGCGTTCTTCTTTCCTCGCTTCAGGGCGCGGCGGTCACTTCGATCAAGATCGAAAACGTGCTGCATGAATTCTCCTCGCTTGCCGGCGTGCGTGAAGACGTCACCGACATCGTGCTGAACGTGAAGCAGGTTGCCCTGCGCATGGAAGGCGACGGTCCCAAGCGGCTGCAGCTTTCCGCGACTGGCCCTGCCGAAGTGACGGCCGGAGATATCGCGGTTTCGGGTGACATCGAAGTGATGAACCCGGACCTCATCATCTGCCATCTCGACGAAGGCGCGACGCTGAACATGGAACTGACGGCGGATGTCGGCAAGGGCTATGTCCCCGCCGTCGCCAACCGTCCCGCCGACGCTCCCATCGGCCTGATCCCTGTGGATGCGCTGTATTCGCCCGTTCGTCAGGTGGCATACAAGGTCGACAACACTCGCGTCGGTCAGGAACTCGACTATGACAAGCTGTCGCTGACGGTCGAGACCGACGGCACCGTGACTCCCGAAGATGCCGTGGCCTTCGCTGCGCGCATTCTCCAGGATCAGTTGCAGCTGTTCGTCCACTTCGAAGACGCGCTACCCACCGCTGCGCCGTCCACGGGTGGCCATGCCGTCGCTACGGCGTCGGAGAGCGAAGGCGATACGAACCAGATCAATCGCTATCTTCTCAAGAAGGTGGACGAGCTGGAGCTGTCGGTGCGTTCGGCAAACTGCCTCAAGAACGACAACATCATCTACATCGGCGATCTGGTCCAGAAGACCGAAGCCGAGATGCTGCGCACGCCGAACTTCGGCCGCAAGTCGCTGAACGAGATCAAGGAAGTGCTCTCGTCCATGGGTCTGCGCCTCGGCATGGATATTCCGGGCTGGCCGCCCGAGAATATCGAGGAAATGGCGAAGAAGCTGGAGCAGGAACTGCTCGGCTAAAACATTCCGGTACCCTGGCCTCCGCTGGGGTGACGAATTGGGCTCTGGGCGGTGGCCCTTATCCGCACCGCCTGGTCCGGGATACCTCGAACGGTCCCTGAACGAACGAAAAGGAAGTTATCATGCGTCATCGCGTAGGCGGCCGTAAGCTGCAACGTACCTCCAGCCATCGCGCGGCCCTGTTCCGCAACATGGCCGCTGCTCTCATCAAGCACGAGCAGATCACCACTACCGTGCCAAAGGCTAAGGAACTGCGTCCTTACGTTGAAAAGCTGGTCACGCTGGCGAAGAAGGGTGGCCTGTCCAACCGTCGTCTCGCGCATTCGCGTCTTCTGGACGATGCGCAGCTGGTCAAGCTGTTCGAGGTCCTCGCCGAGCGCTACAAGGATCGCGCTGGCGGCTACACCCGCGTGATCAAGGCCGGCATCCGCGCCTCGGACGCCGCTCCGATCGCGATCATCGAATTCGTCGACCGCGACGTCAGCGCCAAGGGGCAGGACTCCGGTCCGGTCCAGACGGCGGACGAGGACGAATACGAGGCAGCATGAATCTTTTCGCTGCCGGGGCTTAACCGGCGGCGCATCGCTTCACAAACAGGCCGCAGCTTTATAAGCTTGCGGCCTGAATTGTTTTGGGAGAACAATCATGTCGTCTCTTGGCGTGCTGCGCGCGCTGACCCTTGCGCCCGCGCTGCTTGCGCTAACGCCTGCATTGGCCGAGGGTCCTTTGGACAAGCCCAGCACGGCGACGATCATGAAGGAAGCGATGCTCTCTTATCCGCAATCTCGCCGCCTCGATCTCGTCGAGGATCATTTCGGCACGAAGGTCCTGGACCCCTATCGCTGGCTGGAAGCGGACGTGCGGCAGGATGAGGCCGTGCGGGAGTGGGTGACGGCGCAGAATGCCGTGACGCAGGAGTATCTGAGCACGCTGCCGGGTCGCGATGTTCTCAAGCGCCGGATGGCGAAGCTCTACGACTATGGCCGGTTTTCCACGCCGACCAAGGCGGGCGGCCGCTATTTCTACACCTATAATACGGGCCTTCAGAACCAGTCGCCGCTATTCGTGCGCGAAGGGCTGACCGGCAAGCAGCGGATGCTGCTCGACCCCAACGCGATGTCGAAGGACCATGCCACGGCGCTTGCCGAATGGAAGCCTTCGCCCGATGGCCGCTATCTCCTCTACTCGGTGCAGGACGGCGGCACCGACTGGCGCACCCTGGGCCTGATCGACGCGGGCAACGGCAAGACGCTGGGCGACCGCGTGGAATGGGTCAAGTTCTCGGACCTCAGCTGGGACGCGGAAGGGCAGGGCTTCTTCTATTCGCGCTTCGCCGCGCCCGCGCAGGGGGCGGCGTTCCAGTCGCTGAACGAAAATCAGCAGGTCTATTATCACCGCGTCGGCACGCCGCAGACGGACGACCTCCTGATCTACCAGACGCCGGACCGCCCGAAGCTTGGCCACAGCGCCAAAGTCACCGATGACGGCAAATGGCTCGTCATCACATCGATGTCGGGCACGGATGAAAAGCAGGAAGTGACGCTGGTGTCGCTCCGGCGGCTGGCGCGACGCACCGATTGCCCCGCGCACACTGGTCAAGGGCCTCGACAATGAATGGCGGCTGGTCGGGAGCAGGGGCGACACGCTCTGGTTCATCACTGACAAAGGCGCGCCGCGTATGCGCCTCGTCACGCTCGACGCCGCCGACCCCGCCGCGCCGCCTTTCGAGGTGGTCCGGGAACAGCCCGACACGCTGACCGGCGGATCGCTGATCGGCGAGCGCATCATCCTTGCCTATATGGAAAACGCCAAGACGGTGGCGCAACTGTTCGAACTGGACGGCCGGGCAGTAGGCGACGTGCCGTTGCCGGGCGTGGGAACCGCGGCGGGCTTTTCGGGCAAGGCTGGCGACTCCGAAACCTTCTTCAGCTTCTCCAGCTTCACCATGCCCTCGACCATCTATCGCTATGACACGGCGACCGGCGCGACCAGCATTTTCGCGCAGCCGGAACTGGGCTTCGACCCACAGAATTTTGTTACCGAGCAGCTGTTCTACCCATCAAAGGACGGCACGAAGATCCCGATGTTCCTGATCCGTCGGAAGGACATCGCACTCGCATCGAAACCTGCCCCGACGCTGCTCTATGGTTACGGCGGGTTCAACATCTCGATCACGCCCGGCTTCTCGGCCACGCGGCTCGCCTGGCTGGAGCAGGGCGGGGCGCTCGCCATCGCCAATCTCCGCGGTGGCGGTGAATTTGGAAAGGCGTGGCACGATGCCGGGCGCGGCCAGAACAAGCAGAACGTGTTCGACGATTTCATAGCCGCGGGCGAGTTCCTGAAAGCCAATGGCTATACCGGCCAGGACCAGCTCGCGATCGAGGGCCGCTCAAATGGCGGCCTGCTGGTCGGCGCGGTCGTCAACCAGCGCCCGGACCTGTTCGCCGCAGCGCTCCCCGGCGTCGGCGTCATGGACATGCTGCGTTTCGACCGTTTCACGGCGGGGCGGTACTGGGTAGACGATTATGGCTACCCTTCCAAGCGCCGCGACTTCCGGCTGCTCTACAGCTATTCCCCCTATCACAACATCATGGCGGGCAAGGATTATCCCGCGATCATGGTCACGACCGCCGACACTGACGATCGCGTAGTGCCCGGCCACAGCTTCAAATATGCCGCCGCGCTGCAGGCCGCCAGGATCGGCGCCAAACCGCACCTGATCCGCATCGAAACACGCGCCGGCCATGGCTCGGGCAAGCCGACGGACAAGATCATCGAGGAATTTTCCGACATGTACGCCTTCATCGCGAACTGGACTGGCCTAGCCATCACCGATCCCGTCAAATAGGGCACGCTACTGGACAGGTCGGCCCGCCATCTTTATCGGGCAGCCATGACAGACCAGCACCCCGACTCCATCCTCATCGTCGATTTCGGCAGCCAGGTTACGCAGCTCATCGCCCGCCGCGTGCGAGAGGCGGGGGTGTATAGCGAGATCGCTCCCTTCAACAGCGCCGCGGAAGCCTTTGAGCGCATGCAGCCCAAGGGCATCATCCTGTCGGGCGGCCCATCCTCGGTCATGTGGGAGGACAGCCCCCGCGCTCCGCAGGCTGTCTTCGATGCAGGCGTGCCGGTCCTCGGCATCTGCTACGGGCAGCAGACGATGATGCAGCAACTCGGCGGCAATGTCGAAGGCGGCGAGAGCGGCGAATTCGGCCGCGCCTTCATCGAAGTCCACAAGCCTTGCGCGCTGTTCGATGGCCTGTGGCATCCGGGCGAGCGGCATCAGGTATGGATGAGCCACGGCGACAAGGTCACGCGCCTCGCCCAAGGCTTCGAGGTCGTCGCCACCAGCGAAGGCGCGCCCTATGCCATCGTCGCCAACGAAGCCAAGCGCTTCTACGCGATGCAATTTCACCCCGAAGTCGTCCACACGCCCGACGGCGGCAAGCTGATCGCCAACTTCGCCCGCCACGTCTGCGGCCTTGCGGGCGACTGGACGATGGCGGAGTTCCGCGCGACCAAGATCGCCGAGATCCGCGCGCAAGTTGGCTCCGGCCGTGTCATCTGCGGCCTGTCGGGCGGCGTCGACTCCGCCGTGGCCGCCGTGCTGATCCACGAAGCCATAGGCGACCAGCTCACCTGCGTCTTCGTCGACCACGGCCTGATGCGGCTCGGCGAGGCGGAGCAGGTGGTCTCGCTCTTCCGCGAACATTACGGCATAAAGCTCGTACATGTGAACGCCGAAGCGCAGTTCCTCGGCGGTCTCGCGGGCCTCACAGACCCCGAAAAGAAGCGCAAGTTCATCGGCGGCGCCTTCATCGAACTGTTCGAGGAGCAGGCCCGCGCAGTCGGCGGCGCGGACTTCCTGGCGCAGGGCACGCTCTATCCCGATGTCATCGAGAGCGTCTCCTTCACCGGCGGCCCCAGCGTCACCATCAAGAGCCACCACAATGTCGGCGGCCTGCCGGAACGCATGAACATGAAGCTGGTCGAGCCGCTGCGCGAATTGTTCAAGGACGAAGTGCGCGTGCTGGGCAAGGAACTGGGCCTCCCCGACATCTTCGTCGGCCGCCATCCGTTCCCCGGACCGGGCCTTGCCATCCGCATCCCCGGCGAAGTCACCAAGGAACGCTGCGACATCCTGCGCAAGGCCGACGCGATCTACCTCGAGGAAATCCGTGCGGCGGGCCTGTACAATGCCATCTGGCAGGCGTTCGCGGTGCTTCTGCCGGTCCGCACGGTCGGCGTAATGGGCGACCTGCGCACATATGACAGCGTCTGCGCCCTGCGCGCCGTCACCAGCACCGACGGCATGACCGCCGACATCTACCCCTTCGACGCCGCTTTCCTGAGCCGCGTCGCCACGCGCATCATCAATGAAGTAAAGGGCATCAACCGCGTGGTGTATGATTACACGTCGAAGCCGCCCGGCACGATCGAGTGGGAATGATTCAGGGGCCATTTTTGGCTATCGCGATCAATCGGCAAAGCTCCGCCAAAGCATTGAAATAAAAAGATTATCTCACGTTATCTATCGAGGTCAATCGCGGAGCAGCGATTGGCCCTGGCGTCATGCGTGACGGTATCCGGCAAACTTGCACTTGGCCCAATTCAGCGATACCGTCAGAGGTATTGAAGCCAGTGACGGTATTTCGTCCGCACTAAGCCATTGTAAATCAAGCGATAATGTCGGCGAAAATGGCCGAAAATCGCCTGACGGTATTTTGCGTAGAGGAGGTCGGTATGCTCACCGATGTTGCCCTTAAGAACCTGAAACCACGCGAAAAAGCATACAAGGTCACGGACCGTGACGGCCTTTATGTTCAGGTCTCAACCTCCGGGACGCTGACGTTTCGGCTGGACTACCGGCTGCATGGGCGACGCGAGACGCTGACGCTCGGGAAGTACGGTCCCTCCGGTCTGTCCCTTGCTCGAGCCCGTGAAGCGACGATCGACGCTAAACGTGCAGTCTTCGAAGGCATGTCCCCTGCCCAGGAAAAGCAGCGCGACAAACGCCGGATCAAGGAGGCCAAGAGCTTCGGTGAGTTTGGTGAGCGCTGGTTGGTGAAGGCGCCGATGGCGGACAGCACCCGCGCAATGCGGCGTTCGATCTTCGAACGAGAGCTTCTGCCAGTCTGGAAGAATCGGCTGCTGACAGAAATCACGCCGGATGATCTGCGCGCCCACTGCGGCAAGATCGTCGATCGCGGCGCTCCGGCGACTGCGATCCATGTCCGCGACATCCTCAAGCAGATCTACGGATTTGCGATCTTGCACGGCGAGAAGGTCGCCAATCCAGCCGACGATGTCGGCCCCGCCTCGATCGCGACGTTCGTTCCAAAGGACCGGTCGCTGTCGCCGACGGAAATTCGCGTGATGCTCAAGCAGCTCGACCATGTGGCGACGCTGCCAACGATCCGACTCGGGATGCGCCTCTTCCTGCTGACGATGGTGCGTAAGAGCGAGCTGCAGGATGCGGTCTGGGACGAGGTCGACTTCGAGAACGCCGTGTGGACGATCCCCAAGGAGCGCATGAAGCGATCCAAGGCGCATAACGTCTATCTCTCGCAGCAATGCCTCGACATCATGATCGCGTTGAAGACCTGCGCGGGCAACTCGCGCTACCTTCTGCCGTCTCGGTATGATGCGGATGCGCCAATGTCCCGGGCGACCTTCAACCGCGTCACCTATGCTGTCGTGGAGCGCGCGCAGAAGGAAGGCTTACCGCTGGAGCCGTTCACGGTACATGACTTGCGCCGGACCGGATCGACCCTGCTCAACGAACTGGGGTTCAACAGCGACTGGATCGAAAAGTGCCTGGCTCATGAAGATGGGCGGTCCTCGCGCGGCGTCTACAACAAGGCGGAGTACGAGCATCAGCGCCGGCATATGATGCAGGAATGGTCTGATATCATCGATGCTTGGGTGGCGGGGCAGAAGCGCGTGCCGGTCCTGATTCCGCCCTCGATGCCTATGCTCGCGCCTGATCCGGCGCTTTGACGGGGCGCGCCTTGCGCTTGCGCACATCGGGATGCGGCGCGCGGTCGATTGGCGATCGCCGGGCTGTCGCCAGGCGCTCGGTCAGCCAGGCTTCGACCTCGGCCAGATCCCACACCACACAGCGCGGAGTGAGCGCGAAGCGACGAGGGAATTCGCCGCGCTGTTCCATCTCATAGATAGTGGTGTCGGCCAGCGGTACGATCTGCCGAAGCTCATGGCGGCGGATCATCCGCTTTTTGAGGGCCTCAGATTTCGTCGACATAACTCTACTCCAACGAGATTAGCGTCTGATGCCGATTGGAGCCGATAGACCCGACATGAAAAGAGCGAACGCACCGGCGTAGGGCTCGCGGCGGCAATGGCGTACAAATCGGCGGGGTCGTTCTTGTCGTCCCGTAGCCCTTAGTCAGGCGCGAGGGGCAGTCCGTCGATCGCCGCGACGGCGTCAACAAGCTGTCGTCGCAGGCTCGCCAGACCGATCGCCAAAACCAAGTCTTGCCGATCCGCCAAGCTGAGCATCGTGCGGAGGACGAGATCAGAGTGACGCATCAGGATTACCAGGTTCTCCCCGCTGGGGCTGTTTTTGCCCTCGAACCAGTTCCGAACCGCGCGCTCGTTTGAGCGCGTGAGCTGCGCCACTGTCTTGTGGGCAGAGGGCGTGTTGCCAAATTCCGCCTTCAGCGCAGCGGCGATTGCGGCGGCAAGGGGCTCGTTAGGTTGGGGCGACGGAAAAGAATTTCCAGTTTTCGACTGAAGTTTTCGGTCTTTCTCGGAGAACGACATTCGTTCTGACTCCCAATAGATTTGGTGGGAAGTCGAACCTGTCCGCTCGGAGCCTAAACGAAAGCAGCCGGTGTGATGAACCTATCGGAGTCGGTCACTGCTGAAGCATCGCCGCGACCTCCGGTGCGCGCTGCGCAGTATGTCCGCATGTCGACGGAGCATCAGAAATATTCGACCGAGAACCAGGCCGAAATCATCGCCCAATACGCCGCTCGGCGTGGCTTCGAGATCGTGAAGACCTACGAGGACTCGGGCAAGAGCGGCCTTCGGCTCGATGGTCGGCTATCGCTTCAGCAGCTCATCGCCGACGTGCGAGGCGGTCAGACCGACTTCAAAGCGATCCTTGTCTATGACGTGAGCCGCTGGGGCCGGTGGACTTGTAACGGTTTTGCGCCGGTCACCTGAGCGATTAGAGCTCGCAACAGGAGACCGACGAGATGATCAAGCA
>NZ_JARYGI010000022.1:0-60105 GCF_033795625.1 Sphingobium sp. | reverse complement strand
ATGCTTGATCATCTCGTCGGTCTCCTGTTGCGAGCTCTAATCGCTCAGGTGACCGGCGCAAAACCGTTACAAGTCCAATCCACGAAAAGAATCCTCCGGGCAAACCCCGTGGACGGCCTCGGAAATCCGATTATGAAAAGCGAAGACAGTCACGTCGATCGCCACCCACTTAGTTATGTCCTTCGCCGTTTAGTGGAGGGAAGGGGGGATGGGGAGGCGTTTGGTAGGATCGAGAAAATGGCACGCCCACGTAAACCCAAAGCGCAGCAAACGGGTCGGGGACGCCCCGCCGGAGCCGAGAAGGCTGTCCTCTATGCTCGCGTATCTACCGCTGAGCAGGAAAAGGAAGGCTTCTCGATCGACGCCCAGGTGGCTCTAGTGCGTGAATACGCCGAGCGCTTGGGTCTCCTCATCGTCGAGCAATACGTCGACGTTGAAACCGCTAAAAAAACTGGTCGGACTCAGTTTGAGGCGATGCTCAAATATCTTCGCGGGCATCCAGGCGTCCGACACCTGCTGGTGGAAAAGACGGACAGGCTCTATCGCAACATCAAAGACTGGGTAACGCTTGATGGGTTCGACATCGAGCTCCATCTTGTCAAGGAAGGAACGGTCCTCTCTCGGGATTCGCGCTCATCGGAAAAGTTCATGCATGGGATCAAGGTTCTCATGGCCAAGAACTATGTGGACAATTTGTCCGAAGAGGCCCGCAAGGGCATGCTGGAGAAGGCGAAGCAGGGCATCTGGCCCTCTCAGGCGCCTTTGGGTTATCTCAACGTCGTCGGGCCTCTTGGGAAGAAAATTATCGTTCCTGACCCCGACCTCGCACCCATCGTTACCCGCGTCTTCGAATGGTTCGAGACTGGCGACTATGCTCTGAAGGACGTTACACAAAAAGCGAGAGCTGCCGGCCTCCGCTATCGTCGCAGCCAACGACCGGTCGGAATCAGCACGATTCACTACATGCTTCGGAACCGGCTCTACGCAGGTGCCTTTGAGTGGGCAGGACGCCTTTTTCAGGGGACCCATGAGCCGATCATAACCCGTGAGACATGGGAGAACGTCCAAGAGGTTCTGGACGGTCGTAGCGCGAGCAATGTTCGTGCCGAGCCATTACGATTTGCCTTCACGGGCCTCATCACGTGCGGACACTGTGGGTGTGCGGTCGTGGCTCAGATGCAGCGTGGCCGCTACGTTTATTACCACTGCTCCGGATTCAAGCAGAAATGCCCGGAGAAGTACGTCCGAGAGGAAGCCTTAGCAAAGGCATTTTCGGAGCAACTCGCCCGTTTGCACATGGATGACGAGGTCTTCTCGCTCATCGAGCGGGCGATTCGCGAATCTCACTCAGATAAGAGCAGGGAGCGGGTCGAGGCGATTGCCCGGCTGCGAGCAGACGCCGATCGGCTACAGCACCGCCTGGACACTCTTTATGTCGATCATCTTGACGGTCGGATATCGAGCGACATGCATGATCGAATGGCAGCGACGTGGCGCGAAGAGCGGGCGGCCTGTCTACGGCGACTAGATGCCCTCCACAATGCCGAAGACGCTTTCGTCGACGATGGCATCGCGCTGCTGAATCTCGCTCGGAAGGCTCACTCAACCTTCAACCTACAGTCACAAAGCGGCAAAAACATCGCTTTGAATCTGTTGGTTTTGAACAGCACGTGGGCAAACGGCCAGCTGACGGTCACCTTCCGCGAACCGTTTGATATGCTTGAGAGAATTGTGTCTGGAACACCGCCCGCCGAGCCCCCGACGGGGTCGGGAGGCTCTGGAGTTTCAAGTTGGCTCCCCGGGACGGATTCGAACCATCGGCCGTCCGATTAACAGTCGGATGCTCTACCGCTGAGCTACCGGGGAGTGGCCCGTAACGTGCCGGGCAGGCCGCGCCTATAGCAGCGGTTTTTCGCTATTGGCAAGTGGTGTCACGCGATAAATTGTTCAGCCGCGATCCGGTCGTCCAACGTATGCTCCGGATCGAAGAGCAGCGTGAGTGGCGTGGTACGGTCGATCTTCACTTCGACACGAGCGACATCCCGAACTTCACGCTGATCGCCAACAGCGCTGACAGGACGTTTGACAGGATCGAGGACCGTGAAGGTGATCGCGGTATTCTCCGGAAGGATGGCGCCACGCCAGCGACGCGGCCGAAAAGGGCTGATCGGCGTCAACGCCATCAATGCCGATCCCAGCGGGAGGATAGGTCCATGCGCGGACAGATTGTAAGCCGTGGACCCTGCAGGAGTAGCCACGAGCACTCCGTCACAGACGAGCTCGGGCAGGACGACGCGACCATTTACTTCGACTGACAGCTTGGCCGTCTGCCGTGTCTCGCGCAGAAGCGAAACCTCGTTGATCGCGGGGATGGAGAACTCCTCACCATCGACGGTGTGCACTGTCATGCGCAGCGGGTTTACCTTGAATATCTTGGCGTCCTGCAATCGTCGGTCCAGCCGTTCAAGACGCCATTCGTTCATCAGGAAGCCAACCGTGCCCAGGTTCATGCCGAACACCGGGACGATGCGTCGCGCCTCCAACATCGCATGAAGCGTCTGAAGCATAAAGCCGTCGCCGCCAAGCGCCACGACCATCTCCGCTTTCTCTACGGGCACGAAGTCATAGCTCGCCCGCAGCCGCTCCTCGGCAGCGCGTGCGGCCTGCGTGGATGACACGACGAGTGCCCTTTTTGGTTCGGCCTCGTCGGACACCGTTAGCCGCCAGTGACGCTCATGTGGCGAATGGTCGCGGCCGAAGCGCCTTCCTCGATCTGAAAGTCATGCCTCAACGGTTTGGTTGCAAGCGCCTGATCGAGCAGCGCGTCGACGGCCGTGACGCCACCGTCGCGGAAGGCTGCCCTCAGATCCACATGCTTCTCATGCCCTAAGCACATATAGATGCGTCCCTGGCAGGTGAGTCGCATGCGATTGCAGCCCGCGCAGAAATTATCGGACATCGGCGTGATCAAGCCCAAGCGCGTTTGGAGCCCTTCGACCGCGAAATAGCGAGCAGGTCCTCCGGTCCGGTCGGGCAAAGGTGCTACATCAAATTCCTGCCTGATGTGCTGCAGAGCGTGGGAGAGCGGAAGATAAGACTCCGTCCTGTCCTCTCCTACGTCCCCTAACGGCATGGTTTCGATCAAGGTGAGATCATGCCCTTCGGTATCGCACCAGCGTAGCATGTCGAGAAACGCATGGTCATTAACGCCCTTCAAGGCGACCATGTTGATCTTGACGGCCAGACCGCTATCCCGCGCGGCGCGCAGGCCAGCGAAAACCTTGTTGATGTCGCCGCGCCGGGTAATGAAGGAAAACATCTCGGGGTCGAGAGTGTCTAGGCTGACATTGATCCGGCGAATACCGGCATCCGCGAGCATCGCCGCATGCTCGGCCAGGTGGGTTCCGTTCGTCGTCAACGTCAGCTCATCGAGACCCTGCCCGATGTGCCGCCCTATCCGCCGTGCAAGATCTCCAAAATCCCTGCGGACCAAGGGCTCTCCGCCACTCAACCGGATTTTGCGAACGCCCCTCGCTATGAACCGGTCGGCGATCAGCGCAATCTCTTCCAAGGTGAGGATTTCGTTCCGAGGAAGGAAAGTCATCTTTTCCGACATGCAGTACCGGCAACGCAGATCGCAGCGATCCGTGACGGAAATGCGCAGATAATCGATCTGCCGGCCAAAACCGTCAGTGAGCGTAGCCCGATCTGTCTTTTCGCTTGGGTGCATGTGCATTAGCTAGGGCATGGCAATGCCAAGCGCAAGCGAGGGCGATCTCGGCGCTCGCCGGTAAGACCGTGCTAAGGCATAGCCACTAAGCGTCGGCTTACAGGCAGAATCGGAACCAGGTTGGCAAAAGGGCAGGCAGTGGATGTATGGCGACGAGATGGCGACGACGGCGACAACCGCTCGCTGTTCATCTTCTCGGAAACCGAACGTGATGCCCTCGCCGATCTGGCGCAGCAGGCCGGTTGGAAAGCCACATCCGTCCGGCGACGCGATAGCGCCGAACGTCGTTATCTTGCCAGTGACGCTACAATCGCGTTGATCGACGTGCGGAGGGGTAACGAGGAAGTTCTTGAGGGCATGGCAAGCGCTGTCGAGGCAAGTGGTGGCGCGCTGATCGTGCTGATCGATGCCCGCGATCTAAGCCGCGCGCCTGGCTTCATAACGGGAGGTGCAACGCACTATCTGTGCGCCCCGGTCAATAGGGAGGCTTTGGAAGCGTGTCTGGCTTCGGCGAATGCGTTGGTCCGAAGGCAGGATGGCCGCAGTTCGGCTGAGGCTATGCCGCATCGGGAGGAGCGTAACCCGCAGTGCGAAGGAAACCGCGATTATCTGACGGGCCTCGCGAATCGCCAAGCGGCAGTCAGTTGGCTGGAAAAGCACCTCGATGGATCAACTGCCGGTCCGATCGTGCTGCTTTTGTCCATCGGTCCCCTCGATCGAATAAATGCAGCTTACGGGCAAGTGGCCGGGGATGTTTTGCTTGGAAGAATAGCACGGCGGGTCGAACGGCTGGCCGGCGAATTCGGAGGGGCGGGAGTTCTCGCAGCCAGGATCGCGGGCACGCAATATCTGATCGGGATTGCGTCTGGTATTCTCGATACCGACCGAAGTGTTCTACTGGCCCGCCGCATCGTTGCAGCGATTGCGCAGCCTTTCAGTGCCGGCGATCACCTTATACGGCTGACGGGACGCTGTGGTATTGCAGAGGCCCTGCCGGGTGACACTGCGGTCCAATTGTTGCGGCGAGCGGGAACGGCTCTGGCAGATGCCAAGCATTCCGACGGGGAGGGCATTCGCCTTCTCACCGCTAGCACTCATAGCCCGGAAGCAGACCCTGACCGCCTTGAGAGCGACCTGCGGCTAGCCCTCGATCGCGGCGAAATCGACATCCTGTTCCAGCCACAATATTCCTGCGCGGACGATCGTTTGACTGGAGCGGAGGCTCTGGCGCGCTGGAATCACCCTCATTACGGGCCCTTGGGGGCGTCTGCCTTGTTCTCTGCAGCGGAACGCTCCGATTTTCTGCTTCCGCTTTCGGCCCACATACAGGCTGAAGCGCTGCGGCAGGCGGCCAACTGGGCGGACTCCCTCGCAGCTTTAAGATTATCTATTAACGTCACCGCTTCCGATATTTCGCAGCCGCAGTTTCTGGATCAGTTCCTGGCAATGGTCGACGCAAGTGGCTTTCCAAGAAGTCGGCTAACGGTTGAGATCACCGAAAGCGGGATGATCGAGGACGTGGATGCGGCGGCCACGTTGTTGAGCCAGTTGCGGTCGTCCGGGCTGGCAGTTGCCATCGATGACTTCGGAACCGGCTACTCAAGCCTTGCCTATCTTAAAGCCCTGCCGCTGGATTATTTGAAGATTGATAGCGGCCTCGCTCAAGACATTGCCGGTTCTGAACGTGACCGCATCATCGTGAGGGGCGTGATCCAAATGGCAAAGGCGCTCGGCATGAAAGTCGTCGCCGAGGGCGTAGAAACTCACGCACAGCGGGAATTACTCACCGAAGAAGGCTGCGATTTCTTTCAGGGCTTTCTGAAATCGCATGCGGTGTCCGGAGCGGAACTTGCCGCGCTCGCCAACGGGGAATGCTAAGCTGGCGAGAATTCGCCAGTCTGTTCGTCCAGGATGTTCAGAACGCCGTCAGATATTGCAAAGAACGCCCCGATCAACTTCAACTCGCCGCTCCGCTCCTTGGAGCGCACGCAGGGAAAGGTGCGGAGATTTGCCAGGCTGACCTTGACGCCCTCGTGCTCCATTGCCCGCGTAGCTTCGACGGTGCCCTGATCTGGATGCGCAGCGACGACGTGAGCGCGCGCCTCGTCCAGCAACTTGATCCAGTTGGCAATGAAGCCTCCCTCGCCCGGCGGCCGGTCCTTCAGGTCGCCCGTAAGTGCGGCCTTGCACCCGCCGCAGCTGCCATGGCCCATCACTACGATCTCGCCGACCTTGAGGACCTGAACGGCAAACTCCAGGGCGGCGGAAACCCCGTGCAGGCCCGGAGTCGTCTCGAAGGGCGGAACCAGCGCAGCCACATTTCGGACGACGAAGATCTCGCCCGGATTGGTGTCGAATATCTGCGCGGGATCGACTCGGCTGTCTGAACAGGCGATGATCATGACACCAGGCGCCTGGCCGTCACGCAGTTCGCCCCAACGCTCGCGCTGCTGCGCCCAGCCGATCTGGCGAAAGCGGCGATATCCAGAAATCATGTTGGCGAAATCTGTCATGATGGTCTCCCGATTGATGGCCGCGGGATAGGAACCGGCAAAGCCACTGGCAAGACCGATTGCCGATCGCTATGTGAGGGGGCATGAATGAGATCCTGCCTATCGGCCCCGCCACCATCGGTTCGCCTCGTGCCCGGAAGCCCGACTGGATACGCGTGAAAGCGCCCACCAGTCCCGGCTATGCCGAGACGAAAAAGCTGATGCGCGAAAAAGGTCTGGCCACGGTCTGCGAAGAAGCGGCTTGCCCCAATATCGGGGAGTGCTGGAGCAAGAAGCACGCTACGGTAATGATCCTGGGTGACGTATGTACGCGGGCCTGTGCTTTCTGCAACGTGAAGACCGGGATGCCGCGCAAGGTCGATCCCCTGGAACCGCTTCATTTGGCGGAAGCGGCGGCCGAGATGGGGCTGGAGCACATCGTCATCACATCGGTGGACCGGGACGACCTTCCCGATGGCGGCGCGTCTCAGTTCGTCAAGGTGATCCAGGAATTGCGGCGTACGACGCCACAAACTACTATTGAAATCCTAACGCCGGATTTTCGCAACAAGCACGAAGCGGCTATCGAAGCGATCGTTGCCGCACGTCCCGATGTATATAATCACAACCTGGAGACCGTGCCCCGCCTGTATCCCACGATCCGTCCCGGTGCTCGCTATTATGCGTCGCTGCGTCTGCTGGAGACGGTTAAGAAGCTAGACCCATCGATCTTCACGAAGTCGGGTATCATGCTGGGACTGGGCGAACAGCGGCTAGAGGTTCATCAGGTGATGGACGACATGCGATCGGCCGATATCGATTTCCTAACGATGGGACAGTATCTTCAGCCTACGCCGAAACATGCCAAGGTGATCGAGTTCGTTCCACCGGCTGGCTTCAACGCCTATGCTGCGATCGCGCGGGCAAAAGGATTCCTGCAGGTGGCTTCCAGTCCGCTGACCCGGTCAAGCTATCACGCAGGCAAGGATTTCGCCGAGATGCGCGCAGCCCGTGAAGCGCTGCTGGCAAAGAAGGCCGCCCATGCCCCGGCATGAGGAGACCAAGCATCTGCCCTACACCCCGGAGCAGATGTTCGATCTGGTCGCGGATGTGCAGCATTATGAAGAGTTTCTTCCGTGGGTGAGTGCAATCCGGATTCGGTCGAACAGCGATACGGAAATGATCGCCGACATGGTTGTGGGCTTCAAAGGACTGCGCGAGACATTCACGTCAAAGGTGGTCAAAAAGCGCCCGGAAGAGGTGCGTGTCGACTATCTGGATGGGCCACTAAAGCATCTTTATAATCTGTGGCATTTCCGCAGCGACGGGCAGGGTGGGGTGCTGGTCGATTTCGAAGTCGATTTCGCCTTCAAAAGCCGACTGTTCGAGGCGCTGGCGGGGCAGGTGTTCGATACGGCGCTACGGAAGATGATCGGCGCTTTTGAAACGCGCGCTGCGGCTCTCTATGGAGCAGGCGCGCCCGGGAGCAGCAGTTCGAGCGCACATAGCGCGGCTTGAAGCCTGACGCCGCCGCGGCCGGTATTTTCGAAAGTGCGGGTGTCAGCCACGGCGTCATCGTCCGCGGCACCTTTTTCGGCTCGCGCGAATACGACTGTACCGACGGGCTTTTGCTCGGAACCGCCCTCCGGCCCTGCTATTCCCGTAATCGCAACCGCAACATCGGCGTTGGACCTCACCAGCGCGCCCTGAGCCATTGCCCAAGCCACGGCTATGGAGACGGCGCCGAACGTATCCAGCACATCCTCCGACACCTTCAGCAGGTTCTTTTTCATTTCGTTTGAATATGTGATGAAGCCGGCTTCGAAAATCTCCGAGGAGCCGGGGATCTCGGTCAGGGCCGCCGACACAAGTCCGCCTGTGCAACTCTCCGCAACAGCGATGATGCGGCCGATCCTGCGGTTCGCCTCTACGACCTCGCGGGCTTTGTCGACGAGTTCCTGGGGAAGAATGGAATCGGGCATGGGATCAGAACCCCCCGGGCAAGGACAAGGTTGCAATGGCTTGCGCAGCGATGCCTTCGCCGCGTCCGGCAAATCCCAGCCGCTCGGTGGTCGTTGCCTTGATGCTGACCCTACCCGGATCGACTGCGAGCAACTCCGCCACCTTGGCCTGCATCTGAGAGCGGTAGGGCCCCACTTTCGGCGCTTCGCAGATTATCGTGACGTCAACATGAACGACAAGTCCGCCCCGCGCCGCGACGAGGTCGCGCGCATGCTCCACGAAACGCGATGAGGAAGCTCCGCGCCACTGGGGATCGGAAGGGGGAAAGTGACTGCCGATATCGCCATCGGCCAGTGCCCCGAGGATCGCATCGACCAAGGCGTGAAGCGCCACATCCGCATCGCTGTGTCCATTAAGCCCTTTATCGTGAGGGACCTGAACGCCGCAGAGCCACAGCTCTTCACCCGAAACGAGGCGATGAACGTCATAGCCCATGCCGACGCGTGTTTCGCTAGTTGAGGCAAGTCGCTGCTCTGCGTTCGCGAAATCAGCCGGGAGCGTCAGTTTGTCCAGCATTGCGTCCCCCTGGACCATTTTAACGTGACCGCCAAGAGCGCGAACCATCTGCGCGTCGTCTGTCGGATCATATTCGCCCTTCCAGCCCTGATGCGCGGTATGAATGATGTCATACCGGAAAGCCTGCGGTGTTTGTACCCGGTACAGGGCATTGCGATCCACGACTTCTCC
Organism: Sphingobium sp.; assembly: GCF_033795625.1. Taxonomy (GTDB): domain Bacteria; phylum Pseudomonadota; class Alphaproteobacteria; order Sphingomonadales; family Sphingomonadaceae; genus Sphingobium. Next base: position 51,174 of record NZ_JARYGI010000022.1, on the reverse strand, counting down.
CAGCATCTTTTCCCCGCGCGCGAGCGTATCCACCACCGGAAGCACAGGTATCGCCGCTTCATCGCTCTCCAGGGCCGAAAGCAGTCGGTCGATCACTGTCACAGGTAGAAACGGCCGAGCAGCATCATGGATCAGGACGATGTCAGCGCCAGACGCGGCGCGAAGCCCGGCACCTACTGACGCCCGGCGGGTTGCCCCTCCTGTCACGAACGATATCGTGTCATTCCGTTCGATGGCCAACGCCGCCTCCGCAATAGCCTGCTGGCCAGCACCAATGACGATCACCACATGGTCAATCCTTGGATGTTGAGAAAGCGCGGCTACTGCATGGCCCAGAACGGTGTTGCCCGCGACCTTACGGTACTGCTTCGGCAAATCGCCTCCAGCGCGGACGCCCTGGCCAGCGGCAAGGAGGATGGCGACTGTTGAGCGCTTCATCATGGGGGGCGCATAGCCGAGCAACCCGACCTCCGCCAGTCGCTTGCCGAAAGGAGTCATAAACGCTAAGAGGCTGCCTCATTTTTAGGCATATTCATTCCATGCAGAGCGGCCCTCCCAGTTCTTCTGTCCGTCCGATCTCAATCGGCGATCTGACGATTGACCAGCCGGTCATTCTGGCCCCGATGACGGGGGTGACGGATATGCCGTTCCGGACGCTGGTGCGCCGCTATGGCTGCGGGCTCAACGTAACGGAGATGATCGCCTCCGCAGCGATGATTCGCGAGACGCGTCAGTCGATCCAGAAAGCAGCATGGCACCCGATCGAAGAGCCGGTATCGATGCAGCTTGCCGGATGCTCACCCACGGAAATGGCAGAGGCTGCCAAGCTCAACGCGGATCGTGGCGCAGCGATTATCGACATCAACATGGGCTGCCCGGTGAAGAAGGTGGTGAACGGCGACGCGGGCAGCGCTCTGATGCGCGACTTGCCGCTTGCTGCATCGCTGATCAAGGCGACCATAGATGCGGTGGATGTCCCCGTTACTGTGAAGATGCGGATGGGCTGGGATCATAGCAGCCTCAACGCCCCCGAGCTTGCTCACATCGCTGAGGATCTGGGCGCCAAGCTCATCACGGTTCACGGCCGCACCCGTAATCAGATGTACAAAGGGTCGGCCGACTGGGCTTTTATTCGCAAGGTTAAGGATGCGGTGTCGCTGCCGGTGATCGCAAACGGCGACATCTGTTCGCTGGAAGACGCCGATGCCGCACTTATCCAAAGTGGCGCAGACGGCATTATGATCGGGCGAGGCGCGTATGGGCGGCCCTGGCTGTTAGGGCAGGTGATGCACTGGCTGGCTACGGGTGAGCGTCTGGCAGACCCTTCGCTCGCCGAGCAATTTGCGATGATCCTGGAACATTACCGCGCGATGCTGGAGCATTACGGCACTGAAACCGGCGTCAACATGGCGCGAAAGCATATCGGCTGGTACACGAAGGGCCTCCCTGGGTCGGCGGAGTTTCGGCACGCCGTCAACAAGGAACCTGACGCTGAACGTGTGATCGACATGCTGACCGCGTTCTACGAGCCGCTTATCGCCTCGCCGCAGTTCGAAGTCGCGTTCCCGATGGATCAGGCGGCCTGATGATCCCGCGGGTGTCAGCGCCACCCTTCAGGCATATGGATAATGCTCCCTCGTTAAGCGACATCGTGACTGCCTCACCCGTGGCCACATTGGTCGTGGGTCCGGATAATCGAGTCTATAATACCAACGTAAGTGCGGAGACGCTGCTGAACATGGCGCGTTCCGCAATCATTGGTAGCGACATCAGCCGGACGCTTCGCCTGGCGGATATCGATGGTCGTTACGATGTCTGGAACTCCGAAAAGCCGCTTGCGGCCTACGATGTCCAACTTCATGCTGGTCGGACCGCTGCAATGGAAGTCGACCTGATGATCGCGCCCATTCCTGATCACGACGGGTGGAGGGTGGTATCCGTACACGCCAAAAGCGAGGCGCAGAAAATCGCACATCGACGGACAGCGGGCGGCACCCGATCGGCTATGGGCGCCGCGGCCATACTGGCGCACGAAATCAAGAACCCCTTGTCCGGCATCCGCGGGGCTGCGCAATTGCTGGAAACAGGGGAGGATGAGGGAAATAGTGCGTTAACGCGCCTCATCTGCAACGAGGTGGACCGGATCGCGGCGCTAATCGACCGGATGCAGGACTTTACAACCGAGCGTTCGCTGGTCTGCAAGCCCGAGAATATCTACCCGTTGATCGACCGCGCCGCCGAGATTGCGATGGCTGGCTTCGCAAGAGAAGTGAAGATCAGCAGGAGCTACGATCCCTCGTTACCCTTCGCGCTGGTGAATGGGGACGCGCTCGTTCAGATCATGATCAATCTGTTGAAAAACGCCGCTGAAGCGCTGGTGATGCGGGAACGCTCTGGCCCTAAGCCGCGCATACGAATCATGACCGCTTTCCGTCACGGGATGTCGGTCATGCTACCCGGTGGAAAAGGCAACGCATCCTTGCCTATCGAAATTCTGGTGATCGACAATGGACCGGGCGTGCCTGATCATATTCGTGATCATCTTTTCAATCCTTTCATCACCGGCAAGCGGTCGGGGCAGGGGCTGGGCCTTGCTCTGGTGGACAAGCTGGTTCGAGATATGAATGGCTTCGTCCAGTTCCAGCGCGACGAAGCGGCACAGGAGACCATATTCCGGGTCCTTCTTCCAATAGGGATGGGGTGATGGCTCCGCACCTATCCGGTCTCACAGGTAAGGTTCTGGTCGTCGATGACGATCCGGCCATTTGTATCGTCGTGGGAGAAGCACTTCGGCGACAAGGCCATAAGGTAAAGACTGCTGCAACGATCCGGGAACGCGCTACGCTGTTGGATACCTTCGCGCCCGAGGTGCTGATTACCGACGTGGTGCTACCGGACGGCAACGGACTGGATGATGTTGCCGCCATCATCGAGGACGACCCCTTGATCAGCGTCATCATCCTGTCCGCCCAAAATACTTTGAACACAGCGGTGCGTGCAACCGAAAAAGGTGCATTCGAGTATCTGCCCAAGCCGTTTGATTTGAACGAGCTGACGCGTGCAGTTGCGGATGCGCTTTCCACGCGTGGGGATGGGGCGCCCCAACTGCCTGAAGAGGTAGCCGGCAAAGGTATCGAGCAGGACGGGTTGCCGCTCGTCGGACGATCTGTCGCAATGCAGGAAGTATATCGTACGATTGCCAGAGTGGTGTCCAACGATCTCACCATCCTGGTGTTGGGCGAGTCCGGCACAGGCAAGGAACTGGTTGCCGAGGCGATTCATAAGCTAGGGCGGCGGAACAAAAAACCGTTTGTTGCCATCAATATGGCGGCGATACCTCGCGAACTGATCGAGGCAGAGCTTTTCGGGTATGAGAAGGGCGCTTTTACTGGCGCTCACTCCAGAACCGCAGGCAAGTTCGAGCAGGCAGAAGGAGGCACACTCTTCCTGGACGAGATTGGCGACATGCCGATGGAAGCGCAAACCAGACTGCTAAGGGTACTTCAATCCGGAGAAGTGACGACGGTAGGCGGGTCAAGCCAGGTAAAAGTGAATGTTCGCATTATCGCCGCGACCAACAAGGATCTGGCTACCCTCATCGCGGATAATAAATTTCGCGAGGATTTGTACTATCGGCTGAACGTCGTTCCGATCCAGCTCCCGGCGCTTCGTCAGCGGCGAGATGATATCCCTCTTCTGGCGCGCCATTTTCTTGAGTGGGCAGCCAATGAAGGTCTTCCGCGCAAAACGCTTGCCGAGGATGCTGCATTGCTGATGTGCGATTGGCACTGGCCTGGTAATGTGCGCGAATTGCAGAACCTGATGCAGCGGCTGGCGGTCCTTTCGCGGGAAAATGTGATTACGGCCGAGATCCTGCGACAGAATCTGCCTCTCCAGGATGCCCCGGCCGAGATTCACGAGAATGTCTCGACGCGTTTGGTCGAGGTGGTGAGAGAATGGGTGCGGGGGCGATGCGCGCTAGGTGCGGGGCCCGCGAGCGATCAACTTCACGAGGATATGCTCGCCTTGGTAGAGCCAGTTCTTTTCCGGGAGATTCTCCTAAGTACGGAGTGCAACCAGATTCGCGCAGCGGGGATGCTAGGCATCAATCGCAATACCTTGAGGTCTAAGCTGTCGGAATACGGCATTGATCCCAATGCCTTGAAGCAGGCGGATAGGTAGTAGCCGATCAACGCCACTTTTCCGGCGATCAGATGCGGCTAAGTTGCAAAAACTGTGTGTCGGAAGGCACAATATTGTTGTATCAATGCAACTATGAACGACGAAGCGGGTCTTCCGCAACTTTATGATGCACGCTGGCGGCGCATGCTGCCACGGTGGATGCGTGGACGCAGCCTAGCTCCTTTTGTGGAAACGGCGACATTGCTGTTGTTGCTGGGAACAGCGACTCTCACCTATTTGCTCGTGTCGGCTCAGGGCGAGTCTTACACCCTTTTGACGCCGCCTATCGTGGCGTTATTGCTAGTCGCCAATCTGGTGCCTGCCATCGCGCTACTGGTGCTGCTTGGCCGTCGCCTTGCGATCCGGAGAGCTTCGCGCACTGCTGCAGGTAGCGAGGGGCAACTGCACGTACGCCTCGTCGCGATCTTCTCGATATTGTCCAGCGTCCCCATGCTGCTGGTGGTCATCTTTGCCTCGTTGCTGTTTCAATATGGCGTCCAATTCTGGTTCTCCGACAGCGCTCGGGGAATGCTTGAAAACGCCAATGAATTCGCGCGGGGTTACTATGAGCAGAACATCGGGGAGGTCCGCGACGAAACCCTGACGATGGCCAACGACTTGCGCGACTACCTCAATCAATCGTCGCTATCGAGCCCTGATTTCCGCGAGGGCTACGTCTATCAGGTCGTGACGCGGAAGCTGAATCGCTCTGCGATCATTCAGATTGGCAAGGACGGCGTGGAGCGAACGGCTGCTAACGTGGCGTCCGACAACAATGTGGCACGCAACATCATCACCAAGGCCGTGAGGGATAGACTGACGAAAGGCGAGAACGTCGTCGTAACTGCCAGCCCGAACCAGATCGAGGCAGTGACGCTGCTCTATCCCCGCGAGCAGATCTATCTTTACGCGACTCGCGACGCCGATGCCCCCGCGTTCAGCCAAGTCAAACGCGCCCGCGCCGTCCTGGCCGACTATGACGACTTTGCGGTACGATCGCGCAGTCTGCAGCTTCGTTTCAACATAGCCTTGTTCGTCGGATCGCTGCTGCTGGTGGGGATAGCGGTGTGGATCGCACTCACGGTTGCGGATCGCCTCGTCCGGCCTGTCAACGAACTGGTCGATGCGGCTCGTCGGATTACCGCCGGCGATCTTTCGACCAGAGTGTCGGGACCACATGCACGCGATGAAATCGGCACGTTGGCAAGTGCCTTCAATCGCATGACGCAGCGTCTGGAGGCGCAGACCGGCGCGCTGGTCGCTGCCAACAGCCAGCTCGACAATCGCCGCGCCTTCATCGAGGCCATCCTGTCCGGAGTGACCGCAGGCGTTCTGTCAGTCGACCAAAATCACGTAGTGCAATTGCTCAACAGTTCTGCCCAGCGTATCCTGGTCGGAGATGGCAGCGACCCTGTGGGCCAGCCACTTGCCGCGCTGACGCCGGAACTTGCAGAACTGCTGAGCGAGGAACAAAGCGCGGGGATCGTGCAGGTCCGGACGCATGGCGATCTGCGGACACTCGCCGTCAAAGTGTCTCGCGATACTTCCGGTCATATTCTCACGTTCGATGACATTACTCAGCAACTGTCCGATCAGAGACGTGCGGCGTGGTCCGATGTCGCCCGCAGGATTGCGCATGAAATCAAGAACCCGCTTACGCCGATCCAGCTTGCGGCCGAGAGGCTGCAACGTCGCTATGGCAAGGAGATCACCAATGATGCGGCGACCTTCACGCGGCTGACCGGCACGATCATCCGGCAAGTCGGAGACCTGCGGCGGATAGTCGACGAATTTTCCTCCTTCGCGCGCATGCCCAAGCCGGTTTTCCGGCGCGAGGCCATTACAGATATCGCCCGCCACTCCCTCTTCCTTCACGAAGTCGCGCATCCCGACATCGGCTTTTCTTTCGACTCCCGCGTGGGCTCCACGGAGATCGTATGCGACCGCCGGCAAATGGGGCAGGCTCTTACCAACATCGTCAAGAATGCAGTGGAAGCCATAGAACAGAAACCTCCATTCGAGGACGGGGCGCTGCGGGGGCATGTATCCATGGAACTGGCCGAGGATAGTCAGGGCAGGCTGCTGATCAAGGTCACGGACGACGGCATTGGCCTGCCGCCGGAACGAGACCGGATACTAGAACCTTATATGACCACTCGGGCGAAAGGGACGGGCCTTGGCTTGGCGATCGTGAAGAAAATCGTGGAGGAACATTGCGGCGAGATCGCCTTCTGTGACGCCGATGGGGGAGGAGCATGCGTTTCCATATTGCTCGACAATGCCGCGTTGGAACGACTGGAAGCGGCCCCGGACCAGGCCGCTACGAAGGGACTAGTTACTGCTCATGGCGCTTGATATTCTGATCGTTGACGATGAGGAAGACATTCGCGATCTGGTCGCGGGTGTTCTGGAAGATGAAGGCTACGAGGCGCGGACAGCCGCCAGCAGCGATGCTGCTTTGGAGGCCTTGGGGGAACGTAGGCCGTCCCTTGTGCTGCTGGACGTGTGGCTGCAAGGCTCCAAACTCGACGGCCTGGACCTTCTGGACGAAATAAAAAAGCGCGATCCATCGATACCCGTATTGATGATATCGGGTCATGGCAATCTGGACACCGCTGTCGCCGCCATTCGGAAGGGCGCCACAGATTTCATCGAAAAACCGTTCGAGGCGGATCGCCTGCTGCATCTGGTATCTCGCGCGACTGAGACCGAGCGTTTGCGGCGTGAGAACCAGTCGTTGCGGGCGCGTATCGGGAATGATGACGAACTTACCGGCAATTCCAGTGCGATAAATGGCGTTCGGGCGACCATCAAACGCGTTGCGGGGACGGGCAGTCGCGTTCTGATTTCAGGCCCTGCAGGGGGCGGCAAGGAAGTTGCCGCACGAATGCTCCATGCCTGGAGCGGCCGGGCGGATGCGCCGTTCATCGTAGTGGCGGCTGCGCGCATGGAGCCCGAACGCGTCGAGGAAGAACTGTTCGGCATCGAAGACGGCGAAGGAATGGTTCGGCCCGGTTTCCTGGAACAGGCACATGGCGGAACGCTGTATCTCGACGAGATCGCCGACATGCCTATTACGACTCAGGGCAAGATCCTGCGGGTCCTGACGGATCAAAGCTTTACGCGCGTCGGCGGGCAGCGGCAGGTCAAAGTGGACGTCCGCGTCATTTCTTCCACCGCGCTCGACTTGGCGCAGGAAATTCAGGAGAAAAGATTTCGGGAAGACCTGTATTACCGCCTGAATGTCGTTCCACTGGTGATCCCTCCGTTAAGCGATCGGCGCGACGACATTCCACCATTGGTAGACCACTTCTTAGCGCGGTTCGCTGCCGAACAGCGCGTGGCATCTCCAGAGATCGCAACGGACGCCATGGCTGCGCTTCAGGCATGCGAGTGGCCGGGAAATGTGCGGCAACTAAGAAACGTGATCGAGCGCACGATGATCCTGGCGCCAGGCGATCGTGTGGGACGTATAGAACTCGATATGCTCCCGGCCGAAGCCACAGGCGGCGGCGGGGGCGAGGGGATAGGACAGAACGCCATCATGGGTTCGCCTTTGCGCGAGGCACGCGAGAGCTTCGAGCGCGAGTATCTGCGCGTACAGATCCGCCGCTTTTCGGGCAATATCTCCCGAACCGCGACCTTCATCGGGATGGAACGGTCTGCGCTTCATCGTAAACTCAAGTTATTAGGCATTACGGAAGGTAAGGATGGATAACGACTAGGCGAAAGCCATTGGACTTATCTCGCAGTTGCGGTACAAACCCGTGTTCTCCGGTACGCGGTGAACAGCACGATGCCTTTGCTAAGGGCACAAGTGCGGGCAACGTCCCGCCAAGATAGAAAGGCTTAAACATGGCCGATAAGATAAACAATCTTCAGGATATTTTCCTGAATGGCCTTCGCAAGACCAAGACGCCAGTCACGATGTTCCTGGTGAAGGGTGTCAAACTTCAGGGCATTATAACCTGGTTCGACAACTTTTCGGTTTTGCTGCGGCGCGATGGACAATCCCAGCTTGTGTATAAGCATGCGATATCGACCGTCATGCCGGCACAGCCGATGGACTTGTCCGAAGTGCGAAAGGCGTTTGAGGCCAACGACAAGAAGGCCAAGCTGCTGCAGGAGATATTCCTGAATGCGGTGCGCAAATCCGGTTACCCGGTTACGATGTTTCTGGTGAATGGTGTAATGCTGCAAGGAGAAATTGCCGCATTCGACCTCTTCTGCATGTTGCTGGAGCGCGACGGAATGGCACAGCTGGTTTACAAGCACGCGATTTCCACCGTTCAGCCATCACATCCACTCGATCTCTCTGCGGAAGGCGAAGCGGATCAGGATTGATCCGGTTTCCAGCGAACAATTTCGTCTTAGAGGCGTTAGATCGGCATGAGTGGTTTTAATCGCGAAGCCGACGAAGAAGTCGCGCGTGGTGCGCGTGCCATCGTCGTGAGTGCAGAAACTCAAGGTGGTGATCGCCGAAGCAGTGAAGCGCGCTTGGAAGAAGCGGGCGGTCTTGCTCTGGCGATCGGGATAGACGTGCAGGCTTCCCAATCCTTCCGGGTGCGGGATCGGAAACCTGCGACACTCTTTGGTAGCGGGCAGGTTGAGGCGATCGCAGCCTTGGCGCAGGATCATGAGGCCGAGCTGGTCATCGTAGACAACGCGTTGTCGCCCGTTCAGCAGAGCAATCTGGAAAAGGCCACAAAAGCCAAGGTCATCGACCGTACTGGTTTGATTCTCGAGATCTTCGGGGAACGGGCCGCGACCAACGAAGGGCGGCTGCAGGTTGAGCTGGCCCATCTCGACTATCAGGCCGGGCGGCTGGTGCGAAGCTGGACTCACTTGGAACGGCAACGCGGTGGCTTCGGCTTCCTTGGCGGTCCAGGCGAAACCCAGATTGAGGCCGACCGTCGGATGATCCGCGATCGTATGGCAAAAATCCGTCGCGAGCTTGAGCAGGTGACCAGGACCCGCGGATTGCATCGCGCTCGCCGTCAAAAAGCGCCTTGGCCGATCATTGCCCTGGTGGGCTACACCAATGCCGGAAAGTCCACGCTTTTCAATAGGATGACGGGCGCAGATGTCATGGCGGAGAACCTGCTGTTCGCCACGCTCGATCCAACAATGCGGCAAGTCGCTCTTCCAGGCCTCGATAAGGCGATCTTGTCGGATACTGTCGGGTTTGTGTCTGATCTTCCCACTCAACTGATAGCGGCCTTCCGCGCGACGCTGGAGGAAGTGCTGTCGGCTGACTTGATCGTCCACGTCCGTGACATTGCGCATCCCGACACCGAGGCGCAGCGCGCCGACGTTCTGGAAGTTCTCGAGGAGCTTGGTGTAATCGGGGAGGGGGTTGACCCCGCGGCAGCGGTTCCGATGCTGGAGGCATGGAACAAGCTTGACTTACTAGACGAGGAGGCGGCTATCCATGCGCACGAGGTCGCGTCTCGCCAGGACAATGTTGTGTTGGTATCTGCGTTGACAGGTGAAGGGATAGACCTCTTGCAACGTCAGATCAGCGCTACATTAACTGCTGGCGCCGACGTTCACGTCCTTACGCTGGATCCCGCCGATGGCGCCGCGCTTGCATGGCTTCACGAACATGGGGAGGTGCTGGATAGCACCTTGCAAGAGGAAGGACTTCATGTCGAAGCGCGGCTGTCGCAGTCTGCCTATGCTCGGTTCAGGGCGCGGGCTGCGTAGCTTTTTTCGCCGCATTCCAAAGTTCTTCTTTGGCGGAAAGCGGTAGATCTGTGAACTTTCCGCCACCTCCCGCTTCCATTGCCCGAAAGCGTTTTTCAAATTTGCCGCTTGCTCGGCGCAGAGCCGCTTCCGGATCGACCTTCAAATGGCGTGCTAGATTGACGACGGAAAAAAGCAGGTCGCCAATCTCATCTTCTTGCTCATCGTTAGAGCTAGCGCTGGCAACCTCTTCAATTTCCTCATGTACTTTGGCGTAAACATCAGATATATCAGGCCAGTCGAACCCGGTGCGGGCAGCGCGCTTCTGGATCTTCACCGCGCGGAGCAGGGCGGGCAGTGCGAGGGCGACACCCGCCAACGCACTGGTATCCGAATCCTTTTCAGCCCGCTCGGCAGCTTTGATGCTTTCCCAGTTAGATCGCACATCGTCGTCCAGCGCTTGCGATTTTTCAAAGACATGCGGGTGGCGGCGGATCATCTTCTCGCAAATTGTCTCAACGACGCTTTGGAGCGAAAAATACCCAAGTTCTTCGGCGATGCGCGCGTGGAAAACCACCTGAAGCAGCAGGTCGCCGAGTTCGTCTTTAATTGCGGAAATATCGTTCCGGGCAATTGCGTCCGCGACTTCATAGGCTTCCTCAATCGTGTATGGCGCAATAGTAGCGAAAGTCTGGTCCAAATCCCAAGGGCAGCCATTAACCGGATGGCGTAGTGTAGCCATGATAATCGCGAGCGGCATAATGTCGGCAGGACTGGCATCAACAGCAGCAAAATCTGACATATAATAAAGTCCGATAATATATATTATGTTAAATCGTAACGGGCATTATGGTTCAAGGATCATGGCCTTATCTCGAACCTGCCAGCTTTTCAGCCGCGCCAGCATGTTCATGCCGACAACATTTACTTCGCCGAACGCTGGCGAAGTTACGACCGGCAAATCTTCTGTCTTGATCGAGCCGATGGCAAGCTGGCGCACCATCGCGCGCTGAGCCTCAACCGGTCCGTTGGCGGTACTAAGCGCAACAGGCATTCGTTGCGTATCGATCTCGATGGAAGCTGCTTGGGCAGTCGATGTAGATAGTGCTGTGAACGTAGCTCCGCTATCGATCAGGAACCTTGTGGGTATACCGTTGACGTCGCCATCGACCCAGTAGTGCCCGTCGCTAGATGCTGCGATCCGGAGCCGAGAGCCGTCAGCCAATTGGCGTGGCCTACCTAGAACGTCCGATGTCACGCGCTGCGCCACAAAACCAATTTCGTCGCGATAGCTTACAAGAGTCAGCACAATCGCAAAAATACTGATCCAGGCCAGGATCATGCCGATCGCGCTGCGCAGCTGAATCCGTCTGGACAGCAAAGCGGCGCCAACAAGGACCAGCACAGCCAGATACCAGATGATGCCCGCTGTATCTGCCCCATCCATTTAAAGAACGATCGTCATGCCATCGAATCCCGGCTCGACGCCCGGCGGAAGCTCAGCTTTAAGAGGCACATAATCCATACTGTTGTCCATGTGAGTCAGGATCGCCCTACCCGGCTTCGCCGCTTCTATGCCTTCCAGAGTGCGGCTGAGATGTGCGTGAGTAGGATGAGGGCGCTCACGCAGCGCATCGACGATCCATACATCCACACCATTATACAACGTCAGCATATCGCTGGTAATCTCATGGAAGTCCGTGGCATAACCTACTGATTTACCACCGGTACAGAAGCGAAAGCCCGTCGAAAATATATTGCCGTGAGGCTGATCTACACAGGCGATCGAAATGTCGCCGATCATTAAATTGTTGGGAAGCACATGCGCCTGAACTGTCGCCGGATAGCCGTCGCGCCCTTCGAAAGCGTATGTGAATCGCTGCTGTAGTTGGTGAAGTGTCTGCCGCCGCGCATAGCCAGATATGGGCGCACCGGAGTGATGGAACAGTTGTCGAACGTCATCGATTCCATGACAGTGATCGGCGTGATCATGCGTCCACAATATGGCGTCGATCTGCACCACGCCTGCCGCAAGCAATTGTCCGCGCATGTCGGGAGATGTGTCGACTAGAATGCTCGTGGTTTCGCTTTCCACCAAGATGGAAGCCCGGGTGCGCGCGTTTTTGGGCTCATTGGGATCGCATGATCCCCAATCATTGCCGATACGCGGTACGCCCGAAGATGTGCCGCAACCCAGCAATGTCACCTTCAGCATGGCGAAGAGACTTTTGTAAACAATTTGTGGAAGTTATTGCTCGTAACCTGCGAAAGTTCCTCAATAGTTTCACCTCGAAGCTGCGCAAGGAACTTGGCAGTATCAGCAACAAAGGCTGGCTCGCACGGCTTACCCCGATGCGGTACCGGAGCTAAAAATGGGCTATCGGTTTCTATTAGCAGCCGGTCTGCCGGTAAGCGAGCCGCGGTGTCCTGAAGATCCTTTGCATTCCGGAATGTCACAATGCCGGAAATGCTGATGTAGAAGCCAATTTCCATGGCCGCATCGGCGAACGCGCCACTCGCGGTAAAGCAGTGAATAAGACCGGGAAAGGCCCCCCTCCCCATCTCGTCGCGCAGGATCGAAATCGTGTCTTCTTCAGCGTCCCGAGTATGCACGATGAGTGGCAGGCCCGTCTCCCGCGCCGCAGCGATGTGTGCGCGAAAAGACGCCTGCTGCCGCTCCCGATCGCTATGATCATAATAATAATCCAGCCCAGTCTCGCCTATGCCGACGATGCGAGGATGTGCAGCTTTTTCGACGAGCTTGGCAGTGTCGACATGCGGATGATCATCAGCTTCATGGGGATGAATTCCAACCGTCGCCCAGATATCGGCATCGCATTCCGCAGTCTCCAGAACGGCATCCCATTCGCTTTCCCGCGTCGCTATGTTGAGCATGATGCCGACGCCCGCCGCTCTAGCGCGTAGCAAAACGGCGGCCTGGTCCTCGACCAACCCTTTGTAGTTGAGGTGACAGTGACTATCGACGAACATCGTCAAGCATCCGCTACAGCCAGTTCCAGTCTGGGGAATAGAGGGTTCGGTGGTGAGAGGATGAAGCCACTCTTCAATAGTGCAGAATACCAGGTCGAGCCGATATCGGCATAGCGGCGAGAGTTGGCCGGCACTCCCATTTGGTCCAGCAACGCTGCAGCGGATTTGGGCACCACAGGCGAGATCATGATCGCCAAGTTCCCGATCGCTTCGTAGAGCGTGGCCAAAACGGCGGTCATCCGCTCAGGATCGGACTTTCGTAGAGCCCAAGGCGCCTGCGCATCGATATACTGGTTGCAGGCAAACACCGCCCGCATCCACGCCTCGATGGCCAAGGACGGCGAAAGATTTGCCATGGCGCCCGTAAAGTCTTTGGCGGCAGCGTCGATCAGGTCGCGCAGATCGCCATCCGCATCGGACACAGTGCCTCCGGACGGAAGTTCGCCATCCAGGTTCTTGGCGATGAAGCTGAGCGTCCGCTGCGCCAGATTGCCGAAACTGTTCGCCAGATCGCTGTTTGCCCGTTGGACAATCGCTTCGGCGCTGTAGCTGCCATCATTGCCGAAACTGACTTCCGCGAGGAGGAAATAGCGAAGCTGATCGACTCCGAAACGCTTCGCCAGTTCGAGCGGATCGGCGACATTCCCGACCGACTTCGACATCTTCTCACCGCGGTTGAGCAGGAAACCATGGCCGAACACTTGGCTCGGCAGTGGCAACTTCGCACTCATTAGGAAGGCTGGCCAATAAACTGCATGAAAACGCACGATATCCTTGCCAATGACATGAACGATATCTCCGCCCTCGGCCCAATAGTGTCCCATCCGCTCAGCATCGTTCGGATAGCCGCAGCCGGTCAGGTAATTCGTCAGCGCATCGACCCAGACGTACATGACATGGCCATCGCTACCGGGCACCTTGACGCCCCAATCGAAGCTGGTGCGGGACACGCTGAGATCGGATAAGCCTCCTTCCACGAACCGCATGATTTCATTCCGGCGGCTTTCCGGCCGAATGAAATCAGGATGGCTTTCATACAGATCAAGCAGGGGCTGCTGATATCTGGAAAGCTTGAAGAACCAGCTTTCCTCGACCGTCCATTCGACTGGCGTGCCTTGGGGCGAAAGCTTCGTGGTTCCCTCGCCTTCGATCAGTTCCTTTTCGTCATAAAAGGCTTCGTCCCGAACAGAATACCATCCTTCATAGCGTCCAAGATAAAGGTCGCCATTTGCCTCCATGGCGCGCCAGATCGCCTGGCTTGCGGCATGATGCGCCGGTTCGCTAGTGCGGATAAAGCGATCGTAACTGATTCCAAGAGCATCATCCATGTCTTTGAAATACGACGCCATTTCGTCAGCGAGAGCCTGAGGAGTCACGCCGCGATTTCGGGCCGCCTGATCCATCTTCAGGCCGTGTTCGTCCGTTCCGGTCTGGAAGAACACGTCGCGGCCCATCATCCGATGAAAGCGTGCGATAGCGTCCGTTGCGATCGCCTCATAGGCATGGCCTATATGCGGGCGCCCATTGGGGTAACTGATTGCGGTCGTGATCGTAAAAGGCTGGGACATCGGCTCGCTTCAAGAAGGCGTGTAGCGTCTCTCTAGCGAGTGGCGCCGATCAGGCAAAGGTCCATTTAGGCAGATTAGGCCGCGCGGCGAATGTCCGCGAGGGTCGCGACATGGCTGCACAACTCGAAAACCACCGTGGCTGGATCGAGAGAAAGGATTATCGCTCCGGATGCGAGGTGCTTCGCCTGCTCCCACGCTGTCAGCGTGGATTTCAAGGCTTGTCCTTCTCGCTCCCGTGCGGCGGCGGCGAGAAAGGCAGTTGCGCGCTCCAGAAAGGCTTCGTAGCGAGGCCGCGCTGCCTTGCCAGCCAAACGCCTGGCTAGGGCCAGACGCTGTCGGTTGGTGGGATCTCCATCGGAAGCGATCGCCCGTAAGGCCTTTTCGATTTCGCCAAGATCTAGACCTGCAAAACCTAATGCCCGCCCTGGTGATCCTTCTCCGGCCCGCGTCAAAGCATCAAGTTCGTCGGGGCTGACGCCTGGCAAATGCCGTTGCAGGATAGTCTTTACTGCGCTGTCATCGAGCGGGGCGAAACGCAGGACTCGGCAGCGGGACCGAATGGTCGGCAGCAGACGCGCTGGTGCATGAGTCACAAGGAGGAACAAGGTGCCTGCAGGGGGCTCCTCCAGGTTCTTCAACAGTGCGTTGGCTGCGCCTCGTTCCATATCATCGGCGCTGTCGATCACGATGATCCGACGGGCGGAAAGCGACGGTACGGCACCTAACAGCCGTTGAAGTCCACGCACCTGATCGACGCTGATGTTGCGGGCCAGATCGCCGTTGTCCTTCTCCAGCCGCACCAGTTCCGCATAATCCGGATGCGTACCCGCATCGAACAGCCGTGTAGTGGGATGGTCAACCGTAGCCCAATCCAGCGTACCGCCGTCCTGCTCTGCCCCGGCTGCTTCCGCCAGCAATCGCCTGGCCGCTGCACGGGCAAAGCTCGCCTTCCCCACTCCACGTGGGCCGGCAAGCATCCAGCCATGGTGCATGCGCCCGCTCCGGGCTGCCTCCATAAGCGCAAAGGCTTGGTCGTCGTGGCCCAAAAGTGACGTCATGGCAGCAAGTCGGTCAACGCCTGTAGGAGCAGGCTGGTGACGGCACTTGCGTCGCCGCTTGCGTCGATCATCCTAAATCGTTCGGGAGACTGCTCTGCGAACCGGGCAAAGGACCTGGCGACCCCGCGGTGATATTCGCGGTCCCGTCCTCCAATGCGATCCGGCCGGTCACCGTCACGCGCAGCGGTGCGAGCCTCGGCAATATCCTCTGGCACGGCGAGAACGAGCGTGCGGTCCGGCAGGAAGTCTCCACTGCCGATGCGATGGAGGCTCAATATGTCGTCGTCAGTGATCCCGCTCGCGCCGCCCTGATAGGCGCGGCTACTGTCCAGGAAACGGTCGGCGATCACCCATGCGCCACTCTCGACCGCCGGACGTATGACCCGTGCGACATGATCGGCGCGAGCAGCGGCAAACAGCAGCGCCTCCGCCCGCGGAGTCCAGCGATCGACAGCGCCGGTGAGCAGGAGGTCGCGAATGGTCTCGGCTCCAGGGCTGCCCCCGGGTTCCCGCGTCTCGACGACTGTTGCACCCCTGGCCCGCAAGGCTTCGGCCAAAGCCTTGACCTGAGTCGACTTACCCGCACCCTCTCCGCCTTCAAGACTGATGAACCGACCCGATGCCATTATCCGAAGAACGAATTCAGGCCATTCCACAACCGACCGAAAATACCTGCTTCCGCAACGGCTTCGGCAGCGACCAAGGGCATCGTCTGCGCGCCGGTGTCAGGCGTCGTGACGATCAGTTGTGCGATTTCCTGCCCCTTGGCGATCGGAGCCTTGATCGGGCCATTATAGACCACCTTTACCTGGATATTGCTGGAGGCCGTCCGCGGCAACGTGACTGCCAGGTTACGTGGAGCCATCAGGCCAACGGAGCGGGCACTGCCTAATTGCACAGCCGCAGTCTCCACCACTGCGCCCTTCTTGAACAAAGGCTGCGCTTTCCATGCGCGAAAACCCCAGTCCATGAAGCTAACTGACTCCTGGATGCGGCTATTGAAGCTGTCCAGGCCCGCAACGACCATGACCAGCCGCCGTCCGCCCTGATCCGCCGAACCTGTAAAGCCATAGCCTGCCTCATCGGTATGCCCCGTCTTCAGACCATCGGCTCCAGCTATGCGGCCGAGAATAGGGTTCCGGTTTCCTTGAGTGATGGCGTTGCCACCCATCGTCTTACCCCATGTGAAAGAGGTGGTGGCGTAGAATCTCTTATATAAGTCCGGCGTCTCCTGAACCGTGCCCTCGGCGAGCCGGGCAAGATCACGCGCCGTGACGTAAGTGACGCCTTCGTCGGGCCAGCCATTGCTGTTGCCAAAGTGGCTGCTGTTGAGGCCCATGCGCTTGGCCTCCTGATTCATCAGAGCAACGAACGCCTGCTCGGTTCCCGCGATCCCTTCCGCCAGTACGACGCAGGCATCGTTGCCCGACAAAGTAACTATGCCATGCAACAGGTTCTCGACCGATACCTGCTCGCCCGGGGAAAGGAACATGGTCGATCCCGCCGCGGGGCCATGCCATTTTTGCCAGGTCTCTGGCCGGACAGTGAACTTGGTGTCCAACTTCAACTCGCCCTGCTGAATCAGGCGAAATGCCACATGGGCAGTCATCATCTTGGCCATCGAGGCTGGCGGCATCCGCTGATCCGCACCCTTCGCATATAAGACAGCGCCTGATGAGAGATCCTTCATGAACGCGATTGGCGCAGCGCTGGTGTAAGGCGGCGCTTCGGCTGCAAGAGGCTGCGCCAGAAGCGGCAGTAACAGGATAACGGCAAAGCTTTTTATCATCTGGACTCTCGATATCGGATCGACAGCTTCAATATGCTGACGTCTCGGCTACATCGTCATTAGCTATAATGATGGCATCACGGAACCCCTTGGATGCGGCATAGCTCACGCCTGCGTGAGCTTCGCCTGCGCTAGTGTAGGGGCCAAAGGCCACGCGCCATGCGGATCCCGCGAACCTGATATTCGCGCCGACTCGCGCGGCCAGCGCTTCGGCTCGATCCTTTGAGGTGAAGGAAGCGATCTGTACCGTATACAATCCCAACTCCGGTAGAACCGGAGCCGCGGTGTAGGACGCAGGTTGAGGACGTATGCCAAGTTCTCCGCGCAACTGGGCGAGCGATGTCTTGCCTTCGGTGGCGCGCTCCGCCAGCCGCCGGCCAGACCGCAGCACAGCGCGTTCGGCTTCGGCTGGCTCTACACGCCTCACGCGAACGGGAACCGCGCCGCCTCCGAGTATGCCAAGCTGTTCAGCGGCTCCTCGCGACAGATCAAGTTCGCGGGCCTGAGTAAACGGCCCGCGGTCATTGACGCGGACCAGGATCGTCCGGCCGGTGGTCAATGCCGTCACTTCGATGTAACTTGGGAGCGGCAGGGTGCGATGCGCAGCGCTTACGGCGGACGGCTCGAAGCGTTCGCCATTGGCCGTGCGATTGCCATTCAGTTCCTCGCCGTACCAACTTGCATAGCCCAGAGCCCGATAGTTGCGGACATCTGCCGGCGTGTATGTCACGCCGCCTATGGTGTAAGGTGCTCCGATCTTGATGGGCAGGTCCGATACCCCACGCGACGTCAGTGGCGTTGATCCCGCTCTGAAGCGGCCGTCTCGCTGTCCGTCGATCATTCCGCAGGACCCGAGCATCAGCATCAGCGCTCCGCCAGTGGCGACGGGCCTAACCCGCCACGGCATCCGCGAGCAATCCCACCGACAAAGCGTAGAAGTTGGAACAGTTATAATCGAGGATCACCCTGTAATTGCCCGTCAGAAGATAAGCAGTCTTTCCCGGACCGTCCGGTTCGATCAGCGTGGCCAGATCGTTATCCCGGAGGGTGGCGAGACCTTGCGGCACGACGCCGCGCCTGCGCCATTCCGCCATGGTCAGCCAACGGCTATGCCTTTCCATGACGCGAGGGCATCGAGGCGCATTGGTACGGTTCGCAATGCCTGCACGGTCGAAACCTGCCGACACAACGGCGGGAACTCCCCAAGGCGTGCCTCTCCGCCAACCCGCATCCACGAAGTAATTGGCGATCGATGCAAGAGCGTCTGCCTCGCTCGACCAGATATCGGCACGTCCGTCGCCGTCGCCATCCTTTGCGACCCGAAGGTACACAGAAGGCAGGAATTGCGGGTATCCGGTGGCGCCTGCCCAGCTCCCCACGAGTTGCGAGCGCGAGACGCCATTGTCCAGCATCTTGAGCGTCGCGAGGAACTCCGGCTCGAACAATGCCCGTCGCCGTCCTTCATAGGCAAGAGTAGCTAAGGAACGAAGCAGGTCGAAATCTCCCGTGTACGATCCGTAGTTCGTCTCATGACCGTAGATCGCGACCATGATAGCCTCCGGCACACCGGTCTCGCGCTCGATACGGGCAAGCCGCGCCCGGTTGTTCTGATATGCTATCCGGCCACGGTTGATGCGGGCCGCATCGACATGCTGCTTGCGATAAGGCTCAAATGCGGGAATGGGCGAATCGAAGCTCCCTCCCGGCTGAGATTGATCTAGGGTAATGACGCGCGGATTGACCGTCAGAGTAGGAAACGTCCGGTCCATCGTCGCATCGCTGATGCCAAGGGCGTGCGCTTTCCCCCGCAAGCTTGCCAAATAGGTCTGGAAGCCGTCAATGGGTTGCTGAAAAGCTGGCGGTGCTGTCGCAACATCAGGCGAGGTCGCGCTCATCAGGAGCGTGGCCGCCAGAATGGCAGATTTCATCATGGGTTTCGCCTTTCGCTCGGTGAGTGTCGCACAGTACGCCGCTTGCGTGAATCCCTTATAGCTTTTGCGTTGCTCGTCTCATCGAAAATATACCTTGGAATAATCCAAGGGACAGCTAATAGCGCCCCAACGGACAGGTGGCCGAGTGGTTTAAGGCAGCGGTCTTGAAAACCGCCGTGGGTGCAAGCTCACCGTGGGTTCGAATCCCACCCTGTCCGCCAGCAAGCGGGGCAGTCCATGATATCCGAAGACAGGTCGAAGCGTGCGGGTGTCACATCCATTGAAGGGGTGCCCTCTCCGACTGCGAACGTGAACCGGTTCCGCCGTAAGCGCTTTCACATGCTGCTAGATGTGCTGAACCGCATCGCGCCCGGCAAAGACACCATTAGGCTGCTCGATATCGGCGGGACGCGGGCGTATTGGGAAGGTGTCAGGGATCTCTGGCAGCACCTTCCGCTGGACATCACCATCGTCAACATTGGTGCGGAGGCGCGGGACGATCCGCCATATCAACTGCGCGGTGGTGACGCCTGCAATCTTTTCGATCATGCCGATGGCAGCTTCGATGTGGTTCATTCCAACAGCGTCATCGAGCATGTCGGCCACTGGGCGGAAATCACCGCAATGGCGAAAGAGATCCAGCGCCTCGCGCCGCATTATTTCGTACAGACGCCGAATTACGGCTTTCCGCTGGAACCGCATTATCGGACGCTGTTTTTCCACTGGCTGCCCGAATCCATGCGCGCCAGTATCCTCACGAAGCGTAAGCTGGGGTTCCGCGGGCCAGAAGCCAGCTTTGATGATGCCATGCTTAACGTCCAGACCGTCAATCTCCTGACGGCACGCCAGATGGCCGCGCTATTTCCCGATGCGAGGATCGCACGGGAGAAGGTCGCTGGCCTCAGTAAATCGCTCATCGCCATTCGCTGAGCCACTGCCGAATTATTGAGCTTCCTTTGCCTTCGGCTCATGGCGATCCAGAAAATCGAGCATCGTGCGCCACAAGTGTACCGAGACTTTAGGCCCGGAAACGCGATGCGTCTGACCGGGATATACCATCGTCTCGAACGGCACCGCCTCTCCCTGCATCTTTGCCATCAACGCCGTTGAATTATCGAAGACGACATTGTCATCGGACATGCCATGGATCAGCAACAGCGGATCTTTTAATGCATCGGTTTCTTCCAGCGCGCCTGAGGCAGGATAAGCACTGTCCTTGGCTTTGGGATCACCCAGATAGCGCTCTGTATAGTGAGTGTCGTACAGCTCCCATTTCGTAACCGGTGCGCCAGCAATGCCGGCCATGAACGTGCCCGGCGACTTCTGCAGCAGCTTCAGCGTCATATAGCCGCCATAGGACCAGCCGTAGGTCGCGATGCGGGCCGGATCGACGAACGGTTGCGCCTTCAGCCACTTCGCACCGGCAAGCTGATCCTCGACCTCTACGGTGCCCATTGCCTTGTAGATCTGGTCTTCGAAGGCCTTGCCGCGATCCGGCGTGCCGCGATTATCGACTGCGTAGACGATCCAGCCTTGCTGGACGAGATACTGGTTGAGCGCCCCGCCCCACTGGTTGGTCACCTGACGCCCCGCACCCGGACCGCCATAATGGATCATGAACACCGGGTAGCGTTTGCCCGGCTCCAGCGGCGGAGTCATGATCTTGGTATGGAGCGTCGATCCATCTTCGGCCTTCAGGGTGCCGAAGGTCGTCGTCGCATGGCTCGCCAGATAAGGGCCGTAAGGATGCGTGGCGTTCAGCGCATTTTCGGAAAGCCAGCGCAGCCGGGTCCCGGCCGCATCCGCCAGATAGACTTGCCTGGGATTGTCGCTGTTGCTGCGGCTGACGATGATCCGGCTGCCGTTGTTGTCCATCACCGCTTCGTTCCACCAGCCGCTGGCGGTGAGCTGGCGGGGGGCAGCAGGGCGCTTTCCGCCCTTCAAAGATGCACTGTAAAGTTGGTCTTCCAGCGGCGTATCGCGATTGCCTGTGAAATAGACGAGGCCCCTGCCCTCATCGACGCCGACGACTTGTCGCACTTCCCAGGGCCCCTCGGTAAGCGTCGTCCATTTACCCGCTTTCACATGATAAAGATGGCCGTGGCCCGAGCGCTCCGACCACCACAGGAACCCGCCATCCGCCAGCGCGCGGAAGTTGGAATGGAGATTGATCCACGTCTTGGCGCGTTCAGTCAGGAGTACCGTCGATTTGCCGGTAGCCGGATCGACAGCTAGCAGGTCGAGCCGCTTCTGGTCGCGGCTTTCCCGCTGAACGTAAAGCGTATCGCCGCTCTTCGACCAATTTACGCGGGCGAGGTAAATGTCGGGTTCTGTGCCAAGATCGACCTTCACCTGCCCCGATCCGTCAGGCTTCATAACATACAGATCGATCAGCGCATTGGACGTACCGGCCTTTGGATAACGTTGCGCATAAACGCTGGTGCCGTCCGCACCGATAGCCGCACGTGTGACGACTGCCACCGGCGTTTCATCGATCCGGGCCACGGCGATGTAGCGGTCTCCCGGAGCCCACCAATGCCCTGTAGTGCGGTCCATCTCCTCCTGAGCGACGAACTCGGCGACGCCCCAACTGACTGTCTCCGAAGCGCCTTTGGTGAGTTGCCTCTCGCCGCCCCCATTTGCATCGGTGACGAACAGGTTGCCGTCGCGCACGAAGGACACATAGGCGCCGGCCGGGCTGACCGTGGGATTTAGCTCCCCTTGCGGCGTATCGGTGAGACGCGTCACACGTCCGTCGAGGCCGGCGAGAAACAGATCGCCGTCCAGAGGAACCATGATGTGCTTGCCATCAGGCGCCCAGTCATAGGCGACAATACCTTTGCTGTCGCCTATGCGCGCACGCTCGCGCTGCATCTTCTCGGCTTCGCTGAGCGCTGCGCCGCTACCCACTTTCCGGGAATCCACCAGCATGCGTTCCGCGCCCGAACTGGTGTCGATCGCCCACAGGTCATAGCGCTCCTTCTCTTCCTGACGGGGCTTGAGCAAAGTCACCAGCTTTCCATCCGGCGAAAGCTTCAGAGCGCGAGGTTGAGGCCCGGAGAGGTCAGGACTTGCAAAGACACGCTCTAGGGTGAGAGGCTTGGGAGCGACCGACTGCGCCATGGCAGGAGAAGCCGTGATCGCAAGCAATGCCGCCGCACCTAAAAGTTTACCAATCACGCCTTTAGGAGGCATATGCCATTGTCCTTCTTGTATTATGATGCTCGACCCTAAAGCGTCTCTCCGGCGCATGGAAGCGCAAGATGGCGCGAAGGTTTGCCGAGGTGACTGCCGGACACAACGCGCGAAAGGTGTAGCGCCAAGCCACATGCTGGCGCTGAATGTGGTGAGCGCAAAGATCGAAAGTGCGCACTAAAACGGCAAACTCGCTACCGCACTGCGGGGCGAAAAATGGTGGGCGCGGCAAGGATTGAACTTGCGACCCCACCCGTGTGAAGGGTGTGCTCTACCACTGAGCTACGCGCCCCCGGAGGGAGCCGCGCATTGGCATCGCCTCGCGCGGCTGTCAAGCAGGCGCAGCGCGTTCACTCCATGGCGTCGGCAATTTCTTCGAGCGGATCAATATCGATCACGCCGATCTTACCATGCTCCAGTTCGACTATCCCCGCCTGAGCCCAGAGCGCGAGTTGCCGGTTGATATTCTCCCGACTGATCCCGGCGAACATAGCCAGTTCGGTCTGGCTCAGGGTAATGACGTTCGTCTCGCTATTCTTAAGCAGCCGGAGCAGGAAGCGCGCCAGGCGCGGCGCTGCGCCATAAGCACGATCCGTCTCGATCGTTTCATTGGCGAGCCGCAGACGCATCGCCAGTTCACGCATCAATCGCAATGCAATTCCATGATTGGCCGCGATCACACGCTCGAACACCGGCCGCGCCAATGTGAGATAGCGGACGGGTCCCATGGCGATCACGCTGGCGCTGCGGACCCCGCCATCGATCAGCGCGATCTCGCCCAGCACGGTTCCAGCCGTCGCATATTCCAGAACGATCTCGCGGCCATTGGCAGAATAGACGGTGACGCGCGCCTGCCCCTCCAGCAGGATGATCAGGAAATCGCCCTTATCCCCCTGCTGCAGAAACACTTCAGCCTTTTTGGCCTTATGTTCGCGTGCATCCGCCAGCAAATGCCCCAGGTCTTCCGGGCCCAGCGAGCGCAGCAGGCTATGCTCCGGCATCTTGGCGTACAATGCGGTGATGTCCATGCGATACTCCCTCAGACGCTTATGCTTTGCGGGACGCCGGAATCCAAGTGCGCGTCAGACCAGCCGGCTCTGCTTAACCGCAGCCTCGATAAAGCTTGCGAACAAGGGGTGCGGATCGAAGGGCTTGGACTTCAACTCGGGATGGAATTGTACCCCCACGAACCAGGGATGATCCGGCCGCTCGACGATTTCCGGCAATGTGCCGTCCGGCGACATTCCCGAGAAGATCAGCCCGCCCTTCTCCAGCGGCTCACGATAGCCCGCATTCACTTCATAGCGATGGCGATGCCGCTCGCTGATCTCTTCGGCCTGATAGATGCCAGCGACGACACTATTGCCGCTGAGTTTCGCCGGATAGGCCCCAAGCCGCATCGTGCCGCCCAGATCGCCGCCATGTTGGCGCTTCTGCAGCCCTTCCGCGCCCATCCATTCCGTAATCAAGCCTACCACCGGCTCGCTTGTTTCGCCGAACTCCGTGGTGGACGCATTCTCGATGCCGGCCGTGTTGCGGGCACCTTCGATGCACGCCATTTGCATGCCAAGGCAGATACCGAAGAAAGGCACGCGACGCTCGCGAGCAAAGCGCACGCTTGCGATCTTGCCCTCGCTCCCCCGCACACCGAAGCCACCGGGAACCAGGATGCCGTGCATTGGCTCCAGCGCCGCCGTAACGCTGCTGTCCTCTTTCTCGAACAGTTCCGCGTCGATCCAGCGGATGTGCACCTTCACACGATTGTGCAGCCCGCCGTGCACCAGTGCTTCGTGCAAGGATTTGTAGGCGTCGGGCAGGCCGACATACTTGCCGACGACGCCGATGGTGACTTCGCCCTCCGGATTGGCATGGCGGTCCATGAT
Organism: Sphingobium sp.; assembly: GCF_033795625.1. Taxonomy (GTDB): domain Bacteria; phylum Pseudomonadota; class Alphaproteobacteria; order Sphingomonadales; family Sphingomonadaceae; genus Sphingobium. The sequence continues at coordinate 26,892 of NZ_JARYGI010000022.1, read as the reverse complement.
GTCGAACCACCGATCCAGCACCGGCAATCTCGCGTCCTCGACGCCAAAGGCTCGAAGCACTTCCTCGTCCAGGCCCTCGGCGTGATATTGAGTCGGGACCGAATAGATGCTTGTCGCATCAAGCGCGGGAATCACGGCTTCCTTCCGAACGTTGCAGAACAACGCGATCTTGGCGCGCTCACTATCGGGCAGCGGCTGTTCGCAGCGGCACAGGAGAATGTCAGGCTGGATGCCGAGCGACGTCAGTTCCCTGACACTGTGCTGCGTCGGCTTCGTCTTCAATTCACCTGCAGCGGCAATGTAGGGCACGAGCGTCACGTGGACGAAGATCGAGTTGCCGCGGCCAAGATCGTTGTGAAGCTGCCGAATCGCCTCCATGAACGGCAGGCTCTCGATATCGCCAACGGTGCCACCGATCTCGCACAGCACGAAGTCGATCCCGTCGGTATCCGCTAGCGCGAATGCCTTTATCTCGTCCGTGACGTGCGGGATCACCTGCACCGTCGCACCGAGATAATCGCCGCGCCGCTCCTTGGTGATGATCGTCTGATACACGCGGCCTTGAGTTACATTGTCCGACTGGCGGCTGGGAACACCAGTGAACCGCTCATAATGGCCCAGATCGAGATCGGTTTCCGCCCCGTCGTCCGTCACATAGACTTCGCCGTGCTGGTAGGGCGACATCGTACCCGGATCGACATTCAGATAGGGATCGAACTTGCGGATTCGCACGCGATATCCTCGTGCCTGCAGCAGCGCTGCGAGGCTGGCGGCCATGAGGCCCTTACCAAGCGAGGAGACCACGCCGCCGGTTATGAATATATACCGCGCCATGGGATGAGAGGCTTAGCCTTTTACAAACGAGTTGGGCAAGCGCGCGAATCCGCACGCCCGCAAAAATAGTTTCGAGCGGAAAGTGGGAGGCGCGAAACGCGAAGCTTAGTTGGCGAGCGGAACCGTCTCGTTGCCAGCTTGAGCGGCAGGCGCAGCGGCGTTGCCGATCGACTGCGCGGCGCCGGCCAGCGGATCGCCACCGGCCAAGGGCGGCGCGCTGTTGCTGGCGGGAGCGGCCGGAGCCGTCTTCGCCAGCGACGTATCGATGCTGCTCGGCGCATGCTGAACCGAAGCGATCACCGCCAGCACCACACTCAGACCCACGAACAGAGTCGCAAGGATCGTCGTCGCCCGCGTCAGGAAGTTAGCCGCACCACGCGCCGACATCAGTCCCGAAGGACTGCCGCCGACGCCCAGGCCGCCGCCTTCGGAACGCTGCATCAGAATCACAGTGACCAGCGCTGCCGCGATGATCGCCTGCACGACGAGGAGAAAGGTAAAGATCATGCGACTAGGCTGTCCGGGATGATGTATGTTGCCGGGCACATAGCGAGATTGGGTCCTGGGTTCAACCTGCCACTCCCAATGTTCCTATGCCGCCGCAGCGATGATCGGGCCGAAGCTTTCCACCTTCAGGCTCGCGCCACCCACAAGTCCGCCATCGACATCAGCGACTGTGAACACCTCGGCAGCGTTGGCGGCGTTCACCGATCCGCCATAAAGAATGCGCATGGCATTGCCATCCTTGCCCAGCCGCTTGATGAGCGCGGCACGAATGGCGCTATGCATCTCGGCAATCTGATCCATCGTCGGAATCCTACCCGTGCCGATGCACCATACTGGCTCATAGGCGATGGACAGCCATTCGGCCGCCGCTCCCTCGGGCAGTGAGGCTTCCAGCTGCGCCAGAACGAAGGGCACGGCCTCCCCGCTGTCGCGTATTTCCAGGCTTTCCCCCACACACAGGATCACCTTGAGCCCCGCAGCATGCGCAGCAAGGGCTTTGCTCGCAACATCGGCATCCGTCTCGCCATGATCCGCCCGCCGCTCGCTATGGCCGACGATCGCCCAGGTCGCGCCAGCTTCCTTAAGCATTTGGGCGGACAGGCAACCGGTATGTGCGCCGCTCGTCTTGGCATGACAGTCCTGACCACCGATGAACGCGCCACCGCGCGCCTCAGCCGCCATGCTGATCAGCGTCGCTGGTACGCACAAGCCGACTTCCACTTGGGGATGAGATGCCGCTTCCGCTCCAATGGCGGCAACTTGCGGCAGATGTGCCCGCAAACCGTTCATTTTCCAATTTCCAACCACCAGCTTGCGTCTAACCATTGCCCCTGATCTCCTGCACGAAATGGGATGTTGCGGCGCAGCGATAGCGGTTGAAAGCATATTGTCCAGCCTGTGGCCGCCACGCAGCTGCACTCGACAGCAGCAGGATTCGACCCTAAAGCGGCGAACATCTCGTCTCAGGCCAACGGTTCCGGACCCTTATGCTCAGTTTTTTCCGTAAATTCCTTGGCTCCAGAATTGGCGCGTTCATCGCGCTGGCCTTCCTCGCGATCATAGCATTCGCCTTCGCAGCGGGGGACATCACCAATACTGGCGGTCTGGGTTCGATCGGTGGCGGAGGCGGCACAGCTGCCAAGGTGGGCGGTGAGAAGCTTTCTGTTGCCGACCTGCAAGCACGTACGCAGCGCATTTTCGAACAGGAGCGACGCAGCAACCCCGGTCTCCAGATCAACGAGTTTCTGGCCAAGGGCGCCGTGGAGCAGGTCTACGATCAGCTGATCGCCGGCCTTACCGTCAGCGCCTATGCCGACAAGCAAGGCATGAGCGTGTCCAAGCGGATGATCGACGGCCAGATCGCCGCCATCCCTGCTTTCCAGGATGCATCCGGCAAGTTCAGTGAAGACCTGTTCCGCCAACTGCTGGCTCGGGAAGGCGTGAATGAGCAGACATTACGTGACGACATCAGCCGTGACCTGATCGGCAAGCAACTCATCGGCCCAGCCAACCTTGGGGTGCGATTGGGCGACAGCCTCGTTCTCCCTTACGCTTCACTGCTTCTGGAAGCCCGTGCGGGCCGCATAGCCGCAATTCCAGCCGCCGCCTTTGCGCCCAAGACACCTCCGTCTCAGGCGCAACTTCAGGATTTCTATAGCAAGAACGCGGAACGCTACACAATCCCCGAGCAGCGCCGCCTGCGTTACGCGGTCATCGATGCCACTCGCTTCGCTGGAGCCGCCAATCCGACGGATGCGGAAATTGCGGCCTTCTACAATCAGAACAAACCAAAGTACGCGCGCAGTGAGACTCGCGATCTCGAACGTCTTGTCCTCCCAACCGAGGCTGCGGCAAAGACGATCGCTGCCGATGTAGAAGCGGGCAAATCGATGACCGCGGCAGCGCAGGCTGCTGGTCTGGCGGTTGCGACTCTCTCCAGGCAAACACGTGAAACGCTTACCCGCGAGGGCAATGCAGCCGTGGCTCAGGACGTGTTGGTGGGCAAGCAGGGTGATGTGGTGGGGCCAATTCGCACGGCGCTTGGTTGGCAGGTGCTCCGCGTGACGGCCATCAACGTGGTGCCGGAGCGTAGCCTCGCTCAAGTCCGTTCTGAAATCGTCACCGCGCTGAAAAGCCAGAAAGTCGCGCAGTTGATCAGCGACTTCACCGGCAAGATCGAGGACCAGGTTGCCGAAGGCGCCACCTTTGACGAAATCGCCAAGGACAATGGCCTTTCCGTGGAGACCTCGCCACCCGTAATTTCTACAGGGCAGAATGTGCAGGACCCCACGTTCAAACCAACTGCCGACCTCCAGCCGCTGTTGAAGGCGGGGTTCGACATGACCGCTGACGATGATGCGCAGCTTGTGCCGGTGGTTCCCAATCAGCGCTATGCTCTGCTTGATGTCAGCGAGATCATTCCCGCCGCTCCGCCGCCTTTGGCCAAGATACGCAGCCTGGTCGTAAGCAATTTGGCACAGAGCCAGGGCGCTGCAAAAGCGAAAGCGGTTGCCGAGCAGATTCGCGCCAAGGTGGCAAAGGGCATGTCTCTCGAAGACGCCCTCAAGTCGGCGGGGGTTCCCCTGCCCGCGCCGCAACGCGTCGCCGGCCGCCGTGCCGACCTGATGCGCGGCCAGCAGCGTCCTCCAGCGGAAATAGCGTTGCTGTTCTCCATGGCGCCCAAGAGCGTGAAGACGCTGTCGATCCCTAACGATCAAGGCACGTTCATCGTCCAGCTCGATCAGATTCAGCGCGCCGATGCCGCCAAGCAGCCGGCACTGGTCGAGAACGTCCGCACACAGCTTTCGCAAGTCACTGGCGGAGAATATGCCGATCAGTTCGAACGTTCCATGGAGAAGGAACTGGGTGTGAAGCGTGACACTGCGGCAATCGCCAAGGTCAAGCAGGCCCTGCGTGCCGCCAATGGCGTGACGCCTTGATCTCCATGAAGGCAGGAGCGGAAGGCGACGTATTAGCACGGCAGGCTCTGGAAGAGGGCCGCTCCGCCCTCGTATGGCGCCGGCAAATTGCAGACACAGACACACCTATTTCCGCGGCGCTTAAATTGTTCGAATCCGATCGCGGTGACTTCCTGCTGGAATCGGTGGAAGGGGGCGCTGTCCGTGGCCGCCACAGCCTGATCGGTCTGGCGCCCGACATCGTGTTCCGCGCGATGGGCGATAAAGCGGAGATCAACCGCCAGTGGCAGACCGACCGCGATGCGTTCGCCCCTGCCGGAGCGGGCGCGCTGGTTTCGTTGCGCGCGCTGGTGGAGGAATGCAAAGCATCGATGGACCCCGCTTTGCCTTCGGCCTTGGCCTGTCTAGTCGGCTATTTTGGCTATGAGACGATCGGCTTGGTGGAGAAACTCCCCCGCCCGTCGCCGAACCCAGTCGATGTTCCTGACATGCTGTTCGTGCGGCCGACGGTCATCTTGATCTTCGATCGACTGGCAGACGAACTATATCTGGTCGCGCCAGTCTGGAAGGGTAGCTTTACTGACCCGGAAAAGGCCATCGCCGCCGCACATGAACGGATCGACGCCGCCGCGGCTCGCCTTGCTGGCCCAGTGCCCAGCATCGAACGAGTGGCCGACCTGCCGGACGTTGTTGTTCAGCCAGTGCTGCCGGAGGGTCGGTATCGGGAGATGGTGCTTGCCGCGAAGGACTACATCGTCGCAGGCGATATTTTCCAGGTGGTGCTGGCCCAGCGCTTCACCGCCCCGTTTACGCTACCGCCCATCGCACTTTATCGCGCGTTGCGGCGGATCAATCCCTCGCCGTTCCTTTATTATCTCGATCTGCCCGGCTTTGCGCTGATTGGCTCAAGCCCTGAAATACTCGTGCGCGCCCGCGATGGCGAAGTTACCATCCGCCCGATCGCAGGCACGCGGCCACGCGGAAAAACGGCTACCGAGGATGCCGCCAATCGCGACAGCCTGCTTGCCGATCCCAAAGAACGCGCCGAGCATCTCATGCTGCTTGACCTGGGCCGCAACGATGTCGGGCGGGTGGCGCAGGCCGGTACGGTGGCAGTGACGGACAGCTACGGCGTGGAGTTCTACAGCCATGTCATGCATGTCGTCTCCAATGTCGTGGGCCAGATTGCTCCCGGCAAGGACGCGCTCGACGCCCTGTTTGCCGGGTTCCCTGCCGGCACTGTAAGTGGAGCGCCGAAGATCCGCGCTTGCGAAATCATCGCCGAGTTGGAACCTGAAACACGTGGAGCTTATGCTGGCGGCGTTGGATATTTCAGCCCCGATGGCAATATGGATAGCTGCATCGTACTGCGGACTGCCGTTCTAAAGGATGGCTTGATGCACGTTCAGGCAGGCGCGGGGATCGTGGCGGATAGTGAACCGGACTATGAGCAGCGCGAATGCGAAGCGAAGAGTCGCGCTCTTGTCGCTGCCGCACGGGAAGCCGTCCAGATTGCGCGAGAAGCGGGTTTCGGGCAGTAAGGCGCCATGATCCTAGTTATCGACAATTATGACAGTTTCACCTGGAACCTCGTCCATTACCTGATGGAACTCGGGGCTGAGGTCGAAGTCGTCCGCAACGACGCCATGTCCGCCGGGCAGGCTCTATCATCCGGCGCAGAAGCGTTCCTGCTCTCTCCCGGCCCATGCACCCCGAACGAAGCGGGGATCAGCCTCGATATCGTCGCGGCATGTGCCGACGCCGGCAAGCCGCTTCTCGGCGTATGCCTCGGCCATCAATCGATTGGCCAATATTTCGGAGGCCGTGTCGTGCGGGGCGGGTTGATGCACGGCAAGACTTCGCCCATCACCCACGACGGCACAGGGCTGTTCCGGGATCTGCCTTCTCCCTTCACTGCAACCCGATATCATTCGCTGATCGTCGAGGATATTCCGGAAGTGTTGATCGTCAACGCTACGAGCGATGACGGCTCCGTCATGGGTTTTCGGCATCGCGACCTCCCCATTCACAGCGTTCAGTTCCACCCTGAAAGCATCGCCACCGAACATGGGCATGCGATGCTCGCCAATTTCATGACTGCTGCAGGCATGAAGGTGAAAGAGCGCGCCTGATTCCAGGTTATCGCTCGACATATTTTCCACGCACCGTCTAAGGGAGCAACCATGTCCCTGCTCCCTGACCCTTCCCTCCCGCTTGATCTTGCGACCGCGGCCGATGCATTCGCTATTCTGCTCGACGGCAGGGCCTCCGATGAGGACGTCGCTCACTTCCTGATCGTGATGAGCGATCGCGGAGAAACATCGACGGAGATTGCCGCCGCCGCACAAGCCCTGCGTGATCGCATGATCAGGATCACAGCGCCCACAGATGCAATAGACGTTTGCGGGACAGGCGGAGACGGCCATCACACGCTTAATGTCTCCACAGCCGTCTCTCTGGTAGTAGCGGCCTGCGATGTTCCGGTAGCCAAGCACGGCAACCGAGCCGCTTCGTCAAAATCCGGAGCCGCCGATACACTGGAAGCCCTTGGGCTCGATCTTGCCCGTGCGGCCGACATCGCTGAACGTTCCTTGGCCGACTTGGGCATCTGCTTCCTATTCGCGCAAGATCATCATCCGGCGCTGAAGCGGCTGGCCCCCATACGGAAGGCACTGAACCGCCGCACGATCTTCAACCTGATGGGCCCGCTCGCCAACCCCGCAGGCGTCCGCCGTCAGCTCATAGGAATCGCACGACCCGACTATGTACCGATCTATGCCGAAGCACTGGCCATGCTGGGGACGAAGCAAGCTTTCATAGTGTCGGGCGATGAGGGCTTGGATGAGCTCTCCATCGCGGGTGGCAACGACATTGCAGATGTCGCAGCCGAGGGTCTTATCACTATGCGGCGCTGGTCGCCTGCCGATGCCGGTCTACCGCTTCACGCTATCGATGCCATCCGGGGTGGAGATGCCGAGCACAATGCCGCAGCGTTGCGGAGCCTTTTGAATGGCACAGCGGGAGCCTACCGGGACGCCGTGTTGTTTAACTCCGCTGCGGCGCTTGTCGTCGCAGGCGCCGTCACGGACCTGCGCTCAGGGGTGGACGAGGCGGCCGAAGCCATAGACAAGGGGCTGGCCAATACCCTGCTGAACTGCTGGATTGCCTATTCATGACCAACAAACTTGTCGAGATCTGCGCCACGAAGCGTCAGGAAGTCGCCGCTCGCAAAGCTGAGATGACGGTGGCGACCCTGGACGCCCGTGCCGCCGAACAAAGCGCCCCCAGGGGTTTCCGCGCTGCTCTGGATGCCGCTGCGCGCGATGGCTATGGCTTGATTGCGGAAATCAAAAAAGCCAGCCCCTCGAAGGGCTTGATCCGGGCCGATTTCAATCCCGAAGCTCACGCAGTCGCCTATGAGGCGGGCGGTGCAGCTTGCCTCTCGGTACTTACCGACGCGCCGTATTTTCAGGGGCATGAGGATTATCTGATGGCCGCCCGCTCGGCCTGCGCGCTTCCCGTTTTGCGCAAGGACTTCATGGTGGATCCCTGGCAGGTGCTTGAGAGCCGCTCCATCGGAGCCGACGCCATACTGATCATTGCTGCCGCCCTCGACGATGCCCAGATGGCAGACATTGAAGATGCGGCGCTGAATCTGGGGATGGACGCGCTGGTCGAAGTCCATGACGCCTTGGAACTAGAGCGTGCAATGAAACTTAAGTCGCGATTGATCGGCGTCAACAATCGCGATCTGCGTGATTTCTCCGTGGATTTTGCTCGGACCTATGAGCTGGTGAGCCAAGCTCCAGAAGGCTGCACTTTCATTGCTGAAAGCGGCCTTACGAGCCGAGCCGATCTTGACGCCATGGCTGCACGCGGCGTCCGCTGCTTCCTCATTGGCGAGGCGCTGATGCGGCAGGATGACGTGGAAGCTGCCACTCGGGCCTTGCTCGCGGCATGAACAAGCTGACGCATCTAGATGAGGCCGGCTCGGCACGCATGGTAGACGTGTCCAGCAAAGCGACATCAGTGCGGGAGGCAATCGCATCTGGCCGCATCGACATGAGCAGAGAAGCTGCCAATGCCATCGCGCAAGGCCTTGTAAAGAAAGGTGATGTCCTCGCTGTCGCGCGCGTTGCCGGCATAATGGCAGCCAAGAAAACCGCCGACCTCATTCCCCTATGTCACCCGCTTCCTCTAAGCGCTGTCACGGTGAACTTTGACCTTGATGAAGCAGGAATCATGGTAACCGCGACTGCCCGGACGGCTGCCCCGACAGGGGTCGAGATGGAGGCACTCACCGCCGTATCGGTCGCCTTGCTCACCGTATATGACATGGCAAAGGCAATGGATAAGTCTATGACGATCCATAGTATCTCGCTGGTTTCCAAGACCGGCGGCAAGTCCGGTGACTGGCAAGCACCGGATCGCAAGGCATCCACATGAGCCTCATGCCGGTCGAAGAAGCACAGGCCCGGCTGCTCGCGCTAGCCAAGCCCCTGCCGAGGGAAGATGCGCCCCTGCTTCATTGCAACGGTCGCTGGCTGGCCTCGGATGTAATGGCCTTGCGGGACCAGCCGTTTACCGATCTCTCGGCGATGGATGGCTATGCTGTGCAGGCCGGAAGTGGACCGTGGCGCGTTACTCAGGAAAGCGCCGCGGGCGGACCAGTGCCGCAGCCGCTCGCCCCCGGCCAAGCGGCGCGCATCTTTACGGGGGCCCCTGTTCCAGTCGGTGCCGACGCAATACTCATTCAGGAAAATGCCGAACGAGACGCCGATCTCGTAAGATGCACGACTGGAAACCTCCTCAAGCCTGGGCTTCACCTTCGTCCTCAAGGTTCCGATTTCAAAGACGGTGAGGTGCTGTTGAGGGCTGGCAGCCAGCTCGGCCCCGCTCAACTCGGCCTTGCTGCCTTGGCAGGGCACGGCACCCTCCCCGTCCACCGCAGGCCCCGAATAGCGATCCTTTCCACCGGTAACGAACTCGTAGCACCAGGCGCGCCTATTCCGGTCGGGAAACTACCTTCGTCCAACAGCGTCATGCTGGCGGCGATGCTTCAGCAGCTCCCCTGCGAAATCAGCGACGTAGGCATAATAGCGGACGACCTGGACGCGATGAAAGCGGCATTCGATTCAGTACGCCACTTCGACCTCATCATATCGACCGGGGGCGCCTCTGTCGGTGATCATGACCTGGTCCGGCCCGCCTTTGCAGCAGCTGGCGGAACTCTGGACTTTTGGAAGATCAGGATGCGTCCTGGCAAGCCACTGATGGCCGGAACATTAGATGGAGCGATCTTCCTAGGGCTTCCCGGCAATCCGGTCTCTGCTTTCGTGACCGCCACCCTGTTCGTCAAACCGCTGATATCGCACCTGTGCGGTAGCCCCACGCCTCTGCCCCGTTTCAGCTCCGCGCCCTTAGCGCGCGACCTTGGACCTACGGGAGAGCGAGATGATTATCTCCGAGCCCGAATGACGCCAGAGGGAGCAGTGGCGCTCACGGCTCAGGACAGCGCGGCCACGCGCGCCTTGGCCGACGCAAATTGCCTGATCGTGCGTCCGGCGGGCTCGGAGTTTGCGGCGCGCGATAGCTTGGTGACGATATTGCCACTTTAAGCAGAAAGCGGTGCAGATCTCTTGACGTGACACGTTGCGTTTCCTATACGTTCACTGTCCGTTCCTAAGGATGAGGTCGCTATGCTTACGCCCAAGCAACATGAATTGCTTACTTTCATTCACAATCGACTTGAAGATGCGGGAGTATCACCGTCATTCGAGGAGATGAAGGAGGCTCTGGATCTAAGATCGAAGTCCGGCATCCATCGCTTGATCAATGCGCTTGAAGAGCGTGGCTTTATTCGTCGCCTTCCTAATCGGGCGCGCGCTCTTGAGGTGATGAAGCTGCCGGAAGGCTTGGAGCGTGCACGCAAAGCCGCTGCATTGTTGGCGGCTCCTGCGGCTCCCCCCAAAGTGTCGGCGCCTGCGGTACCGATTGCGGCTAATGACGTCATCGATATTCCACTTCACGGACGCATTGCTGCTGGCGTTCCCATTGAGGCAATGGAGGGACAGAACATGCTCTCCGTTCCCGCTGCCCTGCTTGGTTCTGGCGAGCATTACGCACTGGAAGTGTCCGGGGATTCAATGATGGAAGCTGGCATTCTCGACGGAGATTTTGCCTTGATCCAGCGCACTGAAGTCGCTCGCGATGGTCAGATCGTGGTCGCCCTGATTGATGATGCCGAAGCGACGCTGAAATATTTCCACAAGGACGGGCGGCGCGTTCGTCTCGATCCGGCGAACAGCGCTTATGAGTCGCAAGTCTATGATGCCCAGCATGTACGGATTCAGGGTAAGCTTGCGGGTCTATTGCGGCGTTACAACTGATCATATCCTCGATCGGCAGGATGACCGATCAAGGACATGATCTCACTGTAATCAGCGACCGATAAGCTTCTGAGCCATGGCGTCCGCGACATCGGCCGCGGGCGTGTCGGTAGCAGCACTTTCAGCCCAGATCTGACGCAAGCGGTCGGGAATACGCTCTATGCGTCCATTCACTTCTTCCCTGTTCCCTTGACCGAGATATTCGAGCGCAACGTTGATGATTCCGCCAGCATTGATGACATAGTCTGGCGCATACAATATACCGCGCGCATGGAGCCGCGCTGCATCTGCCGGAGTGGCAAGCTGGTTGTTGGCTCCGCCGGCCACTATTCCTGCTTTCAGAAGTGGAATGCTATACTCGTTGAGAATGGCGCCCAGTGCATTCGGGCTGAAAACATCGGCCTCCACACCCAGGATCACTCCGGCATCCACGGCCTTTCCGCCGAGTTCAGACGCCAGTTGCTCTGCGCGTTCACCATTTACGTCACCCAAAGTCAGCTTTGCGCCATCCCTGGCAAGATAGCGGGCAAGGCCACCCCCTACGCTTCCTAAGCCCTGTATGGCCACGTGGACGTCGCTCATGTCGTTCTTGCCAAGGGCTTGGGCCACAGCAGCCTTGACGCCAAGGTAGATACCGTAAGCGGTGAATGGGCCGGGATCGCCGCCCGCAGCGTCTGATCCCACCGGAAGGCCGGACACGTGTTTCGTACCACGCGCAATGACAACCATATCCGCTTCTGAAATCCCCACATCTTCCGCAGTGACGTAGCGTCCTCCCAGCGAGTCGACGGCGCGGCCGAAAGCTTCCAACATGGCGGGAGATTTGGTTTTGGCTGCGTTGGCAAGGATCACACCCTTGGCGCCTCCCATTGGCAGCCCGGCCATCGCATTCTTGTAGCTCATCCCCCGAGAGAGCCGCAACGCATCGGTGATCGCCTCATTGTGCTGGGCATAATGCCAAAAACGCGTACCGCCCGCGCCCGGCCCTAGTGCGGTCGAATGTATGGCTATGACCGCAATCAAGCCACTCGCGCGGTCGTGGAACAGATGAACACCTTCATGCTCGTCGAAATCAGGCAGGTCCCACGCGCTCATAATTACCTCGCAACAAAGTTACGAAAGGGAGCAATAATGGATCAAACGCAAAAAGCCATCTTAAATGCCTTGGGCGGCATTTTCCTGATCGTCATAAGCTGAAGCTACAATGGGGCGACCGATGGGGCTTGAACCCACGACCTCCGGTACCACAAACCGGCGCTCTAACCAACTGAGCTACGATCGCCACGCCCTGCAATCGCAGGGGAAGACGGCCCATAGGGCCCCCCGCCCCCTACCGTCAAGTCACGTTTTAGTGTGCAGCCTGTATGGCAAGGCGTCGAAACCCCGATAGGATGTTGGCCTCATACAACGCATATGTGCCTAAGCCATTACAGCACGATTTGGATCTATCAGATCATGCTGCAAAGCCAATGTGCTTTCGATGCATCCATACCAGCCCAACCCCGAGTATGTTTCGTAACCAGGCGTCAGTGCGTAAGAGACGAGGCGTTTCCCATCTAAATAGAAACCATGCTGCTGCCCGGCAACTTTGAGCTTGAACTTCTCAGTAAGAATGCCCCGGCCATCCGATGACGCTATGACCCTCAAGTCATTGTCCAGCAGCATTACCCGGCTATTTGATTTTTCCTCTTCGCTCAAAGCAACGTTGCTAATTACCGCTTGGGCCTGAGGTTGCCAGTCGAAGAAGATGCCCAGCACTCCAATTGGGGCGCCATAAGTATCACCCTCTTGGCGTATCGCGGTAGAGTACGTTGCTACCGCGGCGTTTTCCAGTAACGGGTTAAGGGTGATATTGCAGACGGCGAAATCATCGCCGCTTTGTGTTTCCAAAGCCTTCCGAAACCATTCTTCATGGGACACATCATTTCCAGCCAGATCCGGGTAGCGATCCCCTCGCCCATTCGTAACGATCCGTCCTTCAAGGTCTACAATCCAAAGATCGAGGTACACCGTGTAGGACCGAAGGATTGTAGCTAGCCGCTTCGCTGCAAGGGCGCGCTCTACTGTTGATGCCTTTTCCTCGACGGCGTTTACAACAGCGCTATCTGTTGCCCACCATCTCACATCACAGGACCGTTCGTAGAGGTTTCGGTCCATGATCTCGACTACGTTGCGCGACAGGTCAGAGAACCGCGCTCCACGAAAATCCAGCATCATGCGTTCGCCGGCGGTCTCAATGCGGGCCATGTTGGACCCTATGGCGTTTCGCAGTTCCGTGGAAAGTTGCGCCACTTCCTTGGCGAAGTCGGACATTTCCTGAGCCACTACCGCGAAGGCAGATCCTCTGTCGCCAGCACGAGTCGCTTCAATTCTCGCATTCAGAGAGAGCGTTCTTGTGCGCCTCGTCAGGTCATCAATCACGCCGATCTTCTCTTCCGTAACCCGATGCACTTCAAAAGCCAGATTGAGAATGTCTTGCAACCAAGGTTCCTTAAGGACAGCAATTACAATTATATTCATGCCCGCAAGAACAACGTGGTGCCTCCTACGCAAGCAATCATAACTTGATCTAATGCTCGAGTGACAGACAAGTGCAAAATTTGCAACGAAGTAGCGAGACATTAGATACAGTCATTTTCACGACCATCGGAATGTAATTCCGATATGTTCCAATATAGCGCCAAGGTCTTTCGTGAACCCGGTCGATTGGAGACTGGGACCCGATTGTGCTGCACAGGAACATGGCTCAGAATAAATTCTCGAGATATTTTGGTGATTTACTGCTGTGCGAAACTTTGGAAACCGCTGGACGTTGATGCTCGGATGGTGACCATAGTCGATGAGCGATGAAGTCGAGATGAGAACGCTGCGGGGTGACTTACCTGCAGCAGCGGCAAGCTACGCTCTGCCTGATCGGCGAGAATTGGCGGTGATTGCCGTAGAACGGACGCGCATGCCGATGGTCGTTACGGATCCGCGTCAACAGGACGGCCCTATCGTACTCGCCAATCATGCTTTTCTTGAACTAACTGGCTACTCGGCGGAGGAAGTGATCGGTCGAAACTGCAGATTTCTGCAGGGGCCGTTAACATCAGATTCCGAGATAGCGTCGATCAGGGACGGCTTAACCAAGAAGTGCAACGTCTCTGTAGAACTACTAAATTATAGAAAAGATGGTTCCACATTCTGGAATCAGTTATCGATTAGCCCGGTTCTCGACGAAGCTGGTGACGTTATTTATCATTTCGGGTCTCAGAAAGATGTCACCGAGCAGCGCCGTGCGCAGGAGATGGAGCATACTGAACGAACGCTGCTCATGGAGGTCGATCATCGCGCCCTGAATGCGCTGGCCCTCGTTCAAAGCTTCGTCCGGTTAAGCCGAACGGACAGCACCGAGCAGTATGCCGCGGCCATACAAGGCCGGGTCGACGCACTGGCACGTGCCCACCGTCTCCTTGCTCAAAATAGCTGGGAAGGTGCAACGATCAAGCAGCTGATCGCCTTGGAGACCCCGCCGATTTCGACTTATCGGCTCGATATTGATGGACCGCCCACAGTAATTCCTGCAACACGGGTACAGCCCATGGCCCTGGTGCTGCACGAGCTGATGTCCAACGCTCTGACACATGGCGCGCTCTCTGATCCGATCGGCAAGATATTCATACGTTGGCATCATCTTGACGCGCGCTTGGTGATCAATTGGCGGGAGCACTGGGCAGCACATTCCAGGCCCAAACCCGAGCCGCAATTCGGTATGAAGATCATCAAGGGCACAATCGAAAACCAACTGCGCGGAGCAACGAAGTTCGAGTGGCGAAATACGGGACTGGAGACCCAACTTTCGATTTAGACTGCCTGTCGGCCGGAAGCACGGGAACGAAAATCGCGGCACTTCGTCCGTGACAAGTGCGGCAAGGTAGGAGAGAAGCTCCATGGCTTTTAGACCAAGCGAGGCATTCAGACCTGCACCGATGGAAGCAAAGCTCGTGGAGAGCCTTCCAACAGAGAAGGGCTGGCAGTTTGAGCCGAAGTGGGACGGATTTCGAGCTTTGGCTTTCCGAGACGGAAGCTGCGTCGATCTTCGATCGAAATCGGGCAAAGATCTCGGGCGCTATTTTCCCGAAGTAGTGGAGCTTCTGGCCTCCTTGTCGGAAATGAATTTCGCCTTGGATGGCGAACTTATTATTCCAATTGATGACGTGCTTTCTTTCGATGCCCTTCAGCAACGGCTTCACCCTGCAGCAAGTCGAATTGAAAAGCTGTCCAAAGCAACGCCGGCAAAGTTCATGCTTTTTGACTGTCTTGCAGTTGGAAACAAGCAGTTGTATGCTCATCCGCTCACCGATCGCCGAGCAGAGCTCGAACGGTTTCATGCCATCCATGGCGGAGTGAGCTTGCTACTATCTCCCTGCACCCGCGATGCGCCCCAAGCTGGTAACTGGCTGATGCGCGCTGGGGGAGCATTGGATGGCGTAATTGCCAAGCGTTTGGATGAACCCTACCGGCCAGGGGAGCGCGCAATGCTTAAGGTCAAGCAAGTACGCTCTGCCGATTGCGTGGTGGGAGGATTTCGCCACGACAAGGAAGGTAAAGGCGTGGGATCGCTATTGCTCGGGCTTTATAACGATGCTGGTGAGTTGGATCATGTCGGGTTTACGTCCGCGATGAAAAGTAGCGAGCGCATCAAGCTTATTAAATTGATCAACCCGATCTCAGGTGGTCCGGGCTTCACGGGCAAGAGGCCCGATGGCGCAAGCCGCTGGAACAATGGCGAAAGCAGCAAATGGATCCCTCTTCACCCCGATCTGGTAGTCGAGGTCCTATATGATCAGGTGACAGGAAATCGCTTCCGCCACGGTACGCGGCTGTTGCGCTGGCGCCCTGATAAAGCTGCGCGGCAATGCACGATGGCTCAGTTAAAGATGGAGTTGCGGCCTGCTGAACTTACTTCTCTTGGTGTCAAATCCCCTTGATCAGAGATGCAGCCGGAGCAGCGAGCACGAAGGCTTTCATCGGTCTTCTTGCGGGTAGCGTTCAGAGCGGCAGCGGCTTGCCTCGCGTCTCCGGAAGGAATGGTGTAGCGATCATGCCAACGATATAGATCGACGAGAGGACCATCGCCGCCCATCCGAAGCCGCCGAAGGTCACGATAAGCGTTCCCGCAAGCAGCGGCCCGGCAAAGGCCAGGAAGCGCGGGAGGTTGAATATCACCGCCAGCGCGGTGCCTCGCACGCGAGTTGGGAACAACTCGGGCAGCCAAACCGGCATCCACGTGTACTGCCCATTCGAAAAGATGGCGTTGAAGAAAGCCAATACTAAAAGCCAACCGAGGTTCTGTGTCGCGAAGAAAAGAACGGGTGTCAGCAACAAGGCGATCAGGAAGAAGGCAAAGGTGACAGGCTTGCGTCCGAAAGCATCCGCCATGAAACCGAAGGCAATGTAGCCAGTGATTGAACCTGCGGTGTAGGCCATGCCGGCGAAGCTTGCCCAACGCGCGGCCTGAAGGCCCTCGGCGGTCGCCAGCGAACCGATGAACTGGGGCACCCAAGTGGAGATGCTCCAGAATCCGACGGTGGTCGCAAGAGACATCAGGAGCGCCAGGAGCGTCAGACGGCGCGCCGGGCGATCGGTGAAAAGGTCGAAGAGCGTAAACTTATTGAGCTGCTGCTCTTCGCTCGTCAGTTCACCTCCGGCAACAGCGCGGGCCTTGGCCTCCGTGCGGCGAGCCTTTGCCACCTCCCATAGCTCGGACTCGGGGATCGCGCGCCGGATCCACAAGGTGATGAGCGCCGGAAGGACGCCTAGAAGATACATGTACCGCCAGGCATCGGCGCCGAGGGGCGCGATGAACAGCCAGACGAAAGAGGCGAGAAAGAAGCCGATGCCAAGGCCGCATTGCATCAGGCCGGCCCCCTTGCCGCGGGCGCGGTCGGGCCAAAGCTCCGCCATCATGGAACTTCCCGTCGCCCACTCGGAACCGACTGTCACGCCCACGATGAATCGCAATACGGCAAACGACCACCACGAGAAGGCGAAGGCGGAAAGACCCGTGGCAAGAGAATAGCCAATTATGGCATACATCATCATGCGCTTGCGGCCGACATAGTCAGCCAAGATACCGCCAAGAAGCCCGCCGATTGCCCAGCCTAGAAGGTTAATGGCTATGACCGAGCCGATATAGAACGGAAGGTCGGCCAATTCCGTGGCCGGAAGCAATTGGCTAAGCGCTGGCGCCACCGTGAGAATAAGAGCGTAATTCTCGAAGCCGTCAAAAAGCCAGCCGAGGTTAGAGGCAATCAGCGTGTTCCACTGCTTTCGATCCAGTGAATGATACCAAGGTCCGTCGATCCCGTGCCGCGCCGATCCGGCGTTCATCACACGCGTCTCCACGACTCGTTCCTTATTGTAAGTCTTCCCCACCACGCTCTTGCACGACCCTCCTTGTGGCGCACGGTGACGGGCAGTGCTGCGGGGCGCAAACGAAAGATTTTCAAAACACCATCACGAATTTTGATGGGCGATGAAGTCTTGCCTTAGCATACAGAACGCTCATGACCGGTAACCAATTGCTGGATCCATCATGTCGGAGAGGATTGGCTTTTTGTAAGCTTCGCTAGCCATCAAGGAGCGGACGTCCCGATCATTATGCGGATCATCCAAGATCGGCGACGCTTACCGCGTCGAAGTCCTTCTCTCGGAAGAGTCTGGCCGCTTCTAACAGGATGCAGCCGCGGTTTCGCGCCTTCTGCTCCGACTCACTCTCATTACGATATATCTCCGTGTGGAATAGACACTATGATGATATATGTATAATAAATGTAGCGCTTAGGCCGCGAAGGGGCAATTCCTTGTTCGCCAACTATCTGTGCTTATTTCCGGCCCCTCCAGCGGTGTTGCGTCGAGGCTACGGCAAGCGCCTCGCAACGCGGTCGCACTCCAGTGTCCGTAGCCCATAGCATATAGCGCTTGGCAGCCCTGGCTGAACGCCTGCGGCATGAGACATCCGTTGCAGCAGACATCCTTTCGGCTGACATCGCCAGTTCAGGCGAGCGCGCAGGCCGACTTGCGGCAGCACTAGAACACGCGTTATAGTTTTGACGGTCGCGAGGAAGTTACTATTCCTCCGCTGCAAGATGCCGGTCAATGGGACACCTTCGAGGCGCTAATTAGGCGAGGATGGCCGTTTCGACCAGTCCCGGCCGGTCGCTCGTTACTTGACGGGCGCTTGGAGAACGGCTGGCAGCTTTGAAATGCGCTTAGGTCTCCGAACGAAAGACAACTACTATGATGAACACAGATTTGTTCAGCCCCAAGAGTTCGGAGGTCTCAGGCTGGCCGCCACGCGATCGAGGCTGTGTCCGAACGGGTCGAGATACGTCAATACCTGTTTAATTAATTTCGCCCCAAAGGGCCAAAACGTCGAGACCATTAGCCACGCTGACATACCGGACGAACTTGTTTGCAAGGGCGGCGTGCATCGCTGGCCACAGGCAGTGGAAGCCATGGGCCTGACGAGGCGTGATATGGGTTTGGGGATGTTTTTTATGTGAGCAGGATATGGACTGCTTGTCTTCAGGTTATGAGCCTGAGGAGACGGTGCCACAAAGGCAGTTCGGGGAGCCGAGGCGGGCCAGCATTAATCCGGGGGATTCATGGCGTGGCGGGCTGACTGGTTTGTGGGTTGCGTTGGAGCGTAGGCGACCTGTGGTTGCGGGAGCGCGCACTGGACGGTGCACCACTCCGTTCGCAATAGAGATTTAGCGACGCGTGGGCTGGTGCAGACCGACCGTGCAGGCATATCTCAGTAGAATAACCTGATAGCAGTATATGATGAAGCCACTCATCTTAGGGCTTTAACATAGCGACGTGGCGGACTTGGCGGCGGGTGCCGCCGCTGCGGCGCCGCCGATCGGCCGCGCCTCGACGCCCGACAGGCTCGCTTCGGAATCGATCAGGAACTGGCCTGACGCGATGATCTTCTCGCCTGCGCTAAGGCCTGCCAGAATTTCGGTGTCGCCGCCGGCTTCCCGTCCGGTTTGCACCTCGGCCGGCCGATAGCGGCCCTTGTCGAGCGCGAGCATCACCAATGTCCGCTTGCCCGTACGGATCAGCGCTTCGGATGGCACGAGCAGCGCCGGTTGCGTGGCTCCGCCGAACGAGACGGTCGCGAACATGCCGGGCCGCAGGCGCCCGCCGCGATTGGGCAATTCGATCCGCACGGTCAGCGTCCGGCTGTCAGCCTGGGTCTGAGGAAGGACCGCGGAGACGCGGCCCGACAAGGTCTCGCCGGGGAAGGCGGCAAGCGAGGCCTGCACGATCTGGCCGGGCTTGAGCGGTCCCGCGATCGCCTCTGGTACTGCAGCATTGAGCCAGACGGTGCCAAGACCATTGACCTCGGCAAGGGTCTGGCCCGCCGCCATGGTCATGCCGGCACGGACGTCCAGCGTTTTGATGACCCCGCCGGTCGGGGTGGACATCGTGATGACATTGTGCGGCCGCCCACTCCGTTCGACGGACGCGATGGTGCCGGGTGGCATGCCGAGCAGCATGAGCCGCTGGCGCGCCGCCTGCGTCAAAGCCGCGTTGCCGGTGCGGCGTACCGCGAGAAACTCGGCCTGTGCGCCACCCCATTCGGGGACGAGAAGATCGGCGAGCGGTGCGCCCGCGCCGACGATGTCGCCGGGTGCCCGGGCATAGACCCGTTGCACGAATCCGCCGGCGCGCGCCTGGATGATCGCGACATCGCGCTGGTTGAAATCGATCGTGCCGGTGGCGGTGATGCTGCTCGCGAGTTCCCCGCGCCGGACGGCGACCGTGCGCAGGCCAAGCGATTGCGCCGTCGCCGGATCGATCCGAACGCCGGGTGCGTCGCTCCCGCGCCCATCGGCATATTTGGGGACGAGCTGCATGTCCATGAAGGGTGACTTGCCAGGCGCGTCGAAATGCTGCGACGGCACCATGGGATCATAATAATAGAGCGGCTTGCGGCCCGCGTCGGCGGATTGCATCGAGGGAGCCTCGCCCCCACCGAGATGGGCGAAGCCATAGCCTGCACCGCCGGCAACCACCGCGAGCGCTGCGGCGGCCAGTCCCAGCCGGGCGCGCGGGAAAATTTCGAGGCTCATCGTGCGTCGCTCCGATAGGTGAGGGTCAATCGGGCGCCATCGGCGGCGACCAGAGCTTCACGGTCGAGGGTATTGAGGGTTGCGTCAGCGAGCGCGGCATAGGCGTCGGCAATATCGACCAGACTCGCCCGCCCCGCTCCGTAGCTGGCAGTCTCCAGTTTCACCCGCTGCTCGGCAAGCGGCTGCAGGGTGCCCTGTGCCCGCATCCATTGTTCGTGGTGCATGAGATGATCGGCGATATCGGCGTCCAGGTCGGCAGCAAGCGCGCGGCGCGCCGCTTCACGTTCGGCCAGGACTCGCCCGGCACTGGCTTGCGCTGCCGCGATCCCGGCATTCTGGCGATCGCGGGTGAAGAACGGCAGGCTGACCGTCACGCCGGCCGAGACATAATCGCCAAAACGCGGGTCGCGGCGTTGATAAGCAAGGTTGACACCGAAGTCGGAGCGTCGGCCGGCATCGGCCAGGCGGACATCGGCATCCGCTTGCCTCGCCTGAGCGTCGATCATCTGGATGGTGGGGTGGCGATCAAGCCCTGCCCGCAGGCCCGTTGCATCGACCGGGAAATCCGGGATCGAACCGGCGATCTCCGGCGCGAGATCCCCGGTCCAGCGCGTCAGCGTCGCGCGTGCCCGCGCCACGTTCGACACCAGTTCGCTCCGACGATCCTGCATCGCCGCGATAGCCTGCTGTCCGGCCAATGTCTGCGCTGGTCGTGCGTTGCCAGACGCGACGGCGCTCGGTGTGGTTCTCACCACACGTTCGAGACGGGATAAGACATCGTCAAGCGCGGCAAGCCGCCGCTCGGCATAAGCGAGGGTAATCCATGCCATCGCCGTCCCGACTTCGACGGCGCGGGCCTCGACCGCAGTGCCGGCGTCGGCAGCCCTGATGTCGCTGTCGGCGCGCGCCTGCTGGGCATGGCGCTTGGCGAGATTGGGAATATCCTGGGATACCCCGACTCGCGCCATGGTGAAATCGTCACGCTGTGGTTCGAACGCGAGCGGTCCCGAAATCGGGAAGCTCTCGACGCCCACGCCAAGCGTCGGATCGGGCAGTGCGCCGGCACCGCCCCGCGCAGATCGGGCGGCCTCGGCGCCAAGCGCCTTGGCCTTGAGGGAGGGTGCATCCTGCCGGGCGCGCTGGAGCGCGGCTTCGAAGGTAAGCGGGCGGGCGAACGCCATGCCGGGAATCGCCGCAAGCAGCGGCAGACACAGAAACAATCGCATGAGAATCTCCTGATCATAAGATCAGGCCAGCACGGGCTATGCGATCAGGCAGGGCATCGGCGGAGCGGGACTTGCTCCGCCGATATCTCAGACCTGACCGTCAGGAAGAACCGTACCAGCCAGGGTCTTGTCCTAACTGGCCGACGCGCCCGACGGAGACGCTGTCCCCGGCATCGCTTTCATGCAGGCGGCTGCAGCGGCGCCGCTCATCTTCATCATGTCGCAGCCGCAGCTTGCCATCTCCATGGCGTCCGGCACCCAGACGCGCCGGGCAGGCTGGAGTGGCGCACGCGGCCCATATCGCGGCGCCTGCTGCCATTCATAATGGCCCTGGGCCGGGGTGGAAGCTTCGCCCTGCGCGAACGCTGGCGCTGCGGTGAACGCGGAGAGGGAGGCCGCAACCATGGCGGCGGCGACTTCGAACGTCTTCATGACACTATTCCTTTGGCGATAATCGTGGGATGGCCGCAGGTCAGGCAGGATTTCCGGTGCACGATACGCACACCAATCCTACCAGCCTGACGGCCGGGTTCGATCAGCCAAGGAAAGTGGGGGGTTCCGGTTCGGGGGTGAGATCACTGCCACGCAGGACAGTGGTGGTCGGCCAGAAAGCCAGGCTCGGTGCTGCCTCGCGACCTGCGAGCGAGGGTGAATGGTTGCTCACGACCATGGGAATGACGCAGCCCATTGCCGCGATGCACGCCAGTGTCATGCCCTTGCAAGGTTTCTGCTGAGGCTGCTGCTGCTCCATCACCTTCATGCAGTCTTCAGACATTCCAGAGTCTGCCATGCCGGACATTGTCATAGGCGCGGACACCGCAGGCTGGACGGACGCATAAGCGACCGCCTGGCCGAACAGGCCGATCAAGGCTCCCAAAAGGAGAAGGAGATGAAGTGCTCGTTTCACAGCCACTTTCGAATAGGGTAAATCCGGTTCCGGAGCAACGTCATGGTCTTCGCCGCAGCCAGATAGTTCTCGACATATACGGACGGGGGCCCAACTTCGTTACAGGCCGGCCGCCCAGTATGGTGGCGAAGGAAGTACAATCGGCTTATGCGTGATCGGGAGGCTTCTCTCTAGGTAGCGTACGCACGATGAGTGGACGGCCTGAACCGCTCCGCGCTCGGCTCGGCTTCTCAAGGACGGCTTCCATCAAGTCGCTCGATGATCGGGCAGTCTGGACGATCATCGCCGTGGCAGGATCTCGCAAGGTCAACGAGCGAGCGCCGCATGGCTTCGAGGGTATGGATCTTCCGACCAAGCTCGGCAGCTCTAGCTTCGGCAAGCGCCTTTACGTCCGCACTCGATCGCTTCCGGTCCGACCAGAGGCCAAGCAGCGCGCTAATGTCGTCGATCGGAAATCCCAGATCGCGCGCGTTGGCAATGAACCGCAGCCTGTGAACGTCCGCCTCGTTATAATCTCGATACCCGCTATCCCGCCTTGGAGGCGCGGGAACGAGCCCGATTTTCTCATAATGGCGAATCATCCGCTGGGAGACGCCGCTGGCCTCCGCGGCCGTGCCGATGTTCATAGTTTGGCGGCATTGATGCGCCCGCGTCCGCGCCCCCCCTTACCTTGGAGACCTATTCACTCAGACAGCAGCGCACCAGGCAGCTGCAATGTTATCGTAGGCGCAATGCAGCGTTGATCGCCGGTGGCCTGGATAACGACGCTGTACCGAGCTACCAATCTCGGATGGATGATCTGTTTCCCGAACGCTATATTCGTGGGCAGTCGCTGACGCGGGCCGATGTCGAGCGCCTGGCCGCGTCGTCCTCGCCGTTCCATCTGATCGACGCGACCTGGAGGAAGCCAGCCTCGCGCGGCTTGACCTTTCCCACTGGACATTCGAGCGATGCAATTTGCGGCGCTCCGATTTCTCCAGCGCAAGACTGGACGGCACCATCTGGCGGTCTTGCCGCGCAGCTTTTGCCCAGTTCGCTGGGGCGGATCTGAGCGACGCAAGCTTCGTCGGCAGTGACTTCAACAATTGCGCTTTCCGGCGATCAACGCTCGCTGCTGCGACATTCCAGCAGTGCAAACTGACAGGCGCGGACCTGTCGGAGGCCAAGGCCTTCGACGTTCGCTTTGAGGAAACCCTGTTGATCCACGCAAAGCTGCCGAGATACTCATTCCGCAAGCAGAGTTTGATTAAGATCGACTTCGGGCAAGCCGATCTGCGCAACTGCGACTTCCGGGCGACGAGCTTCAAGGAGTGCAGCCTCCGCGATGCAATCCTGACAGGTTCGCGGTTCGATGGTGCGGATTTGCGAGGCGTCGACCTTGGCGGGTTGCGCCTTGTTGACGCCGGCCTGTTTCGCGGCGCGTCAATCTCGCGCGAGCAGGCTGGCCAGCTCTTGAGCGAATTGGGACTCAATGTGCGATGAAGCCGCACAGGTCGGCCGACCCTGTGCCCTCGTTTGGCCCGGACATAATCATCGAGAGGAACAGCTCTTGCGTTGGCGCCGCAGAAACCTGCTTCTTCGAGGCTCCGAGCACCGAGATCAGCTCCGGCGGTGCGCCGGAGCGTGGCATCAAGCTAACGCGACCCTGTGTCCGTCACCTGCGGCTTCCTCTATCGCGGCGATGAGCCGATGCACGGCCACGGCATCCTCGAAAGTCGGCGCGGTTCGCATACCCTCGCGCAAGTCCGCCGCCATCCGGGCGTAGACGCGGGCGACGTTGCCGGGGACAACATTGTCAGGCCAGCTGGCGCGGAGTTCGGCAGGCACCTCCAGTGGCTTCATCTCCTTGTCGTCTCCGCACCCGCCGGCGAGCGAGAGCTGTATCATCTGGGCATGGCCGGAAGGGCCCGTCACCCGAAGATCGCCTTTGGTGCCGTTGATCTCCCAAAGTAGACCATGCCCATCCCGCGCGGTGCCGCCGCGGTAATGGATCGAGATTGGCGCACCGCTCGCGAGGAGTCCGCTGACCAGCGCCTGATCCGGCGCCGTCACAGGCAGCGTCTCGCCAGTGTCGAGCACAGTCGCCTGCGTTTGCCGCGTGGCGAGCACAGAGGAAACCTCCTTGGCCCTGCCCAGCACATCACACAGCGCCGCCAGCGTATGGCCGAGCGGGATTGTCAGCAGGGTGGCGCCGTTGGCGCGATCGAGCACATAGGCAATCTGCTTTGTCGGGATCGATCCGCCCCAGGCGCCGCCCCACCCGACCAGCGTCGTCGAGAGCACCTCGCCGATGAAGCCATCCTCGATCAGCCGGCGCAGATGGACGATTTCGGGCGCTACCCGAGCCTGGGTGCCCACGACTCCGAGCACGCCCTTCTCCCGCGCAAGCCTGGCAAGTTCCTCGGCCTCGCCGAGGCCATTGCCGAGCGGCCATTCGCAATAGACGTGCTTGCCGGCCTGGATCGCCGCCTTCACGATCTCGAAATGGTGGGGCACCTTAACCGTGACGGTGACGACGTCGATCTCGGGCGCGGCGACCAGTTGGGCCACATCGGTAAAGGCGCGCGCGATGTCCATCGCGGCGGCAGCCTTTTCGGCGCTCTCACGGCTGGTGTTGGCCACACCGACGATCTCGAAGTCGCCGGAGAGCGCGCGGAGCGCGGGAACATGCGCGACAGCCGCCCAGCTTCTGCCCGGCTGCAACCCGACGATGCCTACTCCGAACCGTTTCTGCGCCATTAAGCCGTCCTTTCTCGGAAACTGCGGGGATCAAGTTGCGTGCCATGCTCTGCCGCGCCTGCCACATAGGCACACCCCGGGCACGTGCATCCGTGTCCCGATGCTGGCGTCACTCTGGCCCCGTCAGCGCTCGGCTTCAACCGTCTGATTGAGTTGAGCCCTAGTCGGTGCCTCGTCGCCTGAGCAAAATATGTCTGGCCCAGGATCTCGTTGGCTTGGCGCAGCCGCGGTTCCCGGGCTTCGCCGTGTCCAGGAAACATCCGTTTGTTGCACGACGAGAGTGGCTGCAGGTCGGGATCGTGACCATCCGGCAAGAGCGGCAGGACGTAGCGGGAGAGCGTTCGGGCGAGCTACCGTGCTTGGCCGTCTTGGACTTGTTAATCCTTCCGGCCTAATCCCGGGAGCAATGGGGAGAGATTTACCGATCTAGCTGCGGAGCTTGGCCTTTGATCACTCACGCCCCTGTGAGCCGCTTCGCTGAACGCCTCGAAGGCCTTAGCAAGCGGCGTGCCTGGACGGTTATCATGGCCGGCACGCTTGCGATCATGGTCGCGGATTATTTCGCCCCGGGGGTCCTTGCTCCCTTATACCTTGTGGTGGCCTGCGCCGCCTGCTGGTGTCTCGGGACACGCGCCGGCTATGGCGTTGCGTTTGCCGGGGCAGTTCTGGCCATCGCTGCCTACTTCGTTGCCGGCGATTGGCGGCACCCTTTGTTGCTGGGCGTCGCCGTGGCGGTGCGCCTTGCCACCTTCTGCTTTGTTGCGGCCACGTTCGCCGGTTGCAGGACATTGTACGACCGCGCACTGTTCCTGGCGCAGCGGGACAGGATGACTGGGGCACTCAACCACGAGAGCTTCCGTGAGCGCCATCGAGACGATGGAGACGGCGAGAGCCAGCGACCAGACGATGCTGCTAGCGATCCTCGACCTCGACGAATCGATGGTGACAGGCGAATCCATGCCTGTGACGAAAACGGTCGGCGCCCAATTAGTGGCCGGAACGGTAAACCAAACCGGGTCGCTCGTCGTGCGGGCCGACAAGATTGGCCGCGATACGATGCTGGCGCGGATCGTCCAGATGGTGGCGGACGCACAGCGTTCGCGCGCGCCAATCCAGCGCATGGCCGACGAGGTCGCGGGCTGGTTCGTCCCCGCGGTGCTTAGCGTCGCGCTGCTCTCCTTTGCGATATGGGCGATATGGGGCCCTGAACCGCGACTGGCACATGGCCCCGTAGCCGCAGTCGCGGTGCTGATCATCGCCTGTCCCTGCGCGCTGGGCCTGGCGACGCCCATGTCGATCATGGTCGGGATCGGACGTGGTGCGGGCCTTGGCGTCCTAATCAAGAATGATGGCGGACGATGCCCCGTGCCAGACCGTGAGACAGGCTTATAGGGGCAAGAGCACGCCCATATATGCTAGGGTATTTCGCGTACCGGGTGATGACGAGCAAGGAATGCAAGGACACCTTCGTTGAACGCGTCATTCCGATCGCCGGCCACCATGTGTCCGGCTCCGGGGACGTCGAAAACCTCCGTCTGCGGGACCAGTCTCCGCATGTCCGCGACGCTTTGGTCATCGACGATATCGCTTTGGCCACCCCTAACCAGTAGCGTAGGCACGGTCACGCGGTGGCTCACGCGCTCCAATTCGTTGGTGGCAGCGGGCGGCTCGGCCGTCGGGCGCTCGTTCATCATGCGAGGATCCCAGTGCCAATATAAGCGGCCATCCTCTCGAAGCCGCAAATTCTTCATCAGGCCTGAAGGGTCAGAAGGACGGGGGCGATCGGGATTGTAGGCTGTCACCGCATCCGCCGCCTCGGCCAAGGTCGCGAACCCCTCATGATGCCCGTCATGAACTGCTGGATTTTTCTTACACCTGCCGAGGCTGGGCGGAGGGCAATGTCAACCATCACCAAGGCATCGGCAATGGGGTAATCGGCAGCACCGATCGCATAAAAACTGGTTATTCCTCCCATGGAGGCTCCGACCAGCGCGACCGGCCCGGTGATGGTCGAGAGCACCGCACGCAGATCAGACGCTAAAGCCCCGATGGAATAGTCTCCATCAGAAGACCAGTCGCTATCCCCATGACCACGGGCATCATAGTTGATAACGAAATACCCTCGCACGATGAGGTGTCGCATCGCTCCCGCCCAGGAGTGACGGGTCTGGCTGATCTGCCCCCTTCTGAGTGGTCCAGAATCTCTGTTATTTTGGATTATGAAGGAGTTTGGAAATGGGCAAGAGG